>NZ_JAHUTO010000009.1:0-1098 GCF_019209925.1 Corynebacterium sp. TAE3-ERU30 | reverse complement strand
GGCCCGGTGGCGTTGGCCGACGCCCGCATGGTCACGCGGATGCCCGACGACTGGTCCTTCACCGACGCGGCCACGCTCCCCCTGGTGTTCCTGACCGCGTTCTACGCGCTGCGGGACATGGCCGACGTGCAGGCCGGTGAGTCGGTGCTGATCCACGCCGCTGCCGGTGGTGTGGGCATGGCGGCCGTGCAGTTGGCGAAGCATTGGGGCCTGGAGGTGTTCGGTACCGCGAGCCCGGCCAAGTGGGACGCGGTCGGACTGCCCGACGAGCACCTGGCCTCCTCCCGCGATCTCGGTTTTGAGGAGAAGTTCCTGGCCGCGACCGAGGGTCGTGGTGTGGATGTCGTGCTCGACGCGTTGGCCGGGGAGTTCGTGGATGCGTCGTTGCGGTTGTTGCCGCGCGGTGGTCGGTTCGTGGAGATGGGCAAGACCGACGTCCGCGACCCCGAGCAGGTGGCCGAGGCCTACGCAGGCGTGCGGTACCAGACATTCGACCTGATCGAGGCCGGTCCGGTGCGCATTGCCGAGATGTGGACCGAGCTGGTCGCGCTGTTCGAGGCCGGTGCGTTGCGGCCGTTGCCGGTGCGGGTCTGGGATGTGCGCCAGGCGGTGGAGGCGTTCCGGTTCATGTCGCAGGCCAAGCACGTCGGCAAGGTCGTGCTGTCGATGCCGCAGCCGCTGAACCCCGACGGCACGGTCCTGATCACCGGGGGTACGGGCAGCCTGGGTGGGCTGGTGGCGCGCCGGTTGGTCGAGCAGGGTGTCCGTCGTCTGGTGTTGCTCAGCCGTCGTGGTGTGGCCTCGCCGGAGCTGCTGGAGTCTTTGGCTCCGGCCGAGGTCTCCGTGGTCGCGTGTGATGCCGCTGACCGGGAAGCTCTGTCTGGGGTGATCGCCGGTATCGAGACGTTGACCGCGGTCGTTCACACCGCGGGTGTGCTGGATGACGGTGTGGTCGAGTCGATGACCGCGCAGCGGATCGAGACCGTGATGGCGCCGAAGGCGCTGGCTGCGTGGAATCTCCACGAGCTGACCCGGGACCACGATGTGGCGGAGTTCGTGTTGTTCTCCTCCGCTTCGGGGATCTTCGGCAACCCAGGG
>NZ_JAHUTO010000008.1:0-1187 GCF_019209925.1 Corynebacterium sp. TAE3-ERU30 | reverse complement strand
CTTTTGTGTGTTGTTGGGTAGGGGAGCGTCGTGCATGCGGTGAAGCCGTGGCGGAAGCTTATGGTGGAGTGTGTGCGAGTGAGAATGCAGGCATGAGTAGCGAATGCAAGGTGAGAATCCTTGCCGCCGGATGATCAAGGGTTCCTGGGTCAAGCTCGTCTTCCCAGGGTGAGTCGGGTCCTAAGGCGAGGCCGACAGGCGTAGTCGATGGCAAACGGGTTGATATTCCCGTACCCGGTTATATGCGACCAATGATGATGCAGTGATACTAACCACCCAGAATCACCTCTAACACGCCCTTTGGGTGTGTGGTGTGTGAGGATGCGTGGGGCCTGATCTGTCGTAGTCAAGTGATGGAGTGACACAGAGTGGTAGCCACGCCAACCGTTGGTTGTGTTGGTGTAAGCGTGTAGTCCGTGTTCTAGGTAAATCCGGGGCACATTGAAGGGCGAGGCGTGATGCGTACCCACTGAGTGGGGATGGTGGTGATCCTGTGCTGTCGAGAAAAGCTTCTAGCGATGTATATGGCCGGCCCGTACCCCAAACCGACACAGGTGATCGAGTAGAGAATACTAAGGCGAGCGGGTGAACTGTAGTTAAGGAACTCGGCAAAATACCCCCGTAACTTCGGGAGAAGGGGGACCCTACATGGTGTATAGCTGTGTGGTGGTCGCAGAGTCTAGAGGGAAGCGACTGTTTACTAAAAACATAGGTCTGTGCGAAAACGTGGAAGTTGATGTATACGGACTGACGCCTGCCCGGTGCTGGAAGGTTAAGAGGACCTGTTAGACCCTTTGTGGGTCGAAGCGGAGAATTTAAGCCCCAGTAAACGGCGGTGGTAACTATAACCATCCTAAGGTAGCGAAATTCCTTGTCGGGTAAGTTCCGACCTGCACGAATGGCGTAACGACTTCCCTGCTGTCTCAACTACAGGCCCGGTGAAATTGCAGTACGAGTAAAGATGCTCGTTACGCGCGGCAGGACGAAAAGACCCCGGGACCTTCACTACAACTTGGTATTGGTGTTCGGGTCGGTTTGTGTAGCATAGGTGGGAGACGTGGAAGCATTAACGCTAGTTGGTGTGGAGTCGCACGGTGAAATACCACTCTGACCGATTCGGATATCTCAACCTTGGCCCATGATCTGGGTTGGGGACAGTGCCTGGTGGGTAGTTTAACTGGGGCGGT
>NZ_JAHUTO010000007.1:0-1201 GCF_019209925.1 Corynebacterium sp. TAE3-ERU30 | reverse complement strand
GACGCGATCTTGTACGCGGGCGCGTCGAGCGACTCCAGCAGCTCCACCGCCGTGGGGTCGAACGGGCTGGAGAACACCTCCAGACCACGCTCCCGGGCGCGCGCGAACAGCTTCTCGTGCCACTCCCAGGGCGTGTGCGCACGCTCGTACAGGGCGTACAGGTTCTCGCCGCTCCACAACTCGTGGTCGTCGCTGAGCCGGAACGCGGGCGTGTCGACGTCGATCGTGATCGTGTCGGGGCGGTAGGTCTGCAGCTTCACGGCCTGCGCCCCGGCGTCCGCGACGGCGTCCACGATGGCCAGCGCCCGGTCCAGGCTGCCGTTGTGGTTGCCGGACACCTCCGCGATCACGAACGGCTCGTGGTCGGGCCCGATCTCGTGGCGGCCGATGCGAATCGAGGTCATCACCCATCTCCCAACACGACTGCCTTGCGCAACCGCAGGAAGCCGTCGGTGTCGGTGTCGGCTTCCGGTACGTACCCGGCCGCACGGAACAGCGCCACCGACGCCGTGTTGTCGCGGTGCACGGTCGCCAGCACGGTACCGGGTGAGCGGCGCCGACGAAGCTCCCGCTCGCCCTCGGCGAGCAGAGGACGAGCGAGTCGTCGTCCCCGGTGCTCGGGAGCGATCGCGATGCTGACCTCCCACTCGGCCGCGTCGAGCAGGTCGAACCGCACCATCCCGACCGGCGTGGGCCCGGTGTCGGCGTTCTCCTCGATCTCGTCGGCGATGAGCAACACGCGGTCGTCCGAGGCGAGCACCCCGCGCAACCACACCAGGTGGTCGGCGAGGGCGAGCTCCCCCGTGTTCCGCGACCAGCGACGCGCGACCGGGTCGTTGCGCCACCGCAGCAGCAGCTCGGCGTCCCCCTCCTCCGCCGGGCGCAGCCGGAGCGGGTTCGCGCGACGGTCAGTCATGCGCCGGCTGCCCCGCCCGCTCCTCCTCCAGCGCCCGCAGCCGGTCCTCGTAGCGCGCGATGCCCGCGAGCCGCACCCGGATCTGCGCGTGCTGACGCTGGATCTCCTCGATCAACGTGCGCGCCTCCGCCGCCTGCTTGTCATCGCCGGGCGGGGTCAGGGCGATGCGCTCCCGCAGGTCCTCCAGCTGCGCCTCCTGCGCCGCCACGTGCGGCACGAGCCGCTGCACCTCACCCGTGGTCCACAACAGGTCACCACGCACCCGCTCCAGCCCGGCCTCCAACT
>NZ_JAHUTO010000006.1:0-2407 GCF_019209925.1 Corynebacterium sp. TAE3-ERU30 | reverse complement strand
ATAAAAGCAAAACCATTTTTTGAGATATTAAAAGTTAGGAATCAATCAATGTGGGAAATTTTTGCTCAACTTTTAAAAGATGAAGAGCAAGAGCTTATATTCACTAACGAAAAAGATGAGGTTTTATTTAATTATATATTACCAAATACTTTAGAAAAGTTAAAAAAAGACCAAGAAAAGTTTACAAAAGAATTCCAAGAAAAAATTAAAAATTAATACCTGTTATAGAAAGTGTACAACATAAGCAATTGATAATCTATTTTTTATATAAAAAATACACTTTGAGAAAACTTTTCTAATTTAATTTTTGAACAAGCTTTAATAAACACGAAGCCGTCTCAAAACCGAGACGGTTTTCTTATTAAAAAAAAGTCATGTAATAGTTGTTGATTAAGAGAGAATTTAGTATCTTTAAATACTGTATTTCAACATTTTGAGATGAACTTTAAAGAATATAATCAACAACAAAATTGGCTGTTTCCTCCTTCCATTGAGGAACTTATTCCTGCCCACCATCCTGTGCGTATTGTCAATGGAGTCATAGAAACCATGGATTTGTCTTCTCTTTATGAAGTTTATTACAAAGAAGGAAAACCTGCCTTTCATCCTAAGATGATGCTTAAAATAATGGTCTATGCCTATATGGACAATATTTATTCCTCTCGTAAAATAGAAAAAGCCATGCGAGAGAATATTAATTTTATGTGGCTCTCAGCCAAACAAGTGGCAGACCATAACACCATTGCCCGATTTAGAAGTGAAAAACTAAAAGAAGTCTTTAAAGATTTGTTTGCTCAAGTAGTAATGTTATTAGCCCAAGAAGGCTTATTGAGTTTAAAAAAAGTTTATACCGATGGCACCAAGATAGAATCGGTAGCCGGAAGATATACTTTTGTATGGGGTAATGCGATAAAAACCCGAAAAGCCAAAATGGCAGAGCAGTTGGAAGAGTTATGGAACTATGCCCAAAGCATTGCCGATCAGCAAGACCAAGACCCACCCGAGCCTCCCTCTTTTAAAAAAATAAGTCCTGAAAAGATTCGGCAGACCGCTGAGAAGATGAGTAAAATTATCAAAGAAAAATCTACCGATGCAAAACGTAAAGCCAAGGCACGCTATATAAAAAAGAACTTTGCCGATCGTTTAGAGAAATACCAACAGCAAGAAGAGATCTTACAAAGCAGAAACTCTTACAGTAAGACTGATCCGGATGCTACCTTTATGCGAATGAAAGACGATCATATGCAGAACGGACAGCTCAAACCGGGTTATAATGCACAAATCAGTACCGAGAATCAAATCATCGTTAATTATACCCTTCACCAAGACACCAATGACTTACATACATTAAAATCACATCTACAGAATCACTTTGAACTTTACGGGAGCTTACCCCAAGAGTTAACGGCAGATGCCGGTTACGGCAGTGAAGAGAATTTTAAGTTATTGAATGAAAAAGGCATAAAAGCTTATGTAAAATATCCTTTATTTGATAAAGAACAAGGCACTTCTAAGAAGAAAAAGACCCGGAATAAACCTTTTGACAGAGACAGTTTATACTATAACAAAGAAGAAGATTATTATGTATGTCCTATGGGGCAAGTGATGGAAAAGAGTAAGGAAATAACCAAGAAAACCAAATCGGGTTATGTTCAGAAATACAGTTGTTATACGGCAAAGAACTGTGAGGGTTGTCCTTTAAGAGGCGTTTGTTTTAAAGCAAAAGGCAATCGAAGTATAGAGCGAAATCACCCTTTAGAATATTACAAAGCCAGAGCAAGAGAAAACTTACTATCAGCCACCGGAGTATTAAGAAGAAAAAAGCGTATGGCAGATGTAGAAGCTGTATTTGCCCATCTTAAACACAACCGAAACTTTAAGCGATTTAGCTTAAAAGGCTTGAAAAAAGTAGAATTAGAGTTCGGATTACATGCTTTAGCTCATAATTTAAAGAAAATGGTAGCTTAACAAAGGGTATCATTCTGTCTTTTTTCTAAATCAAAGATATAAATCTCATTTTTTTATAATCCTACCAAAAACAAATAAAAAAACCGCCTTGATGGGTATCAAGACGGCTTCTTTTTATTGTTTTTTTACTCTTTTCAATTTTTATTCATTGCCAATTCTTTTTCACACATTTTGTATTATTAAGAAATATCTTTAGCTATTAAACTGATTAAATAATTTAAAATACGTAAGATTGTCTTTGTCTATTGCATTAAAAATTAATATGTTTTTTATAATTTTATTTGGATATAGGAGGTAATTGTGTATCGTAAGTAATTTTTACTTCAACTTAGAATTAAATATTAACTTAAAACAGTTTTATGTCAAACGTTAAAATGAATTGTAGCTTTTGTGGAAGCACAAATACAAAAATTACTATAGAAAAAGTGGGTAGTATATT
>NZ_JAHUTO010000005.1:0-206955 GCF_019209925.1 Corynebacterium sp. TAE3-ERU30 | reverse complement strand
GGTACTGCACCCGGGAGGGTGTGGGAGAGTAAGTCACCGCCGACCTAAAACTACAAACACCGCACAAGGGCGGGGGAGAAGACACACCACACCAGGTGATGCTTCACCCCCGCCCTTCGGCATGCCCGCATCAATTAGACTGAGAGGCTATGCGAAAACTCTCAACACTAGCTGCTGTCTACCTCGGCATTGGCCTGATCGCTGGGGTCTATTATCGCGAGTTCACCCGTTTTCATGACTACAGCGGGGACACCCAACTCTCCACTGTGCACACCCATGCGCTGGTACTCGGCGTGATCCTGCCGCTGGTCCTCATCGCCTTAAGCGCGGCACTCGATATTGATACCCACAAGCGCTTCTCAGCGTTTTTCCTCAGCTACACGGTGGCGCTGACCTGGATGATTACCCACATGCTGGTGAAGGGCAGCTGGCAGGTGCTCCACCCCGGCGAGGAGTATTCGGCGGCGCTCGCCGGTATCTCTGGGATTGGGCACATCCTCATGTCGGTCGCCCTCGTGCTGCTGCTGATTATCGTGCGGCAGCGAGTGCGCGTATTCCAGCGCACCCGGCGCTAGAACACAACCGCGCCCGCCCACCACGCGAGCGCGCCCACGCAGAGATTACTCCCGAGTGTGAGTGCCGCGAGTCTCCAGTTCTTGTCCTGGAGGCTGGCGGCTATTTCTTTGGCCAGAGTGGACCAGGTAGACAGCGCCCCGGCGATCCCGGTACCGAGTACGAGCAGCAACCAATCGGCGAGGGGAGCATCGAACACTACCCCGAGGAGGAAGGTCGCGGCCGCATTCGCCACGAGCGTGCCCCAGGGGCTACGCAGATGGGTAGAGAGCCAGGCGCGGCCCATGCCGCCGAGAAAGGCACCGGTGGCTAGCGTGATGGCGTCGATAAGCATGAGCCCCTCAATCCCATATAGGCGCTCGCCACGCACACCACGACGGTGAGCAGGGCGTAGCGGATGTCCAGGGTCGCAATCGCCATATAGGCGCTAAAGGAAGTAAAACCGCCGCAGAAGCCCGTGGTCCAGAACACGGAGGCGCCGCGGCGGGTGAGCACGCCCAAGGCATAGGAGCCGAGGGCGTTGATGAGCAGGAGCGTCCACAGGGAGTCGAATCCGCCGAGGAGAACCCAGCGGCTCACTGCTCCCAGCGCGGCTCCCGCGCCGGCGAATACATAAAAGGTCATAACACTTCTAGAAGCGTAGTCGAAGTGTTATGACCTGAGGGGCGTGCGGTGGGTATTTAAGACCAATCGAGTTTGGAGTCGATGCGGAATTGGCGCACCTGCTCGTCGGTGGCCTTGAGCTTCGGGTCGAAGCGCAGATAGGCGGTGGTCTCGCGGACGATGAGACCGGAGAGAATGAGGATACCGATGAGGTTCGGCAGGGCCATGAGGCCATTGGCGATATCGGAGATCGTCCACACCACCTCGAGCTGGCTGACGGCACCAATAAAGACGACCACGGTGAAGATCATGCGGTAGGGCAGAGAGCCGCGCCAGCCCACCAAGGATTCCACGCAGCGCTCGCCATAGTAGGACCACGCGATGATCGTGGAGAAGGCGAAGAAGGCGACCGAGACGTTGACGATGGTGCCCGCCCACTGGCCCGGCAGGGCGGTCTCGAAGGCGCGGGCCGTCATGTTGCCGGCCTCGTCCTTGCCGAGCGTCCACACGCCGGTGGTGATGATCGCGAGACCGGTGAAGGTGACCACGATGATGGTGTCGATGAAGGTCTGGGTCATCGACACCAGCGCTTGGCGCACGGGGTGGTTGGTCTTGGCCGCACCCGCAGCGATAGCGGCGGAGCCCATACCGGACTCATTGGAGAAGATGCCGCGGGCCACACCCATTTGCAGCACCACCAGGATGCCGGAGCCCACGAAACCGCCGGTGGCGGCGGTGCCGGTGAAGGCGTCGCCAAAGACCTGCAGCAGGGCGTTGGGTATCTCATTGACGTTAATCACCAGCACGGTGACCGCGCCCACGATGTAGATGATGATCATCAGCGGCACGAAGGCGGAGGTGACGCGGCCAATGGCCTGAATACCACCCAGCAGCACCGTGCCGACGAGCACGAACATGCCGATGCCGGTGACCATGGGATCAATATCGAAGCTGTCTTGCAGGCCAGTGGCCACGGCATTCGCCTGGGTGAGGTTGCCGATACCGAAGGAGGCGATGATGGCGAAGAAAGCGAAGAGGAAGGCCAGGATCTTGCCCACCGGGCCCTTGATGCCGCGCTTGAGATACTGCTGCGGGCCGCCGGATTGGCCGCCCTTCTCATCGGTGACGCGGAAGCGCACGCCGAGGAAGGCCTCGGAGTACTTCGACACCATCCCCACCAGGCCGGTCATCCACATCCAGAACAGGGCGCCCGGGCCACCGATCGAGAGCGCGGTGGCCACGCCCACGATATTGCCCACGCCCACCGTGGCGGCGAGCGCCGTGGTGAGGGCCTGGTAGTTACTGATGTCTCCCTTGCCCTCTTCGCCCTTGTCATAGAGCCCGTGGCGCAGTGCGACGCCCAGCTTGCGGAACTGCAAGCCAGCGAGGCGGATCGTCATAAACAAGCCCGTGCCCAGCAACAGGGGAATCAGCAGGAAGGGGCCCCACACGAAGCCGCCGATTGTGCTGAGGATGTCCAGCAATGAGTCCATTGTGCTTCCTTCGGTAGAACGTGAGCAGCGTAGCGGCGCCATCGTGCGTGAGCACATAAGCTAAGGGCGCCTTAAGTGTGCTCAGCATACTCCTAATGTGTGTCCTAGGTAACTCGAATGCGTGTTTTTCTGCATAGTGCACAGTTTTGGGGGTGCTGGGCGGGTCGCGGGGCCAGTGGTAGTGGGGCAGGAGGGCGGCGTCGATAAGCGTGGGCACCAATGTGGGGCAGGCCGCTGCGCGAAGGAGGAAAAGGGAGGATGATGGAAGTGATAGTTCACTTCTAACGACAACCAAGGAGACTGATTTCCCTATGGTTCATGAGCGCGCGGGCACGGTCGCCCTCGACTCCGATCTCATTGATATCGCTGAGCTGGTCGCCGCCTACTACACGCGAACCCCTGACGCCTCCGACCCAGATCAGCAGGTGGTGTTCGGAACCTCCGGTCACCGCGGCTCGTCGCTGAATACGGCCTTCAACGAGTACCACATTCTGGCCACCACCCAGGCCATCGTGGACTACCGCGTCAAGGAGAAGATCAACGGCCCGGTATTCATCGGCCGCGATACCCACGCGCTGTCCGAGCCGGCCATGCTGTCCGCACTCGAGGTGCTGCTGGCGAATGAGGTGGATGTGCTTGTCGACGCCGCGGGGCGCTACACCCCCACCCCGGCAGTCAGCCACGCCATTTTGCGCCACAACCGGAGCCTGAGCGGCGGCGTGACGGGCACGGACCCGAAGCGCGCCGACGGCATCGTGATCACCCCCTCGCACAACCCGCCGCGCGATGGTGGCTTCAAGTACAACCCGCCCAATGGTGGCCCCGCCGATACCGGCGCCACCGACTGGATCGCCCAGCGTGCCAATGAGCTGCTCGCCCAAGACCTGCAGGGGGTCAAGCGCACCCCTGTGAGCGGGGTGCTGGATGAGCGCGCCGGCACCTATGACTACCTGAACACCTATATCGACGATCTGCCGAATGTGGTGGATCTCGCGGCCATCAAGAACTCCGGCCTGCGGATCGGTGCCGACCCGATGGGCGGGGCCTCCGTGGACTACTGGGGCGTGATTGCCGAGAAGCACGGGCTGGATCTCACCGTGGTGAATCCGCGCGTGGACGCCACCTGGCGTTTCATGACTCTCGACGCCGATGGGGCGATCCGCATGGACTGCTCCTCGCCCTATTCCATGGCCTCTTTGGTGCACAACCGCGACAAGTTCGACATCGCCACCGGCAATGACGCCGATGCCGACCGCCACGGCATCGTCACCCCCGATGCTGGCCTGATGAACCCCAACCACTATCTCGCGGTGGCCATCGACTATCTCTTCGCGCACCGCCCCCACTGGGCGAAGGACACCGCTGTGGGCAAGACCCTGGTGTCTTCCTCCATGATCGACCGCGTGGTCGCGGAGCTCGGCCGCACCCTCGTGGAGGTGCCGGTGGGCTTCAAGTGGTTTGTGCCGGGCCTCATCAATGGCTCCGTCGGTTTCGGCGGCGAGGAATCCGCCGGCGCCTCCTTCCTGCGCCACGACGGCACCGTGTGGTCCACCGACAAGGACGGCATCATCCTGGATCTGCTCGCCTCCGAGATCACCGCCGTCACCGGCAAGACCCCCTCGCAGCGCTATGCCGAGCTGGCCGAGACCTATGGCGCGCCCTCCTATGCGCGCACCGATGCCCCGGCCAACCGCGAGCAGAAGGCCGTGCTGAAGAAGCTCTCCCCGGAGGATGTCACCGCCACCGAGCTCGCCGGCGAGCCCATCACCAATAAGCTCACCGACGCGCCCGGCAATGGCGCCGCCATCGGCGGGCTGAAGGTGACCACCGAGTCCGCCTGGTTCGCTGCCCGCCCCTCGGGCACGGAGGACAAGTACAAGATCTACGCCGAGTCCTTCCAAGGCGAGGAGCACCTGAAGAAGGTCCAGGCCGAGGCACAAGCCCTCGTCTCGGAGGTCCTGGGCTAAGCGGCCGCTTATCGACGCCGCCACGCAGCACATCACCCACCAGCTCGCGCTCTGAGCGCCGGCTGGTGGGTGAGTGCGTCTGGCCCACCCCTGCCAGCTGTCAAAATGCTGTGAATCCCCTTGAAAGTGACCGACATGGTTTTATTCACGCGGGGTGCTTTAGTAACTTCAAGGCTGTGACCACCACTCAACACCAGCCCGCGCCACGTCGAGGAATACAGGGACTGATCAGCACGCCACT
This sequence comes from Corynebacterium sp. TAE3-ERU30, assembly GCF_019209925.1. NCBI lineage: Bacteria > Bacillati > Actinomycetota > Actinomycetes > Mycobacteriales > Corynebacteriaceae > Corynebacterium > Corynebacterium sp. TAE3-ERU30. The sequence goes on along the minus strand of NZ_JAHUTO010000005.1, from coordinate 202,078 downwards.
TGTGGGCGCGCTCGCCCGCCTCGCCCTGGCCGGTATCTGGATTGTCAGTGGGGCAACCAAAATCTCCGACCCCGTAGCCTCCTCCCAGGCAGTACATGCCTATGAGCTGGTGAGTTGGGAGATGGGTAACTTTATCGGCGTGGCCTTGCCCGCCGTCGAGTTGATCCTCGGGATCATGCTGCTTAGTGGCCTCTTCCTGCGCCCCGCCGCTGCGCTGTCCGCGCTGCTATTTGCGGTGTTCATCATAGGCATCGCCTCTGCGTGGGCCCGTGGCCTCAGCATTGACTGCGGCTGTTTCGGCGGCGGTGGGGTAGATGCCAGTGTCACGGGCACGACCTATGCGCTGGAGATCCTGCGCGATCTGGCCTTTATTGCCCTAGCGGCGATCGTCTGGATCAACCCCTTCCGCCGCTGGGCGCTTTACCCTTAAGTTTTCCCCTCTCGGGGGCAATCACCCGAGAACACCACCCAATGTGAAAGATGAGACCTCTTCGTGAGCAACAAAATTAAGAACCCTAATGACAAGGGATCCGGATTCCTCTGGGCGCTCGTGGCGCTATTGGTCGTTATCGCTGTGGTTGTTGGCTACATCGTGGTCCAAGGCCGCAACGAGAAGAAGGCGGAGATCGCGGCGAATACCGTGAACACCTCCATCAACCTGGAGGTCACAGACAACGCCATCCGTCTCACGAGCGACAAGACCAGCACGGACGCCGCCGAGGTAGACCTCTACGAGGACTACTCCTGCCCGCACTGCGCTGACCTTGCCAAGGCCACCGATGAGGATATGCTCAAGGCCATTGAGGACGGCACCCTCGTGGTGAATATCCGCTCCCTGAACTTCCTCGACCGCGGTAACGATGGCCCCTCGTCGAAGGCCGCAACCTCGGCCTACACCCTCGCTAAGTCCGGCACAGCCAATGAGTACTGGAACTTCCGCTCGCATCTGATGAATAACCAGAAGGCGATGTATTCCTGGGAGCCGGATCAGTTCGCTGCCGCCGCTGGGGAAGTAGGGGCCGATAAGGGCCTGCGCGATGCCATCGAGGACCAGTCCGATCGCGAAGAATACAGCGAAACAAGCGCCGCCAACAGCGCCAAGCTGGAGGAGGCAACCGGCCGGGCTGTGAGCAGCCCGCACGTGATCCACAACGGCGAGGATCTGCTGCCCAATGACAACTGGGTGAAGGACCTCGTGGGCTAGTAGCTCGAGACTTCAGCAACACCCTTAGTAGGCAAGGCGGCACAGTGATGTGCCGCCTTGGTGCGTTGTATGGGCCGAGCGGGGCGTGGGGCTTGTGGAGTCTTCCGGATGCTTCTGGAGGCTTCCGGAAAACAGGTCCTGAACAGCTGATTTGCTTAAGATGAACGGGGCTGTGTAAGTTATAGAGCGTCCGAGGGGCTATGGCGCAGCTGGTAGCGCACCACACTGGCAGTGTGGGGGTCACGGGTTCGAGTCCCGTTAGCTCCACTTGATACGAAAACCCTGTTCCATGTGGGAGCAGGGTTTTTCGTGTTCTCAGGTGCTTAGCTGCACTGATTAGCGGTGGTGGCTACCTGGTTGGGTGATGCTGGGGGTCGATGCCCAGCAGGGCCACTAACCCCGCATGCGGCGGGTCGTGAGGGCTGCGAGCGGTTCCACCAGCGCTGGCGACTCGCTGTATCTGGCAGCTAATGGCCACGGGAGGAGCAGCGGCGAGAGCCCGATCAGGGGCGGCGCCGCTGCACAGAGACTGAGCAGCACGGGGTGCTGCTCGTCCTGTTAGTCCTGCAGGTTATCCACGGCGTACTGGGCCTGCTCGGGGGTGAACTTCTCGCCGTACTCGCTGATGAGCTGCTCATACACCTGGTCGCGGGACATGGCCATGTCGGTGTAGTACACCTCAGCCTTCTTCAGCGCAGCCTGGTTGTAGTCTGCGTCGAGATTATCCACGGCCCACTGAGCTGCCTCGGGCGGGAAGTTCTCTCCATATTCGGAGGTGAGCTGGTCGTAGATGCCGGCCTTCGACATGTGCTGCATGGAGTAGTAGAGCTCAGCCTTCTTCAGGGCGTTCTTGTACTCTCGCGGCACATCCTGCTCTGCGGAGTTGTCCTCAGCTGCGGGCTGCTCCTCTGGCGGCGCGGCGGGTGCGGCCTCCGCGGGGGCTTGCTCCTCCGCTGCGGCCTCGGTGGCGGTTTCCTCCTGCGTGCTTTCTTCCGCAGCGGAGCTGGATGTCGAGGAATCTGCAGTGGTGTCGCTGTCACCATCGGAGAACATGGCGGAGCAGGCGCCAAGGAGGATCAACACTGCGGCGACGATCCCGCCCCAGAACAGGCATCCCTTCTTCTTTTTCTGCGGCTGCTGCGGCGGGAAGGGCGGCTGCCCCTGCTGCCCCGGCTGCGGCTGGCCCTGGTAGGGCTGCCCCGCATAAGGCTGTCCCGGCTGTCCCGGCTGGCCATTCTGCGGGAACTCGCCATACTGCGCCTGTCCGCCCTGCGGAGCATTGCCGCCCTGGGGAGTATTACCGTTCTGGGGCTCCTGCCCGTTATGAGGGAACTGGTTGGTCACGGTCTGTGCACTACCTTTCGTAGATCAGTGGCCTAGAGGCCGGAGGGTGACACCGTGTGTCGATGAGGTAGACGGTGCATATCGACACCGGTGGCGAGAATGGGGGTACTGATCGCAGGAGTAAGGAATAAGGGGAAGCGATCAGCGGGGAATTGTTGAGCACCGCGTAGATGCTGCGGTATTTCGGGATATTCGACTATAGGGTTCTCTTTCTTCTCTTCACTGCTGTTAAGAATGATATAAACATGCGGCCTGGACACCATTTGTTGAGCGAGTCGAACATCCCAGTTCAGCGCTAGTATTTCATCGAACACCACGGGTATATGGGCGCACATTTATTGCCCCTCCATCGCCGCTATGTGCACCGCGGGTAGTTCTGCGCACCACGCCGGCCCGACCCACGCCTGTGCGACCAGCCCACGCCCCACCAACACCGAGAACACAGCGAGCACAGAGCCGAGTTCCCAGCGTGCCGGGTGCGAGACTCTCTTTTTGGGCTTCTATGGTGAATGATGGAGGATAAGTGCGTGCGCCCAGATTCTCAGGGTGGGGCTATCGGCTAGCCACGGATGGCCCAGCGTTAATTATCTGGTCCTAGAGTCGGACAATATGGCCGCAGTGGATGCTGAAGATCCACAACTAGCTGTGGAGTCCGAGGAGAAGAAAGCGAGCCCCTCATGCGAGCAGATGCCCAAGCGAACCGTGAAGCCATTGTGATGGCGGCCCAAACCCTCTTCCAAGAGGAGGGTATTGACGTCTCCTTTCGGCGAATCGCCACCGAAGCCGATGTCGGCGTGGCCACAGTGCACCGCAATTTCCCAGATCGGCGGGTCCTCGTTAATGCCGTCACCGAGCGCGTCACCGCACAGGCGCACGATATTGTGCGCGCCCACGAACATAGCTGGGACGAGGATCCGTGGCAGAACTGGAATGATGTCATCCTCGAGTTGGTGCGGCTGGGGATTACCCCGCTGGCCGAGCAGATCTCGCGCTTTGCATATGACGAGAACCTTCTGGCCGAGATCGTGGAGCAGCGGCGCACGGCGATCAGCGAGGTCTTTGCCGGCCTCTTAGATAAGGCGCGGCGGCACCGCTTCATTCCTGCGGATGTCACTCCCATCCGCTTCGCCGTCGGCATCGGCATGATCTCGCGCGAGCTGCCCGCCGTGGGGCGGCAGCTGGTGGATGATCAACAGGAATGGTTTGCGCGTGTCTATCTCGAGGGGTTGCGTTCGCTGGCCCAATAAAGACACAACACAGCCCGCCACCCCAAGTGGGGAGACGGGCTGGGAAGGAGGCCGCTATGCACTGGATACCGCTCGCCACGGCCCTCGGGGTGCTCATCACCGGAATAATCGCGGTGTTCGGCACCGGCGGGGGAGCGCTTGTCGCGGCGGTGGCCGCGGGTAGCTCCGCGCTCTGCGGGGCGTGGGCGATGGCTCACCTGCGTGTGGCGCGAGGGGTACTCAGCGGCTACACGATGGTGGCTCTCGTAGCACTAGCTGGCCTTGGATTAGGCCTTGGTGTTGAGGGGAACGCGGCCCGCGTGGCCCACGTGGTGTGGGCGCTGGCTGCGGGAACCTTGTGTGTGCTCGCAGCCAGCGTGGCGGTATATCACCCGCGGGCGCTGCGTCGTTAAGCCTTAGAGTCCTGCTGCTCGGCGCTATCGTCCTCGTCCTCGATCTCGGTGCGCTCCTCATCGGCCACGGTAGCGAGTAGCTTCTCGTTATCGGCCTTGGAGCGGTCGAGCTCGTGGTTGAGCTCGAGGGAGTGATCGTCATAGGTCTTCGGATTGATATACGCGCGGGTGAGCTGGCGAATGCGGTGGCGGCGCTGCTTCTCACCGGTGATGAGGTGCGACCAGCGGATGCGCCAGATCACGAAGATCACGCCGATCACCATGCCGATATAGCCCAGGATCGGGAAGATGATCTGGATGAGCGGGCCGAAGCCGATGAGGCTGATCGCCCAGCTGATACCCAGAATCACCAGCAGGTTCACCCACTGCGGGGTGGGGGTGGCCACCTGGATGCGGCGGGAGAAGGCGTACACATCGCCGAGGGCGGTGTTGAAGATCATCACCAGAATCAGCAGCGACAGTCCATAGCCGGCCACGGGGTGGATATTGGTGACGATCGCCGCCATCGGAATGTCCTTGCCAGCGGCAGTGTCCACGTTGAAGAACAGCACGATGGTTTCCAGCACCAAGATGATGGTGAGGATCAGACCGCCCAGCATGCCGCCGACGGCCACGGCCTTGAGCTTGGTGTAGGAGCCGCCGATCACCAGCGACATACCCACTGCGCAAATCAGGGACATGCCGGCGTAGTTCATGGCCGACCACCACCACGGCTTCACGGGGGTGGGCTCATTGAGCGCGATCTCATTGGCGGCCTCAACGGAGAAGCCCTCGGGGATATTGACGATGGTGTAGATGAACAGTACGACGATGGCCACGATCATCAACGGGGTGACAGCGCCAATCACGCTGGAGACGCGCACCGGGTTGAGGAAGCAGACAAAGTAGACGATCACAGCCATAATCAACGAGCCCAGCCAGGAGGGCACGCCGAAGGACTGTTCGAAGGTGGAGCCTGCGCCGGCGAGCATCATCATGCCCATGGTGGCCATGGTGATGGATACGGCCACATCCAAAATCCACGACACGCGCGGGTGGGCCACATTCTTAAATACGGCGCCGTGTTCATCGGCGAGGAAGAAACTGCCGATTTGGAGGATGACGGCGCTCACTACGATGAGGACGATGCCGGTGAGCACGAGCGCCCAGATTCCGGTTCCGGTGCCAAAGGAGACAAAGTATTGCATCATCTCCTTACCGGTGGCGAAGCCCGCCCCCACGAGTAGTCCGACAAAGGCCATGGCGATTGCCATGCTCTCTTTCATGGTGTGTTGCCCCTTAGGGATATATGTAAGGTCAGGTAACGTCCCGCCCCATCTTTCCATGAAAGTGGCTGTTCTTCTAACGCACTTCCGTGCATACAGCGCTTATCGACGCCATCTCCGCCACACTTTCGATCCGCCTCAGCTACCCCAAAATGGTGGTTGGGCCGTGTTCTTCGGTGAATATCCTCACAGTTGCCAGAGCCGATGGGTGGGAGGCCTCCGCGGCGGCGGGCTTAGGCATTGCCGCAGCTGGGGGCGTATATGTGAGGCGTGCTGTGGGGTGGTGATGTGGGGGACGGCGATGTGGGAGGCCTAGGTGTGAGCTGGCTCGCCCACCAGTGCTGGCTGGGAGTGGGACAATGGGGCCTATGGCTGACAATGATGTTGTGAAAATTCTTAACGAAGACGAGTGCCTAGAGAAGCTCGGTACCCAGCAATTGGGCCGTGTGGTGGTGCGCCGCAAGGATGAGATGGACATCTTCCCCGTGAACTATGTGGTGGACGATGGCTGTATCTATATTCGCACCGCGCAGGGCAATAAGCTCTTCTCGCTCTTCGTCAATCCCGATGTGCTCTTTGAGGTGGACTACTTCACCGAGGAGCGCGCCTGGTCCGTGGTGATTCAAGGCACCGCCGAGGTGCTCGACCGCCAGGAGGATATCGACTACGCCGAGGGGCTGAACCTGAAGCCGTGGCTGCCGACGCTGAAGTACAACTTCGTGCGTATTACCCCGCAGCAGCTCAACGGCCGTGCGTTCCGGCTCGGTGAGGAGCCGGAGCGCTACTAGCTCAGGGCTGCGGCGCCACTAGCCGCGCCACTAGCTGCGCCACCAGCTATCGGTGTGGGTGGCGGGCAGCGCCCGCTTATGGCGGCCGCGCTGCCACAGCTGCTCGATGCGCTCGCGGGCGGCATCATTAATGTTTTTGCCCTCGAGGTAGTCGTCGATATCGCTATAGCGCACCCCCAGTGCGTCCTCGTCCGCGAGCAGCGGGCGATCATCTTCGAGGTCGGCGGTGGGCACCTTAGTCCAGGTGCTCTCGGGGGCGCCTAGCTCGGCGAGTAGGGCGGCGCCTTGGCGCTTATTCAGCCCCCAGAGGGGGAGGAGATCGGCGCCGCCATCGCCGAACTTGGTGAAGAATCCGGTGACATTTTCTGCCGCGTGATCCGTGCCCACGACTAGCAGGTTGCGCTCGCCGGCGATGGCGTACTGCATCACCATGCGTTCCCGAGCCTTAACATTGCCGCGGTGAAAATCGCTCATGCTGGTCTGCTCGAGGGCCTGGGCCACGCCGTCTTCCACCATGTCGGTGGCGGGCTTAATATTGACGCGCAGCTCGTGGTCGGGGTGGATGAAGCGCATGGCCACATCCACATCTGCCTCGTCTGCTTGGCGGTCATAAGGCAGGCGCACGGCATAAAACTCGGCCTCATGCCCGGCGGCGCGGCGCTTCTCCACGGCGAGCTGGGCGAGCTTGCCCGCTAGCGTGGAGTCCTGCCCGCCGGAGATGCCCAGTACGAAGCCGGCAAGCCCGGTGGCCTCCAGGTAGTCGCAGAGAAAATCCACGCGGCGGGTGAGCTCCGCGGCGGGGTCTATGGTGGGGTGGACGTCGAGGTGGTCGATGATCTCAGCTTGGAGTGTCTGCATGCGGCCGATAGTAGTCTCGCTGCCGAGTCGGCGGCATTTTGTACAATGTTGCGCCGGTGGTCTATGATAATCGTTCGTGTCATTGAACCCCGTGAATGCTCTGCACTCACGTCGCGGTTCGGCAGGGCGCCCACGGTGGGTGACCCTTAGAACTTATAAGCGCTAATAGAAAGGAGCGCCCGATGAAGGTCCGCAAGTCGCTTCGGTCGCTGAAGAACAAGCCGGGCGCCCAGGTTGTGCGTCGTCGTGGCAAGGTGTATGTCCTGAACAAGAAGGACCCCCGCTTCAAGGCTCGCCAGGGCTAATCCTGTAGGTCCTTGGCTTGTCAGCCTACCTAGATACACCGCCTGTCCTTACCCTGTGAGGATGGGCGGTGTTTTTTGTTGGTGAGCAGGAATACATCCCCGAATATAACGATTCGATAACGACGCTCCTGCGGTTTTAGCATTCTCCCAAGACGGGTAAAGACAGAACTACTTTTGCTAGCAAACGCTTCTCGCCAGATGTAGTGCTTACATGGATGTCATCTTGGGAATTCCCAGCGTGTAACTACTACATATTGTGCCCTTGCGGTAAATGGGTACTACGTATAGTGTCTACTTCAGCAGCTCACCGCAAGGTCCTCACTTGCAGGTGACACCGTGTACCACCGCAGCACCCCTTTGACTGCGATTCATTCCCCAAGCAATAAGGATTACTCCGACGATGGCTATCACTCTCTACACCAAGCCCGCCTGCATGCAGTGCAACGCCACGAAGAAGGCTCTCGACCGTGCCGGTCTGGAGTACTCGCTCGTGGACATCAGCATGGACAGCGAGGCACTCGACTATGTGATGGCTCTCGGCTACGTTCAGGCACCCGTCGTGGTGGCTGATGGAGAGCACTGGTCGGGCTTCCGCCCTGAGCGCATTCGCACGCTCAGCGCCCAGGTAGCCTAGCCGCTTATCGCTTGCGGATAGTAAAGGGGCCACTCGTCGTAGTTACACAGTACAAACGAGTGGTCCTGTTTCTATTGGCCCCCTAGATACCAGGATTCGGCAGGCGCATCATGCTTGTAGTGTATTTTTCCTCCGTGACGGGGAATACGAAAAAATTCGTCGAAAAGCTCGGGTTTCCTGCACGCAGGATTCCACTTCGTAAAAATGACGAGCCGCTCATCGTGCATGAGCCTTATGTGTTGATTTGCCCCACCTATGGCGGTGGGGTCTCCATTATGGGCCGCGAACCGAAACCTGTGCCCGTGCAGGTGATTCGCTTTCTCAACAATGACAACAACCGCTCGCTTATTCGGGCTGTGATCGCCGGCGGAAACTCAAACTTCGGGAAAGATTTTGGCGTGGCAGGTGATCTTATTGCCGCCAAATGCCAGGTGCCCTATGTGTATCGCTTCGAACTCATGGGCACCGATGAGGATGTACGTCTCGTACAAGAAGGACTCAGGGAGAGCGCCGAGCAGCTTGGCCTGCGGCCACTATCCCAGCATGCGGAGAATGCCAGCGGCTTCTAGAGTCGGTGTTCTAGGATGACTAGGGCCGAAGCCGACACCGCGTAGAGACACACGCAAGAACAGCAACCACAGGTTGGCGCCGCTTAGGGCGCACAACCGAAATTTCGAGATGTAAAGGAAACGATCGACTGTGGCCGAGATGGGAAAGAACGTCGCCGAACCGGTGCGCAAGGCAGATCAGCTGGATTATCACGCGCTCAACGCGATGCTGAATCTGTACGACGATGAAGGCAAGATTCAATTCGATAAGGATCGTGAGGCGGCTAACCAGTTCTTCCTGCAGCACGTCAACCAGAACACCGTCTTTTTCCACAACCTCCGGGAGAAGCTGGATTATCTGCTGGACAATGACTACTACGAGAAGCATGTGCTGGAAAAGTGGGACTTCCCCTTTGTGAAGTCCCTATTCAAGCGGGCCTATGCGAAGCGCTTCCGCTTCGAGACCTTCCTCGGCGCCTATAAGTACTACACCAGCTACACCCTCACCACCTTCGATGGACGGCGCTATCTCGAGCGCTTCGAGGACCGCGTGTGCATGGTGGCGCTGACGCTCGCCGATGGCGATGAGCGCCTCGCCGAGATGCTGGTGGATGAGATCATGGGTGGCCGCTTCCAGCCCGCCACCCCGACCTTCCTCAACTCCGGTAAGGCCCAGCGCGGCGAGCCGGTGTCCTGCTTCCTGCTGCGCATCGAAGACAATATGGAATCGATCGGTCGCGCCATCAACTCCGCACTGCAGCTCTCCAAGCGCGGTGGCGGCGTGGCGTTGCTGCTGTCGAACCTGCGCGAGCAGGGCGCACCGATTAAGAAGATCGAAAACCAGTCCTCCGGCGTGGTGCCGGTGATGAAGCTGCTGGAGGATTCCTTCTCCTATGCCAACCAGCTGGGTGCCCGGCAGGGTGCCGGCGCCGTGTACCTGCACGCCCACCACCCGGACATCATGCGCTTTTTGGACACCAAGCGAGAGAACGCGGATGAGAAGATCCGCATTAAAACCCTCTCGCTCGGTGTGGTGATTCCCGATATCACCTTCGAGCTGGCGAAGAAGAACGATGACATGTATCTCTTCTCGCCCTATGACGTGGAGCGGGTCTATGGCAAGCCCTTCGCCGATGTGCCCATCAGCGAGCACTACGCAGAGATGGTGGAGGATCCCCGGATCCGCAAGACCAAGATCAACGCGCGCCATTTCTTCCAGACGCTCGCCGAGATCCAGTTTGAGTCCGGCTACCCCTACATCATGTTCGAGGACACGGTGAATGAGGCCAACCCCATCGAGGGCCGCATCACCCACTCGAACCTGTGCTCTGAGATCCTGCAGATCTCCACCGCCTCGGAGTTCAACGATGATCTGTCCTATTCCCACGTCGGCGAGGATATTTCCTGCAACTTGGGCTCGTTGAACATCGCCAAGACCATGGACTCTCCGGACTTCTCGGCCACCATCGAGGCCGCTATCCGCGGGCTGACGGCGGTGTCCGAGCAGACCGCGATCGACTCGGTGCCGTCGATCCGCAAGGGCAATGACAACGCCCACGCTATCGGCCTCGGCCAGATGAACCTGCACGGCTTTTTGGGCCGCGAGCACATCCACTATGGCTCCGAGGAGGCCCTGGACTTCACCAACGCCTACTTCGCCGCGGTGATGTATGAGTGCATCAAGGCCTCCAACCAGATCGCGAAGGAGCGTGGCGAGCACTTCACCAAGTTCGAAACCTCCGACTATGCCACCGGCGAGTTCTTCGACCGCTATGATCCGGCCGAGTTCGCGCCCCGCACCGAGCGGGTGAAGGAGATCTTCGCCAACTCCACCATTCACACCCCCACCGCAGAAGAGTGGGCGGAGCTGAAGGAATCGGTGGCCACTTACGGCATGTTTAACCGCTATCTGCAGGCGGTGCCGCCGACGGGCTCGATCTCGTATATCAACAACTCCACCTCCTCGATCCACCCGATCGCCTCCAAGGTGGAGATCCGCAAGGAAGGCAAGATTGGTCGCGTCTACTATCCGGCGCCGTATATGACCAATGAGAACCTGGACTACTACCAGGACGCCTACGAGGTTGGTTTCGAGAAGATTATCGATACCTACGCGGTGGCCACCAAGTACGTGGACCAGGGCCTCTCGCTCACGCTGTTCTTCAAGGACACCGCCACCACCCGCGATATCAACCGCGCCCAGATCTACGCGTGGCGCAAGGGCATTAAGACGGTCTACTACATCCGGCTGCGCCAAACCGCGCTCACCGGCACCGAAGTGCAGGGTTGCGTGAGCTGCATGCTCTAGCCCCTGCGCGCCTCGCGCCGTCTCGTCCGACAGTCTCATCCCGCACGGGGTGGGGCTGTTCGGCTTTATCGGGGCGCTCGCGTAGGAAACCTAGGCGGTATCCGCCCGATCCACATAGGCGAGCATCCGCGTGCCATCCACATGCGGAAATACCAGCCACATCCAGCCCCAGACGGCGAGGGCGAGTAGAGCCGTGGCCCAGAGGGCGGCTGGGGCGAGCACGGGGGCGAGCATGAGCGCCAGCCACACCGGAAAGAGCGGCATGAGCATGCTGGCGCGGGGGCGGTACTCAAAGCCGCGCGCCTCGAGATACTCGCGGATGCGCTGCCGATAGGGGTGGGTATAAATCAGCATGATGCCGAGCGCGATGCACGCCACCATGATCGCCACCTGTATCCCGCGCGGCAGGGAGGTGGTCAGCACAGCCACGCCCAGAGCAAAGAGCACAGAGGTGCCCAGGCGCACCGGTGCAGGCGTGGGTATCGGGTTGGGAAGGGAACGCACTTCGCTTATCGACGGCATACCCCTAGGTTATCGAGCGCCCCGGACAGCAGGGGAGCAGGGGGTGATAGCAGCATGGTTGACGTGGACTCAAGCGCGGTGTTTACTAGCACTAGTAAGAACGGGTGTTCGATACGCGAGAGTGTCGGCGAGGGTTGTGGCGACGCGCATGAGGGGTGGATACCGTGGATTCCTGCAGTGAGCAGCGCGCCGATCTGAGTGTGCTCAGCCGCGAACAGAAGGTGGCCGCCCTGCGCGCCCAGCTGGTGAGTATTGAGGGCGGAGGGGTCGCGCGCCCCGCCGAGATAACAACCACCGCAGAGCGAGAAACAGCAGGTAGTGTGCGCCTGCCACAGGTGCTGGCGGCGGCTATAGCTGGCGGCGGCCTGCCGCGCCGGGGGATTACCCTCGCCAGTGATTGTCCAGCGCTGGTGGTGTCCTTGGTGGCCTATGTCAGCGCCCAAGGGCAGCGGGTGGCGTTCGTTGGCTGGGAGGATCTGCTGCTCGCCGAGGTACTCGAAGAAGGAGGGCTATTAGAAAATATCATCGTTGTCCGTGGCGCGGGTGAGGACACCGTGCAGATCGCCGCCGTGCTTGCCGAGGGCATGGACGTGGTGGTGGCCTATCTTCCCGCACTGCGCCACGTGGGGGCGGCCGCTGAGCGGGCGCTGCGGGCGAAGCTGCGCCGCGGAGACTGCGCCGTGATGCTGGTCGGCGGCCCACAGCTGGTGGCGAATGCGGAGCTGCGGCTGGGCGCTACCCCGCAGCGTTTTCATGGCATGGACATGACAGGCCGCGGGCGCATTACCGGAGTGGATATTGCGGTGCAGGTACAGCAGCGGGGCCTGCCGGCCCGCACGGTGCATTATGAGCTGCGCGGTGCGGCGCCTGCCGCGGAATCCGCCGCGGCCGCCGGCGAGCCAGAGATAGTGCAGTTGCAGGTGATCTAGAGTGCGGGTGCTGGCACTGTGGTATCCCGACTGGCCGGCGCAGGTGGTCTCTCGCGTCACGGATAGCGGGCCGGATGTGCCCGTGATCGTGCACCACGAGCAGCGGGTATGGGTGGTCAACCAGGCGGGGCGTCGCCGTGGGGTGGCACGAGGCATGCGGCTGCGCGCCGCCCAGATGATCTGCCCCGAGGCAGTCACCGCGGCGCGAGACGACACCGCGGATGGGGAGGCCTTCGCGGTGATCGTGGAATCGCTCTCCCAGGTGGCGGCCACCGTGGAGGTGCTGCGCCCCGGGCTGGTGCTGGTAGCCGCAGATAGTCTGGCCCGCTACTACGGCACGGAGGATCGCGCGATGGATCTGGCGATGACGGCCGCCGCAGAAGAGGGCGTCGATCTGCGCATGGGGGTGGCCGATGAGCTGGCGACGGCGATTATCGCCGCCCGCAGTAGCCGCCTCGGTGCGGTGGTGCCCGCAGGCGGCAGTCGCGCATTCCTCGAGCAGGTGGGGCTGCGTGCCATCGGCGCCGAACCCAGCCTGGGAGTGGGGGAGGAGCTAGTGGGCCAGCTGGCGGAGATGGGTGTGCGTCGCTGCGGCGAGATGCTGCAGCTGCCGCGCGCGGCGGTGGCCACGCGATTCTCTCGCGCCGGGATGCGGCTCTATGCGATCTGTGCGGCCGATAGCTCGCGGCGCTTAGCGCCCGCAGCGGAGAATACGCGGGGAGAGGCCGTGGTGTATGCCCCCGAGGAGCCTCTGCTGCGGGTGGACCAGGCGGCCTTTATTGCCCGCTCCCTCGCGGCGCGGCTGCATGAGCGCCTCGCCGCCGCGGGCCGGGTATGTGTGCAGCTGGCGATTCGCGCCACCGTGGATGATGGCGCCAGCCAGTGCACGCTGGAAAGGGTATGGCGCACCTTCGCCCCCTTGGATGAGGCGGCCACCGCCGACAGGGTGCGCTGGCAGCTAGGCGGATGGATCACCCACCGGCAGCAGCACACCCAGGGCGAGGAGGACGATCTCACCGGCGGCATCGTGGAGCTCGAACTCATCCCCCTAGAGACGGAACAACCAGGGACGGATACCGGGCTATGGGAGGCGCTTGGCGATACGGCACAACGGGCCGAGCGCGCCGAGAAAGTCATCACCCGCGTGCAGTCACGCTATGGCAGCGATACGGTGCTGCGCCCCTTCGATCATGGTGGGCGCGGGGTAGTAGAGCGCATCGGCTATGTGAGCAATGGGGAGCGCGTTCCGGCAGCCGATACGGGCAGCTGGCCGGGGCGGCTGGCCGCGCCACTGCCCGCCCGGCGCAGCCCCGGATGGAATCATCCGGCCAGCAAGATCGGGCTGTATGATGCCGCCGGGGAGCCAGTGGCCCTCGCAGAGGATCTGCTGCTGAGCGCCACACCGCAGACGGTGGTGTGGGGCTCGCGGCGGCTGCGCGTGAGCGGCTGGGCTGGGCCCTGGCCGGTGGACGAGCAGTGGTGGTCGGCCGCGCCCGCATCCGGTGTCGGAATCCACCCCGCGCACGCCCGGCTCCAGCTCACGGCCACGGATCCCCGCCGCGTCTATGGCTGGGTGCTGGTGTGGGTGCGCGGCTCGTGGCGGATTGAGGCCAGCTATGTTTAGGCCGAGTGGGCGATATCGATCACTACCCGCGCCGGGTTTTCCAGCACCGTGACAGAGAAGGGGCGTTGGCCGCCGCTGAGGCCGATCACGAATTGGGTGCGGGCCTCGAAGGTGCCGGCGTCCAGCACCTCTTGCACGATGCCCTTGCCGGAGGTGTTGCTCCATTCCAGCGGCGGGAAGTCCTTGCCGAACTCCATCGGATAGGCGGTGCCGGTGAGATCCACCTGGAGATAGGTATCGCCGGCGACCTCGAGGGGGCGCCCGCTGGCCTGCTGCAGCGGCTGTGCCTCATAGACGGCGCGCCAGCCCGGGGTGCTGCCCTTTTCCACGTCGAGATCAATAACAACGCGGTCGAAGTTCTTGTGGCGGCCCACGCGCACCGCGGTGGGGAGCACCTTGCCGGTGCCCCCGCCCCATTCCTCGCTGGAGGTATTTTCGGCGGTGCTGAGCTCGCCGAGCGGGGTAATGCCCGGATCCTCGTTCACCGGCTCCCGATCCTCCGAGTCATACTCGGCCGGCAGGGTAGTGGAGGAGGTGACGGTCTCCGTGGAACGAGTGGTGGAGGTCTCTGCGGTGGTGCTCACCGAGACGCTGGTCTCTACGGGATCCTCCGCCTCGCCGGGGGAGCAGCCAGCCACCGTGAGCGAGGTAGCCAGCGCCACGCACGTCAGGGCGCGGGCATAGGGGCGGGACAGTACACGGGTAGAAGCGATGTCATTCATATTTTAATCCTACTAATTTGCTGCAGGTGTGTGGCCGCCTTGTGCTGGGGCGCAGCGGATGGGGGCTGGAGGGTGGCGTCGATAAGCGTGCAGGCGCCGCGTGGTAGGCGATACGAGGATATGCCCCACTAAGCTGGTGTCCATGACTGAGACTGCCGCCCCCGAGATTCCCACCGATGGCCGTTTGTCCTGCGAGCCGGAGCAGATGGCCTGCTCAGAGCTGAAGGAGGAGCCCATCGAGGGCACGGCCAAAGCGGGGCAGAAGTTTGTGCTTTTCGAACACCACCAGGGCTGGAGCCGCGATGTGCTCGATGGCGGTTCCTTTGGCGGGGAGCTCAGTGGCAAGCTCAGCTACTTCTTCGGGGTGCATAACGCCTCCTTTCAGCTCATTCGCCCCGCGGGCAGGCCGAAGCCGCGCGAGCGCTACCGCGTGTTCATCATTTTCACCGGCAATGGGCTGCAGCAGCCCGTGGTGGAGCGGCTGGAGGTCAGCTGCCCGCAGGACCTTTTAAAGCTCAACCTCGATAGGCCGCTGGCCAATGGTGGGCAGAAAGTGACGCACCCGCTGGTGCTGGTGTGCACCCACGGCAAGCGCGATAAGTGCTGCGCGATTAAGGGCCGGCCCCTCGCCGCAGAATTAGCGGCGCGCTCCGAGGAGGAATGGGTATGGGAAACCTCGCACATGAAGGGGCACCGCTTCGCCGCCACCCTCATGCTCATGCCTTGGGGCTATTCCTATGCCTATATGGACACCGAGCGTGCCCTCGCCATGCTGGAGGCGGTGCAGCGCGGGGAGCTCTACCTGCCGCAGCTGCGCGGTCGGGGCTGTTTCGACGCCGCCGGGCAGGTGGCCGAGATCCTCGTGGCGCGCAGCTATGGCAGCCCCGAGATCGGCTCGCTCTATGTGGAGGAGGTGGACTTGGGCGGGGAAAAGAACCCGGAGAAAACGGTGCGGGAAGTCAGCCTGCCCGATGGCTCCAGCTATCACGTGTTCTTAGAGCGCCGACCGGCAGGGGAGATGATCCCATCCTGTGGGAAACCGGCGAAAAAGGCCCACAAGTGGGTGGGGCGCGTGCGGCGCGTCGTGGCGGAAAGCTAGGAAAAAGTCACGGGTGATGGGATGCCAGCATAGGCTGGTGTCTATGCCCGCACTCTTTCAGAAAAAGTCAGCCAGCATCGGAGTACCGCCCCAGCCGGAGGGGGCCGAGTACCCGGATCATTTTCCCGAAGAGCTCGCCGAGGGCAGCCCGCGGCAGCTGCGGGAGGACCTCGAAGCTCTGCTCGGGACGCGCAATGTGCATGCCCGCGCCCTCGATTTGGTGCGCTATGCCACCGATGCCAGCCCCTATCGGCGCTTCCCGCAGATCGTGGCCAGCCCCAGCACGGAGCAGGAGATTGCGGATATTTTTGCCTATGCGCAGCAGAATCACCGCACCGTGACCTTCCGCTCCGGCGGGTCCTCGCTCAATGGCCAGGCCCAATCCGATGACATCCTGCTGGATGTGCGGGAGAACTTCCGCGGGCTGGTGGTGCACCCCGAATCCGTGACGGTGCGCCCCGGCGAGGCCCTCGGCGGAGTGCAGAATGTGCTTGCCCGCTACGGGCGGGTGCTGGGCCCGGACCCGGCGTCGGCAAGCGTAGCGACGATCGGCGGCGTGCTGGCGAATAATGCCGGCGGCATGCGCTGCAGCCTAGAAAAAGACTCCTATCACAGCGTGCAGGGGCTGAAGATCGTGTTGCCGAGCGGCACCATCATCGATACCCGCCTGCCCGATGCGGAGGAGACACTGTGGCAGCGGGAGCCGGAGCTTGCCCAAGGGCTCATCGAGCTGCGGGATGAGATCCGCGCCGACGAAGCACTGGTGGCGCGGCTGCGCACGAAGTTCTCCATCCGCAACACCATTGGTCTGCGCCTGGATGCCTTCCTCGATGCCGATACCGCCAGCGGCATCCTCACCAAGCTGATGATCGGCTCCGAGGGGATTCTCGGCTTCATCGCGGAAGCCGATATCGCCACCCTGCCCAAGCCGCGCTATACCGCCGTGACCTGGGTGACCCTGCCCAGCCTGGAGCTCGCCGCGGACTATGTGCACCGCCTCATGGAGGCCGGCGCCCTGGCCTGTGAGCTGCTCGTCTCCCCGGTATTGAAGGGCTCGGTCGGCTCCTTTAAGGGGGCCCACGATGAGTGGGCATCGCTTGACGACGACGCTTCGGCGCTGCTCCTCGAGGTGGGAGGAACCACGGAGGACGAACGCGACGCGGCCGTGGCTGCGGCACGGGCCGTGCTGGCCGATGCGGAGCTGCTCTCCCCGCTGCACTTCATGGAGGACGCCATCGACCAGGCCAATGCCTGGGAGATTCGCTCCGGGCTGATGCCGCTGCTCGGGCACCAGCGCCCGCAAAACTCCTCGCTGATCACCGAGGACGTGTGCTTCCCGCCGGCACGCATCGGCGAGGCCGCCAAAGACCTCATGGAGCTGCTGCGCGAATACGACTATCCGCCCTCGGTGATGGGGCATGCCGCCTTCGGTAACCTGCACTTTTTCATGACGCCCTCCTTCGGTTCCTCAGACGAAGTGCGCCGCTATGACCAGTTCATCGAAGAGATGACGGAGCTGGTGCTCAATAAATACGATGGCTCCCTCAAAGCCGAGCACGGCACCGGGCTGAACATGGCCCCGCTGGTGGAACGCGAATGGGGGCCCCAAGCCTTCGACCTGATGTGGCGGGTGAAGCGACTGATCGACCCCACCGGCATCCTCGCCCCCGATGTGCAGCTCACCAGCAACGCCGAGGTGCACCTCCAAGACTTCAAGTCCACCCCCGCCATCGAGGCGATCGCCAATGCCTGCATCGAATGCGGCTTCTGCGAGGAAGTCTGCCCCTCCCGGCACGTCACCACCACCCCGCGCCAGCGGATCGTGCTGCGCCGCGAGATGGCCCGGCAGCCCGCCGGCTCCCAGATGCTCGGGGCGCTCATCGACGAATATGGCTACGACGCCATCGACATGTGCGCCGCGGACTCCAGCTGCGCCATCGCCTGCCCGCTGCGCATCGACACCGGCAAGATGATGAAACTCTTCCGCGAGCTGGAAAACGGCCAGATCGCCAACCGCGTGGCACTCATCTTGGCCAAGAACTGGGCGGCCGTGGAGACCGCCGCCCGCAGCGGCCTGAGTGCACAGGACGCACTCAAGAAAGTGGTGGGGGAGAAACTCGGCGCCCGCTCCGTGTCCATCGCCACCGGACTGCTGCGCTCCTTCATGGACAATGACCTCGTGCCCTCCGCCGAACACGGCCTACCCAGCGGGGCCGCCACTCTGCCTGCAGGGGAGGATCCGGCCGTAGCGGATGCCGTGTACTTCCCCGCCTGCGTGAACCGCATGTTCGGCCGCTCCGGGAAAGGCCACTCCCTCCCCGAAACCCTGCTCGCGCTCTCCCAGCGTGCCGGGCAGAAGGTGGCGATCCCCCAAGATGTGGCCGGCACCTGCTGCACCACGCCATTTAGCTCCAAGGGCTTTCACGACGCCAAAACCTATATGGCGCGCCACACCGCCGAGAAACTATGGCAGTGGTCCCGCCACGGCGCCATCCCCGTGATCGTGGACGCCTCCAGCTGCACCCACGGCATCCTCTCCGGTATCCCCGAGTGCCTCGAGGGCGAGCTCGCCGAGAACTTCGCCCAGATCGAGATCCTCGACGCCACCCAATGGGCCGCCCGACTGATCGAGCACCTTGAACCCACCCGCCGCCTCGGGCGGGTGGCCGTGCACCCGAACTGCTCGCTGGCCCACATGGAACTCAGCGACACCCTCGTGCGCGTCGCCAGTTTCGCCGCCGACGAGGCCTTTGTGCCCCGCGGCGCCGGCTGCTGCGGCACCGCGGGCGACCGCGGCATGCTCCACCCCGAGCTTCTCGACGCCGCCACCCGCGACGAGCGCGCCG
This sequence comes from Corynebacterium sp. TAE3-ERU30, assembly GCF_019209925.1. Lineage (NCBI taxonomy): Bacteria > Bacillati > Actinomycetota > Actinomycetes > Mycobacteriales > Corynebacteriaceae > Corynebacterium > Corynebacterium sp. TAE3-ERU30. The sequence goes on along the minus strand of NZ_JAHUTO010000005.1, from coordinate 183,443 downwards.
GGCTGGCCGAGGCCGAAGCCAACGGGCGCGTGGACGCCTATGTGTCCTCCAACCGCACCTGCGAGCTGGGCATGGAACAAATCACCGGGCGAAGCTACGAGCACGTGCTGTACCTGCTGGAGGAGGCGACGCGGTAGGGAAGCGGGGCGTATGCTGCCAGTTGGGTCAATGACGATCAGCGTGACCGCGTCAAGATGTTAGGGGCAATGAGATCTTGGAATCTCTCTAGATGAGCCTCTAGGCGGCTTCTAACTTGTTTCTTCTTCTGATCAAGAGTTTCTGCACCATTGGTTGGTTTAGCGAAGCGCGAGCGCCTGATTTGGAGAATTGAGGCTAAACCCGTTCCCGTCCGGGGGACCATGCCTGTTTGACGGGCAGTGTCCATAAAATCTTTGGCGAGTTCGCGGTTGAGATTCTCTTCAGTTACTATCGCCTCAAATTCCTGTTGCTCTTTAAGAGTGATAAAATCCACCCAATCACAGCTGACGTCCCTGTCAGCTGTGACAGAGTTGACGAACTGTTCGATAAGGTCGCGCCGGTTCCTTAAAGTGGGGCTAGCATTTATAGCGCGGGTAATCTCCGCACGGACGTTCTTGACGCTATCTTTTCCATTTTCACTGATGTATTTTTCGACCAGTAGCAAGATGTAGTCAACAGTAATCTCGACTTGACGGACAAGTTCAATCTCGAAGGTGACATCATCCGTAATGTCCTCCTTCTCAGTCTCATTAGCTCCTCGAAAAGTATCGTAGAGGTCAAGGTAGATACTGCGATAATCTTGAAGTTCTCGTTCTCCTAGGATCTCGTTACCAGCGAACTCGTCAAAAGAGGTGAGAATGTTGAGCAACCGTAGGATGGCGCCAAAAAGTTCAATGAATTCTTTTCGAGCTGCTTCGCCGACGATCGGTTGGCTTACCGGGAATTTTTCGAGTAGTTCCGAGGCTTTGTCAGCGTACTGTTGGTAATACTCGGAGTAAGGCTTCATCAGTACTACGCCGCGGGCGTCCTTGTTGCCAAACAGAGCCAGCGCGTCGTTGGTCTGTTCCTCCAGATCGCGGAAGGACACGATGTTGCCGTAGGTCTTCACCGAGTTCAGGATGCGATTGGTCCGCGAGTAAGCCTGAATCAGCCCATGGGAGCGCAGGTTCTTGTCCGCCCATAGGGTGTTTAGGGTGGTGGCGTCAAAGCCGGTGAGGAACATGTTTACCACAATGACCATGTCCAGCTGCCGGTTTTTCAGCCGCATGGACAGGTCTTTGTAGTAGCTCTGGAAGCTCTCGGCGCTGGTGTCGTAGGAGGTGCCAAACAGGTCGTTGTAGTCCTGGATGGCCTGTTCCAGAAAGTCTCGGGAGGGCGTGTCCAGCTTGCCGGTATCAAAGCCCTCTTCGTCCATGAAGTCGTCGGTTTCGGCCTCGTTGGCGGCGTAGGAATAGATAATCGCTATTCTTAGCTGCTGGTCGGGACGCATAGTCCCGTCTTTAATGCGCTGTTTTTGCTGCTCCCGGAAGGCGTTGTAGTATCGCCGCGCCGCCTCGATGGAGGCTGTGGCAAAGATGGAGTTGAATCCGGCGATCCGCCTAGAGGCCTTCACCTCCGCAACGGCGTCTTTGCGGTCGCGGGCCACGTCGGCGACGTTGGTGACCTGCGAGTAGCGGTACTTCTCTTTCCGTTTGGTCTTTTGTGCGTAGTGGTCCAGGGTATAGTCGACGATTTTCGCTATGCGTTCGGGCGCCAGCAGGGCCTTTTCCGTATCGATACCGCTCGTCTCACCCTCGTGCACCGCCCCCAGCTGCACGGTGTTGATGTAGTCGATCTTGAACGGCAGCACGTTCTTATCGGTGATGGCGTCCACGATGGTGTAGGTGTGCAGCTTTGTGCCAAAGGCATGCTCGGTGGTGCGCACGGTGCCGCTGCTGGGGCAGTTTTGGGCGAAGATCGGGGTGCCTGTAAATCCAAAGAGGTTGTAGCGCTTGAAGGCCTTGGTGATTTGCTTGTGCATGTCACCGAATTGGGAGCGGTGGCATTCGTCAAAAATGATCACCACGTGCTGGGAGTACACGGGGTGCCCTGGGTTTGCGGCGATGAACCGCGCGAGCTTCTGGATGGTGGTGATGATGATCCGGGCCTTGGGGTCGGCTAGCTGCCTGGCCAGCACTGCGGTGGAGGTGTTGGAGTTCGCAGCGCCTTTTTGGAAGCGGTCGTACTCCTTCATGGTTTGGTAGTCTAGGTCCTTGCGGTCCACCACAAACAGGACCTTGTCCACGGACTCCATGCGGGAGGCCAGCTGTGCGGTCTTGAAGGAGGTGAGCGTCTTTCCGGAGCCGGTGGTGTGCCAGATGTATCCGCCGGCCTTAACGCTGCCCAGGGTATGGTAATTGGTCGCTCGAGTAATTCGCTGGAGGATCCGCTCGGTGGCCACGATCTGGTAGGGCCGCATGGCCAGCAAAGTGCCGTCGGCGGTGAGCACGCAGTACTTGGTCAGAATGTTCAGCAGCGAGTGCTTGCTAAAAAACGTCCGCGCAAAGGATGTCAGGTCGCGGATGGGGTGGTTCTGCGCGTCGGCCCACCAGGAGGTGAACTCAAAGGAGTTGGAGGTATTCTTGGCCGGCGCAGCGCTCCTGCCGCCCTGGCTTTCCTTGATACGCCTAGAGCGGGTGGAATTGGAGTAGTACTTGGTCAACGTTCCGTTGGAGATCACAAACAGCTGCACGTACTGGTACAGCCCCGTGCCGGACCAGAAGGAGTCGCGCCAGTAGCGGTTGATTTGGTTGAAGGCCTCTCGGATGTCGACACCCCGCCGCTTGAGCTCAATATGAACCAGCGGAAGGCCGTTGACTAGCACCGTGACGTCGTAGCGCGTGTGCTGGGTCGCTCCTGCCGATGCCCCCTCGGCCGCATATTGGTTAATCACCTGCAGGCGGTTGTTGTGGATGTGCTGCGTATCCAGCAGGCGGATATTCTTCACCGTCCCGTCGTCCCGGGTGAGCAGCTGGACCGGGTCCTCCTGGATACGCCGGGTCTTCTCAGTGATGCCCTCGTTCGCCGGCGCAATGCAGGTGGTGAAGAATCGATCCCACTCCGAGTTCGTGAAGGCATAGGAATTCAGCAGTGACAGCTGGGAACGAAGATTCGCCAGCAGCTGATCCTCGCTGTGCAACTGCACGTACTCATACCCCTGCTCCTGCAGGATGGAGATGAACTCCTCCTCTAGGGCCGACTCCGACTGATAGGAGGAAGCCCCATCTTCCGGGAACTCAAAAAACGAGACCACCGTCGCCTCATCCGACACCGCAATCGGAGAGAACCCCTCCGTCACCTCGGCCATGACCTAAACCTCCAGCTCTTTGAACGTCAGTAACTTATCCCGGTAGTACTCGTACTGCTTGCGCCGTGCGGCGATCTCGGCAGGGATTCCGGCGCAAGTATCGTTAACAAGCCGGTCTAATTCATCCAAAACCGTGGCATCCCTCTTCTGTTTCTCAAGGGGCGGGAGATCAATTCGCAAACGATTGAGATTCTTTACGGCTAGGCCGGGTTGGGCGGACTTGGTCGCGTATTGGTTGAGGTTCATAGAGATGAGAAGGTGGTAGATCCAACGGGTAACCACATCCCTCTTTGGGGTCACTGTAACGGCGTGCTCTGTAGCGTAGAATGGACCCTCAGCCCAGTTTACTACTCCGCACAGCGCTCCCTGGCGGCCAATTAGGGGAAGGCTTTCTGAGGTTGGTTGGAGGCTCACGTAGCCTCTAATTCCATTTCCTCCGTAACATGGAGTCTTGAACTCCTCGGAGGATTCGTTCGAAATCAGAGCCGACTTGATGCTTTTTCCAGCTTTGAGGGTGACAATATTGTCGAGTTGTGTGGTTGCCCGCTCCGAGCAAAACCACGGAGATAAAAGCATGTCCCTAAACAAGTCTAGTTGCGTCCTGCGAGCAATCAGCTCTTTCTCCAGCTCTTTCTCCAGTATAACAAACTTATCGAGAATATCGGCGATGACACGCTGGATTTCCAGAGGGGGAGTAGGTATCCTAAATTCTACGATCATAGGCTTTCGGATTGAGGTTACAGTAGCTGCCACCCAACGCCTAGATATGTGTGATTTAAATTTTTTTTGGAACCAGTAATAAGCAAACTTGGGATAGATTTTGACCTGTTGGTCTTCTTTAAAGCTGATCCTGTAAGCTCGCTGGTGGAGCGCATACTTCCCCTCGATGTAGTGGAATATGGAACCGATTGATCCTTCGCCCGGGATGATGATCGCGGTCTCGTCGAACTCGTACTGGTTGTGGCGGAGTGGCTGTGCTGATCGGACGAAAAAGGGATATTTTCCGTCGCTGGCTTGGTCTTTTCTGTCGCTACTTCCTGTTCCTACGTGCGCAACGTCGCCGATTCGGAGGTAGGGCACCCCGTTCGGGCAGAGTCCCTGGATCAGATCGTCGATGTGGCTCATGGGTTAGGCATCGCCTTCAAGGTCGGCGATAATGGCGTCGACCTCGTCGCGGAGTTTTTGCTGGCGGGCGACGATCTCTTTGATCTCCTGGTTGAGCTGCTTGATGTCGATCTCCTCGGTGGTGTCCTCGGGTTCGACGTAGGCGGTAACGGTGAGGTTGCAATCGTTGGCCAGGATCTCCTCCTGGGGGACCAGTTGGGCGAAGTAGTCCTGCGTCTCTCGAGCCTGGAGGGCATCGAGAATCTTTGTGCGGTGCTCCTCACCCAAGGTGTTCTTGTTGCCGCGGCGGACAAACAGGCTAGAGCCGTCAACGAACAAAACGTTGTTGTCCCGCTTGTTCTTCTTCAGCACGATGATGCATGTGGCGATCGTCGTGCCGAAGAACAAGTCCGGCGGAAGTTGGATCACGGCATCTACATAGTTGTTGTCCACCAGGTACTTGCGAATTTTCTGCTCAGCGCCACCGCGGTAGAGCACGCCCGGGAACTCAACGATCGCGGCGGTGCCGTTCTCGGCAAGCCAGGAGAGGATATGCATTGTGAAGGCCAGATCCGCCTTGGACGGCGGGGCGAGAACACCGGCGGGGGAGAAGCGGACATCGTCAATAAGAACCGAGTCGTTCTTGCCCGGCCACTTCACCGAGTACGGAGGGTTGGAGACGATCGCCTCGAAAGGCTCCATCGCCTCGTGCCGGGGGGAAGGCTCCGTGAGGGTGTCGCCCAAGGCAATGTCGAACTGGTCGAAGCCCACGTCGTGCAGGAACATGTTGATCCTAGCCAGATTGTAGGTGGTCAGGTTGATCTCCTGGCCAAAGTAGCCCTGCTGCACGCCTTCCGGGCCGAGGATCTTGCGGAATTTCAGCAGCAGTGAACCCGAGCCACAGGCTGGGTCGTACACGCGATTGACCTTGGTCTTGCCCATGACCGTGATGCGGGCCAGCAGTTCAGAGACCTCCTGCGGGGTGTAGTACTCGCCGCCGGACTTGCCGGCGGAGGAGGCGTACATGCCCATCAGGTACTCGTAGGCGTCGCCGAACAGATCAATCTCATTATCCTGCAGGTTGCCTAGGGGAAGGTCGCCGATTGCATCCAGCAGGCGGCACAGGGTGGCGTTGCGCTTGGCAACGCTGTTGCCCAGCTTGGAGCTGTTGACATCAACGTCGTCGAATAGGCCCTTCAGATCGCCCTCGCTGTCCGTGCCCACCGCGGAGCCCTCAATGTTGCGGAAAATCTGCGCCAGAGTCTCATTGAGGTTCTCATCGAAGCGGGCACGGGCGCGGACATTCTCAAACAGCTCCGAGGGAAGGATGAAGAAGCCCTTTTCTTCGATCGTGGTCTCTCGGCCTAGGATTGCCTCCTCGTCCGGGAGTGCCGCGTAGCTGAACTCCGGGTTCTCGCCCTCAGTGTGTTCCCACTCATCCAGGTAGGCGGCCAGGTTCTCCGAAATGAAACGGTAGAACAACATGCTCAAAACGTAAGCCTTGAAATCCCAGCCATCCACGCTGCCGCGCAGGTCGTTGGCGATTCTCCAAATGGTTTTGTGTAATTCTGTGCGTTGAGTTTCAGGCATGTGGTGGTGATTCTTTTGTCGTCGTAGGAGGGCGGCCAACGCCAAGACAATCAGGTCTATGAGCAATCCTTACTCTGCCATAGTTCGAACGAGATATGGAATAGTGGCACGCCAGTTTTGATAGTGTGCCGTGCACGCGAAGCTCGACTCCGTAAGGCCAACCAGATTAGCACTAAGAACCAGCTCCACACAGCACGACTGTGGCGAAGTCTGCTTTCGTTTTGGGTGGTGTTGCGGTTAGGTGCGTAGTCCGACTGCGAGCAGATTTTCTCGCTGGGTGACCGTACTTGGTTCTTTGAGGTTGTGCTGAGATTCAGAGTAGCTCAAAGTCCCAAGCCCGCCGTGGGGTGCCCATACGCCAGCAGCGCCCCCGATGAAACGGGGACGCTGCGTCGATAAGCGTGCTGCGATGAGCCGAACTAGCGGCGCATGATCTTCTTCGACAGCCAGTTGCCGAAGAACTGCGCGAGCTGGACGATGATGATGATCACCGCGGTGGCCACGAGGGTGACGGTCCAATCGAAGGAACGATAGCCGTAGACGATGGCGAAATCGCCCAGGCCGCCGCCGCCGATGTAGCCGGCCATGGCGGACATATCCACCACCGCGATAAAGATGAAGGTATAGCCCAGCACCAGCGGGCCGAGGGCCTCGGGAACGATGATCGTGGTGATGATCTTCCACGGCGAGGCCCCCATGGCGCGGGCCGCCTCGATCACACCGGGATCGATGGCCACCAGGTTCTGCTCCACGATGCGGGCGACGGCGAAGGTCGCGGCGATTGACATCACGAAGGTGGCGGCGCCGGTACCGATGGTCGAGCCGATGGCCACCTTGGTCAGCGGGCCGATGAAGGCGATGAGGATGATGAAGGGGATCGGGCGGATGAAGTTCACCAACACGTTGAGCACGGCGTAGACAAACGAGTTGCGCAGGATGCCGCTCGGGCGCGTGGTGTAGAGCAAAATGCCCAGCACCAGCCCGAAGAAGCCGCCGGCCACCATCGTGATGCCCACCATGTAGAGGGTCTCGAAGATGGAGTCGATGAAGGTATCGCCGAGCCGATCCCAGTCAGCTGCGAGATAAGTGGTGTCCATTTAAGAAATCTCCTGAATCTCGGTGGTCTGCGTGAGGGAGCGGTAGAACTCGTCGATGGCGGCATTATCGCCGTTCAGACGGACGGTGACTTTGCCGAAGGAATTACCCTGCAGGGTGGTCACGCCGCCGTGCACAATATCGACGCTCACATCGGCCTCGCGGGCGTGGCCGGCCGCAGTGAAGAAGCCGGAGGTCTCGGTGAGCTTGACGGTAAATAGTCGCCCCGGTTTGCCGCGAAGATCATCCGACTCCACATTGTCCGGCTCATTGCGCAGGGTGGTGGCCACAAAGCGGCGAGCCACGGCGGTCTGCGGATCCGAGAACACCTCGAATACCGAGCCCTGCTCCACCACGCGGCCGTTTTCCATCACCACCACCTTGTCGGCGATCGAACGCACCACATCCATTTCGTGGGTGATCACCACGATGGTGATGCCGAACTCCTTGTTCACCTTGCGCAGCAGGGCCAGCACATCCTGGGTGGTCTCGGGGTCGAGAGCCGAGGTGGCCTCATCGGCCAGCAACAAGGAGGGGTTGGTGGCCAGGGCGCGGGCGATGCCCACGCGCTGCTTCTGTCCGCCGGACAGCTGCTCGGGATAGGAGCCGCCCTTATCGGAGAGGCCCACGAAGTCCAGCATCTCCTGGACGCGCTTGGTGCGCTCGGCCTTGGAGATGCCGGCCAGCTCGAGGGGGTAGGCGATATTGCCGGCTGCGGTGCGCGCGGAAAACAGGTTGAACTGCTGGAAGATCATGCCGATGTGGCGGCGCAGCTGGCGCACCTTCTTCTCCGGCATGCCCACGATATTGGTGCCGTCCAGCAGAATCTCGCCGGAGCTCGGCACATCGAGGCCATTGATCTGGCGCACCAAGGTGGACTTGCCCGCACCGGAGTAGCCGATCACGCCGAGGATCTCCCCGGGGGCGACGGTGAGATTGACGTTATCCAGGGCGGTCACCGTGCCGCGCTTCGTGGAGAAGGTCTTAGACACGTTGCGGAATTCAATAGCGGTGCCAGTAGTACCGGACGGGATGGAGCCGGCGGCGGCCGCGTGTGGTTGTTGTGCCACGAGCGAAAAGTTCCTTAAAACGTAGGTGAATGGAAACAAAGGCCCCCTAGAAAAAAGGGGGCCGTGGTGTGGGGATTAGCCCTTGCGGATCTCGTCCTCGAGACGGTGCAGGATCTCCTGCAGCTCATCGGCGGGGCGATCCACGGCGACGGAGGTGCCGGCGGTGTCCTCTTGATCGGCATCCACCACAGCCTGGGTGTGCCAGATCTCGGCGAGCTTTTTCAGCTGCTCATTGTCCTTGTCCTCGGCGCGCACAACCACCACGTTGATATAGGGCTCGGCGAGCTCAGAGTTGGGGTCATCGGCGAAGATGGAGGACTTCGGGTCGATGCCGGCGCGATCCAGGAAGGAGTTGTTGATGATGGCCGGCTTGCCCTCGCCCCAACCGGTGGGGGTCTGCGCGGCATCCACCGGCTGCACCTCAACCTTGGACTTATCCTTATCGATGTCGGCCGGGGTGGGGTTATCCACGTCATTCTTCAGGGTGATCAGATCCGCCTGCACCAGCACGTTGATAGCGCGGCCCTGGTTGGAGGGATCGTTCGGGATCACGATTTCCTGGCCCTCGATGCCGTCGAGGGAATCGTGGTCCTTCCAGTACAGTGCCAGCGGCACGATATAGGTGGAGCCGATCGGCAGGAGGTCATCGCCGGAGCCCACATTGTGCTCGGCGAGGAACTTCAGGTGCTGGAAGCTATTGGCGTCGATCTCGCCCTCGGCCAGCGCCTTATTCGGGGTATTGAAATCGCTGAAGTTCACAACCTCGAGGTCGATGTCGTTCTCGTTGGCTGCGTCCTCCCAGGCGGCGAACTGCTTCAGGGTGGAATCAGTAGAGCCGAGCTTGATGGTGGAGGAATCATCGCTGCCGCAGGCTACAAGCGCGGTGGCGGACAGGGCCACGGTGGCCAGGGCGGCGGTGGTGCGGGTAAATCGCTTCATGGGAACATCCTTAGAAAAAAGTAGTAGAAAGAGCTGTCTATTTGACGCTGCTCTACGCTAGCACCTTCGTTTGAATCTGTACAGCTTGGTCTACGGAGGGGGCAATAAGGGGCTAGAACAGGTGTGCGAAACATGCTAGCGTGGGGCGCATGGAATGGAATGGCTGCTTCTTGGGGGTCAATGCTCGCCCTTTAAGCTGGTCAAAACTGGAAAGGCTGCTCTCTGGCCGCTATGATGGGCGCCTGCAATCGGCACCCACTCAGTCTAGCCCTAACGCAGCGCATGTTCGACAGTCGCACGGGCGTATCGCGGACCTGCATTGCCGCTCGAGTTATAGCTTTTTACACGGCGCATCTGAGCCAGAAGAACTCGTCGCTCGCGCCGTGGAATTGGGCTACCGCGCCCTCGGGTTGTGCGATCGCGATGGCCTCTATGGCGTGGTGAAATTCGCCGAGGCCGCAGCGCAGTATCAGCTGGACACGATCATCGGTGCCGAGCTCAGCGTCGGCGAACAGCTGGGGATTCCGGCCACCTTGTGTGTGCTCGCCAAGGACGTCGAAGGCTATCGCCGCCTCAGCCGCGTTATCTCCGCCGCGGCTATGGCCGCAGGGGAAAAAGACCACACGGTCTATCCCTCACTGGCGGCGCTCGGCACCGCTGCCGGCGGTCACTGGTATGTGCTTGTCGACGCCACCTGGGCCCCACAGCTTCCCGCCCTCATCGCGGCATTCGGGCGGGAGAATATCCGCCTCGAGTACCGGATTTCTCGCCGCCCCACGGACGCCGATGCGCACGCCGAGCTGGACCGGCTTCGCGCCCAGTACCAGCTGCGGGGGACCGTTTCCGCCGTGGCGACTGCCGCCACGATGGGCGCGCGGCGACTCGCCGCCGCGAAGGACGCCCTCGCCGCCCGCCGCAGCGTGGGCGATCACGCCGCGGAACTCGATCCCATGGGTGGGCGCTGGCTGCTGGGGGAGAAGGCGCTGGCCACCATGGTGCCGCACGCCAGTGACCTCATGGCAGAGAATCTGCGGCTGGCGGAGGAATGCGCCTTAGAGCTCACCCTCGTGGCCCCGAATCTGCCCAGCCACGGCGACAACGAGATGGCGCAGCTGCGCCAGCTGGTCGCGGAGCGGGCTCCCCAGCGCTATGCGTCCCGGCCCACCGAGATCGCCCACCGCGCCCATGCGCAGATCGACTATGAGCTGGAGGTGATCGAACAGCTCGGCTTCGCCGGGTATTTCCTCATCGTGTGCGGGATCGTGGATTTTTGCCGGCGGGAGAATATTCTCTGCCAAGGTCGCGGCTCAGCCGCCAACTCTGCGGTGGTCTTTGCCCTCGGCATCACGAATGTGGAGCCGATCAGTGCGCGGCTGCTCTTTGAGCGCTTCCTCTCTCCCGAAAGAGAAGGGCCGCCGGATATCGATATTGATATTGAATCGGGCCGCCGCGAGGAGGTGATCCAATACGTCTACAACACCTATGGCCGCGACTACGCCGCCATGGTGGCCAATGTGATTACCTATCGCCATAAGGGGGCGATACGCGATGCTGGGCGCGCCCTCGGTTTTGCGCAGGGCAGCTGTGATGCCTGGTCGCGCGGCGTCGCCGACCCGCCAGAGCAGGTGCGCCAGCTCGCGGCCAGTCTGGAAGGCCAGCCTCGGCATCTCGGCATTCACTCCGGCGGCATGGTGCTGTGTGATCGCCCCATCGCGGATGTGGTGCCTGTGGAATGGGCGCGCATGGACGATCGCTCCGTGGTGCAGTGGGATAAGGATGACTGCGCCTCCGCGGGGCTGGTGAAATTCGACCTCTTGGGCCTGGGCATGCTCGAGGCCCTGCACCACATGATCGATCTCGTGGCAGAGCAGCACGGCATCACCGTGCATTTATGGGAGCTCGACCTCGCCGAGCCGGAGGTCTATGCCATGCTCGCCCGCGCCGATGCCGTGGGGGTCTTTCAGGTGGAATCCCGCGCCCAGCTCAATACCCTGCCGCGGCTAAAACCACGCGAGTTCTTCGACCTCGTGGTGGAGGTCGCTCTGGTACGCCCGGGCCCGATTCAGGGCGGCTCAGTGCACCCCTATATCCGCCGCCGCAATGGCCTCGAGCCCGTGGAGTTCGATCACCCCTGCCTGGAAAACGCGCTGGCTAAAACCCTCGGCGTGCCGCTCTTTCAGGAACAGCTCATGCAGATAGCGGTGGACGCCGCCGGTTTTAGCGGCGTCGAGGCCGATGCTTTACGACGCGCCATGGGCTCTAAACGCTCCCCGGAGAGAATGGAGACGCTGCGGGCGAAGTTCTATGCGGGCTGTAAAAGCACCCACAATATAGATGAGGACACCGCCCACCGGCTGTGGCTGAAAATTATGGCCTTCGCCGCCTATGGTTTTCCCGAATCCCACTCCCAATCCTTCGCCTCCTTGGTGTATTTTTCGGCCTGGTTTAAATACCACTACCCGGCCGAGTTCTGCGTCGGCCTGCTGCGCGCCCAACCCATGGGCTTTTATTCGCCCCAATCCCTGATCCAAGACGCCCGCCGGCACGGGGTGCAGGTAGAGCCGGTCTCGGTGCTGGACTCGGATGTGCAACCACGGGTGGACAACGGGGCAATCCGGCTGGGACTGTGCTCGGTGAAAGGGCTGCGGCGGCAGGCGGCCGAGAAGCTCGAGGAGATCCGACACGGCCTAACGCCGGCATCGACGGTGGCTGATATCGCCCGCGCCGCCGAGCTGAACGTCCGGGATGTGGAAAGCCTCGGCCGCGCCGGGGCCTTCGCGGCGCTCGGGATCAGCCGCCGCCAAACCCAATGGGTGGCGGGCGTGGCGGCCAGTGAGCAGCAGGGCATGCTGCCAGGGCTCTCGGCGATCACCGCGCCGCCGCTGCCGGGAATGAACACCTTTGAGCTCATGGTGGCCGATGTGGCCAGCACCGGGATCACCCCAGCCAGCCAGCCGCTGGAGCTCATCCGCGCCGAGCTGGACCGGCGCGGGGTGATACCCGCGGCGCAGCTGCTGGCACAGGAGGACGGCCGCCGCATCCTCGTGGCCGGCATTATCACCCATCGCCAGCGTCCCCAGACCGCCAGTGGGGCAGTATTTTTTGGCATGGAAGACGAGACCGGCTTGATCAATGTGGTGGTCTCGCCGGGGCTGTGGGCGCGCTATCGCCGGCTCGCGCGCACCGCCACCGCGTTGCTCGTGCGCGGTATTGTGCGCACCGCCACCGGGGCGGCCACCGTGGAGGCCGATAAGTTCGAGCCCCTGGCCCTCGGAGAGATGCTGGACCTCCGTTCCCGCGACTTTCGCTAAGCAGCGGGGCACGGTGCGCACTGTGCTAAAAGTGGGCCTATGGCTTCTCACACCGAACTCAACCAGCGCGACGCCGACGCCATGGGCGTGACGTTTCAGCCCGTCTCCCCGGCCTTGGTGAAGGCGCGGCTTATCGGCCGCATGCCCGCTCTGGTCCTTGCGGCACTCGGCATGGCCATCGGTGCGTACTTCGCCTCTGGTGGGTGGCAGATTGCGCTCATCATTGGTGCGATCGCCTTGGCTGGCATCATCGCGTTTATCGCCTGGCTCACCATCGTGCAAGTGGCGCGCATCGGCTGGGCGGAAACCGAGGATGAGCTGCTGGTGCGCCGCGGCCGCCTGTTCTACAGCCTCACTGTGGTGCCCTATGGCCGCATCCAATTCGTCGATATCAATAACGGCCCCATCGAGCGTGCTCTGGGGCTGAAGAATATCGAGCTGCACACCGCGTCCTCCACCAGCGACTCCAGCATTCCGGGCCTGCCCGAGGATGTGGCCTCCGAGTTGCGCGCGCGTCTGAGTGAGAAGGCGAAGGAGAGGATGAGCGGCCTGTGAAAGAAGAACTGCACCCCGACGCCGCCGCACCAGACAACGGCGCGGCTGCGGTCACCGCAGACAACGCCGAATTCCAGCGCGTTCACCCTCTGACCCCGCTGATTCGTTTCTGGCGGGCGCTGCTGGCGCTGATCGTCGCCATCGGCATCAACCAGCGGGAGCTCCTCGGCGATATTGTTGGTTTGCTGCGCGATCGGGACTCTTTTTCCCTCCTGCCCATCGTGGTGAGTATCGGCGGCACCGTGCTTGTGCTCGGGCTGACGTGGGCGCTGTCCCGGATCTGGTGGAAGCGCAATGGCTATCGCCTCGGCAGCGATGAAGTGGTGGTGGAAAAAGGCGTATTCAGCCGCCAATCCCGGTCCGCGCGCTGCGATAGGATTCAGGCCGTCGATGTGGCCGAGCCCCTCGTCGCCCGTATCTGTGGTCTTGCTGCCGTGCACATTGAAACTGCAGGCGGCGATGATTCGGTGCTGAAGATCGAGTACCTAGATAAAAACACCGCCGAGCAGGTCAAAGACACTGTGCTGCGCCATAGCCGCGGAGAACAGGACGCGCCGAGGGGCGCTGCTACCGAGAGTGCTGCGGCTGAGTGGCCAGTGACCGAGCACTCCGCGCCCGCAGCTCCCGCGGCCGCCGCGCCAGAGCTGCTGGCCGCCGTTCCTGTGCGCCAGGCCTTGCTCGCGCTGGCCCTCCAGTGGTCCACCATCGTTACGGCGCTGGCGCTCATCCTGATCGTGCTCACCCCTGCCGGACTCGCCATCGTGCTGCCGATGCTCCTCGCTGGCTTACCTTCCGTGGTCAGCTTCGCGAATAGGGCGTGGGGCTTTCGTGCCGAGCACAATGCCACCACCCATGAGCTGCTGCTGCGCTATGGGCTCACCGAGCGTCGCTCGCAAACCGTGCCGCTGCACCGCGTACACGGGGTATCCATCACCCAGCCGCTGCTGTGGCGGCGCATCGGCTGGTGGAAGGTCACGGTGTCGGTGGCCGGCTATGGCGATAGCAGCGATACCTCCACCACCACGACGGTGCTGCCGGTGGGAGACTATGCCACGGCCACCGCGTTACTCCTGCTACTCAGCAAGGTCGACGCCGAGCACCTGCAGGGGCCGGCGCAGCCAGGGCAGCTGCACTCGCCGATGCTGCGTTCTCCCCGCCAGGCGCGATGGTTGGGGCCGGTGCACTATCGCTACCGCGGGCTCAGCCTGGTGGAGGACTACGCCGTCATCCACACCGGGCGCTTCAGCCGCACCATGAGCGTGGTGGAGCTGGAGCATATTCAGGAGCTCACGCTCAGCGCCGGGCCGCTGCAGCAGTACCTCGGGCTGGTGAGCGTCCGCCTCGACTTGGTGGAAGGCCCGGTAAAGATGGAGCTCAAGCATATCGCCAGCGCCGATGGCTACGCCCTGCTTAATCGGCTCCGCCAGCGCCAGCTCCCGGCGCTGCACAGCCCGGATAGCCCAGCTGCCGCCACGCCTCATAGGCCGCCACAGCCGCCGCATTGGACAGATTCATCGATCTCCGCCCCGCCAGCATCGGAATCCGCACCTGAGCGGTGATGCGGGGATGGGAGAGCGCCGCCGCGCTCAGCCCCGTTGGCTCGGTGCCGAAGAGCAGCACATCGCCGGGCTGGTAGTGCACCTCCGAGTGGCTAAGAGTGCCGCTGGTGGTGAAGGCGAAGACCCGAGCATCGGGCAGTGAGTCGAGGCACGCTGCAAGCGAGGAGTGCACCTGCACCTGGGCGAGGTCGTGATAGTCAAGACCGGCCCGGCGCAGGTGCTTTTCGCTGAGATCGAAGCCGAGTGGCTCGCACAGGTGCAGGGTGGCGCCCGTGCCGGCGCACATGCGGATGGCGTTGCCGGTATTCGGGGGAATCACCGGGTTATCAAAGACCACATGGGCATAGGGCAGGGCGGTGCTGGGGCTGGTAACGGGCGCGGTGTTCACGTGGGCCCATCCTACGCGGCAGACGTCTGTCATAATGGATCCATGACCGCGATGAAACTGGATGGAAAACTCTACCGCGACGAAATTTTTGTCGAGCTTGCGAAGAAAGTCGAAAGACTCAAGGAACAGGGCATCACTCCAGGGCTCGCGACGGTGCTGGTGGGCGAGGACCCCGCCAGTCAGTCCTATGTGCGCATGAAGCACAAGGACTGCGAGAAGATCGGCGTGAACTCGATCCGGAAGGACCTGCCGGAGGATGTCACCCAGGGAGAGCTGCTCGAGGTGATTGAGGAGCTGAATAATGATGACGCCTGCACCGGCTACATTGTGCAGCTGCCGCTGCCGAAGCACATCGACGAAAACGCCGTGCTCGAGGCCATCGACCCCGCCAAGGATGCCGATGGCCTGCACCCGGTGAATTTGGGCAAGCTGGTGCTCAACGAGCCCGCCCCGCTGCCCTGCACCCCCAATGGCTGCATTCATCTGCTGCGCCGCTTCGATGTTGAGCTCAACGGCGCCAAGGTTGTGGTGATCGGCCGCGGCGTGACAGTGGGCCGCCCCCTCGGGCTCATGCTCACCCGCCGCTCCGAGAACGCCACCGTGACGCTGTGCCACACCGGCACCGCCGATCTGAAGGCGGAAACCCAGCAGGCCGATGTGATCATCGCCGGCGCGGGTGTGCCGCATATGCTCACCGCCGACATGGTGAAGTCGGGCGCGGCCGTGCTGGATGTGGGAGTCTCCCGCAAGGACGGCCAGCTGATGGGCGATGTGCACCCCGATGTGTGGGAGGTCGCCGGTGCTGTATCGCCGAACCCGGGCGGTGTGGGCCCGCTGACCCGCGCCTTCCTCGTGCGCAATGTGGTGGAGCGGGCGGAGAAGCTCGCCGGTCTCACCCAGCGCGAGCTCTAATACCGGATCCGTGGAGCGCGTCGACCCTATCGCGGATCTCAGCGGCAACCCGCACGATCGGGCCCTGCCGCCCTCGCCGCTACCCCTTCGCCTGCAACGGGCGCTGATGGGTGTGTTCGTGCTGGGGCTGATTGTGGCCGCGGTGTTTCTCTTCAGCGATCACTGGCGCCGAGCCACCTTCGTCTTCGGCGCCAGTCTCGTGCTGTTATCCGGGATCCGTTACGTTTGCGATTCCCATGTATTGGGGGTGCTGGCGGTGCGCTCGCGGCGTTTCGACGTCGCCTTCACCGCCGTCGTGGGCGGATTGATGATGTACATCTCCGCCTCTATCGACGCCCTCGGTAGCTAGCTGGCGGCGAGGAAACGGCGCACAATATTGTCCATTTGGCGTTCTTCCACGAGGAAGGCGTCATGGCCCACCGGGGAAGAGATATGGGCCATCCCGAGGGGATGGGCGACATTCCGCGCAATCAATTCCTGCTGGTAGTAGGGGTAGAGAATGTCGGTGTCTACTCCTGCCACCATGGTGGGGGCGGTGATCTGCGCCAAGGCAGGCACCAGTCCGCCGCGGTCGCGGCCGATATCGAAGCGATTGAGCGCTTCGGTGAGCACCACATAGGAGCCGGCGTCGAAGCGATCGACGAGCTTGCGGCCCTGGTGGTCGAGATAGCTTTCCACGGCGAAGCGCTGGGTGGAGTCGCGATAAGCGCCTAGGGGATTCTCCCCGCGCTGGGCGGTGGTGCCGAAGCGCTCGTCGATCTCTAGCTCGCCACGGTAGGTGAGATGTGCCAGCTTGCGGGCGGTGGTGAGCCCCTGTTCGGGGCGGCGCCCCGTGCCGTAGTAATCCCCGCCCTGCCAATGGGGGTCATAGGTGATGGAGGCAATCTGGATCTGCTGCACGCCGATCTGCCAGGCACTGGCCCGCGGCGAGACCGCCACCACCAGGCAGGCCTGCACCATCTCGGGGTAGAGCAGCGCCCATTCGAGGGTGCGGGCGCCACCCATGGAGCCACCGGCGACGGCGCGCAGGCGGGTGATGCCGAGGCGATCGAGCAGGAGTTTTTCCGCGTGCACGAGATCCCGAATGGATAGCGCCGGAAAGCGCGATCCCCACGGCACGCCGTCTGGGTCCGGGGAGGCGGGGCCGGTAGAGCCCTGACAGCCGCCGAGTGCATTGGTGCAGATGATGCAGTACTCGGTGGTGTCGAAGGCGCGGCCCGGCCCGATGAGCCCGCCCCACCAGTCGGCCGCATTGGCATCGCCGGTGAGGGCGTGTTCGACGAGGATGATATTGGAGCCATCCGCGCGGGGCTCACCGAAGCGCATATACGCCAGGGAGATAGGCAGGCTCACACCGGCCTCGGTGCGGAACTCGCCGAGCGGCACCGTGTGCAGCTGGCCGGGTGTGCCTAGGTTCATCGTCTGCGTCCTTTCCCTCTCCGGAGCGAGTGATCGCTGCGGTGGGTTAGCTGAGGGCGGCGAAGCCGCGCTCGAGATCAGCGATGATGTCCTCGATCGCCTCGATACCCACCGAGAGGCGGATGGTGGACTGGCTGATACCGGCCCGGCGGAGACCAGCCTCATCCGATTGCGAGTGCGTCGTAGAGGCCGGGTGCACCACGAGGGAGCGCACATCGCCGATATTCGCCAGGTTGGAGTGCAGCTGCAGGGCGTCGATGAAGGCCCATGCCTCATCGCGGCCGCCCTCGATATCGAAGGAGAGCACCGAGCCGGTGGTGGCCAGGCCCAGCTTCTCCGCGGTGGCGTGGAAGGGCGAGGACTCCAAGCCGGCATAGTTCACCTTGGTCACCGCAGGCTGGGACTCCAAGAACTGGGCCACGGCCAAGGCATTGGAGTTGTGGCGCTCCACGCGCAGACCAACGGTGTCTAGGCCCTGGGCGGTCACCCACGCATTGAAGGGGGAGGGGGCGGCACCGGTGTCGCGGAGCAGACCCACCCGGGCCTTGAGGCCATAGGCGGCGGGGCCGAGGTCCACATAGCGCAGGCCGTGATAGGCGGGGTCCGGGGTGACGAAATCGGGGTATTTGGGTTCACCGTTGTGTTCCACGGACCAATCGAAAGAGCCGCCGTCGACAAGCACACCGCCCAAGCCGGAACCATTGCCGGTGTAGAACTTGGTCAGCGAGGCCACCACTACATCGGCGCCCAGCTCGAGCGGGCGGACCAGGGCTGCGGTGGCCACGGTGTTGTCCACGATCAGCGGCACCTTGTGCTCATGCGCCACCGCGGAGATGGCCGGAATGTCCAGCACATCCACCTGCGGGTTGGCGAAGGTCTCGCCGAAGAAGGCCACGGTGTTGTCCTGTGCGGCGGCCGCCCAGGAGGCGGGATCGTCCGGATCCTCCACGAAGGTGACGTCGATACCCAAGCGCGGGAGGGTGATCTGGAAGAGCGTCTCGGTTCCGCCATAGATGCGCGGGGAGGAGACGATATGGGAGCCGGCGCGGGCCAGGTTGAGGATCGCGGCGGTCTCAGCAGCCATGCCGGAGGCGAAGAGCACAGCGTGTACGCCGCCCTCGAGGGAGGCGAGGCGCTCTTCGACGGCGGCCACGGTGGGGTTGGTCAGGCGGGAATACACCGGACCAAGGTCGGAGAGATCGAAACGCGCGGCGGCATGGGCGGCGTCGTCGAATACATAGGACGAGGTGAAGTACAGCGGCAGATTGCGGGCGCCGGTATCGGAGTCCACCGGCTGGCCGGCGTGGATCGAGCGAGTAGCAAAGCCCCACTCGGCCGCGTTCTCATTGTTGTACTTAGGCATTGATGGTTCCTCTCATCATGGATATATCGGGGACCACAACGCGGGACGGTTCGAGCCATCCGCCGGAGAACACAGTATGAGACAGCTTCGCCGCGAAGGAGGAACCATAGACCGCGGCGAGCGCTTGAAAAGAAATGACTTCCCAAGAGTCCTTAAGGGAAAGCGGAGAGCGTCGAATCCTCAGCGCCCCGCGTTGCGTTGTCAGCAACCCTAACGAACCGCTCGGTCTAGAGCAAGAGCTACGCGGCCGGCATGGGCGCGGTTAGGCGCGCTGAACTGCGACGATAAGATAGACAGCTTGGTATGTGAGTTAGCTCATTTTGGGGGTGATCGGCGATATACGAGACCCCGCCCCAGCCATTGATCGGCCGGGGCGGGGCGTCGGGTGCGGGTGTGGGTTTTAGGAGGTGGCGGGGCTCAGCGGCAGGTAGACGCGCTCGCCGCGCTCGGTGAACTCATCCGACTTTTCCTGCATGCCGGCCTCGATGGCTTCAGCCGAGGTGAGGCCGTGCTCCTGGGCATAGTCGCGCACGTCCTGGCTGATCTTCATCGAGCAGAACTTCGGGCCGCACATAGAGCAGAAGTGGGCGGTCTTAGCCGGTTCAGCCGGCAGGGTCTCATCGTGGAAGTCCAGCGCCGTATCGGGATCCAGGGCCAGGGCGAATTGATCGTGCCAGCGGAACTCGAAACGGGCGGTGGACAAGGCATCATCGCGCTCCTGGGCGCGGGGATGTCCCTTGCCCAGATCCGCGGCGTGGGCGGCGATCTTATAGGTGATCACGCCCGTCTTTACGTCATCGCGGTTGGGCAGGCCCAAATGCTCCTTCGGGGTGACGTAGCAGAGCATCGCGGTGCCCGCCTGGCCGATGATGGCGGCGCCAATCGCGGAGGTGATGTGATCGTAGCCGGGGGCAATATCGGTGGTCAGCGGGCCGAGGGTATAGAAGGGGGCCTCATCGCACCAGTCCTCCTCCCAGGTGACATTTTCTGCCACCTTGTGCATGGGGATGTGGCCGGGGCCCTCGATCATCACCTGCACGCCATGATCGTGGGCGATGCGGGTGAGCTCGCCGAGAGTGCGCAGCTCGGCCAACTGGGCCTCGTCATTGGCATCGGCGATCGAGCCCGGGCGCAGGCCATCGCCGAGGGAGAAGGTGACATCATAGGCGGCGAGAATCTCGCAGAGCTCCGCGAAGTTGGTGTACAGGAAGGACTCGCGGTGCTCCTTCAAGCACCACGCCGCCATGATCGAGCCGCCGCGGCTGACGATGCCGGTGACGCGCTCGGCGGCCAGCGGAATATAGCGCAGCAGCACCCCGGCGTGCACCGTCATATAATCCACGCCCTGCTCGCACTGCTCAATGATGGTGTCGCGGTAGATCTCCCAGGTGAGCTTGGTGGGATCGCCCTTGACCTTCTCCAGGGCCTGGTAGATCGGCACGGTGCCCACCGGCACGGGGGAGTTACGCAGGATCCACTCGCGGGTCTCGTGAATATTGTCGCCGGTGGAGAGATCCATGATGGTGTCCGCGCCCCAGCGGGTGGCCCACACCATCTTCTCCACCTCCTCCGCGATGGAGCTAGTGACCGCCGAATTACCGATATTCGCATTCACCTTCACCGCGAACTTCTTGCCGATGATCATCGGCTCGATCTCGGGGTGCCTGTGATTGGCGCAGATCACTGCACGGCCCGCGGCCACCTCCTCGCGCACCTCCTCGGGGGTGAAGCCCTCGCGGTGGGCGATGAAGGTCATCTCCGGGGTGATGATCCCGGCCCGAGCCCAGGCCAGCTGGGTGCGCACCAGCGTGGTGGGCTGCGCCTCCGAGGCGGGGGCGGGGGCCGGGGTTTCCCACTGCTCGCGCAGCGGCTCGAGGCCCTTCTTCAGATCCAGCTGGGGGTTGTCCTCGGTGTAGATACCGGAGGTGTCATAGACCTCGAAATCCGTGCCGGTGGTCAGCTCGATGGCCCGCGCCGGAATGCGCATGGTGGTGGTGGAGCCATCGGTGTTGGTGTGGGTGACCTCGCGGTAGGTCTTGTGGCTGCGGTAGATGGGGCCGGTGGTCAGCTCGCCCGGTTCGGGCGCGGCACTGCGGGCCTTCTTGGCGGCAGACAGACGGGTAGTCATAAAAAATCCTTCCTACGCTGGCATGATCCAGACAGGTTCATACGGTCGACCCATGCGCTGGGTCCTCTCAGCGCGCAGCATCAGCGCACTCCCGTGGGTATGAGGTTGTATTTACTTAAGGCTATAGCACGATGGCCGCTCTGTCCTCGCTTTGGGCCATGACCCCCGCGCTACCCCTGAGTCGGCGGGGAACAGAGCACCTCAGCGCGTGGCTAGTAGCAGTCCCAGCTATAGCCGACGCGGGAGAAGTCGCGGGCCTTAAGATCCGCAGCGGAGATGAAAAACGCCCCCACGCCGGCATCGCCCCACATCACCGGCCCCTCGCTATCGATCTGCAGCAGCAGCACATCGAGCTCATCTTCTGGGGTGCGCAGGTCCGCCTGGGTGAAGAAGGGATAGCCGCCGATACGGTGCCCGCCGGCGGTGTGGCTATCGCGGAGCTGATCCACGAGCTCGTCGATATCGGCAGCATCCACCGTGATACCCAGCTCGTCTTCTGCGTCCTCCACCGCCTCCTCGAAGCGATGGTCCTCGGTGGAGATGGGCTGGCGGACGAGCTCGAAGTCCATCCCAGTGCCCTCGCTGCGAGTAAAGGGGGTGTGGGCCGCGGCGGGCAGGGTATAGGCGCTGCTGTCGACGGTGGAATCAAAGGATTCGCGGTAGATCACCCGGTGGTTATTGCGCCGGATATTGTCGAAGTCGTGCATGCCCAGCAGGTCATCGCCGCCGATGAAAAATTGCAGCAGGCCGGTGGTAGGCAGCAGATCATTAGCGGGAAGCTCGGCGAGGTTGAGCTGCGTCAGAAATACCAGCGGCTCGCCATCTTGGCCCACCGGCGCCTCTTCGCCAGGGTCCAGATAGGGCTGGCCGCCCACGGTGCTCTCGCTCAGCGTCTGCGGGGTGCCGCGCAGCTGAATCTCGATAGAGGGGAGGGTGGAGTGTTCGGTGATATGCGCGAAGAGACGCTCGGATTCGCTGCTCATGGGGTCCTTTCCGCTAGGGCGCTCGCTCAATGACTGTGGTGCGCCTCATGCTAGGGTGCCGAGGCGCCCAGCGCTAGGGAACACCTGTACGAAGTCGAGGCGGCGGCGGAATACAATGGCCCTATGGCTCGAATAGCGATCATTGGGTGTGGCCCGCGGGGATTGGCGGTGCTGGAAAGGCTGACAGCTTTCGCCGAGCAGCGCGGCGTGCAAGATCTGTGCATCGAGGTGATCGAGGAGTACGCTCCCGGCTCCGGTGCGGTGTGGAATCCCGAGCAGTCGCCGCTCATGCTCATGAATACCGCCAGTGGGGAAGTCACGGCCTTCGTGGACGAGACCGTGGAGCTCAGCGGCCCGCTCTGCACCGGCCCCACTCTCTATGAATGGGCCCATAGCGACGCCGCGGAGCCGTGGCTGGCGCTCGCCGGCGAGTGGGCACAGCAGGAAGCCGCGCAGCTTGCGGCCGCGGATCCCGCCAGCCGGCCCCTCTATGGCCTCTATCTGCAGTGGCGTTTCTCCCAGCTCAACGGCGCGGGCGTGCGGGTGCATACGCGCCGGGCCCGCCGCGTCCATCGCTTCGGGGAGGGCTGGCAGATCGACTTCGCCGATGCGGCGGAATCTATTCGCGTGGACGCCTGCGTGCTCACGCTCGGCCACATCCCCGCCCAGCTGCCACCCGATGTGCGCCAGCTCGACGAGGCGCTAGCGCAGCTCGGGATCACCAATACGCTGCACATCCACCCCGCTAATGCCGCCGACCACCTCGCGGAGCTCGAGACGCTAGAGCCCGGTGAGACGGTGCTGATTAAGGGCGTGGGGCTGTCTTTCTTTGACTATATGGCCGCCCTCACCGAAGGCCGCGGCGGCCGCTTCACCGCGGCGGGCTATGAGCCCTCGGGGCGGGAGCCGCATATCGTGGCCGGCTCCCCGAGTGGTCTGCCCTATCGCGGCAAGCGGAATCTGCTCCAGCAGTACACGCCGCAGGTGCTCACCCCGGAGGCGATCGCGGATCTCACCCCGCCGATCGATTTCATGCGCGATATTTGGCCGCTTATCACCGCCGAGGTGGAGGCCCACTATCCCGATGTGGATTGGCAAAAGATCATCGACCCCGCAGTGGACATGGGGCAGTGGCGGCAGTGGCTGCACACCTACCTCACCGAGGACGCCTCGTGGTTTGACCCGATTCGCGATACCTGGCCGGTGATTGAGCAGGCCGTGGGCGCGGGGCGGCTCTCCGCGCATAGCTACTCGGCGCACTTTAAGGACTTCTTCACTGGGGTCAATAGCGCGAATCTGCAGGGGCCGCCGCAGTTTCGTCTCGCGCAGCTCGATGCGCTTATCGACGCCGGCATCGTCACCCTGCCCGGCCCCGGCTTTTATGTGGAACCCAGTGCCCCGCAGGGCTTTGTGGGCTATTCGCGGATGAACGCCACGCAGCGCTATCACAGCCGGGTGTGTATTGAGGCCCGCCAACCCAACCCCGATGTGTCCGTGAGCGCCGATCCGCTCATGCAGCAGCTGCTGGCGGAGGAAGTGGCCATGGAGATGGTGCTGGCGGATGCAACGGGCACGGCGCCCACTGGGGCCCTGGCGATCTCGGAGGAGACGATGCGGGTGATCCACCCCGCCAATGGCCAGCCTTGGGCCAGCCTCTATGCCTTCGGGATTTCGGTGGCGGGGCTGCACTGGCCGGTGGCGGAAACCGCCCAAGCCCGCAGCAATCACGGGATTTTGCGCCGCGCCGATGCGATTGCGGCCGATATTGCCGCCCGCTTTATGGCCTAGCGCGGGCGGGCAGCAGCCCAGACACGGCAAAAGCCCACCGCCGCGGAGGATGATCTCTGCGGCGGTGGGCCTTGGCGTTGTGCTTACTTCAGGGTGTCGAGGATCTCGTTGTAGCGAGCGACCGGACGCATCACAGCGTTGGCCTTCTCCTCATCGGGGGCATAGTAGCCGCCCAGATCAACGGACTCGCCCTGGACGTCGATGAGCGCCTGGTGGATCTCCTCGGAGGCCTCCTGCAGGGCCTCGGCGACCGGCTTGAAGGTCGCGGCGATCTCCGCGTCATCGCTCTGCTGTGCCAGCTCGGTGGCCCAGAAGAGAGTCAGCCAGAAGTGAGAGCCACGGTTGTCGTTCTCATTGACCTTGCGGGAGGGGGACTTGCCCTCGTTCAGCAGGGTCTCGGTGGCCTTGTCCAAAGCGGAGGCCAGCACGCCGGCCTTGTCATTGCCATTGGACTGCTGCTCGTGGCGGAAGGACTCGGCCAGAGCCAGGAACTCACCGAGGGAGTCCCAGCGCAGGTGGTTTTCCTCCACCAGCTGCTGCACGTGCTTCGGGGCGGAGCCGCCGGCACCGGTCTCGAAGAGGCCGCCGCCTGCCATGAGCGGCACCACGGAGAGCATCTTCGCGGAGGTACCCAGCTCGAGGATCGGGAAGAGGTCGGTGTTGTAGTCACGCAGCACGTTACCGGTCACGGAGATGGTGTCCTCGCCGCGACGGATGCGCTCCACCGAGTAGGTGGTGGCCTCGACCGGGGACATGATCTGGATATCCAGGCCCTCGGTATCGTGATCGGCCAGGTACTTCTTCACCAGCTCGGTGAGGTTCCGGTCGTGGGCGCGCTCCGGGTCGAGCCAGAACACTGCCGGCATACCGGAGAGACGGGCGCGGGTGACGGCCAGCTTCACCCAGTCCTGGATCGGGGCGTCCTTGGCCTGGCAGGCGCGCCAGATATCGCCGGCCTCGACCTGGTGCTCCATGAGCACCTCGCCAGCGGAATTAACGACCTGCACGGTGCCGTCGGCCTCGATCTTGAAGGTCTTGTCGTGGGAGCCGTACTCCTCAGCCTTCTGTGCCATCAGGCCCACGTTCGGGACGGTGCCCATGGTGGTGGGATCGAAGGCGCCATTGGCCTTGCAGTCCTCGATCACGGCCTGGTACACGCCGGCGTAGGAGGAATCCGGGATGACGGCGAGGGCGTCCTGCTCCTCGTCGTTCTTGTTCCACATGTGGCCGGCGGTGCGGATCATGGCCGGCATGGAGGCGTCGATAATCACATCGGAGGGCACGTGCAGGTTGGTGATTCCCTTGTGGGAGTTCACCATGGCCACGTCCGGGCCCTCGGCGAGAGCCTTCTCGAAGGCTGCCTTGATCTCCTCGCCACCCTCCACGGAGTCGAGGCCGTCCAGGATGGCGCCGAGGCCGTTTTCGCCGTTCAGGCCGTTGGCCAGCAGCACCTCGCCGTGCTCGGCGAAGACATCCTTGAAGAAGGCGCGCACCACGTGGCCGAAGATGATCGGGTCGGAGACCTTCATCATGGTGGCCTTGAGGTGAGCGGAGAAGAGCACGCCCTCGTCCTGAGCGCGCTGCACCTGCTCGGTGAGGAAGGCGTCCAGAGCCTTAGCGGACATGAAGGTGGCGTCCACCACCTCGCCCTCCTGGACCTCCAGGTTGTCCTTGAGTACCTGCTCACCCTCGTCGCTGACGAGCTTGATGGTGAGGGAATCGGCGGCGGGCATAATCACGGACTTCTCGTTGTGGCGGAAGTCGCCGGAGTCCATGGTGGCCACGTTCGTCTTGGAGTCGGCCGACCACTCGCCCATGCGGTGCGGGTACTTCTTCACGAAGTTCTTCACGGCAATGGGGGCGCGACGGTCGGAGTTACCCTCACGCAGCACCGGGTTCACCGCGGAGCCCTTGACGGCGTCGTAGCGGGCGCGGATGTCCTTTTCCTCATCGGTGGAGGGCTTTTCCGGGTACTCCGGCAGGGCGAAGCCCTTGTCCTGCAGCTCCTTGATGGCGCGCAGCAGCTGCGGCAGAGAGGCGGAGATATTCGGAAGCTTGATGATGTTCGCTTCCGGGGTCTTGGCTAGTTCACCGAGCTCAGCGAGAGCGTCATTGACCTTCTGGTCCTCGCCGAGATAGTCGGGGAACTGGGCGAGAATGCGTCCGGCGAGGGAAATGTCGGAGGTCTCCACATCGA
The DNA here is from genome assembly GCF_019209925.1 of Corynebacterium sp. TAE3-ERU30. Taxonomy (NCBI): domain Bacteria; kingdom Bacillati; phylum Actinomycetota; class Actinomycetes; order Mycobacteriales; family Corynebacteriaceae; genus Corynebacterium; species Corynebacterium sp. TAE3-ERU30. Next base: position 157,717 of record NZ_JAHUTO010000005.1, on the reverse strand, counting down.
TGCCGGCGGTCGCTGCGAATGCCTCTACGGCGGGCTTGAGTGAGTAGGTGGCCAGCAGCGGGGCCTCGTCGGTGCGGGTGTAAATGATCTTAGCCATGCGTCTCCTATATATATGAGTTGAAGAAATAACAGTACAGCCGTCTACGATACCCGTTCTCTTTTTCTATGGGGGTAAAAAGGCGTCCGGATCCCACCGCCGTTCCCCGCCCGCCTGTCCGGATTGCATTGTGGCCATAAAGGTGTAGTGTCTCAACGTTCGTACTACGTGTTGCACCCCAGTGTGGGAAAGGAGAAGAGCTGTTGCTGCGTCGGACAAAGAGGCTGCCGCGCCAAACCGAGATCTCGGATGCTCGCCGCTATATCGTGATGGCCGCGTTCGCGCTCGGCGCCTTCGGCATCGGCACGACCGAGTTCGCCTCCATGGGTTTGCTGCCGCTGATCGCCACCGACTTCGGTATCAGTGAGGCCAAGGCCGGCACGGTCATCTCCGTCTATGCGCTGGGAGTGATGGTCGGCTCCCCGATGGTGGCGCTGTTTACCGGCTTCATGCCGCGGCGCCGGCTGCTGCTTCTGCTCATGGCGGCGTTTACCATCTCCCACGCGGTCACGGTATTCAGCTCCTCCTATGCGATGCTGCTCATCACCCGCTTCGTCGCCGGCCTGCCGCATGGCGCCTACTTTTCCATCACCGCGCTGGCCACCGCCTCCATGGCGCCGGCGGGGCAGCGGGGCCGCTCCATCGCCTATGTGGGCATGGGCTTCTCGGTGGCCACGGTGGCCGGCGTGCCCGCCGCCCAGGCGCTGGGCTCTGTCTTTGGCTGGCAAATCGCCTATGCCTTGGTGGCCGCGGTGGGGCTGATTACCCTGGTGGCGCTGTGGTTTCTCATGCCGCACATGACCGAGATGCCGCCGACCAGCCCCCGCACCGAGCTCGGGGCCCTCGCAAAGGCGCAGATCTGGCTGACGCTGCTCATCGGCACCATCGGCTTCGGCGGCAACTTCGCCGTCTACACCTACATCACCTGGACCATGACGGAGCGGGCGGGGCTGAACCCGCACTGGATGTGGCTGGTGCTCATGGTCTACGGCTTCGGCCAGCTGCTCGGCAATGTTATCGGCGGCCGACTCAGCGACTGGAACCTCGAAAAGGGCATCATGGGCGCGCTGAGCGCCTCGGCCATTCTCATGACGCTGTTCTATCTCGCCTCGCAGCATGTGTGGCTGGCCGTTCCCGTGTTCGTGCTGATCGGCACCGCAGCCAGCGCGCTGGTGCCCATCCTGCAGATCCGCCTCATGGACAATGCCGGCGAGGCACAGATGCTGGCGGCCTCGCTCAACCACACCGCGCTCAACACCGCCAACGCCCTGGGCGCGGCGCTGGGTGGCGTGGTGATCGGCGCCGGATTCTCCTATGCCGCCCCCGCGCTGGCCGGTGCCGGCCTGGCGGTGTTGGGTGTGTGCACCTGGGCGCTGGCCTATCGCCTGAAGCGGGCGGAAGACGCCAGGATGGCGTCGACAAGCGCCCAGCGCTAAAGGCGCGGTAGGGCAAAGGGGCGCATATCGATGCCCGGATCGCGGCCGGCGACGAGCGCGGTGACAATTTCGCCGGTGATAGGGCCGAGGGTGAGCCCGTGCATATTGTGCCCGGCGGCGACGATGACATTCGGGTGTCCGCGCACGGGGCTGATATAGGGCAGCCCGGTGGGGGTCATCGGGCGCGGGCCGGTCCATTCCCGCGAGACCGGGGCCGTGTCCAGACCAGTGATAAAGTGCGCGGCCTGTTCCCGCAGAAAATCCATGCGCTGGCGCTCGAAACGCTCCACGCGGAAACCGAAATCCATCAGCCCCACCACCCGGGCGCTGCCGCTCATCGGCACGATCAGCGTCTTGCGATGCAGTCCCATAACGAGGCTGCGCGGCAGCGGATCCATCTCCACATGGAAGCTATAGCCGGTGCCCGGGGTGATAGCGGAGAAGCGCAGCCCCGGGATGCCGCGAAGCTGCCGGTTCAGCCAGGCGCCGGTGGAGACGACGGCCTTATCGAAGCCGATGGTCTCCACCCCGTCGCCGGTGCGGACGGTGGCGTGGGTGGACTCCAGCGAGAGCAGTTCGGTGTGCGGGCGGATCGTCACCCCCATCTCGCTGAGGGCGGCGTGCAGCTCCGTGCAGAAGAGATCCGGATCGATATAGCGCTCGGTGGGGATGCGATAGCCGGCGGTGATCTCCTCGCCCAGCAGCGGCTCCTCCAGCTCGGCGCGGCTCAGAATCGGGCCAGGCTCCTCCAACCCGAGATGCCGGGCGCGCGCAACTTGGGCCTCGCGGAAGACACGCAGTGCTGCGGGATCGGAGTGCACATTGAGATAGCCCCAGCCGCCGCCAGCGAGGGAGATGCCATCGCGGTGAAAAGAGTCATAGGCGGCCATCGCCTGGCGCACCAGCTGATCCAGCGCGGCGGTATTGCGCTGTAGCCGCGACTCCGTGCAGTTGCGCAGGAATTGCAGGCCAAATACCGACAGCCGCGGCAGCGCCAACGGGGCGATGGTGAAGTAGTGGCGCTGCGAGAGCACGCCCTCGGCCAGCTGGGTGAGCAGCGCCGGCTCGGGCATGGGCAGCGCCTGCAGCGGGGTGATCTCCCCGGCATTGCCGCGGGCCGCGCCGGAGCCTATCCGGCCCCTATCGATGAGGGTGACCGCATGGCCGGCACGCGCCAGACTAAAGGCGGTACACAGCCCCACCAGCCCCGCTCCTGCGACGAGAACCTGCTGTGTTGCCATGATGAACCACCTTTCTGGCCGAGGATTTTGCGTGTGAAACTAATGCTACCGGCGAGGTCGGGGAGATGGCCACGATAGAATGGCGGGCTATGGCTATCACGATTTCTTCTGTCAACGTCAATGGCATCCGCGCCGCAGTAAAGCAGCGCTCCGAGGACAACCGCGGCATGCTCGCTTGGCTCGAGACCGCCGGGGTGGATGTGGTGCTCATGCAGGAGGTGCGCGCCGAGGACGCCCAGGCCCGCGCCGCCCTAGCCCCGGCCCTGGACTCGGGCTGGCATCTCGCCACCGCGCCGGCCGCCGCCAAGGGGCGCGCCGGGGTGGGGATTCTTTCCCGCTATGAGCTGGGCGATGTGCAGATCGGCATTCCCGGTTTCGAGGACTCGGGCCGCTTCATCGCTGCCACGCTTATCGACGCTCCCCTGGAGTCGCTGCGCGTGGCCTCGCTCTATCTGCCCTCCGGTGCGGCCGATACCGAGAAGCAGGATGAGAAATACGCCTTCCTTGATTCCTTCGGCCCCCTGCTGGAGGAGCTGGCCACCACCCACCCGGACATGGTGATTGGCGGTGACTGGAATATCTGCCACCGCGCCCAGGATTTGAAGAATGACAAAGCCAATAAGAAGAAGTCCGGTTTCTTGCCGGACGAGCGGGCCTTTATGGACTCGGTCTTTGGCACCTTCCCCGATGGGGCAAGCCAGGTGGAGGCCCATGGCAGCTTCGCAGGCGCGGTGAACTATTCCTCGGCAGCGCCGCTGCGGCAGCCGGCCACCGATCCCGCCTGGTTCGATGTGGCCCGCCGCCTCGAGGGCGATGTGGACGGCCCCTATACCTGGTGGACCTACCGCGGTAAGGCCTTCGACACCGATGCCGGGTGGCGCATCGACTATCAGGCGGCCACCGCCGCCATGCTGCAGCGCGCCGAGCGCTGCTGGGTGGATAAGGCCGATGCCTATAATCTGCGGTGGTCCGATCACTCGCCGCTGAATGTGCGCTACGCGGTGTAGTGGCGGGAGGTAGGCGTCGACAAGCCTAAGAGAGGCCTAAGAGGAGCCGGGTGCAGGCGGGGCGCGAGCGGGGGTTGTAGGATTATTAAACTATGGAAAACTCTCGCTCGACCACCCCACGACCAGAGAAGAAGCAACGCGTCCTATCCGGCATTCAGCCCACCGCAGACTCCTATCACCTCGGTAACTACCTCGGTGCCCTGAAGCAGTGGATTGATCTGCAGGATTCCTATGACGCCTTCTACTTCATCCCTGATCTGCACGCCATTACTGTTGAGCAGAATCCGAAAGAGTTGCGCGAGCGCACCATCAAGGGTGTCGCGCAGCTCTTGGCGCTGGGCATTGACCCGGAAAAGTCCACCCTCTTCGTGCAATCGCATGTGCCCGCCCACGCCGAGCTGAGCTGGGTGCTCACCTGCCTCACCGGCTTCGGCGAGGCCTCCCGCATGACCCAGTTCAAGGACAAGTCCGCCAAGCAGGGCCAAGACCGCACCAGTGCCGGTCTGTTTACCTATCCCATGCTCATGGCCGCCGATATCCTGCTCTATCGCCCCCAGCTGGTGCCGGTGGGCGAGGATCAGCGCCAGCACCTCGAGCTCACCCGCACCCTTGCGGAGCGCTTTAACTCCAAGTACAAGAAGACTTTCGTGGTGCCGGAGAGCTTTATCCCCGAGGGCGCGGCCAAGATCTACGATCTGCAGGAGCCCACCTCGAAGATGAGTAAGTCCGGCTCCAACCCCAAGGGCCTGATCAACCTGCTCGACGAGCCGAAGGTCTCCGCCAAGCGGATTAAGTCCGCCGTCACCGACAATGACGGCGAGATTCGTTATGACCGCGAGGCCAAGCCGGGCGTGTCCAACCTGCTCGTGATTCAATCGGCATTGACCGGCACCAGCATCGAGGATCTGGTGAACGGTTATGCTGGACAGGGCTATGGCGCGCTCAAGACGGATACGGCCGCCGCGCTGGAAGAGTTCACCACCCCGCTCAAACAGCGCTTCGATAGCTTCTTGGCTGATCGCGGCGAGCTGGAAAATATCCTGGCCAAGGGAGCCGATAAGGCTTCTGAGATCGCCGAATCCACCTTGGACGATGTCTACGAGCGGGTGGGCTTTTTGGCAGGACAGCGTCGCTAAGCGAGACGCATAAAAGAGACTGAGGAGACACCATCTATGGCGGCACGCACTACCGCTAATCCCGCACGCACCGACGTGCACGGCATCGAGCGCACCAACGACGATAACGTCGGCGCCCTCGCCGCGTTCCGCGCCAAGCACGCGTGGTTCGATCACATCATGCGCATGCAGGAGCGCTATTCCTCGATGGGTGGCAATCAATACGCCGCCGGCATCACCTACTTTTCGGTGCTGTCGATTTTCCCCATTCTCATGCTGCTCTTTGCCGCCCTCGGCTTCGTGCTCGCCGGCAATCCGCAGCTTCTCAGCGAGGTGCACCAGCGCATCACCGAATCGGTGGACGGCTCCATGTCTGAGACCCTCACTGAAATCCTGGACACCGCCGTGAAACAGCGCGGCTCGGTCGCGGGAATCGGTGCCCTCACCGCCCTGTGGTCCGGTCTGGGTTGGATGCACAACCTGCGCTATGGCGTGTCCAAGATGTGGAAGCTCAACCCAGTGGGTGGCAACTTCCTGGTGAATAAGCTGCGCGACTTCGTCGGCCTGATCACCCTGCTGCTGGCCTTGGTGCTTGCCTTCGGCGTGACCGCCGTGGGCGCCTCGGGCCTGACCGCCACGCTGCTGGAACGAGTGGGCTTGAGCGGTATTCCTGGCATCAGCTACATCACCTATGTGGTGGCGGTGGTCGTCGGTGTGCTGGCGAACTACCTCGTGTTCTTCTGGTTGGTGAAGTTCATGCCGCGCACCACGACCCCACTGAAATCCTGCGCGAAGGCCGCTCTTCTGGGCGCAATTGGATTCGAAATCCTGAAGCAGTTCGGTTCCTTGTTCTTCTCCAATGCGCTGTCCAACCCGGCCGGTGCCACCTTCGGGCCGATTATCGGTGTGATGGCCCTGCTCTACTTCGTCTGGCGTATCCTGCTGTATTCCTCCGCGTGGGCGGCCACCACCGAGGAATCTCTGCAGCTGGTGGACTATGACGTGCCAGAGCCGGCCGTGATCCGCGTCCGCCGCGAAGTGCGCACGCAAAGCGCCGCCTCCTCGACCGCCGCTATTATCGGCGCAGGCGCCGTGGCCGGCGGTCTGCTCGCCGCGATCTTCGGCGGCAAATAGATTCTCCAGCCTCTCGGGCCTCGTTCACCCAGCGTGGACGGGGCCCTCTTTCTGTGATGGGCGGACTGTGCTGCTTCTCAGTCTTTGCTAAGCTGCCAGTGGTCTGCTCAGCGAGACGGATGGAGAGCACACCCAGGTGGCCGCACTAACCTCACCGAATCCCGCGGCGGAGGATGAATTCGGCATTGAACGCGCCGATTCCGTCCCGCCGCGGTTGTGTGCTGCGCGCCGCGCCGCGTGGCCGTGGTTCGACCACACCATGCGCATGATCGAGCGCTATATTCGCTGCGGCGGCTGGCAATACGGTGCCGCCATCACCTACTTCTCGGTGATGTCCATCGTCCCGCTGCTCATGCTCGTCTTTGCCGCCGCCGGCTTCGTGCTCAATAGCCAGCCGCGGCTCATCGACGGCATCGATAGCTTCCTCCGCGAATACTTAGGCGGCGACGCCGCTGCTCCTTTCATGTCCCTCATCATGGAGGCCATGGACCAGCGCAATATGGTGCTGGGAGTGGGTGCCTTCACGGCGCTGTGGACGGGCACGAACTGGATGGTAAACCTGCGTTTCGGCACCAGCGCGGTGTGGCTGGCGGATGCCCGCGGCCCCAATTTCCTCATCTCTAGGCTGCGTGACCTGGTGGAGCTCATCGGCCTCATGGTGGTGCTACTCATCGCCTTTAGTGTCACCACCGTGCAGACGAGCGCGGTGGCGGACCGCATTGTCGCCTATCTCCGATTGACTCATGTGCCTGGGGTCGGCGTGGGGTTGAGCCTAGCGGCGCTGGCCGTGGCGGTGCTGGCGAATATCATCGCCCTGGCGTGGATTATGAAGGCCGTGCCCACCGTGGCTGTGCCGTGGTCGCTGGTGTGGCAGCCGGCGCTGGTGGGCGCGGTGATCCTGGAGCTATTCAAACGCGCTGCCAGTGCCATCGCCATCTTTTTCTTCAACTATCCGGCCGGGGTGGTCTTCGGCCCCGTGATCGCGCTCATGGTGCTGCTCTTTATCGTCTGGCAGATCGTGTTGCTGTGCACCGCGTGGTCGGCCACCAGCGATGGCGCCCGCCAACTCGTGGAGCTTGAGGTGCCCCAACCCGCCGTGCTGCACATGGTGGGGGTGCGTGTCCGCCGCGCCCCGATCGCCACCGTGTTCGCACTCCTGTGCGCCGGAGCCGCCGCAGTGGCCGTGGGTGTCCGGTGGCTGCGCTACTCTAGAACTGACGATCGTGCCAAAGGAGAACACTAGTGAATTACCAGCACATTGTGGCCGAGCCAGTGGTGGACATTTACCGTTTGCTGGACCTCGATCATGACGCGGAGCGAGCCCTCGTGCGGCTGTGCACCATCGACGCCGAACTAGAGCTGGAGGGGCTGGCGGAAGAACAATCACCGCGGCGCGAGGTGCGCATCCTCATGGAAATCATGGATGATGCCGACACGCAGCGGGAATATGACGAGAAGGCGCTCGGCCAGCCGTGTAGCTGGGCTGAGCTCGACACCCTCGCCAAGCTCGGCGAGCTGCCCGATGATCTCGGCACCCGTACCCACTTCGGCTCGCAGGCAGCGATGCCGCCGCAGCCCGGGCCGGGAGTCACCACGGCAGGGCCTGCTGGGGTGCCGGGGATGCCGAATATGTCTTCCCCCACCTACGGGGTCGCGCCGCAGAGCCCGCAGCAGCCTGTCCCCGCGCAGGGATATAGCACCGGCGGCCCCGAAGAGCGCCGGCCAGGGCAAGGAACGCGCTTTATCCTAGGAGTCGGCGACTGGTTTGTCGCCCAGTTGTGTGCGCAGGCGATACTAGGGGTCTTAGGCTATCCCGACTCGGATACCCTGGTGAGCGTCCTCATTACCCTCGTGGTCATGCTGGTCTATGTGTGCGGCTCCGAAGCCCTCCTCGGCGGCACCCCAGCGAAACTCGCCGCCGGATACCGCACGAAGGATGTGCGCACCGGCAAGAATCTCTCGCTGGGGCAGTCGTTGCGGCGTTCCTGGTGGAAGTTCTTCGCCTGCTTCTCGGGCGGCCAGGTGATATCGATCGTCGCCGGCGCCTACTACAAATACACCATCACCGAGCAGCGAGGATATGTGGGTAAGCACGACGAGTTCGTGCACGGCGAGGTCGTGCGCAAGCGCTTCGTGGAGGATAACTAGCGCCGACGGCGGGGGCGCAGGCGCGCCCGACGGCGCCGCCGCGAGCGCACCCCAGCCACGCCGACCACTCCGGCGAGAATAAGACCGAGGAGAAACGCCGCCACCAAGGCCACGTCCGCGCCCCGTGATGGGCCGGCAGGTTCCGGTGCCGCCGCGGCGGCGTCCTCGCTGGTAGTGCTGGTGGCTGAGGGGGTGCTTTCCTCCGTGGGGCTGGTCTCGGCCAGAGCGGCCACCGTGCCGACCGGCTCGGCAGCGGGTGGGGTGTCCGCTGCGGCGTCGATGAGATCATCGGCCATCTGCCAGGCGCGCCTCTCGGGGGTGATGGTGGCATCCAAGATCACCGCGGCGAGGCGGCGCCCATTGACCTCCCGCGCGCCCACGAAGGTGTGGTTGGCATCATCGGTATAGCCGGTCTTGCCGCCGAGGGAGTCCTCATGCTTGGACAGCAGCTGATTATCGTTCCACACCTCGAATCCCTCGTAGTCACCCCAGCCGGGAAAATCGATGGAGCGCGTGCGTACGATCTCCGCGAATACCGGATTGGCCCACGCCTGCTTATAAATGAGCGCCAAATCAAAGGCCGTGGTGGACATGCCCGGGCCATCCAGGCCGCTATAGGTGGCGGCGCGCGTATTGCGTGCCCCCACCTGCTGGGCGAGGGCATTGACCTTCTCGAGTGCGACGCGATCGCCGCCGAGCTCCTGGGCGAGAGCGTGGGCGGCATCGTTGCCGCTGGCCATGAGCAGGCCACTGATGAGCTGCCGATTGGTGTACACCCCATCGGGGCCGATACCCACCGCCGACCCCTCGATACCGGCCGATTCCGCCGAGACGGTCACCTTCTTATCCAGATCGAGATTCGTGATGCTCACCAGCGCCAGCAAGGCTTTAATCACCGAGGCCGGGCGGTAGCGGCCGTGCGGATCCTTCGCGGCACTCACCTCGCCGGAGTCAAGATCGAACACAATCCAGCTCGAGGCGGTATTGCCGTCGGGCACGGTGAAGCCCTCGGCGGCGATGACACCGCACTCGTTGAGCTTCGGCCCGCCGGCATTGATCGCAGGCACCGGCAGCGGCGCCGGGGAGCTCTGCCCCGGTTTCGGCTCCTCCGAGGTATCCACCGGCGGCGGTGGGGTAGTGGCGTGTGGGCAATCATCCGTATTCGGCGAGGTGGTTCGCTGCGTCGTCTCTGAGGTGGAGGGAGTGGTCTCCTCCTGCGCCCAAGACACGGGCATGCCGGTGGTGCATAAAGAGAGCGCGAGAAGACAGGCGGGGAGGCGTCGACAAGCGCGGGAAAAATGTTCATCCATGATAGGCCGATAGTCTATTGCACGAGGCCACCCATGAGGTGGGAGGCGGCGACGCTGGTGTCACCCTAGAATGTGACCATGATCAACCCCACGTCCTCTCCTCTTCCACCGCCGCCGCGTGAGATCGTGCAGCAGCTGCCGAAAGTATCCCTTCACGATCACCTCGATGGCGGTTTAAGCCCCGATCTCATGGTGAGTCTCGCCGCCGAGCAGGGCTATGAGCTGCCGGAACCCACACCGGAGGCGCTGGCGCAGTGGTTTGAGCAGAAGGCCAATGCGGGCAGTCTCGCGGGCTATCTCGAGTGTTTTGCCCACACCGTGGCCCTGATGCAAGACGCCGCCTCCATCACCGCCGTGGCCAAGGACGCCGTGTTTCAGCTGGCCGCCGATAATTGCGTATACGCGGAGCTGCGTTTCGCCCCGGAGCTGCACACGCAGAAGGGGCTGAGCATGCAGGAGGTGGTGGACGCCGCCATCACCGGGATCAAGACGGCCACCGTCATGCTCGACGAATGCGGAGTGAGCATTGTGGTGCGGCTGATCCTCTGCGGCATGCGCCAGCAGAACAACGTGCTGGAGGTGGCGCAGCTGACCGTGGACAACTATCACCCGGGCTCGGTCGAAGGCATGGTGGTGGGCTTCGATCTTGCCGGCCCGGAGGATGGCTTTCCGGCCTCGCGCTTCCGCGAGGCCTTCGAGCTGCTGCGCCGTCACTTTGTGCCCGTGACCATTCACGCCGGCGAGGCAGCCGGGGTGGAATCCATCCGCGAGGCCCTAGAGCTGGGGGCGCGTCGTATCGGCCACGGGGTGCGGCTGATGGATGTGCTGCCTGGGGATGAGGAACTCACCACCGATCCCGTTGCCCGCTATATCTACGACAACGAAATCTGCCTCGAGCTCTGCCCCCACTCGAACTACCAGACGGGCGCGGTCGCCCACGGCCAGGTGCATCCCTTCGCCGAATTATTCAACCGCGGCTTCGCCTGCGCCATCAACACCGATAACCGGCTGGTCTCGGGTGTCACCCAGACCGATGAGATGATGTATCTGGTCGAGGAGTGCGGCCTGAGCTTCGAGGATCTGCGCGATATCACCCTGATCTCCATGGAGGCCGCCTTCATGCAGCGGGAGGTGCGCGATGTGATCCTCGTGGACTATATCGATCCGCGCATGAATGAGGCGCGGGAGGCCTATGCCGCATGGCTTGCCCGCGCCGGCGCGGGCAGCGCTGAGGATGAGACCACCGGCGCAGGCGAGGAGGGCGTTCTGCCCGTCTCCACACCGGATGCGGAGGAGGGGCGCTCCTATGGCGAGGGCGAGGCCATGCCGCTGCTGGTGGTGGAACAGCTCAGGGTCACGCCCTTCTGGGGCGATATGAACCAGGAGCTGGCCGGGCTTACTCCAGAACGGGTGGAGGATATTGAGGAGCGCGTCGATATGCTGGCGCGCACCTACCTTGTGACCCACCACGTGGCGCTGGATGGGGTGCACCGCGCGCGGTTGTGGCTGCTGCTGCGCGATAGCCTCGCGATGCTCGATGAGCTCTCCCACGTGGCGGGCCGCCCCATCAAGGCCGTGCACGATATCCTGCCGATCTTTCGCCCCGATGCCGAGGATGAGCGCAGCCGCTATGGCGGCTACCGGGTAGACGCCAGCGAGCTCGCCGCGCTCATCGGGGAGGATGTGCAGGGCGCAGATACCGCCGCCAGCGAGGAGGAGGACATGGATGAGCCCACCGTGTCGGAGCCGCCGCAGGGGGTGCAGCCCTGGGCGCGCGGTGTCGATCACGATGGGCAGATTGGGTGGCGCCGCGTCTAGCGGCTAGGACATCAGCGCCGCGAGCGCTGGCGCCACGGGGCTAGAACTTGCTGAAGCGCTGGGTGAGAGTCTCGGTGAGGGCCTTCCAGCCTTCGGCCTCCTTGCTAAAGGGCGCATCCGGCACATAGTTGGAGGCGCCGCCAAGCATATAGGCGATGTAGTCCTGCAGGCTGGGGCGGGCCAGCAGGATGGAGTTGAGCGAGTCATCGGCGGCCCAGTCGGCGGCATCCGCCAGCAGCTCATAGGCGCGGCGCATCTGCTCGGTATCCACTTCCTTAGGCCCCTTGCGGATATCATCCTCGAGCCCGGCGAAGGAATAGGAGTTGTCCTCGTGCACGGTGACATCGAGGGTGCCGCCATTGACCTCCGTCATCACGGTCTCCCAGGTGGAGAGCTTGGCGAGGTCATGATCGCCGTGCTCAGCCAGCCAGCGGGGCATGGTCTTGCGGTTATTGAAGGTGAAGATCTCGCCGTATTTACCCAAAAACACCGGCCGGCCTTCCACATAGGTGCGCAGCGTATAGAGGGTGCGGCCTTCAATGCTGATCTTCACCGGATCGATACCGGCGGCGGCCCACACGGTGCTGTCATAGGGATCAGCGGCCTCGGCCTCTTCCTTGCGCTTGGCCTCGGCGGCGGCCTTTTCCTCCGCAATGCGCTCCTGGGAGGCGGCGATAGCGGTCTCGGCCTCGGCCACGGCGGCGTCATCGACCTCGGGGGTGAATACGTGGCCGTCGAGGGCGTCCACCACATCATTCCAGCTGTTGAGCACCACGCGGCCCACGCCGGTCCATTCCTCTGCGCCCTGCTCGCCGATGTAATGATCCGAGCCGCGATCCAGATTGTCCAGCACAGAGTGCCCGGAGAAGAAGGAGGTCACCGTCACATCGGCGAGGACCTCGCCCAGCGAGCGCGCCACCCGCAGGGCGCGGGCAGTGCCCGAGACGGCGTTGTGGCTGGGGCGCTCGGCGAGCAGCGCGGGCACACCCACCACATCGGCGTAGCCGGAATCATCCGGCACCACGCGGGCCTCCGGTTTGGATTGGAAATTCGACCAGCGCGGGTGATTCGACAGATCGTGGTGCGGATGCGCCGAAATATAGGCGAGGAGCTCGGCGGGGGAGTGGAAGAAGAAGACATTGTCATCATCTCCCAAAAACGCCTGCCAGACGCTGCCGTGTTCGCGGTAGGCCGGCGCCCACAGGGTGTAGAAGTCCCCTTCTGTGAGCGCAATCTTTATAGGAATAATCGTCTGTTGTGCCTCGGAGGAGGAAGAAGTCATGCGCTAAAGCCTAGTCGAGCCTTAGTAGGTGGGGCGATAGAACCCTAGAAACCCCATCCCCATGTTGGTGGTGCGCACCGGATTCTTCTGCACCGGGTCGCCGGCCTCGATCATCATGCCCTCGCCGGCGTACATGGCCACATGCCCATCCCACACCACGAGATCGCCCGGCTGCAGCTCATCGGCGCCGACCTGCCGGCCCACCGCCTGCTCATGCGCCATCCGCGGCAGCTCGACCCCAGCCTGGGCATAGGACCATTGCACCAGCCCGGAACAATCAAAACCATCCGGGGTGGTGCCGCCCCACACATAGGGCGTGCCCAGTTGGGATTCCGCGGCCGCCACGGCACGCGCTCCCGCGGTGCTTGTCGACGCCGTCCCGCCGCCCGCACCACCCGCCACAGAGTCGGGCGCCTGGTCCAGATCGAGCGGGCCGCGCTGCGCGATATGCTCCAGCTGGGCGGTGGGCGCCTCCAGCTCGGCCTCGAGCTGCTGGGTGCGCTGCCCCGCCGCCGCGAGGGTGGCGGGGGAGAGCGCCGCGAGCGCCTGGGCGGCGGCGAAGTGCTGTGCCGGATGGGGGCTGAGCATTTGGGGCGCCAGCCGGGTGACGTCTGCGAGATAGTGCCGGGCCAGCTGCACGAGATCGGTGCTGGCGCGGGCAATGATCGGCTGGGCAATGGCCATGATCTGCTGCAGCTCCGCCTTTTCCTCATCCAAGGCGCCGGCGGCGTGGGTGAGGCGATGGGCCCCGGCGCCGAACATGGGGGCCAGACGCTGGGCGGCGGAGATATCCGTCACCCCGCCGAACTCGCGGGGCAGGGTAGCGGTGGGTACAAGGGCGGCGAGCTGGGTGAGTACCGGAAACATGAGCCTTAGACCTGCCTGTTCAGAGATGCGGCGAGGTCGGCGTCGACAAGCTCAATCGAATGAAGATGCCCGGCTGTGTCTTGGGCGCGTTGTTCGCAGCAGCGGGCGAGCTGCTGGCTGCGCTGCCCAGTGGCGGCCGTGGCGCGGGCGAGGGCGGCGGCGAAACGCTCCATCCCAGGTGTTGGGGTCAGCGCCGATGGTGCTGCTGGGGTGGTGGCGGCTGCCGCGGCGAGGAGATCGCGCAGCAGGGAGCGGGCATAGCTGGGGGTGCATATGAGGTCAGTCATGCTCATTAAGACGTTGCACACACCCGTGATGGTTCCCCTCGTCGGCGACACGGGGCACTGTTCTATTCTGGAACGTATGGAGACCAAGGTTATTGACCACCCGCTCGTCGCAGCCCGACTGACCATCATGCGGGATAAGCGCAGCAACAACGCCACCTTCCGCGCCGCGCTCCGCGATCTCGGAGCAATGCTCATCTACGAAGCCTGCCGCGAGGTGCCGGTAGAAACCTTCGACTGCCACACCCCAGTGGCCGTGGCCGAGGGAGTGCGCCTGGAAAACCCGCCGATCATCGTGCCCGTCATCCGCGCCGGGCTGGGCATGATCGATCCGGCCCTGTCCATGATCCCCGACGCCCAGGTGGGCTTCATCGGCCTGGCCCGGGATGAAGAGACCCACGAGCCGGTGCCCTATCTGGAGGCACTGCCCGAGGATCTCACCGACCAGCCGGTGTTCGTGGTGGATCCCATGCTCGCCACCGGTGGGTCGCTGCTGCACGCCATCCGGCTGCTGCACGCCCGCGGCGCCACCGATATCACCGCCGTGTGCATGGTCTCGGCGCAGCCCGGGGTGCAGGCGCTCGCCGATTCCGGCCTGCCCGTGCGGCTGGTCACCGCCACCATCGATCCCGAGCTGAACGAGGACGCCTATATCGTGCCCGGTTTGGGTGACGCCGGCGATCGCCTCTACGGTCCGCGCAACATCGACCTCTAAAAATCCGCCCACCCCATGGTGGTGCTCCTCACTCTCGTGGGGAATGCACACCATGGTGTGCAGACTCTGCCCGCTTGCGTAGGCAGAGTCTTTTTGATGGCTGATGACGATAACGTAATTTACTGGCCGAGCTATGCTGTGGCGCTCGGCCAGCGGGTGCGCACATTGCGCGCCATGCGCGATATCAGCCAAGAACGCCTCGCCGAGCTCGCCGGGGTGCACCGCAACGCGGTGGTCGGGCTCGAACGCGGGGTGTCCTCCCGAAATAGCAGCGCCAATCCGCAGCTCGCCACCGTCTATCGCATCGCCCGTGCCCTCCACGTGCCCCTCGCAGTGCTGCTTCCCGACGCCACCACCCCGCCCCGCCGGCTCTGCCGGGCCACCGAGTCCCTGCCCAGCGAGGTGGATGTGGTGTGGCCGCGCGAGCCGGAGGACGTGCTGCCCTTCGATGGCTCGCACGTGATCATTGACGGCGATGATCCCCGCTTTGTGGATGAGTTCCACCCGCTCTATGTTCTCCGGCAGCGGGCGCGGCTGCAGCTCAAGGCGCGAGAGGATGCTGTAGACGACACGGATGCTGTGGATGCCGCCGAGACCGCGGCGACTGCGGATGCTGCCGATACTGCCGAGTCCGCCGAGCTAGAGACGTCCGAGTAACTCCCGCAGCTCCCCGACGATGCGGGTGAGCAGCGCCTCCGACTGCTCCGCCGAGTCAGTCCCAGAGACGTGAATATAGATTTTGGCTTTGCTCTCCGTGCCGGAGGTGCGGGCCAGAATGCGCACCCGCCCGGCCCCGCCGCTGCCGCTCCAGCCGATGATTTGATCGTCGAGTAGCGGCAGGGGACGGAGGGGAATGCCGGCTAATTCCTGCGGCGGCGTGGCGGCGGCCTCCTCCAGCAGGGTCTGCGGATCGGAGGTGCGGATGATGACTTTGCGGCTGGCATAGTAGCCATGGCGTTTATGCAGCGTCATCAGCTCCTGCTCGAGGGAGGAGCCGTGCATATTCAGCTCGGCCGCCCAGGCACAGGTAATCAGCGCGGTGGCCAGCCCATCCTTGTCCGGAACCCGCGCCGGATCGACGCAAAAACCTTGAGCTTCCTCATAGGCGAAGGCGAGCTGGCCGGGGCGATCGTCCGCGGTTTGGGTCATGTTCTTAAAACCGGTGGCGGATTCCTGATAGTCCCAGCCCTGTGCGGCGGCCAGAGACTTCAAAAGATGCGAGGACACGCGGGTGGTGGCCACCACCGGCGCCGGCGCGCCCGCAGGAGCGTCGGCAACCAGCCGGGTAGCCAGCAGCGGCCCCAGCTCGTCGGCGCTGAGCATGCGGTGGCTGCCGGCGGCGGTTTTGATACCGATGCCGCAGCGATCCCCGTCCGGGTCGAGAGCAATGATGAGATCGGCGTCGTGATGGGCGGCGAGTTCCAGCACCTGCTCGACGGCGCTGGGTTCCTCCGGATCGGGGAAGGCGAGGGTGGGGAAGGTGGGGTCGGGATGCTGCTGGCTCAGCACCGGATAGCACAGCGCGAACCCCGCTGACTGCAGGCATTGGTGCAAAACGCGGCCGGTCACCCCATGCATCGCGGTGTAGACCACCGTCAGCCCGGCGCGCTCGGTGGCCACGCGCAGCCGATCATCCGCGCCGGGATCCACTAGGTCCACCACATAGTCCACATAGCGGCGCAGTTGATCCTGGGTGGGGCGCACATGCACCCGCGGGATCTCGGGTGCCGGCGGCATCTCCTCCATCAAGGCGGTGATCTCCGCCGCCCTGTCGGTAGACAGCAGCCGCCCGTCGCGGGTGTAGAGCTTGCAGCCATTGTCCACGGCCGGATTGTGGGAGGCGGTGATCTGGATGCCGCCATCGAAGCAGCGCGTGTGTATTAAAAACGGGATCAGCGGGGTGGGAGTGGGTTGGGGCAGCAGCGTCACTTCGAAGCCGGCCCCGGCGCACACCTCGGCGGCGGCCTGGGCGAAGGCGGAGGAGCCATAGCGGGTATCCCAGCCCACCACCACGCGAATGGGGGCGTCGGTGGCGTGGAGTAGCCGGCCGATCCCGGGTTCTTCGGAGGGGGAGTCGCCCGCGAAACGGCTAGGCGGGGTGGTGCGCTGCGTGGTGTGGCTGGGCAGCCAGGCGGCGAAGGCCGCGGCCAAGCGGGTGATGAGAGTGATGTTCATCTGCCGTGGTCCTGGCCCGACGGGGGCGCGGAAGCCGGTGGTGCCATAGACCAAAGGGGCAGCGGAGTGGGGCTCGGAGGGGCGGGATTCCACGACTGACAATCCTTTAGCTGCTTGCGGAAGGGGTCCTGTGTTGAGCCTAGCGTTATTACCCCACGTTCTGGTACGGCAAAGCCGCTAGTGTGTAATGGAAGATAGAGTTCAAGGATTATTTGTTGCCACGAGGAGGGACGAAGTCGCGTGAGCGATGTGTGGAGTCATGTACAGGGCTGGATCGAAGAGCACCATGATGTGGTGCTCAGCTGGCGCCGTCATCTCCACAGCCACCCGGAGTTATCGCACCGCGAGTACGAGACCACCGACTTCCTCGAGCAAGTGCTGCGTTCCTATGGATTAGAGCCGGTGCGTTTCCCCGATACGGGGCTGCGGGTGGATCTCGGCCCGGATACCGGCGAGAAGCTGGCCTTCCGCGCCGATATCGATGCCCTGCCCATTACCGAGATCACGGGCCTCGATTTCGCCTCCGAGAAACAGGGCTATATGCACGCCTGCGGCCACGATGTGCACACCACCATCGCCTTGGCCACGGCCTGCGCCTTAAGCAGCTTCGACCTCAACCTCGGGGTGCGCTTCATTTTCCAGCCCGCCGAGGAGGTCCTGGAAGGCGGCGCCCCCGAGGTGATCTCCTATGGTGCCCTCGAGGGAGTGGGCAGCATCTACGCCCTGCACGTCGAACCGAAACTGAAGGTGGGCAAGGTAGGGGTGCGCACCGGGGCGATCACCTCGGCGGCCGATAGCCTCACCATCACGGTCTCCGGGCACGGCGGGCACTCGGCTCGCCCGCACCTGACCGAGGATGTGGTCTACGCCTTGGGTGCGCTCGTCACCCAGCTGCCGGGGCTCTTGTCGCGCCGGGTTGATCCGCGCTCCGGTACGGTGCTGGCCTTCGGCTCGGTCAAGGCGGGTTTCGCCGCCAATGCTCTGCCCCAGCACGGGGTGCTCTTGGGCACGGTGCGCACCGCCGATATTCGGGTCTGGCGCATGATGCAGCCGCTCATGGAAGAGCTGATTCAACAGGTGGTGGCACCCACCGGCTGCGAGGCGCAGGTGCGCTATGTGCGCGGGGTTCCGCCCGTGGTCAACGATGATGTGGCCACGGCGGTGCTTGCCGACGCCGCCACGAGTGTGGATCCGCACGCGGTAGTGGAAGCCCCCCAATCCTCCGGTGGCGAGGATTTCTCTTGGTATCTCGAGCATGTGCCCGGCTCCATGGCGCGGCTGGGCTGCTGGGATGGCACCGGCACCCCGGGAGATTTGCACCAGGGCGATCTGGTGGTGGACGAGCGCGCCATCTCGGTGGGCATCCGCCTCTTCGCCGCGATCCTGAAACGCTACCTCGCCACCGATACTGGGGCCAGTAACCCTGAGATTCCTTAAGGTTTCGTTAGACTGAAGCCACCCATAGTTTCACAATCGTCTGCACGGAGGAATCTTGTCTAAGCGCATTGTCATTATCGGCGGCGGCCCCGCCGGCTACGAAGCCGCTCTCGCCGGCACCAAATACGGTGCCGAGATCACGCTCATCGAGGATCAAGGAGCCGGCGGCTCCGCGGTGCTCTTCGACTGTGTGCCCTCGAAGTCCTTTATCTCCACCACCAGCGTCAAAACGGACCTGCGCCGTGCCGACGACATGAAGCTGGTGGATACCGGCGATACCGTGCTCTTTTCTCTCGGCGCCGCCAATGAGCGTGTGCTGGATCTGGCGAAGGCACAGTCCCATGACATCCGCACCCAGCTCGAGCGCGCCGGGGTGCGCGTGATCAACGGCCGCGCCGAGTTCGACGATAGCGCCCCCAAGCAGGCCACCCACTTCGTGAAGGTGCACACCGCCGACGGCGAGGAGGAAGTGCTCGAGAGCGATCTCGTGCTCATCGCCACCGGCGCCTCCCCGCGGGTGCTGCCCGGTGCCGTGCCGGATGGAGAGCGCATCCTGGACTGGCGCCAAATCTATGATCTAAAAGAACTTCCCGAGCACCTCATCGTGGTCGGTTCCGGTGTGACCGGTGCGGAGTTCGTCTCGGCCTTCGCCGAGATGGGCGTGCAGGTGACGATGGTGGCCTCCCGCGACCGCATTCTGCCCCATGATGACGCCGACGCCGCCGATACCCTCGAGGACGTGCTCGCAGAGCGCGGCGTGCAGCTAGAAAAGCACGCCCGCGTCGATAGCGTGACCAATACCGGCGAGGGCGTTGTCGTGCGCACCTCCGATGGACGCGAAATCGAGGGCTCGCACGCCCTGATGACCGTCGGTTCCGTGCCCA
The DNA here is from genome assembly GCF_019209925.1 of Corynebacterium sp. TAE3-ERU30. Lineage (NCBI taxonomy): Bacteria > Bacillati > Actinomycetota > Actinomycetes > Mycobacteriales > Corynebacteriaceae > Corynebacterium > Corynebacterium sp. TAE3-ERU30. The sequence continues at coordinate 138,767 of NZ_JAHUTO010000005.1, read as the reverse complement.
ATACCAAGGATCTCGGCTTGGACCGTGTCGGTGTTGAGGTGGCCCGCTCCGGCCACATCATGGTCGATCGTGTCTCCCGTACTTCTGTCACCGGCATTTACGCCGCCGGCGACTGCACCGACCTCTTCCCGCTGGCCTCCGTGGCCGCTATGCAGGGGCGCATCGCCATGTACCACGCCCTCGGCGAGGGCGTGAACCCGATTCGCTTGAAGACGGTCGCCAGTGCAGTGTTCACCCGCCCGGAGATCGCCGCCGTGGGCATCACCCAGGCGCAGCTCGAGTCCGGCGAGGTGGCCGCCCGCCAGATCAAGCTGCCGCTGTCGACCAACCCGCGGGCCAAGATGCGCGCCCTGCGCTATGGCTTCGTCAAGATCTTCTGCCGAAAGAACTCCGGCCTGGTCATCGGCGGCGTGGTGGTGGCCCCCACCGCCTCCGAGCTGATCCTGCCCATCGCACTCGCGGTGAACCACAACCTCACGGTGTCCGATCTGGCTGATACCTTCTCCGTGTATCCGACGCTGTCGGGCTCTATCACCGAGGCTGCCCGCCAGCTGGTGCAGCACGACGATCTGGAGTAACACGGCCGCAGGCCTGTAACGAACCCCGAGATTCCCAGCGTATCTCGGGGTTTCTTGCGTTCCGGGGCGCTAGGCGTAGGGGAAACGGGCCGACTGGGAGAGATCAATCTCCACGCGAGAGCGGGCATAGGGGAAGGCCCGCTGATTGCATTCGGGCCGCGAGCAGCTCCGGCAGCCAGGACCGATAGGGGTGGCCGCATCAGGGGAGAGATTCAACCCGTGGGAGTACACCAAGCGATCTGCGTGGGTGATATCGCAGCCCAGGCCAATGGCGAACTGGGCGGGGTGGTGGCTAAAGCTCGTCGCCCGGCGGGTAATGGTGCGCGCGATCCACAGGTAGGTGCGACCATCCGGCATGGCCGCGACCTGGCGGACGATGGTCTCGGGGGTGTCGAAGGCGCGGTGGATGACCCAGAGCGGGCAGCTGCCGCCGCTGTGGGAGAAGTGAAACGAGGTTGCGGATTGGCGCTTGGAAATATTGCCTGCTCGATCGGTGCGAATAAAGAAGAAGGGCACCCCGTGCGCGCCGGGGCGTTGCAGGGTGGATAGACGGTGACAGGTGGCCTCGAAGGAGGTGCCAAAGCGGACCCCGAGGGCCTCGATGTCATAGTTGAGCTGCTCGGCCTGGGCGAGGAACTCTCCATAGGGCAGGGTGACGGCAGAGGCGAAGTACTGGGCCAAACCCAGCCGGGCCACGTCGCGGGTGCTCTCTGGCAGGGTGTCAGCGATGCGGCCAAAGAGCGGGTCCAGCACGACCAACCCATATTGCAGGGCCATTTCGAAACAGAGCTGCGCAGCGGAGAGATCACTGCGCAGGTGTAATTCCCGATGGGCGCTGAGCTGCCGCTTGGGGCCCACGTGATGATGATTAAAACGGACGCTGATCCCCGCGTCTGCGGCGAGGCGTTTGGCCAGGTTCATGCTCCGCAGCGAGCCCGATCCGAGGCTCCCGGCGAGAGATTCGGCCTCTTCCTCGATAGCGGGGAAGTGGTTGTGGTGGGCATAAAAGAGATCGCGCACAGTCTCGTAGGGGTTCGAGGCGCTGTCATCCTCATCCCGCGGGGCGCGCAGCAGCGCGGTGGTGAACTCCGGATGGTGGGTGGCGATCTCGTAGAGCTCATTATCGCTGACCGCGATGTCGGGGGCATGCGCGATGCGCTCTTTGAGTCCGTCGATATGGCGATAGGCGCTATCGGTGGAGAAGTAGTCCACACCCACCGAGAAATGCTGTGCCAGCGAGATCAGCAGCGGCGCGGTGAGCGGGCGTTTGTCGTTTTCTAATTGGTTGAGATAGCTGGTGGAGATCCCGAGCAGTCGCGCCATCTGCGCCTGGGTGAGATGGCGGGCGGAGCGCAGCGCCCGAATCCGTACCCCCGCAAAAAGTTTATCCATGACTACCTGCCTCGCTATGTATGCACCTAACAGGAAATTTTACAGAGTTTACAAAACAGCCGAGGTAAGTCTGCAAAAATATTCACCTTTTACTGTGACCTGAGAAACATTTTTCGCCCTAGCGTTAGCGGTACCCCATACGGCACGACCCCTCAGGGAGAAGTGACATGAAGATCCATGATGTGCGGACCTACCGCTCCGCTGAAGAATTTCCGCGAGACGAGCATCTCGCGGCCAAGCTCGCGGCGCTCGCCACGGACCCCGTGGCCATCGAGGCAGACGTTGAGGAGATGATCATCAACCGCCTCATTGACAACGCGGCCGTGAGTGCAGCCTCCGTGGGCCGCCGCCCCGTCACCGTGGCTCGCCGCCAGGCCGAGGCGCATGCCGTGACCACCGGCGGCGCCCAGGTATTCGGCATCCCCGGCTCCTATAGCGCCGAGTGGGCCGCGTGGGCCAATGGCGTGGCGGTGCGCGAGCTCGACTTCCACGACACCTTCCTTGCCGCCGAATACTCCCATCCCGGCGATAATATTCCCGCCCTCGTTGCCGTCGCCCAGCACACGGGCCGCTCGGGCGCGGAGCTCATTGCCGGTATTGCCACCGCCTATGAGGTGCAGGTGGACCTCGTCAAAGGCATCTGCCTGCATGAGCACAAGATCGACCACGTCGCCCACCTCGGCCCATCCGTGGCTGCCGGGCTGGGCACGCTGCTCGGCTTGGACGAGGAGACCATCTACCAAGCGATCGGGCAGGCCCTGCACACCACCACGGCCACCCGCCAATCGCGCAAGGGGCTCATCTCCTCCTGGAAGGCCTTCGCCCCGGCCTTCGCCGGCAAAATGGCCGTCGAAGCGGTGGATCGAGCGATGCGCGGCGAGGGCGCCCCAGCACCCATTTGGGAGGGCGAGGATGGCGTGATCGCCTGGCTGCTCTCCGGGCCGGAGCACACCTACCAGGTGCCGCTGCCGGAGAAGGGCGAGCCGAAGCGGGCCATTCTCGATACCTTCACTAAGGAGCACTCCGCCGAGTATCAGTCCCAGGCGCCCATCGATCTGGCGCGCCGGATGCGCGAGCGCATCGCCGATCTCTCCGAGATCGAGTCCATTGTGCTGCACACCAGCCATCACACCCACTATGTGATCGGCTCAGGCGCGAATGATCCGCAGAAGTTCGACCCCGATGCCTCCCGAGAAACCCTCGATCATTCGATCATGTACATCTTCGCCGTGGCCCTAGAGGACGGCGATTGGCACCACGAGCGCTCCTATGTCCCCGAGCGTGCCCACCGCCCAGAGACCATCGAGCTGTGGCACAAGATCTCCACGGTGGAAGATCCCGAGTGGACCCGCCGCTATCACTCCACCGATCCCGCGGAAAAGGCCTTCGGCGCCCGCGCCGTGATCACGCTGCGCAACGGCGAGGTGATCGAGGATGAGATCGCCGTCGCAGATGCCCACCCCCTCGGCGCACGTCCCTTCGCCCGAGAGAACTACATCCAGAAATTCACCACTCTGGCAGAGGGTGTCGTCGATAAGCAGGAGCAGGAACGCTTCCTTGACGCGGTCCAACACTGTGCCGATCTCTCCGGCACCGAGCTGAATCAGCTCAATCTCCAGGTGCGCGAGGAGGTGCTGGCGCAAGCGCCGCACACGGGGAAGGGGCTGTTCTAGATGAACGAGCGACTATTCGCGCCTGCGGCCACCGCCCGCGATATCCGCGCCAGCTTCGCCCGCTCTTTGCGCAGCGGCGAATTGCAGCGACTGCCCGGCGCGTTCTCGCCACTGGTCGCCCGCGCTATCGAGGACGCCGCATTCGATGGCGTCTACGTCTCCGGCGCCGTGGTCGCCGCCGATCTCGCGCTCCCCGATATCGGCCTGACCACCCTCAGCGAGGTGGCTGCCCGCGCGCGGCAGATTGCTCGGAGCACCTCTCTACCGGTGCTTGTCGACGCCGACACCGGCTTCGGCGAACCCATGTCCGCGGCCCGCACCATCGCCGAGCTGGAAAGCGCTGGGGTCGCCGGCTGCCACCTCGAAGACCAAGTCAATCCCAAGCGCTGCGGCCATCTCGATGGCAAAGAGGTAGTGCCCACCGAGCTCATGGTTCGCCGCATCACGGCGGCGGTGAATGAACGCGCCGATCCGAACTTCATCATCTGTGCCCGCACCGACGCCGCAGGAGTGGAAGGAATCGACGCCGCCATCGAGCGGGCGCGCGCCTATGCCGATGCGGGAGCCGACATGATCTTCAGCGAGGCACTGACCACGCCCCAGGACTTCGAGGCCTTCCGCGCCGCCGTCGATATCCCGCTCTTGGCGAATATGACAGAGTTCGGCAAAACCCAGCTGCTCACCGCCCAGCAGCTCCAGGACATCGGCTATAACGCCGTGATCTATCCCGTGACCACGCTGCGTATCGCCATGGGCCAAGTAGAAGACGCCCTCCACGAGCTCGCGGCAACGGGCACCCAAGAGGGGTGGCTGGAGCGAATGCAGCACCGCTCCCGGCTCTATGAGCTGCTGCGCTACGCCGAGTACAACGCCTTCGATCAAGAAATCTTCACCTACACCAACCCAGAAAGTGGGGCATAACAATGACGCAAGACACGACAATTCGCAAGGGCCTCGCCGGGGTGGTGGTGGACTACACCGCCGTGTCCAAGGTGGTGCCGGAGACCAACTCCCTGACCTACCGCGGCTACCCCGTCCAGGAACTCGCGCGCTACTGCACCTTCGAGGAAGTGGCCTACCTGCTGTGGAATGGTCAGCTGCCCACCCCAGATGAGCTGCGCCGGTTCTCCATCCGCGAAAAAGCCCTGCGGCATATCGATCGCGGGCTGATCGAATTGGTGAATAAGATGCCCACCACCTGCCACCCCATGGACGTGCTGCGCAGCGCCGTGAGCTATATCGGCTCCCAGGACCCGGAGGCCTATACCAAGGACTCCGATCACATTCGCCGCACCTCGCTGGAGCTCATGGCCAAGCTGCCGACCGTGGTTGCCTTGGATATTCGCCGCCGCCGCGGCGAGGGCTATATCGAGCCCTCCACGCGCAAGGGTTTTGCGGAGAATTTCCTGCACATGGTCTTCGGCGATGCCGAAGGATCCCCCGCCAATGACCGCGCCGATATTGAGGCCTTTGATAAGTCGCTCATTTTGTACGCGGAGCACTCCTTCAACGCCTCGACCTTCACGGCGCGCGTGATCACCTCCACCATGTCGGATACCTACTCGGCCGTCACGGGTGCCATCGGCGCCCTCAAGGGGCCGCTGCACGGCGGCGCTAATGAGGCCGTCATGCACACCATGCTGCAGATCGGCGATCCCGCCCGCGCCGAGCAGTGGGTGAAGGACGCCCTGGCCAATAAGGAACTGATCATGGGCTTCGGCCACCGCGTGTACAAGCGCGGCGATTCCCGCGTCCCCACCATGGAGGCGGCGTTTCGGGAGCTCGCCGAGAACCACGATGGCGAGAAGTGGGTGGAGATGTACGACATCATGGCGCGGACCATGGACGAGGCCACGGGCATCAAGCCGAACCTGGACTTCCCCTCCGGGCCGGCCTATCACCTGCTCGGATTCGATGTGGAGTTCTTTACTCCCATCTTCGTGATGGCGCGGATCACCGGGTGGACAGCGCACATCATCGAACAGAATGAGTCCAATTCGCTCATCCGGCCGCTCTCTGCCTACAACGGCGAAGAGCAGCGCAAGGTCCCGGCCCAGACGGTCGAATAACACGACTTCCGCACCTTCCTGCCGGGGATGCCCCCGAGGAGGGGCGGTAGCGTCTCTCACTCACTCCCAGATCCACAGGCATGGTGGACGCATCACGCGGCCGCGCCGACACGGTGGTTCCTACACACACGAAAGATGAAGAAAAAAGCGGCACTCAGGTCTTTACGGCAGTCATAACCGAGTTAAAGACAGGGTTTCGCTGGCGCTTCACTTTCGCTGCTGTGGGCGATGAACCATCGCCGCACACCCGTCGGCGCGCAGGCGTACGGGCTCTTAGGGTGCGTTCCACATTAGGATGTGGGATGTGTGAGGGAGACGATCATGGCTCCGGTGCATGTTCCTCCTTACATGCGCCGGAGCCATGTGCTTTCCCGGCGCATGCATAGTACGGCGCTCAAAGGCACTACTCTGTGTGATATGCCCTACACAATGGGCGCACGACCAAGAAAGAGATATATGAATCAGGATCAGTCCCTGCCCAGTTTTAATAAGGTGCTCGTGGCCAACCGCGGTGAGATCGCGGTCCGTGCCTTCCGTGCCGCCTATGAGATCGACGCCAGCACGGTGGCGGTCTATCCCATCGAGGATCGCAACTCCTTCCACCGCTCGCATGCCACCGAGGCCGTGCGCATCGGCGAAGAAGGCGCGCCCGTCAAGGCCTACTTAGATCCGAATGAGATTATCCGCGCCGCCCAAAAAGCCGGGGCGGATGCCATCTATCCCGGCTATGGCTTCCTCTCGGAAAACGCCGCTCTCGCCCGCAAGTGCGCCGATGCCGGCATCACCTTCGTCGGCCCGCCCGCCGAGATCCTCGATCTCACCGGCGATAAGGCCGCGGCCGTCACCGCCGCCCGCAAGGCCGGACTGCCCACCCTGGAGGAGTCCACGCCGAGTGACAATATTGATGACATCGTGGCTGCCGCCGAGGGGCAGGAGTACCCGATCTTTGTCAAGGCCGTGGCCGGCGGTGGCGGACGCGGCATGCGTTTTATCCCCAGCCCCGATAAGCTGCGCGCCCTCGCCGAAGAAGCCTCCCGTGAGGCGCTCTCGGCCTTCGGCGATGCGAGCGTGTATGTCGAGCGTGCGGTGATTAACCCGCAGCACATCGAGGTGCAGATCCTCGCCGATACCACCGGCGATGTCATCCACCTCTACGAGCGCGATTGCTCCTTGCAGCGCCGCCACCAAAAGGTGGTGGAGATCGCCCCTGCCCAGCAGCTCAGCGCCGAGCTCCGCGAGAAGATCTGCGCCGATGCGGTGAAGTTCTGTCAGTCCATCGGCTATGTGGGCGCCGGCACCGTGGAGTTCCTCGTGGACGAAAACGGCAAGCACGTGTTCATCGAGATGAACCCGCGCGTCCAGGTGGAGCACACCGTGACCGAGGAAGTCACCCAGGTCGATATCGTGCAGACTCAGCTGCGCATCGCCGCGGGTGCCACCTTGAAGCAGCTGGGACTCACCCAGGACGCCATTCACACCGAAGGCGCGGCGCTGCAATGCCGTATCACCACCGAGGATCCCAATAACGGTTTCCGCCCCGATACCGGCGTGATCACCGCCTACCGCTCCCCGGGCGGAGCGGGCGTGCGCCTCGATGGCGCCGCCATGCTGGGCGGCGAGATTACCGCACACTTCGACTCGCTATTGGTGAAGATGACCTGCCGTGGCCCGAACTTTGCCACCGCGGTCTCCCGCGCCCAGCGCGCCCTAGCCGAGTTCACCGTCTCCGGTGTGGCCACCAATATCGGCTTCCTGCGCGCCCTGCTGCGCGAGGAGGACTTCCTGCACAAGCGGATTTCCACCTCCTTCATCGAGGACCACCCGTGGCTCTTGCAGGCCCCGCCCGCCGATGATGAGCCCAGCCGCATCCTCGAGTACCTCGCCGATGTCACCGTCAATCAGCCCAATGGTGCCGCGCCCCAGGTGGGCCGCGCCAAGGCGAAGCTGCCGGTGGTGCCCAAGGGGGAGCGCCCCCGCGGTTCCCGCGATGTACTCCGGGAGCTCGGCCCGCAGAAGTTCGCCGAGCAGCTGCGCGCGAACACCACCCTCGCGGTCACCGACACCACCTTCCGCGATGCCCACCAATCCCTGCTCGCCACCCGGGTGCGCCAGTCCGCGCTGGTGCACGCCGCGCGGGCGCAGTCCTATCTCACCCCGGAGTTGCTCTCTGTAGAGGCCTGGGGCGGCGCCACCTACGATGTGGCCCTGCGCTTCCTCCACGAGGATCCGTGGGAGCGGCTGGATCAGCTCCGCGAGGCTATTCCGAATGTGAATATCCAGATGCTCTTGCGCGGCCGCAATACCGTGGGTTACACCCCCTACCCGGACACGGTGTGCCACTCCTTCGTCCAGGAAGCCGCCCGCTCGGGTGTGGATATCTTCCGTATCTTCGATGCGCTCAATGATGTCTCGCAGATGCGTCCCGCCATCGAGGCAGTGCTAGAGACCAATACCGCTGTGGCCGAGGTGGCCATGGCCTACTCCGGCAACCTGGCCGATCCGAATGAGTCGCTCTACACCCTGGACTACTACCTGAAGCTCGCGGAGCAGATCGTGGAGTCCGGCGCCCACATCCTGGCCATCAAGGACATGGCCGGGCTGATGCGCCCGCAGGCCGCCCGCACCCTGGTGTCGGCTTTGCGCAAGGAATTCGACCTGCCGGTGCACGTGCACACCCACGACACCGCTGGCGGCCAGCTGGCCACCTATATGGCGGCCGCCGAGGCCGGCGCCGACGCCGTCGATGGCGCCTCCGCGCCCCTGGCGGGCACCACCTCGCAGCCCTCGCTCTCCGCGATTGTGGCGGCATTTGCCAATACCGAGCGCGACACCGGGCTATCGCTGAAGGCGATCTCCGATATGGAGCCCTACTGGGAGGCCGTGCGCCAAATGTATGCCCCCTTCGAAACCGGGCTGGCCGGCCCCACGGGCCGCGTCTACCGGCACGAGATCCCAGGCGGGCAGCTCTCGAACCTCAAGGCCCAGGCCACCGCGCTGGGCTTGGCGGATCGCTTCGAGCTGATCGAGGACTACTACGCAGCAGTGAGCGATATGCTGGGCCGCCCCACCAAGGTGACGCCTTCCTCGAAGGTGGTGGGCGATCTCGCCCTGCACCTGGTCGGCGCGGGCGTGGATCCGGCGGACTTCGCCAAGGATCCGCAGAAATACGACATCCCGGATTCTGTGATCGCCTTCCTCCGCGGCGAGCTGGGCACCCCTCCGGGTGGCTGGCCGGAGCCGCTGCGCAGCCGCGCCCTCGACGGCCGGGCCCAGGGCAAGGACCCGCTGGAGGCGCTGTCCTCCGACTCGGAGGAGGCACTGCGCAGCGAGGATGTGGATACCCGCCGCCAGATGCTCAACCACCTGCTCTTCCCGCAGCCCACCAAGGAGTTCGCCGAGCACCGTCGCCTCTTCGGCGATACCTCGGTGCTGACGGACCGCGAGTTCTTCTACGGGCTGAAGTCCGGCGAGGAATCTCTGATCCGTTTGGAGAACCAGTCCAGTCTCGTGGTGCGTCTCGACGCTATCTCCGAGCCGGACGATAAGGGTATGCGCACCGTGGTGTGCAATGTCAATGGCCAGATCCGCCCGATCAAGGTGCGCGACCGGTCGGTGGAATCCATCACCGCCGCCGCCGAGCAGGCCGACCCGAACAACCCGGGCCATGTGGCTGCTCCCTTCGCCGGTGCGGTCACCGTGAACGCCTCCGTGGGCGATGAAGTCTCCGCCGGCGACGCCGTGGCCGTGATCGAGGCCATGAAGATGGAGGCCTCCATCACCGCCCCGGTCGATGGCACCATCACCCGCGTGGCGCTGCAACAACCCACCAAGGTTGAGGGTGGTGACCTGCTCCTCGTGATTGAGTAGCAGCCGCGCCCGCGGCATAGAAGCGAACTGGCCCCCGTCCAGCAAGGACAGGGGCCAGTTTTTTATGGCGCACCGTGCTAGCCGCCACCGGGTCTCGCCGCCCTATGAGCTCAGCGCCCCAGACAGCACATAGCCGCGTGTGCACTCGGCAGCACGCGGCTATGCGGGAGGGTATGTGACTACTTGATCTCCATGAGCGGCTCGCCCTTGGAGACGCCGGAGCCGTTCTCGGCGCTGAGGCCTTCCACGGTGCCGGACTTGTGGGCCTTCACGGGGTTCTCCATCTTCATGGCCTCGAGGACCACGACGGTATCGCCTTCGTTGACTTCCTGGCCCTCTTCCACGTTCACCTTGATCACGGTGCCCTGCATCGGGGCGACCACGGCGTCACCGGAGACGGCCTTCTTGCCGCCGCCAGCGCGACGCTTCTTGGCCTTCTTCTTGGCACCGCCAGCGCCACCGCCCAGAGCCAGGTCGCCCGGCAGGGCCACCTCGACGCGACGGCCGTCGATCTCCACGACAACCTTCTGGGAGGGAACCTTCTCCTCTTCCTCATCGGCGTCGGCCGGATCCACGTAGGGCTCGATCGGGTTGTCCCACTCCTCTTCGATCCACTTGGTGTAGACGTCGAAGCCTTCACCATCGCCCACGAAGGCGGGGTTCTCCACGATATGTGCGTGGAAGGGGATCACGGTGGGCAGGCCCTCAACAACGTACTCGGCGAGAGCGCGGCGGGAGCGCTGCAGCGCCTCCTCGCGGGTCTCTCCGTAGACGATGAGCTTCGCCAGCATGGAGTCGAACTGGCCACCGATCACGGAACCCTGGACGATACCGGCGTCCATGCGCACGCCCGGGCCGGAGGGCTCGTGGTACTTCACCACGGTGCCGGGGGCCGGCATGAAGTTGGAGCCAGCGTCCTCGCCGTTGATACGGAACTCGATGGCGTGGCCGCGCGGCTTGGGGTCTTCCTTGATGTGCAGCTCGCGGCCCTCGGCGATGCGGAACTGCTCGCGCACGAGGTCCAGGCCGGTGGTCATCTCGGTGACGGGGTGCTCCACCTGCAGGCGGGTGTTCACCTCGAGGAAGGAGATGAGTCCATCGGAGCCCACCAGATACTCGACGGTGCCAGCACCGTAGTAGCCGGCCTCCTTACAAATACGCTTCGCGGACTCGTGCAGCTGGGTGCGCTGCTCCTCGGTGAGGAACGGCGCCGGGGCCTCCTCGACGAGCTTCTGGAAGCGGCGCTGCAGGGAGCAGTCACGGGTGCCGGCAACGACGACGTTGCCGTGCATATCGGCCACCACCTGGCACTCCACGTGGCGGGCCTTGTCGAGGTAGCGCTCCACGAAGCACTCGCCGCGACCGAAGGCGGCAGTGGCCTCACGGGTAGCGGAATCGTAGAGGTCGGCGACCTCTTCCATCTTGTAGGCCACCTTCATACCGCGGCCGCCGCCGCCGAAGGCTGCCTTAATGGCGATGGGCAGGCCATGCTCCTCAGCGAAGGCCACCACCTCATCGGCGTCCTTGACCGGCTCCTTGGTACCCGGGGCCATCGGTGCTTCGGCGCGCAGCGCGATGTGGCGAGCGGTGACCTTATCGCCGAGATCATTGATGGACTGCGGGGAGGGGCCAATCCAAATCAGGCCGGCATCGATGACGGCCTGGGCGAAGTCGCCGTTCTCCGATAGGAAGCCGTAGCCAGGGTGAATGGCGTCGGCGCCGGACTTCTTGGCGGCATCGAGGATCTTGTCGAAGACCAGGTAGGACTCTGCAGAGGTGGAGCCGCCGAGGGCGAATGCCTCATCGGCCAAGGCGACAAAGGGTGCCTCGGCATCAGGCTCGGCGTAGACCGCAACGCTGGCGATTCCTGCATCGCGAGCGGCACGGATCACGCGGACGGCGATCTCACCACGGTTGGCAACCAGCACCTTGGTGATCTTCTTTTGTTCGACGGTCACTAAAACCCCTCCTGAGTTTTGAAAACCTTTAAGTTTTTGCTGTGCGATCCTCGCTATGCACAGGCATGCGCAGTGAGGATAGCGTCGGGCTACCTGTCATTGTTACACACCTAACAACAAAGCAAAGGCGGCTTGGATCAGTTATTTCGTAATTACCCCCACCGTCCACACCTAAATTTGGGTAAGGCGTGCAGGTGGCGTGGGGCGCTGCGGACATCCGCGAACCCCAGATTTTCCTGCGTGCGCGGCCTTATTTTCCCTGCATAGCGCCCGCGGGCTCGGATGCTATGCGAGAGGCATGGGCATAGGTGAAGGCACACCGGCCGAGGAGAAGCCGGACATCGGAGACGTCCTCGGGGTGTGCCTAGTGATGCTAGTCGGAATGTCTTGTGAGCAAAAGTAGAGGTCGCTGAGCTGCCGCTACTGCGAGTGCCCGCAACGGCGCCCGCAGCCGCGAGCCGCCCGCAGCGCCGCGCGAGCGCTGGGGCGCTCTAGTCGAGGGTGCCCGGCTCCTCGCCGTGCACGATGGGCATGCCGATCATGTTGCCCCACTCGATCCAGGAGCCGTCATAGTTACGGACATTGCTGAAGCCGAGCAGGTACTTCAGCACAAACCAGCTGTGCGCGGAGCGATCGCCGAGGCGGCAGTAGACGATGGTGTCGGCGTCCTTGTCATAGTCGGCATAGAGCTCGGCGAGTTCTTCGCGGGAGCGGAAGCGCGAATTGGCGTAGACGGCTTTATTCCACGGCACGTTGATGGCGGTGGGGATGTGGCCGGTACGAGAGACGGTGTCGGCGGGGTAGCCCTCCGCATTGGAGGCGACGCCGGTGTACTCATCGGGCTCGCGGACGTCGAGCAGGGTGGTTTCTCCGAGCTTGGCCCGCACCTCGGCCACGAGGCTGCGGTGCTCCGAGTCATCGCGCACAGGCACCTCGTAGTTGGTGCGGGGATACTCCGGCACCACGAAGCTGGTGTCGCGCTCCTCGGCCATCCAGGCATCGCGGCCGCCATTGAGCAGGCGCACGTCCTTGTGGCCGAAGAGGGTGAATACCCAGAAGGTATAGGCGGCCCACCAATTGGATTTATCGCCGTAGATCACCACGGTGTCATCATTGGCAATGCCCTTCGAGCGCATGAGCTCGGCGAATTGCTCGGCGGTGATGTAATCGCGGATCAGCGGATCATTGAGCTCGCCGCGCCAATCGATGCGCACCGCCCCAGGCACGTGGCCGATGTCGTAGAGGAGGGTGTCTTCGTCGGATTCCACCACGCGGAGCCCGGGGGTGCCCAGACGTGCGGACAACCAGGACGCCGACACGATCTTCTCCGGATGGGCATAGTCCGCGAGCACGGGGTTGGGGTCAAAAGGGATCGGCATGGACAATCACATTCCTCATACAGTGGGCGTTAGGTGTGCGAGGCCGTGGCCTAGCGCGTGACGACGCTAGGGGCCAGCATCGTCTGCCATCCTGCCGGGCGGTGGCCTGCAGTGGTGGCAGCGAGCACGAACCCGCACACACGAGAAGCTTCCACTCTACTTTTATCACCAGTTGGGGCATCACTCTCACTCGCGCAGTGTGTCATTCATTACGCTTTAGGGGCATGTGGAGCGAAAGTAACAGTGCTGCCTTAGAATTATCTGAGTAATGGTTGTCGAGGCATTTTCCTCTATTAAGCACTCACTTAGTGAGAGTTTCACGACGTACACAGTGCTCAGTAAGCACTCGATCCCGGAAGTAATTCTCTAAGCGCCTTCCGCGTCGAGCGCACATCTACGTATCGCTGTGCTGCTGAGCAGTGTCGTTAGCGGGCCTGCTGACTATTACGCACCGGCTGAAGAATGGTGCGCCACGCGCCCTCCAGCCAGCGCAGTTTATGTGATCTTCACATCTGCATGCACGACTCACAATCGCTCTACAAGGAGAGTTTTAGGCTTATGAAGAAGGGTATCGTCGTTTTCGAGGTTGAAGGCGGCAACGACAAGCAGTTCAACGGTCACCGCAAGGACACCCTGCCGATCGTTAACGCCATTAAGGAAAAGGGCTGGAAGTCCGAGGTGGTGTTTTACCGCCCCGAGTGGTCCGAGCAGCTTTTTGAGTACGTGTCCGAGAATTTCGACGCCTATATTTCCCGCGTCAATCCCGGCAATATCCCCGGTGGCGAGAAGGGCTATTTCACCCTCCTCACCAAGCTCTCCGAGGAGGCCGGCCTGGTGGGCATGTCCACCCCGGAGGAGATGATGGCCTATGGCGCCAAGGACGCCCTGGTCAAGCTCGCCTCCACCGATCTGGTGCCGGATGATACCTACGCCTACTACGACGTGGAGAAGTTCCACTCCACCTTCCCGTCCTCCCTGTCCTATGGTGAGCGCGTGCTCAAGCAGAACCGCGGCTCCACCGGCTCCGGCATCTGGCGCGTGCAGCTGGAGGATAAGGAATTGGCTGCCTCCGTCGAGCCCGGCACCGAACTGCCCCTCGACACCAAGCTCAAGTGCACCGAGGCCGTGGACAACCACACCGAGGTTCGTGAGCTCGGCGAGTTCATTGACTTCTGTGAGCAGTACATCATCGGCGACAACGGCATGCTGGTCGATATGCGCTTCATGCCGCGCATCGTCGAGGGCGAGATCCGCATTCTGCTGGTGGGCCCGCACCCGGTATTCGTGGTGCACAAGAAGCCGGCCGCGGGCGGCGACAACTTCTCCGCCACCCTCTTCTCCGGCGCCAAGTACTCCTATGACAAGCCGGAAGAGTGGCAGGAGCTCATCGACATGTTCGCCGATGTGCGCCCGGTCATCGCGGAGAAGCTCGGCGGCGACAACATCCCGCTGATCTGGACCGCTGACTTCATGCTGGACGACGCCGAGGACGGCGGCGACACCTACGTGCTCGGTGAGATCAACTGTTCCTGCGTGGGCTTCACCTCCGAGCTGGACATGGGCATCCAGGAAATGGTGGCCGAGGAGGCCATCAAGCGCGTGGAGGCCAAGCACGCTTAAGAGCGCGCCCTAGGGGCATACGCTCGAGCGCCGTGTGAGGCGCAGGGCCCGGACTCGGTGAATCTCATCGGGGCCGGGCCTTCGCCATGGTCTGGGCCGGTTTTATAATCAGCCCATAGAGTCACGATGCCTCGTATAAAGGAGATCCACCATGACTGATGTGCAGTCCCTCGAACGGCGTGTGGCCGCCCTCGAGTTGAACCAGCGGCGACTGATGGTGCTGCTGCGGCCCGGCAGCGATGATGAAAAGGCTTTTGTACGCGCGGTGCTCGCCGCTGGCCTCGACGCCACCCAAGAGGTGGACGCGCTGAATACTATTCGCGCTTTCGTGGTGGATGATGCCCAGCGGGAGAACGCCCTGGGCCGGATCCGCACTGAGGCGGTAAAACAGGCCGCATCCACCAAGCCCCGCACCCTCACCGGGCTGCTGGAAAGCGTGATGCTGATCGTCGGCGATGTGTGGGTGGCGGAGTCGCTGGTGGCGGCGGTGCGCACCCAGGAGCCGCAGCATGCGCGCTGGGAGCAGCTCGATCACGAGGACGTGATGAAGGAGTGGCCGCGCGTCTAGCGCAGGAGGGTGGCGGCTGCCTGGGGGTCGGCGTCCTTCAGCATCTGCTCGCAGCGCTCGTATTCCGCCGTGTCGTCGATCATCGCCGATACCCGTGCGAGGGCAGCGATAGCGCGCAGCACCCCGCGGTTCGGCTCATGGGAGTAGGGCAGCGGCCCCCAGCCTTTCCAGCCGTGGGCGCGCAGCCGGTCGAGGCCGCGGTGATAGCCGGTGCGAGCATAGGCATAGGCCTGCGCCCGATCGCTATCGCTGGCGGCGTCTGCCAGGGCCTCTTCGGCGAGCTGGGCCCAGAGCAGCGGTGATTCGGGGTGGCTGAGCACCGCAGACACCAGCGGTCCGGCGGCGTCGGCGGCCGGATCCTCCGGCAGGTGTAGTGGCGGTGGGGCGAGCATATCCTTAAATTGCGTCATGGCTTTAGAGGATAGTCGCCGCAGCAGCCTCAGCGCAGAAATTCGTGGACCTCATAGCCCAGCTGATACAGCGCTGAGCGCAGCACCGGCAGCGATAGCCCGATCACGCTCGAGGGATCGCCCTCGATGCGATCAATAAACCAGCCGCCGATGGCTTCGAGAGTAAAAGCCCCAGCACATTCCAGCGCTTCGCCGGTGCGGGCATAGGCCTCGATATCGCGATCGCTGGCCTCGGCGAAACGCAGCCGGGTTTGCGCAGACTTATCGACGCAGCCCCGCGGCGAGATAATGCAGTGGCCGGTGATGAGCGTGGCGGTGCGTCCCCGCTGCGCCCGCCAGCGCTCGATGGTTGCCTCCACGGTGTGGGGCTTGCCCTGGAGGTGGCCGTCGATAAGCAACATGGAATCGCAGCCCACCACGATGTCTGTGGCGAAGTGCTCGGCCACCGCCTCGGCCTTGGCGCGGGCGAGGGCACTAACGATCTCCTGCGGTTCTCGCCCCGCCAGCGCGGCCTCGATAGCGCGCTCATCCACCTCTGCGGGCTGGCACAGCGGTTCGACGCCGGCGGCGCGCAGGATGGAGCGGCGGGACGGGGAGGCGGAGGCGAGAACGAGACGCATGTGCACAGATCCTAGCTGGTGGCCTTCTTACCCACCCAGCGGTACATGGCCGCGGCGGCGCCGGCGAAGACGAGCACGCCCAGCCATTGCGCGATCGGGGCGAAGTCCTCGCCGAAGAGGGCCAGCGGATCCGAGGTGCCTGCGGCAGCGATGATGCCGGCGTTGAGCACGCCGAATAGCGACTCACCCACAATCAGGCCGGTGGCCAGCAGCACGCCGAGGCGCTTGATCGGCTCCGGATCCTCGTGCTTATCGGCCCAGCGGTTGTAGAAGAAACCGATGAAGGCGCCAATCGGCACGATCAGCGTGAGGGCCACGGGCAGGTACATGCCCATGCCCACTGCCAGCGGCGGCAGGGAGAAGCGGGTGGTGCGGCGGAGGATCTCGTCGACCACGATGATGCCGGCACCGATGAGCGCGCCCAAGCCGATGCGGCTCCAATCCAAGGAATTGCCGAAGATGCCCTCAGCCACGCTGGACAGCAGCGCCGCCTGGGGTGCGGCCAGCGCATCCGGGCCGGCGCCCTCCATACCCACGAAGCCGAAACCGGTGAGCATCAGCTGCAGCACCGGCGGAATGATGGCGGAGCCGAAGAGCACACCGATGATCAGCGCGAACTGCTGGCGCCACGGGGTCGCGCCCACCAGCTGGCCGGTCTTGAGGTCCTGCAGGTTATCGTTCGAGATGGTGGCAATACCGAATACCACCGCCGAGGTAAACAGCGTATAGGCCACTAAGGCGGTGGCGTTGGTTTCGTGCTCATTGCCGGTGACCAGCTTGATCAGCAGCGCCGCGGTGATCACCACGATGATGCCCACACCCGAGATCGGGGAGTTAGAGGCACCAATGAGACCGGCCATATAGCCGCAGATACCGGCCACCACCAGACCCACCAGCAGCACGTAGATGATGCTCAGCAGCACCAGGCCGGTGGTGTGGTGAGTGATGGAGGAATCCTTCACAAATAGCCACAGCAGCAGCCCCACCGGCAGCATGGAAATCAGGGTGGTGGTGACCACGATGCTGAAGGGGATATCGCGCTCCGTGAGGGGCACGGACTGGCCATCGTGGCGGGCACGGGAGGAAGCCAGAGCATCCTTCATACCGGAGATGATGGGGCCGATGATCTTCAGCAGGGTCCAGATGGCGGCCACCGCCATGGCGCCAGCGCCCACGAAACGCACATCCGAGGAGAACATGGCGGGCACGATCTCGTCGAGGGCGCCGCCAGCGGCAATATCCTCGGAGGTGAACATGGGCAGCAGCACACCATAGGAGATGGCGAGGCCCACGAGCATGGCGATACCCACGGCCACGCCCACGAGGTGGCCGACGCCGATCAGCGCCAGGGAGAGGCTGCCGCCGATCATGGTGCCGCCGGCGCCGAACTTGAAGGTGGAGGTGACCGAGCCTGCCACGGCGCGCACCGCGGCTAGCAGGCCATAGCCGGCAGAGACCAGCGCGCCGCCGACGATCACGGCGAGTCCGCGCTTATTCTCCTCGACCGAGCCCTGCTCATCGCCCACCTTGAGCACCTCGGCGGCGGCGACGCCCTCGGGGTAGGGCAGATCCGAGCCGGTGACGAGGGCGCGGCGCAGCGGGATGGAATACATCACGCCCAAAATGCCGCCGATGGCGCACACGAAGGCCGTCTCCCAGTAGCTGAAGCCGCTCCACCAGCCGATCATGACGAGGCCGGGGAGCACGAAGATAATGGCAGATAGGGTGCCGGCGGCAGAGGCGATGGTCTGCACAATATTATTTTCTTGGATGGTGTGGCCTGCGAACTTACGCAGGATCGCCATCGAGATCACCGCAGCCGGGATGGAGGTGGCAAAGGTGAGACCCACCTTCAGTCCCAAGTACACATTGGCGGCGGTGAATACTAGGGTAATGAGACCACCGATGATGACCGCTCTAAGCGTTAACTCACTGATCGGGCCGCGCGTCTGCGCTGCGGGCGAGCCCGTGTCGGAGGTTGTCGCGTTCATGTTCCTCTTTTCCATCGTGAAGAAGACAAACTGGACGTGCCGGTGGCCGCGCGGACGCCCCAGCTCAGTCGATGCTGGCTGGGATAACGCTCGGCGCCACGGCCCGCCACAGTGAAAGCGTTGTGCTAACGGCAGCAATTATCCTCTTCCCGCCTGCACGGGGTGTGCTCGGGGCAGGTTAAGGCCATGACACGGGGCGTAGGGGGCTGCGCATGCGACAGCGCCGCCGCGTTCTACCACAGTGGGTACAACGGGGCGGCGCTGGAAATGCGAGGCTGCTTCTGCGAAAGCTAGTAGAAGCTGACGTTGCGGAATGCGTTGGGGTTATAGGTGGTCGGGCGGTTGAGCCGCTCGGCGTAATTGCCCCACTTATTGCGGTCGACTTCTTTCTTCTCGGCTGCCGCGGCCGCAGAAGCAAGCCCAGCGAACACGGTGGTCAACGCGGCCACCTGAGCGTCGCTCGGATTGCCCTTGACGATACTCAAGAAGGGCTTCTTTGCAGCCTCTGCTGCCTCAGTGGTCTCTGGGGAATCCGTGTTCTCCGGACGGGAGTCTGACATGCTTTCTTCCTTTTAACTTCTCGTGGCTTGCGCGTCGTAGCCGGCTTAGAGCGGGATATTTCCGTGCTTCTTGGCGGGAACGCTGACAACCTTGCGGTCGAGCAGGCGCAGGCCCTCGATGATCTGGCCGCGGGTCTCGGACGGCGGGATCACGGCGTCGACGAAGCCGCGCTCGGCAGCCATGTAGGGGTTAACGAGTTCGCGATCGTACTCGGCCTCGTATTCCTTCATCAACTCCTGAACGTCCTTGCCCTCCTTGGCGGCGGCCTTCAGCTCCTTGCGGTAGATGAAGCCCACGGCGCCGGAGGCGCCCATCACGGCGATCTGTGCGGTGGGCCAGGCGAGCACGATGTCCGCGCCCATTTCCTTGCCGCCCATCACGCAGTAGGCGCCGCCATAGGACTTGCGGGTGATCACGGTGATCTTGCCGACAGTGGCCTCGCAGTAGGCGTAGAGCAGCTTCGCGCCGCGGCGAATGATGCCCTCGTACTCCTGGTTGGTGCCGGGCAGGAAGCCGGGCACGTCCACGAACTCGAGGATCGGGATATTGAAGGCATCGCAGGTGCGCACGAAGCGGGCGGCCTTCTCGGAGGCCTTGATGTCCAAGCAGCCGGCGAATTGCATCGGCTGGTTGGCCACAATACCCACGGAGCGGCCCTCGACGCGGCCGAAACCGATGATGATGTTTTCGGCGTAGTTTTCCTGAATCTCCAAGAAGTCGCCATCATCGATGATGCGGGTGATGACGTCCTTCATGTCATAAGGCTGGTTCGGGGAATCCGGAATGAGGGTGTCCAGCTCCAGGTCAGCTTCGTTGATGTTGTCCTGGATGGAGCCCTCCATGATCTCCGCTTCCATACGCGGGGCCTCATCCCGGTTGTTCTGCGGGAGGAAGCCGATGAGCTCGCGCACCCAGTCGAGGGCGTCGGCGTCATCTGCGCCGGTGTAGTGAGAGGTACCGGAGGTGGCCATGTGGGTGGAGGCGCCACCCAGCTCTTCCTGGGTCACTTCCTCGCCGGTGACGGTCTTGATCACCGAGGGGCCGGTGATGAACATCTTGGAGGTCTTGTCCACCATCACGATGAAGTCCGTGAGGGCGGGGGAGTAGACGTGGCCGCCAGCGCAGGCGCCCATGATCAGCGAGATCTGCGGGATCACGCCGGAGGCTTGGGTATTGCGGAAGAAGATCTTGGAGTAGAGGCCGAGGGAGACCACGCCCTCCTGAATGCGGGCGCCCGCACCCTCGTTGATGCCGATGATCGGCACGCCGGTCTTAATCGCCATATCCATGATCTTGACGATCTTTTCGCCGTAGACCTCGCCGAGGGCGCCACCGAAGACGGCGCCATCCTGGGAGAATACACACACCTTGCGGCCGTCGATGGTGCCATAACCGGTGACGACACCGTCGGTGACGGGGCGCTTGGCATCGAGGCCGAAGTTCTTGGAGCGGTGCCGGGCGAGGGCATCGATCTCCACGAAGGAGCCATCATCGAGCAGGTACTCAATGCGCTCACGAGCGGTCTTCTTGCCCGCCTCGTGGACCTTCTCCACAGAGGCAGGGCCCATCGGGGCCTGGGTTTCATTCAGGCGGGCTCGCAGATCGGCGAGCTTGCCTGCGGTCGTATTTACGTCGGGCATGGTATCGCCCGGAGTCTGTGCGGCAGTCATAGTTCCTAAGTTTAGGTGTTGAAGGCCACAATGTTGTCCAAAGCAGCCTTCATTTCAATTTTCACCGCAAAAATCCACATATACGGGGGTAGTGTTCGGCGGCAAAACCCCCACCTCGCCTCGGTATGAGGTGGGTATTTCCCTGAGATGAGGTGGGGGTATGGGGTGGTGGGATGGCGCCTCGCCGCCCCGACCGCGGGCCCTAGAGCGGCATATTGCCGTGCTTGCGGGCGTGGCGGTGTTCCACCTTGGAACGCAAAAGACGCAGGTTGCGGATGATGGACTCGCGCGTTTCTGAGGGCAGGATGACGGCGTCGATAAGCCCGCGCTCGGCAGCCTGATAGGGGGTGAGGAAGTGGTCGTTGTACTCCCGCTCATAGGATTCGATGAGGGCGGCCACGTCCTTGCCCTCGGCGGCGGCTGCGGTCAGCTCCTTGCGGTAGATGAAGCCCACGGCGCCGGCCGCGCCCATCACCGCGATTTCCGCGGTCGGCCACGCCAGGTTCAGATCGGCGCCGAGGCCCTTGGAGCCCATCACGCAATAGGCGCCGCCATAGGCCTTGCGCATGGTCACGGTGATCTTCGGCACGGTGGCCTCGCCATAGGCGTAGAGCAGCTTGGCGCCACGACGCAGAATGCCGCCATATTCCTGGGCCGCGCCGGGCAGGAAGCCGGGCACATCCACCAGCATCACGATCGGGATATTGAAGCTATCGCAGGTGCGCACGAAGCGGGCGGCCTTCTCGGAGGAATCGATATCGAGGCAGCCGGCAAAATGCAGCGGCTGATTCGCCACGAATCCCACCGGTTGGCCATCGACGTGGCCGAAGGCGGTGACAACGCTCTCGGCGCGATCGGCCTGGATCTCGAAGAAATCGGCGTCATCGGTGAGGGCGGAGATCACATCGCGCACATCATAGGGGACGCTGGGGGCGTCCGGGATGATGGAATCGAGGGCCAGTTCCTCCACGCTCGGCAGCTCCGCGAGATCCACCGGATCCTCCGGCGGGGCCTGGTCGCGGTTGTTATTCGGCAGATAGCGCAGCAAGTCCTGCACCCACTCCAGCGCATCCTCATCCGAGCTGGCGGTGTAGTGGGTATTGCCGGCGGTGGACATGTGGGTAGAAGCCCCGCCCAGCTCCTCTTGGGTAATGAGCTCGCCGGTGACGGTCTTGATCACGTCCGGGCCGGTGACGAACATCTTGGAGCTTTCATCCACCATCACCACGAAGTCGGTGAGGGCGGGGGAGTAGGCGTTGCCGCCGGCGCAGGCGCCCATGATCACCGAAATCTGCGGCACCACGCCGGATGCCTGCACGTTCTGGTAGAAGGTCTGCGCAATGAGATCCAGCGAGACGGCGCCTTCTTGGATGCGGGCGCCCGCACCCTCGTATAGGCCGATGAGGGGGCGGCCGGTGGTGGTGGCGAGTTCCATGATCTTGATCATCTTTTCGCCATAGACCTCTCCGAGGGCGCCGCCAAAGACCGCAGCGTCCTGGGAGAAGACACAGACTTCTCGGCCGTCGATGGTGCCCCAGCCGGTGACAATGCCATCGGTGAGCGGCCGGCGTGCGTGCATGCCGAAGTCGTGGGTGCGGTGGCGTGCCAGCTGATCGGTTTCCACGAAGGAGTTCTCATCCAGCAAGAAATCGAGGCGTTCCCGAGCGGTGAGCCGGCCTTGGCTGTGCCGCTTCTCGATGGGGCGGGTGCCCATGGGGGTGGCGGCATCGGAGCGCAGCTGCTTCAGGGTGGCGATCTTTTCGGCGGTGGTGGGGCGTCGGTTCGGATCGGGGAGGGTGTCGGCGCGCAAAGGTGAGGAAATTGTCATGTTGGGGATAGTAGAGCATTCTTTGTTTTGTGTCCAGAAATTCCGGGCATGTCGCCCAACTTTTTCCGTGTTCTCCCACACAGCCACCGCAGCGAGCGCAGTGCAGCGGCGGACACAATCCGGTGCATAGGGCGAATAAAGGACTAGTCTTAGAGGGCATGAACGAGCGCAGACCAATTGATACGGCCCGACTCCACCAGCGTGTCGTGGGTTATGGTCCCTTCACGCACCTCTACTACACCGAAGAAACGGGCTCGACGAACACGGACCTCGCCAAGGCGGCCACCGAGGGCGCCCCCACCTGGTCCGCGGCGGTGACCGAATCCCAAACCGCCGGCAAGGGGCGCAAGAACCGGGTGTGGGTCACCCCGCCGTATTCGCAGGTCACGCTGTCTGTCTTATTCCGCCCGCACGGCTCCGCCCTGGCGCGGCTGGGAACCATGCCGCTGATGACAGGGCTGGCGCTTATCGACGCCTTGCGCGAGCACTCCATCAACGCCCAATTGAAGTGGCCCAATGATGTGCTGCTCAATGGCAAGAAGCTCTGCGGCATCCTCGGCGAAGCCGTCTCCTTGGGCGAGGAGCCGGCGCTGGTGATGGGCCTAGGCCTTAATGTCTCGCTCACCCAGGAGGAGCTGCCGGTGCCGCACGCCACCTCGCTCGAGCTAGAAGGCTATGAGGTCGACCGCACCGATCTCGTCGGCGATATTCTCCTGGCCCTGCATCACCGCCTCGGCCAGTGGGCGGCTGGGGTGATCAGCCCCATGGACGCCTACCGCGAGGTGTGTAGCTCTATTGGGCAGCAGGTGCGGGTGCATCTCTCCGAAACGCAGGTATTGGAGGGGGAGTGCGTGGGTGTGGGCGATGATGGCCGCATCCACGTGCGCGATACGGCCGGCGAGCTCCACCAGCTCTCCGCCGGCGATGTGGAGCACCTGCGGCTGAAGCGCTAGGCTGTGAGGCCACTATGACCATTGTGGACAACCGCGAGCGCTGCATCTTTGACGCCACCACCCCGGTGACGGGATTGACCTTCCCGGCGCTCGAACTCGTGCTGTGGACAGGGCTGGCGTGGATCGCCATCGGCTTTTTCGATCGCCTGCCCGGCAGCCCCGGCTATGAGCAGGTGGGCTATTTTCCCGCAGAGACCCGCGGCCTGGTGCTGCTGCTGTGGGTACTGCTGGTGCTGTGGCGCTTCGTGCTGCCCGTGGTGCGCGCCCGCCGCCGCCGCTTCACGGTGACCACCCAGCGGGTAGTGGTGCGCGGGCCCGCCCTGCGCGCCCGTTCCCAGTCGATTGGGATGCGCTATATCTACCGGGCGAGCAAGCAGCGCGGTGCCGTGGTCCTCGAGGTGGCCGGCCAACCCCACCCCATGGTCTTTCGCGGGGTGCCTAAGTCCAAGCAGGCGGTCAAGGCCATTAATTCCGTGCTGGCGCAACGGCGCTAGGTGGGCGGTGGCTGGGGTGGCCTTAAATACCCAGCGGGGTCTTTGACCTCCTACACTGTGTATCTGTGACTACAGAGCAGCCAGCTAGCGAGAACATGTCCGCCCACGCCCCCGGCTTTCCGATCGTCGCCGTGATCGGCGATGGTCAGCTCGCCCGCATGATGCAGACGGCGGCCATCGAATTGGGGCAATCCTTGCGCGTGCTTGCCTCCAGCCCAGACTCCTCGGCCGCCCAAGTGGCCCACGATGTGCATATCGGCGACTACACCGATCTGGATGATCTCCGCGCGGTCTGCGCCGGCGCAGACGTGGTGACCTTCGATCACGAGCATGTGCCCAATGAGCACCAGCACACCCTCATCGGCGAGGGCGTTAATATCCAGCCCCGCCCCGAGGCGCTGGTCTACGCCCAAGACAAGCTGCTGCAGCGGCGCCACCTCAGCGAGCTGGGCGCACCCGTGCCCGACTTCGCCGCCATCACCAGTATCGCCGACGCCCGAGAGTTCTTCTCCCGCGTCAACGGTGCGGTATGCCTCAAAGCGCGCCGCGGCGGCTATGACGGCAAGGGCGTGTGGTTTGTCGATAGCGAAGAGGAGCTGTGTGAACGCGTGGAGACACTGCTCGGCCAGGGCATTGACCTCATGGCCGAAACCAAGGTGGAGCTGCGCCGCGAGCTCTCGGCCATGGTGGCGCGCCGCCCCTCCGGCGAATGCGTGAGCTGGCCGGTGGTGGAGTCGGTACAAGAAAACGGGGTGTGTGCGCTGGCGGTTGCCCCGGCCCCTGGCCTCGATGAGAGCGTCGAGGCGCGCACCGCCGCGATGGCGCGCCGGGTGGCGGACACACTCGGAGTGACGGGGGTGCTGGCGGTGGAACTCTTTGAAACCACTGCGGGTGAGATTTTTGTCAACGAGTTGGCCATGCGCCCCCATAACACCGGGCACTGGACCCAGGATGGCTGTGTGACTAGCCAATTCGAGCAGCACCTGCGTGCGGTGCTGGATATGCCGCTGGGGGCGACAACCCCCACCGCCGGCTTTACGGTGATGGCCAATATCCTCGGCGGCGAGGAGGATCCCGGGCTCAGCTGGGCCGAGCGCCAGGTCGAGGTGTGGAAGCGCTATCCCCAGGCCAAGATTCATCTGTATGGCAAGGGCTATCGCCCAGGGCGCAAGATCGGGCACGTCAATCTCAGTGGCGAGGGCGATGTGGACGCCCTGCGCGCCGATGCGCGCGCCGCCGCCTATTTCATGGTTCATGCACACTGGCCCTCACAGTCGTGAGCGCCCGCGAGCGGATGATCGAAGGAGAAAAAGAATGCAGCCAGTAGTTGGAATTATCATGGGCTCGGACTCGGACTGGCCCACCGTGGAGCCTGCCGCGGAGATCCTCGCCGAGTTCGGGGTGCCTTTCGAGGTGGGCGTGGTCTCGGCGCACCGCACCCCGGAGCGGATGCTGGACTATGCCCGCGAGGCCCATACCCGCGGCCTGAAGTGCATCATCGCCTGCGCGGGCGGGGCCGCGCACCTGCCCGGCATGGTGGCTGCGGCCACTCCTTTGCCGGTGATCGGCATTCCGCGGGCACTGAAGGATCTCGATGGCATGGATTCGCTGCTGTCGATCGTGCAGATGCCCGGCGGCGTGCCGGTGGCCACCGTTTCTATCGGCGGGGCGAAAAACGCCGGCCTGCTCGCCGTGCGGGTGCTCTCTGCTGGCGATTCCTCCCTGCTGGAGAAGATGGTGGACTACCAGGAGAATATGAAAAACGAGGTCTTGGAAAAAGACCGCGCCCTGCAGAAGAAGCTGCTCGGGTGAGTCCCCAGCCGCGGCCTGTGGTGGTGCTGGGCGCCAGCGTGGAGCAGGCCCAGCCGCGCCGCCCCCTCGAGCGGCGGCTGCGTGCGGCCCTCGTCCCGGGCCGTGCAGCAATCGCCCGCGGGGACGTGGTGGTGGTGACCGGCCGCGATGAGGCGCCGGTGATGGCGCAGTGGCTGGCAGAGCACGGTATCGACCGCGCCTCGATCGTGCTGGAAGACCGTGCGGAATCCACCAATGAGAATCTGGAGCACGTGCGCGAGCTGCTACGGGAGCACTATGGGCGAGAGGACATCCGCTATGTGGTGGTCTCGAATCGCTTCCATCTGCCCCGCATCCGGCTGTGGGCGTGGCATCACGGCTATGCCGTAGAGACGATCGGGGCGCCCACTCCCTTCCCCGAGGTGCTGTGGTTATGCCTGCGGGAAGCGGGGGCGCTGGCGCATTCAGCGCTGCGTATCGTCTGGCGGAAGCTGAAACCTATTCTGGCCGCTGCGCCACAGGGTCACCGTGGCGATAACCAACACGAGGGCCAGTAGCGCCGGCCATACCTCCGGCTCGGGGCGGAGAATATTAGCCACCGCCTGCGCCACGGCGACTGCGGCGAAGGTGCCGCAGAACCCCACGAGCGCCTCCCACACCAATTTCTTGCGCCTCATCTCACTCGACTGCGACACAGCGGCGATCCTTCCTCGAGCAGTGGATGTGTCTATTCTCCGCAGCCCATCTTATCGGCCGGCGGTTTAGCCCTTCACGCCGCCGGCGGTGAGGCCGGCGACGATGCGGCGCTGGAATACCAGCACCATGATCACCAGTGGCACGGTCACCAATGCGCCGGCGGCCATGATGGCCGCGTAAGGGTACTCGAATGCCGAGGGGCCAGAGAAGCGGGCGATGGCGACCGTCACCGGCTCGGTGCTGGTGGTGGAGAGCTGCTTGGACAGCATGAACTCGTTCCAGGTGGCGATGAAGGCAAGGATCGCGGTGGTAAACAGAGCCGGCGCTGCCAGTGGCAAGAGCACGGTGCGGAAGGCCTGGCCGCGGCTGGCGCCGTCGACGCGGGCCGCCTCCTCGAGCTCCCAGGGCAGCTGCTGGAAGAAGGAGACGAGGGTGTAGATGGTCAGCGGCAGCGCAAAGGAGATATTCGGGATGATCAGCGCCCGGTAGGTGCCGATCCAGCCGAGATCGCCGAAGAGTTGGAAGAGCGGGGTCACCAACGCAATACCGGGAAACATGGAGGCGGCCAGCACGATACCGGTGACAAAGCCCTTGGCGGGAAAGTCGAGCCGCGCCAAGGCATAAGCGGTGAACACGCCCACCATCACGGCCAGCACGGTGGTGACGATGCCAATGAGCAAGGAATTGCCGATGGCGCCGAGGAAGTCATTGCCCTTATCGGTGGCTAGGGCGTCGCGGAAGTTATCTAAGGTGACGTGGGTGGGCCACGGGGTGGTGTCGAAGGTGTGGGAGCTATCGCGCAGCGCGGTCACGAGCATCCAGTAGAAGGGGGCCAGCCCCCACACCAGAATCAGGATCACGCCGATATAGTTGCGCAGTGCTTTCATCGCTGGGCCTCCTTCAGCTGCAGCGGGGCATCCACCGCGGGCAGGGCCACGGTAGACGAGGGGAGTGCATCATCGTCATCGGTTGTGCGTTCGTCCTGGGTGGCACTGCGATTGACGTCAGCGCCGAGGAAACGAATCATGATGAACGCGACGGCGAAGATGAGCAGGAAGATCAAGGTGGACAACGCCGAGGCGGAGTTGAAGTTATTTTGCCGCAGGTCCTCCACCACCAGTTGCGAGATCGTCGCGGTGGGGGAGTTGGAGGACGCCGAGATCATAATGACCGGCAGATCGTACATGCGCAGGGTGTCCAGGGTGCGGAAAAGCACCGCCACCATCAGCGCCGGCCGGACCAGCGGTAGGGTGATCTGGCGGAAAATCTGCCAGGAATTCGCGCCATCGACCTTGGCGGCCTCGTAGACCTCCTTCGGGATCATCTGCAGCCCAGCCAGGATCAGCAAGGCCATAAACGGGGTGGTTTTCCACACGTCGGCGACGATCACCGCGAAACGCGCCGCCCAGGGATCAGTGGTCCACGCGACATCGTGGCCCAGCAGGGAGTTAATCACCCCATGCGGGGCGAAGATGAACTGCCACAGCTTCGCGGTGACCGCCGTGGGGATCGCCCACGGGATGAGCACCGCGGCGCGCAGCAGGGCACGGCCCTTGAACTCGCGGTTCATCACGATCGCCATCCACATGCCCAGGACCACCTCGATGCTCACAGCCACCACGGTGAAAAAGAGCGTCACCCACACTGCCGGCCAGAAGTCGGAGGAGATCACGCCGGACGGGCAGGTGCTGATGGTGCCATCAGGCTGCATGCAGCGCTGGGTGAGCCAGTACAGGTAGTGATCGACACCGGCGAAGCCGCCATCAACGAACACGCCCGTGGTGGGATCGAGCTTTTTATCCTGCTGGAACGACAACCAGATGGCGCGCACGATCGGATAACCGATCACGATCGCCAGCACGGTCATGGCCGGCGCGATGAGAAACGCGGCCTGCCGCCGTTGCTTCAACCTTTCCATCAGCTGCTACTCGCTTCCTTGGTATCGGGTGCAGTGGAGCATTCTTTTTGTCTCTTCTCTCAATCTAGCGCCAGCGCTCTCTCAGTGAGGCGTGCTCGCCCCCGCTGGCAGGGAGGGCGGCGTCGATAAGCGCAGAAAACCCACTGCCCCGAGAAATAGGACAGTGGGTGCGCGATGGCGCAGCGCCAAGGACTAACGCGAAGCGTTGGTGATGGCGGCGGACATCGACTCGGTGGCCTCGTCTACCGTGACGTCACCCTTGAGGGCGGCGGTGGCGTTGTTCTGGATGGCCTTAGACACGGCGGTGTAGAAGGGGGTCACCGGGCGCGGCTTGGCGTTTTCCAAGGACTCCTTCAGCGCGGGCAGGTAGGGGAACTCCTCAACCAGGGCCTCGTCATCGTAGATGGAGGCCAGCACCGGCGGGAAGGACTGCGCGGCGAAGCTCTTCTGATTCTCCTCGGAGACGATGAACTCCATGAAGTCCTTCGCGGTGGCCTTGTGCTCGGAGTTGATGTTGATGGCGTTGTTGTAGCCGCCCAGCGCGGACACGCCCACGCCGTCCTTGCCCACCAGGGGCTGGACCTCGAACTTGCCGGAGGTGGCCTCCGAGTCCTCGGCGTTGCGGTACATGTACGGCCAGTTCACCGCGTAGGCGGTGGTGCCCTCGGTGAAGGCCAGGTTGGTCTCCTCCTCGGTGGTGGCCAGGGCGTTCTTGGCAATCACGCCATTCTTATAGGCGTCCACCATGGCCTGCAGGCCGGCGCGGGACTCTTCGGACTCCACTGCCGGGGTGCCGTCCTCGTTGAGCACCTCGCCGCCCCAGCCGTGAATGAACGCGGAGGTATTGACGGTCAGGCCCTCATACTCCTTGAGCTGGATCGTCAGGCACTCCTTGTCCGAGACCTCCTCGCAGGAATTGGCCAGATCCTCCCAGGTTTCCGGGGCGTCCTTGACCAGCTCGGTATTGCGGTAGAGCAGCTGCGCGTTGGTGTTCTGCGGCAAGGCGTAGAGAGTGCCGCCATAGGTGGCGGACTCGACGGTGGCCTCCAAGAGGCCATCGGTGTCTACCTCGAGGTCATCGGTGAGCGGAGCCAGCCACTGATTGGCGGCGAAGTCCGCGGTCCACACCACATCGAGGGCCATCACATCGAAATCCGAGTTGCCGGCTTGCAGCGACTGCACCAGGGTGTCGCGCTGCGCATCGGCCTCACCGGCCAGCTCAGAGAGGGTAACCTGCTCGTCCGGGTGCTCGGCATTCCACGCCTCGATAATGGGCGTGATCTTATCGGTGTCGTTTTTGCCCATCGCGAAGGTGATGGGGCCACGGCCATCGGCGTTGTCCACCTCGGGGGCTTCGGCGCTACCACCGTCGGAGGAACACGCGGTGAAAGCCAGCGCGGTTGCCGCGAGTACCGCGGCGGTGGACATGCGGGAAGTCGACATATAAAACTCCTTGCGTACTATGAACAACTTCCCTCAAATGTAGTGACCCGCAGACACCCTGCGGGAGACTTGTGTAGTCGATCACCCCTAAAGAGGGCTATGTGATGCGACCGCCAGTCTCTACATCGAAGTAGTGGGCCTTGGCGAGGTCGAGTTCCACGGTGATCTGCGTATCGCGGCCGATGGGCTCGCCATCGTGGCGTACCGCGAGCCGCACCTCGGGGCTGGAGATCAGATGCCCGTAGAGATAGGTGCTCGAGCCGAGCACCTCCACCAGATCCACCACGATCTCCACCGGGGCCCAGTGGCCTGGGCGCTGCTCACCCGGCACTGCGACGTGCGCATCCTCGGGGCGAATACCCAACATGACCCGCCCGCGCTGCGGATCGGAGATCTCGATGAGGTTCATTGAGGGCGAGCCAATAAACCCGGCCACAAAAGCATTAGCCGGCTCGCTATAGAGCTCCTGTGGGGTCGCGACCTGCTGCAAGATGCCCTCATTGAGCACCGCCACCCGATCGGCCATGGTCATGGCCTCCACCTGGTCATGGGTGACATACACGGTGGTGGTGCCGAGCGTGCGCTGCAGGGCAGAGAGCTGGCTGCGGGTCTGCACGCGCAGCTTGGCGTCGAGATTCGACAAAGGCTCATCCATGAGAAAGACCTGGGGCTCGCGCACGATGGCGCGGCCCATCGCCACCCGCTGGCGCTGGCCACCGGAGAGATCCTTGGGGCGGCGATCCAGCAGCCCATCCAGATCCAAAAGCTGTGCCGCGCGCTCCACCCGCTCGGTGATCTCCGCCTTGCTGTGCTTGGCGAGCTTCAGCGAAAAGCCCATATTCTCCCGCACGCTCATGGTGGGGTAGAGCGCATAGTTTTGAAAGACCATGGCGATATCGCGTTCCGCCGGATCCATGCTGCTCACATCCTGCTCCCCGATGAGGATGGAGCCGGAGCTAATCGCCTCCAACCCGGCCAAGGCCCGCAGGGTGGTGGACTTACCACAGCCCGAAGGGCCCACGAGCACCAAGAACTCGCCGTCGACGATCTCGAGGTCGAGATGACTCACCGAGGGCCGGGGCGCGCCGGGGTAGGTGATGGAGACATCGTTGAAACGCACAGAAGCCATGGCTTATATCCTAGGGCCTGCGCGCCCCGAAAAGGCAGGGCCTACAGAAGCGGGCCCACACAAGCGGGCCCACACCACGGAGGCTCAGGGCGCCTCGGGGGAATCGAGCAGCGCCTTCTCGGCGGCGGCGATCTCTGCCAGGCGCTCCGCGGGGGCGCCACCCGCTACGACGACGGCGCTGCCCCCGGCACCGATCGCCGCGAGGGCGCGGGCATCCGCAGCGGGGTCCTCGCCGCGCAGCAGGATGCGCGCGGCCGTGCCCTCGGGATAGAGCTGCGCCAAAGGCTGGGTGGGGTGCGGGAAGTGATCGCCGTGCAGGCGCACCTCCGCGCCGAGATCGAGGGCCTCGCCGATATCGATGCCGCATTCGGCGGCGGAGCGGCCGAAGCCATCGATGGTCACGGCAATAAGCTCGCGGTCCTCCGCGCTGTCCAGCCGCGTGGAGTCCTGGAAGAGCACCTCGCTCTCAGCATCTGCCGCATCCGCCACGGTGAGCTGGGCGGCCGCCGCCCCGAGCAGCACCACTAGGCGTTGCCATGAGCTATCGACGTCGATGGCGATGCTCTCTCCAGGGCTGAGATCCAGCTCCTCGATGAGGAAGTTTCCCATCTTGGCGGCCCAGTTATCGAGGGTGAGCGCCGAGAAATCCATGCGGAATCCGCGGGCTTCATCGTAGAAGGTCAATACGGGGGCGCTGGGGGCGTCGCGGTGCGCGTCGAAAAGCGTGAGCATGCACCCTAACCTAGTTGACGCAGCGCGGGCCGTCTCCGCCGGCATCGAGCGTGGGGGAGAGCTGAGAGTCCTCCAGCTCGGTGCCCGGCTCGCCGATGACCTCGGTGGACTCGCTTTCTACAGGGGCGTTTTCATCCTTCGGGCCGATGTAGTCATTGTGCACAACCACCACGACACTGCCCGGGTTGAGGGTGGGGGAGGAGGTCACGGGCACCCCGCCGAGCTTGTCGGCGAGGGCGAGGGCGGCCGGATTCTGCGGATCGGCGGCCACCACCTGGGAGTAGGTGTACAGCCCTGCCGGGGCATTGCCGATTTCGCCCAGGGTGTAGCCGTCATTCTTCAGCGCCCCACCCACCTGCGCGGCGAGGCCGGTGGTGGTGGTGGAGTTGAGGACGGTGACGTCCGTGATCGCGCTGGGGCCGGCGTTATCGGCAGCCGCGCCCTCGCTATCCTCGCGATCCTTCGGGCCGTCCGTGGACTCCTTGCCGTCCTGCTCATCGCGGTTGAGCAGGCGATCAAAGTATTCGTGCACCTCGTTGCGATCCACGGTCACCACCGACTCGCCATAGTCGCCCACACCGTCGATGCTGGTGACCGGGATGGTCTCAAACAGCACATTGCCGCCGGCCAGATCCTGCAGCTGGGTGGCGAAGCTCATGATGTCCCAGTCCTCGTCGATGATCACCGATCGGGTGACGGCATCGCCCATCTGGTTCAACTTGGAGGGGCTGGTAAGAGTGTTGGTTTTCAAAGCGGTCTGCACCAGCGAGGCCATATAGGCCTGCTGGCGCACAATGCGGTCGAGGTCGCCGCGGGGCAGGCCGTGGCGCTGACGCACGAAGGCTAGGGCCTCTTTGCCGCTGAGGGTTTGGCGGCCGGCGGGGAAATCCGCGCCGGAGAACTTGTCATAGGTGGCCTCGTTCAGACACACCTCCACGCCGCCGACAGCGTCGGTGAGCAGCACGAAGCCGAGCAGACCCACCTCCGCGTAGTGGTCGACGGTAATGCCGGTGAGATCCGCGATGGCGTCGATTAGCCCCTTGCGGCCGGCGTCTTTGGATTGGCGGGCAATCTGCTGCTGATCGGTCATGCCCTCGTTGTTAAGGCGGGTGACCTCCTTGGCCTTGTGCGCGGCAAAGACACCATTGATCTTGAGATTGCCGAACTCGTCATCATGAATATAGGTATCGCGCGGAATGGAGATAGCGGTGGCGGAGGAGCCATCGGAGGGCACGCGCACCACCATGATGGTGTCGGTATTGTCATTTTGCTCATCGCCGGCGTGCAGCATCTCGATCTCCTCGGGGGAGAGCGAGTTGCCCTGGGCGTCGGTGCGGGAGTCAGAGCCGACGAGCAAGATATCGGTGGCGCCATCGCTGGGGGCATTCGAGCCGAGGCCGAGCGAGAGATTGCCCGCGCTGGCCACATCCGAGCCGATACGCCCCACCGAGAAGTAGCCGAGGCCAGAAATGGTCAGCACCATCACCGACAGCACCGCAACCATGGCCCGCCACCCTTTGGGGCCGGCCTGCTGCAGCTCGACGCCCGCCTTGGGGGCGGGGCTGATGTCGCGAACATAGCGTTGACGGTTCGAGCCTGACACGGGTGCTACACGCTCCTGACTGTGGCGCAACAAGGATCTGCTCCGCACCCAGCGTGCCGCGTGCGGATTGTGCTGCGGGGCGCTACGGATACCCGCCGCGCCGACAGCATATGAGATTCTAGTGACAAAGCACCAACAATTCCTAGACGCCGCCCGCCAATCCCCAAGGACACTCATGCGTATTACCGTCACCGGCGCCGGGGGCCAGCTTGGCCGCGCCCTCCGTCTGACCTGCCCACCCGAGCGTCGCCAGCATCTCACCTGGCTCAGCCGCAGTGAGCTGGATATCACCTCCCCGCAGCAGTGTGCGCTTATCGACGCCGACCTCATCATCAACACCGCCGCCTTCACCGATGTGGACGGTGCGGAGACACAGCCCGCCGCGGCTGCGGCCAGCAATACCCGCGGCCCCCAGCTGCTCGCCGAGCATGCCGCCCGCACCGGGGCCTTCTTGGTGCATGTGAGCACCGATTATGTCATGGGTGCTGGGGCGGCGCCCGCCCCGCAGCCGGCGCCGGAGGATGCGCCCTGCCACCCAGAGACGGTGTATGGGCGGACCAAGCTCGCCGGGGAGCAGGCCATCGCCGCCAGTGGCGCCGCCGCCACGGTGGTCCGCACCGCGTGGGTGTACTCGGGGCAGGTGCTGCCCGAGGCCCGCGATTTCGTATCGACGATGCTGCGGCTAGAACGCGAGCATGACACGCTGACCGTGGTGGATGACCAATGGGGCAATCCCACCTTCGTTCTTGATCTGGCGCGAGGGCTGTGGGAGATCGTCGATAAGCATGAACAGGGCCAGCCCCTACCGCAGGTGCTGCATTGTGTGGGCGGCGGCGAGGCCGTGACATGGTGCACCCTAGCCCGCGAGATTGTCCGTGCCGTGGGGGCTGATCCGGCGCGGGTGAAGGCCGTGGACTCCAGCGCCTATCCGCGCCCGGCACGCCGGCCCCATAACTCGGCCTTGGGGACGCAGGCGTGGGAGCGCGCCGGGCTGACGCCGCTACCGGAGTGGCGCAGCGGGGTGCACCGTGCGGTGAGCGGTAGCATGGAGTGATTGTGGATACCAATGCTCTAGCCATCATCACCGTGACCTATTCTCCTGGCCGTCACCTGCGGGAGTTTCTCGATTCCCTCCCCGCGGCCACCTCCCGGCCGGTGCGCGTGGTCATGGCAGATAATGGCTCCCGCGATGGCGCGCCTGAGGCGGCCGAGCGGGACTATGACTGTGCGGAATTTCTACCCACCGGCGGCAATGTGGGCTATGGACATGCCATCAATATTGCTGCCCAGCACCTGCACGCCGCGCGGGCGGCGGGGGAGGTGGACCCGCGCTATCTGCTCGTGGTCAATCCCGATGTGGTGTTTGGCCCGGGCAGTATCGATACGCTCCTGAACACCGCGGACACGTGGCAGGGCTCGGTGGGCTCGGTAGGGCCGTATATTAAGGAGCCCGATGGCTCTGCCTATCCTTCCGCCCGCGCCGTGCCCACGCTCGGGCTGGGTATCGGGCACGCGCTACTCGGTGGGGTGTGGAAGAACAACCCGTGGTCCCGCCGCTACCGCAATGATGCGGATATGAGCACCGCCCACACCGCCGGCTGGCTCTCTGGTTCCTGCCTGCTGCTCAATTGGGAGGCCTTCGACGCTATCGGCGGCTTCGATGAACGCTATTTCATGTACATGGAAGATGTGGATCTCGGAGATCGTTTGGGTCGGGCCGGCTATGAGAATGTCTTTGCACCTGCCGCCGTGATCACCCACGCCAAGGGCCATGTGGCCGATCGGGACCCCGGCCGGCTGCTGCCCGCACACCACGAATCCGCCTATCGCTTCCAGGCGGATCGCTATCCCAAGGCCTATCACCTGCCGCTGCGCGTGGCCCTGAAAGTCGGGCTGAAGCTGCGGGAGATTCTCGCCGTGGCGCGGGCGCGCCGCAGCGCAGACTAGCCGCGCATGGCCGGGCGGAGGGCGGTGCCGCGCCCTGTGAACAGCACCACCGATATTTGCCGCGGCGCGTGGGCGTGCCGCGACCGACGCGGGCGCGGGCTGGGATAGATTACAAGGAAAGCACCACTGCTTTGGCTGCGGCTCACCCCTGCGTGCAGCCTGCGCCTCAGACGTGGGCGGGACTATTGAGATAAGTAAGGTACAAGCACTCGATGATGAGCTCACCCCAGACATTCGATCCGGCGTCGACGACCCTGGCCGAGGGTACCGAGGTACCGGCGCGCGAGGTAGATGCTGTGATCTTGGTCGGCGGCAAAGGTACGCGCCTGCGCCCGCTGACGGTGAACACACCGAAGCCCATGCTTCCCACCGCCGGCGTGCCCTTCCTGCAGCACCTGCTCGCCCGCATCAAGGCGGCCGGCATGACCCACATTGTTCTCTCCACCTCCTATAAGGCCGAGGTATTCGAGTCCTACTTCGGCGACGGCTCCGAGTTTGGGGTCGAGATCGACTACGTGGTGGAGGAAGAAGCCCTCGGCACCGGCGGCGGCATTCGTAACGTGCTGGAGAAGCTGCGCTATGACACCGCGCTCGTCTTCAACGGCGATGTGCTCGGCGGTGCGGATCTTGGGGCCCTCTTGGACACCCATGCCGCGAATGAGGCGGATGTGACCCTGCACTTGGTGCGCGTGGCCGATCCCCGCTCCTATGGCTGCGTCACGACCGATAGCGATGGGCGCGTGATGGAGTTTCTGGAAAAGACCCAGGACCCGCCCACTAATCAGATCAATGCCGGCGCCTATGTGTTTTCTCGCCCGGTAATCGAGACCATCCCCGCCAATCGCAATGTCTCCGTGGAGCGCGAAATTTTCCCGCGCCTGCTGGAGGAGGATTGCCGCGTGTTCTCCTATGTGGACAACTCCTATTGGCGCGATATGGGCACCCCGGAGGACTTCGTTCGTGGTTCTTCGGATCTGGTCCGCGGTATTGCCCCCTCGCCGCTGTTGGCAGGGTGCACCGGCGAGTCCGTGGTGGCTCCCTCCGCGGCGGTGCGCGATGGGGTGCTGCTGCTCGGCGGCACGGTGGTGGGCCGCGGCACCGAGATTGGCGCCGGCTCCCGCCTCGACGCCACCGTGGTTTTCGATGGCGCCACCATTGAGCCGGGGGCGATCATCTCCAATTCGATTATCGGTGCGGGGGTGCATATCGGCCCCAATACCCACATTCACGATGCAATCGTGGGCGATGGCGCCACCTTGGGGGCGCGCTGCGAGCTGCGCGGCGGGATGCGCGTGTGGCCGGGGGTGTCCATTCCGGATGGCGGCATTCGCTTTTCGACGGATGCCTAGCGGCCCGCGCTAGGCGCTGCCCGTAGCCGGCGCGCTGGCGGCGCGAGGGACGCGCTGCGGGCCCGTTGGCATATATGGCCGGCGACATCTATATGTAGTACCCCCACGCCTCACCCCCGAGGCTGGGGGTTTGTTAATTCTGTGACGAATGTGGCGATTATCCAGCAAATTCGCACATTTTCATCCAGGGATGGCCGAAGCGGCTTGACGATATCTAGGCCCGCGTGTGTAATCACAAGTGTGTAACTGGCTCGCATTCCCTCTCGCTAGCCGGAGTCAAAAATCCACCCCAGTGGTGGGTGAGGAGCGGACCATTCCTTGGTGAAAATCACACGGAATGTTCCACCCCGAATACTGTCGGACTGATCTAGTGAGAGATAGCAGTGCGGGCTGCGCGCGAGGCGCGCTGAGGAAGTAGCAAGAGATCACGCCGGCAAAGAAAGGGGGCTTGACGTGGAAAATAAGGCCGATCACCTCGTGATCAGCAGCGTCGAGGGTGACTACCCCGATACTGAGGCGCAGGATCACGGCGATGCCACCACCCGTTCCGCTGCGGCGGAATCCTCCTACGGTGAACTCAGTTTTGATGATCTCTTCGGAGCCGTCGAGCAGGAATGGCACGACCAGGCGCTATGCGCCCAGACTGACCCCGAGGCATTCTTTCCTGAAAAGGGCGGCTCCACCCGTGAGGCCAAGCGCATCTGCAAGGCCTGCGGTGTTCGTGATGAATGCTTGGAGTACGCCTTATTGCACGATGAGCGCTTCGGCATTTGGGGCGGACTCTCCGAGCGTGAGCGTCGCCGTCTGAAGAAGCAGCTCGGCTAATACGAGCCTTCCTCCTGCTCAGAGCAGCCTAGACCCGCGGGTCTAGGCTTTTTCTTTTTCTCCGGGCCTGAGTGCCGCCATTAGAGCTCGAAGCTGGGATCGATCACGGTGGGGGCCACGTTGAGGAATGAGGCCACCAGGGCCACGAGCACCGTATCGAGCAGCTCGGCTCGCTCCTGGGGGTTAGGGGCGCGCAGCTCGATGGGCTTGCGGAAGAGCACGATGCGCGGACGGGTGGGATTGCCATAGCGATCCACCCCGGCGGAGATGACGCGCCCCAGCGGCACCGGGCCGTCCGAGGCGATATCGTCCGGCAGGATCGTCAGATCGGTGCGCAGGCGCATGCGCGGGATCATGTCGATGGCAATATCGAGATGGTCCAACTCCGCGGCGAAGCGGGCCTGAATGGGGGCATAGGCCGCGAGGACGGCGCGATCAAAATCTTCGCTGCGGCTGACAAAGCGGGGCAAGGCCGCGGGCATCAGGGGCCCACGCACCCCGCGACCTCGACGATCGCGGGAACGGAGGCGGGCAGGAAGGGTGCTCATAGCTTCCCACTCTAAGTGGCCGCGGCGACCAGATGGGTGAGGCGCTACCGCCAAGGACTGTCTAAACCTTGACTAACAGTCTAGACTTTTGGGGCGTGAGCCAATTTCGTCGTTGTTCCCGTCCTGGCTGCGGCAAGCCTGCCGTGGCAACGCTGACTTATGCCTATGCGGAGTCCACTGCCGTGGTGGGGCCGCTCGCTGCCCGCAATGAGCCCCACAGCTGGGACTTATGCGCAGATCACGCCGCCCGCATCACCGCCCCCTTAGGCTGGGAAATGCTGCGCGTGGACGGCATCGATACGGGGCTGCAGGACGATGATGAGCACCTCACCGCCCTCGCCGAGGCCGTGCGTGAGGTGGGCAAGAATGCCTCCGGGCTCGTGCCGCGCTCGGCTCTAAGCGAACATGGCTCGAGCACCCGCGCCGACGCTCAGCAGCGCGCCCGCGATGCGGAGAACCGCCGCCACCCCGCGCGCAGCCGCCAGGATCGCCCCAAGGGCGCGGTGGGCAAGCGCCACCTCTATATCGTTCCTGCTGAGAACGAGGAATCCTAAGCGGCGGCCGCCGTGTCCGCGCGGCGGGCTATAGTTGTCGGTACGTTTTTAATCCAGTAGATCTACGTGCCTGCAAAGGAAAGAACTTTATGCGCTCGCCAGAGGCAGTCCATGCTGTAGTGAAGGCCTACGATATCCGCGGAGTCGTCGGAGAGAGTATCGACGCAGAATTCATGTACGACACCGGCGCCGCGTTCGGTCACCTGATCTATGGCGAGGGGTCCCGCCTGCTGGCCATTGGCCACGACATGCGCCCCAGCTCTCCGGAGCTCTCCCAAGCCTTCGCCGACGGTGCCGCCTCCCAGGGCGTGGACGTCATCCACCTGGGACTGGCCTCCACCGATGAGCTCTACTACGCCTCCGGGGTGCTCGAGTGCGCCGGGGCGATGTTCACCGCCAGCCACAACCCCGCCCAGTACAACGGCATCAAGCTCTGCCGCTCCGGGGCGAAGCCGGTGGGGCAGGAGACCGGGCTGGCCGATATCACCGAGATGCTCATCGAGGGCGTGCCGGTATTCGAGGGCGAGCCCGGCAGCACGGAAAGTCGCGATGTGCTCGAGGGCTATGTGGACTATCTCAACGAGCTGGTGGATATCTCCTCCATCCGGCCGCTGCGGGTAGCCATCGACGCCGCCAATGGCATGGCGGGGCTCACCGCCCCAGCGATGTTCGCCGATAGCCCCATCGAGGTCGCAGACCTCTACTTCGAACTCGACGGCACCTTCCCCAACCACGAGGCCAATCCGCTCGACCCGAAGAACCTGGTGGATCTCCAGAAGTTCGTGCTCGACACCGGCGCCGACGTCGGTTTGGCCTTCGATGGCGACGCCGACCGCTGCTTCGTGGTGGACGAGAAGGGCCAGCCGGTAAGCCCCTCGGCGATTTGTGCCCTCATTGCCGAACGCACCCTGCGCGAGCACCCCGGTGCGACGATCATCCACAATCTCATCACCTCCAAGAGCGTGCCGGAGATTATCGCCGAGCACGGCGGCACCGCCGAACGCACCCGCGTCGGCCACTCCTTCATTAAGAAGACGATGGCCGATACCGGGGCGAAATTCGGCGGCGAGCACTCCGCGCACTACTACTTCACCGACTTCTTCAACGCCGACTCCGGCATGCTGGCCGCGCTGCACGTCCTCGCCGCCCTCGGCGAGCAGGACGGCCCGCTCTCGGAGCTGATGGCCCGCTATAACCGCTATGCCGCCTCCGGCGAGATCAACTCTGTGCTGGAGAATGCGCAGCAACAAGAGGAGCGTCGCGAAGCAGTGGTCGAGGCCTTCGCCGACCGGGCGGAATCCATTGACCGCCTCGATGGCGTGACCGTGGAACTCGCCGGCACTCCCGCTTGGTTTAATGTCCGCGCCTCCAATACCGAGCCGCTGCTGCGACTCAACGTGGAGGCACCCACCGCCGCTGATGTGGAGGAGCTCGTGAACGAAATCCTCGGCATCATCCGCGCCTAATCCACCGCTAGGGGCCGCCAGCCATGATGAACCAGCAGGAACTCTTCGACCTGTCCCACGAGGGCGCCCAAATCCGCGCCATTGCCAGCGCCGTGCGCGACGGCGCCCTCGAGCTGAGTACCTCGCCACGGGCGATCATCGTGGTGGCCCCCGACTATCTCAATCGCTGCGTGGTGCGCGCGGGGCTGGCCCTGCTGCCCAATGCTGGGGTGCCGGTGGTGTGTGTGCCGGCGCTTCCGCGCTACGCAGGGGCGATGGATGTGGTGATCATCAGCGCCGATGAAGCCCACGAGCCCCAAGCCTATGCCGCCGCCAGCACCGCCCATGCGCGGGGATGCGTGAGCATCCTGCTCAGTCCCTTCGCCTCCTACACCGCCGAGGAAACCGGGGTGGCTGGGGTGCCGGCACTGCCCTCGGTGACGCAGAACTCGCCGGCGCGCACCATCGCCGCCCTCGCCGCCGCCGTGCTCGGCCTGCGCATGGACGCCGCCGGGGTAGCCGATACCCTCGACTCGATTGCCGATGAGGTGGATGAGGAACTAGCCGCCTGCCACCCTGATCGCGATAGCGTGGTCAATCCGGCGCGCTCCTTGGCCGAGTATGTCCAGGACTCGCCGGTGGTCCACGTGGCAGCCAGCGACGATAGCGAGGAGATCGCTACCCTCATTGCGGTACTCTTTAGCCGCGCCGGCGGCGTGCACACGGCGC
Source organism: Corynebacterium sp. TAE3-ERU30 (assembly GCF_019209925.1). NCBI lineage: Bacteria > Bacillati > Actinomycetota > Actinomycetes > Mycobacteriales > Corynebacteriaceae > Corynebacterium > Corynebacterium sp. TAE3-ERU30. Next base: position 98,427 of record NZ_JAHUTO010000005.1, on the reverse strand, counting down.
TATCGGCCCAGGGGCATCGGCTCCACGATGAGTCCTCACCGAGCTCAGCTGAGGACATCTTCTATGACCCGTTCCTCGACGAACCGCCGACGATGCTATCCTCAAAGGTTGTTGTTTGGGCACTCGGCTCCGTAGCCGATCTTGTGATGCCTATTGAAGCGCGCTGCGAATACTGCGAGAATCATTCAGCAGACACAGCGGACGCGCTGCCACTCGGAGACGCGCACCCAGCCGACTCCGAGTCACTTGCACCAGGCTTAAGGCTCATTGCACGCGCGTGGGCAGCCAGCTGCGCCACTGCTTAAATGCGCAGTGCACTGGCTTCTTGTGTCATTGCATGAGCCGCTTTAAGGCGTGCGCCGCAAAGCGCAGGCCAAGGAGGTAATAGAAGTACATGCACCGTCTCGAGGGAATCGAGCGGGCCTATCCATGGGGTTCCCGCACCGCCATTCCACAGCTAAAAGGGGATCAGGCCCCCGCGCCGCATCCCATCGCCGAACTGTGGTTTGGGGCGCACCCGGCTTCCCCTTCCACGGTGGACGGCGAGCCGCTGAGCGAGCTCATTGCCCAGCAGCCCAGCGCTTGGCTGGGCGAGCGCATTGCCGATCGCTACCAGAACCGGCTGCCGTATTTGGTCAAGATTCTCGCCGCCGATGAGCCCTTGAGTCTCCAAGCCCATCCCTCGAAGCAGCAAGCCGAGGATGGTTGGGAGCGGGAGAATGCTCTCGGTATCCCGGTAGGCGGGGCGCAGCGCAACTACAAGGACGATAACCACAAGCCCGAGGTGCTGGTGGCGCTGTCCGAGTTTGAGGCCATGGCGGGATTCCGTCCTCTCGCGCAGACGATTCAGCTGCTGCGCCAGCTGAACTGCGCGGCCATGGAGCGCTACCTGCACATGATCGACGATGGCCAGGCGCTCGCGGAAAAGGAAGAGGAAAACCGGCTCCGGGCGCTGTTCACCACCTGGATCACCATTCCCACCGCCGCCCGGGCGGAGCTGATTCAGAACCTCATTGGCGCCATCGACGCCCTCGATGAGACACAGGTGGAGCCGTGGATCGCCCACACCGTGCACAATGTGCGCGCCATCAATGAGCGCTATCCCAATGACATCGGCGTGTTGGGTGCCCTGCTGCTCAACCACGTGCGTCTCGAGCCCGGCGAGGCAATCTATCTGCGCGCCGGCTCGCTCCACGCCTATCTGCACGGGGTGGGTGTGGAAGTGATGGCCAACTCGGACAATGTGCTGCGCGGTGGCCTCACCACCAAGCACGTGGACGTGCCCGAGCTGGTGAAGGTCTTGGGCTTCGCCCCGCTCGTTGATCCCTTCGTGACAACACAGAGCACCACACGGGCGGGGACCACCATCACCCGCTATCCCGTGCCGATCGAGGATTTCACGCTCTCCTGCGCGCATATCGACGCCGCGAACCCGCCACTCGATCTAGAGCTCAACGGCCCCACCATTCTGGTGGCCACCGCCGGCGAGCTGACGGTCACCGATGCAGCAGGGGAGCAGCTGACACTTCGCCCCACCGAGGCGGTGTGGGTGGATGAGCGCGATCGCGCTGTGAGCGTGGCCACCAGCGAGAGCGCCCACCTCTTCTGGGCGTTCGCCTAAACACCCCACGAACCCCACAAAACGGCCCCATCCTCAGGGAGGGGGCCGTTTCTGCTGTCCGGGAAAAGAGCTGTGGGTTAAGAGCTGGGAGTGTTTCGCGGCGAGCTCACTGTGGGGCCGGTGCTCGTAGCGTCGGCGCTGGCGTTCTCGCCCGCCGGAGAAGGCTGTACGGCGGAGCTGCTCGGAGCGGCGGGGGAGGGTGCCGGGCTGCTCTGTTGGGAGCTGCTCGGGGCCGTGCTCCTCGCACTCGGTTGGGTGCTGCTGCGTTCACCCGCAGAGCGCTCGCTGGGCTCTACAGTGGCGGAGCTGGACGGCTCGCTCGAGGGCGTGCCCGTAGTCGTGCTCTCCGCGGGTTCATCAGCGGGGCTGCTCGGCACGGGTTCGACGTCCCCAGTAGTCGGGGTGTAGGTGTCATCATCCTCCGGCGTCGTAGTCGTGCTGCTCTCCGAGGAGGTGCTAGAGGAATCACTCGTGCCCGGAGTGGAGGAGCTGCTGCTGATTGCCGGGGTGGAGGGCTCGCCTGTGCCAATGATCGGGGGAATGCTCGGGAGCAACGACGGCAGCTGCGAGCTTGTCGTCGCGGTTTCGCCGGTGGTCGGCAGGCGCAGCACCTTGGTGGGCGGGGCCGTGCTACTCATCGGCGCACCGAGGGACTGCGGGGTCGAGCCGCGGTTGGGGGCGAGGGGCGTCATGCGGGAAGGGCTGGCCTGGTACTCGGCCGAGCTGTCCTCATCCTCCCGGCGCTCCGGCTCGCTCGACGCCTCGGTGGAGGAGGAAGAAGAAACGCTCTCGGATTCATTGACCGAGACATAGCCGCCGCGGGTCTCCGTGGATCCTTCGCTGCGGCCAGTATTGGGGGCTGAGAGCCACCACGCGCCGACACCCACGATCAGTGCGATCGCCAAGCCGGCAGAGGTGAATAGGAAGAATCGCTTCAGGTCGGTATCAACCATCGCTCACCTCTCTTCCGCTCAGCGAGCGTTATGCACCGCTTATGAGCAAATATAACGAATCTATAACTCGCCAAGGACGATAACACGAATAGGGGACCCGTGAAAAGAGCGATAAGCCAGAAAAGTTGAGCGCTGCGGCGCTTGTGCTTGACAGCGGGGACATCAGACGTTAGCCGCGCTGTGCCCATTGGGCGGGTTCAGGAGCCCATTTCGCCGCGCGGCGCGCACTCCGGCTCCACGTGCCGGTGGGAACAAATATTGCGCCGAGGTAAGCCGTGGTAGATATGGGATAAACACGCGTCATCGCCCTCATACAGTCCATCGTCCTTCGGGCAGCTCCACTGTTGCTGTCCCGCCGCGGCGAAGGCGGACACCAGCGTAGCTCAGGGGTGCGACGGTGGCGCGGTCGGAGTGAATACTGAACAAGCACGGGAGTGAGGTCAGCATGAGTAGTTGGGATGAAAGCATTTTCACCGAGGACGTCAATGTGGAGTTTCTCGATGAGCTCTCCACCCTCGACGGCGAGGAGATCATCGAAGCTGTTGACGATGCCTGCACGCTAGCCCTGCGCCAGCCCGAGGTATCCGAGGCCGAGCTGCACAATGGGCTCGCCGCCGCCACCATCGCCGCCATTTGGGCTGGCGCGCCCTATAGCGCCGGTGCGGTCGTGGAGGACTATCCCTTCATTCGCGAGTTCAGTGGCTCGGGCTCCGAGGAGCTGCGCGAGACCGCGGCCGAGCTCTTGGAAACCTCGGTCGAGGACGCAGACATCGACGTCTTCCTCGAGGCGCTCAACTAATGCTGGTTGCCGTCGAAGGAATTGACGGGGCAGGAAAGAACACGCTCGTCACTGCCCTGCAGCAGCGCATCCCCAGCATGGAGGTGCTCGGCTTTCCCCGCTATGAGGACTCCGTGCACGCCCAGCTGGCAGATAAGGCCCTCAAGGGCGGCATGGGCGATCTCATCGACTCGATTCACGGCATGGCCACGCTCTTTGCTCTCGACCGTTTGGGGGCGCGGGAGCAGCTGGCCGCCGCTGCGGCTGATCCCACCCGAGTGCTGGTGCTCGATCGCTATGTGGCCTCCAATGCCGCCTATACCTCGGCGCGACTGTGCGATGACTCCGCAGCGCAGTGGGTGGCGGAGCTTGAGTTCACCACCTTTGCTCTGCCCGCGCCGGATGTGCAGGTGCTGCTGGATACGCCGGTGCAGATGGCGGCGGCGCGAGCGCAGCGTCGTGAAGCGCAGGATGCCACCCGCACCCGCGATGCCTATGAGCGCGACGCGGATCTGCAAACGCGCACGGCTTGTGCTTATCGACGCCTCGCCGCGGAAGAATGGGGCAGCCCGTGGATTGTGGCCGCCCCGGAGGATTCGCCGGCGAAGACAGCTGAACGCATCATGAATACATTAGGTATGGAATTATAAAACTATGGGTGCACCGAAAATTCTCGTCGTAGATGACGATCCCGCAATCTCTGAGATGCTGGTCCTCGTGCTGAAGACCGAGGGCCTGCAGGCGATCCCGGTTCTCGATGGCGCCGAGGCCGTGAGTGCTTTCGAGCAGCATCAGCCCGATCTCGTGCTGCTGGACCTCATGCTGCCCGGCATGAATGGCATCGATATTTGCCGTGTCATTCGCCAAAACTCCACCGTGCCGATCATCATGCTCACCGCCAAGACGGACACCGTGGACGTGGTGCTCGGGCTGGAGTCCGGGGCCGATGACTATGTGAATAAGCCCTTCAAGGTTCAAGAGCTCGTGGCGCGCATTCGGGCGCGTCTGCGCCGCGCCGATGATGAACCCGGCGAGCACTTCGAGATCGGTGGGCTAAAGATCGATGTGCCGAGCCACTCCGTCACCCGCGATGGGGAGGAAACCCAGCTCACCCCGATCGAGTTTGATCTGCTCACCGAGCTGGCCCGCAAGCCTGGCCAGGTGCTCTCCCGGGAGGAGCTGCTGGAGAAGGTCTGGGGCTATCACAATGCCTCCGATACCCGACTGGTGAATGTGCACATTCAGCGCCTGCGCGCCAAGATCGAGAAGAATCCCGAGAACCCGCAGATCGTATTGACCGTGCGCGGCGTCGGTTATAAGACCGGCGCAGTGTAGGGCGAGCCGGCTCATCGTTGTGACCATCCGCCAACTCAAATCCGAGGCGCGGCGACTGCGCTACACCGTCGCCCACAAGTGGAACACATCACTGCAGATCCGAGTGATCGGATCGATCTTCGTGGTGTGTGCCCTTGTCGTGCTCATTTTGGGTCTGTCCATGATCTCGATCACCACGCAACGGCTGGTGGACGCCAAGCTGGACATTGCCAATTCGGAAATCGATAGGGCGCGCCAGACCGTGGAGCAGCAAATCGCCTCCATCGATTCCGCCACCAGCTTGCAGCTGCAGGTGAACTCGGCGCGCTCGGCGCTGGCGGCGCGCGCCGGCGGGCCAGTGGCGGATAAGGCCGCGGTATACGAGCCGGTGGTGGTGGTCAATAGTGATAATGATGCCGATGTGATCAGCTCCCCCGAGGGCTATCAGATTCCGCCCCGCCTGCGCCGCTTTGTCAGCGAAGGGCAGGTCTCCTATCAGTTCACCGTGGTGGACAATGCGGATGGCAGCAGCGTGAAATCGCTGATCATTGGCACGCCCACTGATTCTGGGGTGCCGGATCTGCAGGTATATCTCGTGCTCTCGATGGAAAACGAAGAGCAAACCCTGGCGCTGATGCGCGGCCTCTTCGCCGCTGGTGGCGTGGTGCTGCTGGTGCTGCTGGTGGGAATCTCGTGGCTGCTCACCCAGCAGATCACGGGGCCGGTGCGCTCGGCCTCACGTATCGCCCAGCGCTTCGCCGATGGGCACTTCCGCGAGCGCATGGTGGTCGATGGCGAAGACGAGATGGCGCGCATGGCCATGAGCTTTAACTCCATGGCCGAGGAACTCTCCAAGCAGATCGACCAGCTCAAGGAATACGGTGATCTGCAGCGACAATTCACCTCCGATGTCTCCCATGAGCTCTCCACCCCGCTGACCTCGGTGCGTATGGCCGCCGAGTTGATCGCCAATCAGCGCGAGGAGTTGGATCCGCTCACCCAGCACGCCTCCGATGTGCTCATCCGCGAGCTCGACCGCTTCGAGGCCCTGCTCAAGGACCTCTTGGAGATCTCCAAACACGATGCCGGAGTGGCGACGCTATCCGCCTCCGAGGGCGATGTGCGCTCGGTGGTGACCTCCGTGTGGAAACAGGTCAAGCACTTGGCCGAAAAGGTGGGGGTCTCGGTGCGCTTCGACCTGCCGCAGGAGCCGGTGATGGCCACCGTGGATCCGCGGCGCGTCGAGAGAATCCTGCGCAATCTCGTGGCCAATGCCATCGACCACTCCGAAGGCAAACCGGTGCTGGTGCGCCTGCGCGGCAATGAACAGGCCGTGGCCCTGGCGGTTTGCGATAACGGTGTGGGGCTCAAGCCCAGCCAAGAGGAGCTGGTATTTGAACGCTTCTGGCGGGCCGATCCCTCCCGCAAGCGTCACTCGGGCGGCACCGGGCTGGGGCTGGCCATGTCCCGCGAGGATGCTCAGCTGCACGGCGGTCGCCTCGAAGCCGTCGGCGAGCCCGGCGTGGGCACCATGTTCCGCCTCACCCTGCCGCGCCACCCGCATGAGCACGTCGAGGAGTCGCCGCTGCCGCTGGATCTCATCGATACCTCAATCTCGGTAGGGGTGACCGAGCTGCCCACCGATGAATTCGAGGCCCAGGCAGCCGCCCCCGGCCCTGCTCTCGACGCAGCCGCGCCGGAATCTGAGACCACGGAGCCCGCGGCGGCAGCCACCGCTGGTGCCACTGCCGCGAGCGCTATGGCTGCGAGCGCCACCGAGCTATCGGAGGATGAGATCGCCGAGATCTCCGATGAAGAATGGGCCCGCGCTGAGTTCGGCGCCTTCGATGATCCCGCCGCAGCGGGGGAGAGCCACCCCAGTGCAGCTGCTGAGGAGACTGCGGGCGAGATGGATTCCACCGAGGCGTCGCAGGCGCGGCCGCCGCACCGGGACTACCTAGCCGATCTCATGGAAATCTCGGAAGAGGAACTCGCCGCCGCAGAGCTGGAAGATTTTGGTCCCCTCGAGGACTCCGAAGACCCCGACGATTCCGCGGACTCCACAGACTCCGACGGCGCAGCCGATGCCCCCGCCGCTGACTCGCACACGGAGCCGCCGATGCTGAAGGAGGACGATGATGACTGGCGCGAATAAACCCCGAGCCGCCGCCCGCCGCACCGTGGCGGCCGCAGTGCTGGCCACGGCGCTGCTCACCGCCGGCTGCACCAGCCTGCCCACCGATTCCGATCCGCAGGCGCTGCGCTCCTTCGAACCCGGGGCGGATGTGGGCGGAGAGCTCACCCCTGAGCCCGGGCGGGAACCGGACCTCCTGCTGCGCGATTTCTTTACTGCCTCGGCGAATCCCAGCAAAAACTACGCCAGCGCCCGCAACTTCATGACCTCCGAGGCCGCCGCCGCGTGGAAAGAAAGCCCCGAGTCCAGCACGGGGGCGATCATCGTCGATCGTGTGGATCTCAACGCCAAGGGAACCCCACGCGATGGCACAGTCGGCTACACGGTGCGCGGCGAGGTGGTGGGCTACCTCCGCGAGGGCGGGGTCTATCAGCCGGAACATGCGTCCTTTGAGGCAGAAATGTCGCTGAAAAGAGTGGACGGCGAGTGGCGGATCGCCTCGCTGCCCGATGGTGTCATCATCGAGATGAGCGAGCTGAGCAAGCAGTATCAGCCGCGCGATATCTACTTCTTTGATCCCAAGTTCCAAAGGCTGGTGGCGGATCGCCGCTGGGTCTATTCCGATCCGAATTCCCTCGACACCACGCTGCTGACGCTATTGGCGGCCGGTCCGCGGGAGGCGCTGCGCGAGGGCGTGAAATCGGCGCTGCCGCCGAATTCCACCTTCATTGGCGAGCAAAACTCGGCCTATGAGTTCACGGGGCTGCAAACCCTCAGCTCGGAAGAACGGCAGCTCTTTGCGGCCCAAGCCGCTTGGACCCTCGCCCGCTCCGATATCGCCGATCCCTACACCATCACCTCCGATGGCCTGCCGCTCACGGCGGGAGCGAATACCACCTCATTATCGGATGTGGCCGAGTTCAATCCCTTCGCCTCCGCAGCGGTGTCCTTGCCGCTCTATGCGGTGGCGCAGGGAGAGCTATATTCCATCGAAAATGACACCCCGGCGCGAGTCTCCACCCAAGGCGGGACCAAGGGCGTGATGCAATCGGCGGACGTGTTCGCCAGCTCGGACTCGGTGGCGGCGGTGTATTCCACCGATCCCAGCGAGGATGAGGACCCCGAGGTGTCTGCGGTGGATGAGTCGGTGAAGGACTCCACCCTCTACTACGGCGGTTTCGATGTGCCGATGAAAAAGGCGCTGGAGGGGCGCAGCATCACCCGCCCCACCTTCGCCGCCGATGGCCATGCCATCTGGAGCGTGGTGGATGGCACCACCGTGGTGCGCACCGCGCGTTCCACCTCCACGGGGGAAGTGGCCAATACTGAGGTGGACGTGGACGAGCTCTGGGACACGATCGACGTCGAGGAGGAATCGCGCCGCCCGCCGATCACGGCGCTGCGTCTGTCGCCGACGGGCGTGCGCGCCGCGTTCATCGTCGAAGGTGATGTGTATCTGGGCACGGTGGTCTCGGAGCAGTCGGGCGAGTATGCGCTGCACGCCATCCAAAATATTGCGCCCTCTCTGGGCAATCAGGCCACCACATTGGACTGGACGCCCACGGGCTCGTTGATCGTGGGCACCAAGAGCCAAGAAACCCCAGTGTGGCAGCTCTCCACCGATGGCTCCGAGGCGATCGCATTGCCCAATGGCAATATCACCGCCCCGGTGCGGGGAGTGGCGGCCGGCAACTCCAACTATGTGGTAGCCGATCAGCACTCGGTTCTGCAATTGCCCATCGGCGGTAATTCCACCTTCTGGCGCGAGGTCCCGGCCCTACAGGGAACCCGTGCGATCCCCGTGGTCGCGCGCTAAGCTGCGGGCACGAGACGGCGTGGAATCGCCCTGAAAAGAGGGCGCGCCGCTAGGGCCCACACGGGGGAGGCTTGCCATGAGCGGGGCGTGGGAATGGGTGCTGCCGGTACGCTGCGCGGGATGTCACGCGCCGGGAGTGCGCATATGTCCGCGGTGTGCGCGGGCGTTGGCGCAGCCGCCGGAACTGGTTATGCCCACTGTGGAGCTGGATATTCCGGTATGGGCCTGCGGCCCCTATGGCGGGCCGCATCGCCAGATCATCGTGGAGATGAAAGAGCGCGGACGGGTGGATGTGATCCCGCACGCGGCGGCGGTGCTGCGGGCGGCGCTGGAGTTTATGGCCGCGCGCGGGGAGCTGCCGGAGCCGCAGCGGCTGAGCCTCGTTCCGGCGCCCACCACCCGGCGCAATGCGCGTCGTCGCGGCGGCGATCATGTGACCGCGCTGTGCCGCCACACCCGCATCCCTACCTCTGAGCTGCTCTTCCGCACGCCCAGCGCCCGCGATTCGGTGGGTTTGAGTGCGGCGGAGCGGCGGCGCAGCCTAAGCGGCTCGGTGCGGGTGCGGCGGGCCCCGCGGCCACGGTTTCCCGCTGTGCTTGTCGACGACGTCCTCACGACAGGATCCACTCTGGCCGCGAGCCGGGCCGCGCTGGCGTATGCGGGGGTAAGGGTGATCGGTGCCATAACCTTAGCGGCGGCTTAGAGAAATCCACGTTGCTGGGCTAATGCGGACTCGTCCTGTCCGCTAAGGGCGAACATCGTTGAGAACCCTAGAAGATTGGTCATAACCAGATGTATTCTTGAGGTGCAAGACATCATCGTCACCGCAGACCGCGGAGGAGCAATCCAGCCCTTCCGTTGGTGGTGGCCAACCCCGGGAGGTACACGCACGTGACTACACCTGCTGACAACACCGAGACTCTGCGCCCAGAAGCACAGGTTCGCATTACTGGACGTAACGTTGAGGTTCCCGAGCACTTCGCTGAGCGTGTCAATACTAAGCTCTCCAAGATCGAGCGCCTCGATCCCACTCTCACCTTCTTCCACGTCGAGCTGCAGCATGAGCCGAATCCGCGCCGTGCCGATCGCGCCGATCGTATTCAGATCACCGCCACCGGTAAGGGCCACCTGGCTCGCGCCGAGGCGAAGGAGGATAGCTTCTACGCCGCGCTGGAGACCGCGCTAGCCAAGATGGAGCGCTCGCTGCGCAAGGTGAAGGCCCGCCGCACCATCAGCCGTTCTGGTCACCGCGCCCCGCTGTCCACCGGCGAGATCGCCCGCGAGCTCGTGGATGAGGCAAAGGCCGCCCGCGAGGAGGAAGATGATCGTTATGCAGACACCTACGCCGACAAGGTGGAGGATGTTATGCCCGGCCAGGTCGTTCGTCGCAAGGAGCACACCGCTACTCCGATGAGCGTGGACGATGCTCTGTCTGAGATGGAGCTTGTGGGCCACGATTTCTACCTCTTCATCGATGAGGAGACCAACCGCCCGTCTGTGGTGTACCGCCGCCACGCTTTCGACTACGGCCTGATCGCCCTGACGGAGGACGAGGAGAGCTAATCCCTCGACCGCCACGGCGGGAATGCCATTCGACCCGCCCGGAGCAGAGAAGCTCGGGGCGGGTCGCTGCTGTGTCCGGCCCACCCAGCTCGGGCGGGTTAGCTGCACCCCCCAGCCAGCCGGCGGGGCTGTGCTCTTAGGGCATGCTGCATCGTCTGGGTGCTGGGGTGCGTACAATAGGCACAGACTTGTGGCAGCTGCGCCTTATCTTCATCTTCGATAGTGCGTTATGCTGCACGAAGCAAAAGCTTGAACGTGGGTGTGTCGTGCGCCGCGCCGATGAAGAGCGCGGCGGCGGCGCGTCGCTCCGGTTGTCGATCATATAAGGAAAAGTAGAGCCTGTGCTAGGACTGTCAAAGCTACTCCGGATGGGTGAGGGGCGCGCTGTGAAGCGTCTGCGTCACCTCGCTGATCAGGTCATCGCAGTGGAATCGGATTACGAAAAGCTCAGCGATGATGAGCTGCGTGCAAAGACCGACGAGTTCAAAAAGCGCCTCGAGGACGGCGAAACCGTCGATGACCTCGTGGTTGAAGCATTCGCGGTGGCACGCGAGGCGTCGTGGCGCGTGCTCGGCCAGAAGCACTACCCAGTGCAGATCATGGGCGGCGGCGCCCTGCACTTCGGCAATGTGGCCGAAATGAAGACCGGTGAGGGTAAGACGCTCACATGTGTGCTGCCCGCCTATCTCAATGCCCTCGAGGGCAAGGGTGTGCACGTGGTCACCGTGAACGACTACCTGGCTAAGCGTGACTCCGAGTGGATGGGTCGTGTCCACCGCTTCTTGGGGCTGCGTACCGACGTGATTCTGGCTACCAAAACCCCAGCGCAGCGTCGTGAAGCCTATGCTGCCGACATCACGTATGGCACCAATAATGAGTTCGGTTTCGACTATCTGCGAGACAATATGGCGCGCTCGCTCAACGATTTGGTGCAGCGCGGCCACCACTACGCCATCGTGGACGAGGTGGACTCCATCCTCATCGACGAGGCCCGCACCCCGCTGATTATTTCTGGCGCCGTGGAGGGAACCTCGCAGTGGTACACCGCCTTCTCGCAGATCGCGCCGCGCATGAAGAAGGACATCCACTATGAAGTGGACGTGCGCAAGCGCACCATCGGGGTGAAGGAAGAGGGCGTCTCCTTCGTCGAGGACCAGCTCGGCATTGACAATCTTTATGCCCCCGAGCACTCGCAGCTGGTCAGCTACCTGAACAATGCGCTCAAGGCCAAGGAGCTGTTCACCCGCGATAAGGACTACATCGTGCGCAACGGTGAAGTCATGATCGTGGATGAGTTCACCGGACGTGTGCTTTCTGGTCGCCGCTATAACGAGGGCATGCACCAGGCCATTGAGGCCAAGGAGCAGGTGGAGATCAAAAACGAGAACCAGACTCTCGCGACCATCACCCTGCAGAACTACTTCCGCCTCTACGACAAGCTCGCCGGCATGACCGGTACCGCCGAGACCGAGGCCGCCGAGCTGCACCAAATCTATAAACTCGACGTGATCGCGGTGCCGCCGAACCGCCCCAACCAGCGCAGCGACGAGCCCGACTTGATCTACAAGACGCAGGAGGCGAAGTTCGCGGCCGTGGCCGATGACATCGCCGAGCGTGTGGAGAAGGGCCAGCCGGTGCTGGTGGGTACCACCTCCGTGGAGCGTTCCGAGTACCTATCCACCCTGCTGCAACGCCGCGGCATCAAGCACAATGTGCTCAATGCCAAGCACCACGAGCAAGAGGCCCAGTATGTGGCCCAGGCGGGCTTGCCGGGCAATGTCACCGTGGCTACCAACATGGCCGGCCGTGGTACGGACATCGTGTTGGGCGGCAACCCCGATATCCTCGCGGACCTCGCCTTGCGTGAGCGCGGCTTGGATCCGGTGGAGAAGCCGGAGGAGTACGAGGAGGCCTGGGACGAGGCCATCGCCGAGGCCAAGAAGCGCTCCGAGAAATACGCCGAGCAGGTGCGCGAGGCCGGTGGCCTCTATGTGCTGGGTACCGAGCGTCACGAGTCCCGCCGCATCGATAATCAGCTGCGTGGCCGTTCCGGCCGCCAGGGTGATCCGGGCGAGACCCGCTTCTACCTCTCGCTGCGCGATGAGCTCATGGTGCGTTTCCGCGGCCAGGCCATCGAGTCCATGATGAACCGCCTGAATGTGCCGGACGATGTGCCGATCGAAGCGAAGATGGTGTCTAACTCCATCAAGACCGCGCAGTCGCAGGTGGAGAACCAGAACTTCGAGGCGCGCAAGAACGTGCTCAAGTACGACGAAGTGATGAACGAGCAGCGCAAGGTGGTCTACGGCGAGCGCCGCGAGATCCTCGAGGGCATGGACGTCGAGCCCTTCGTGAAGAACATGATCGACGAAACCCTCTCGGCCTATGTCGCCGCCGCCACCGAGGTCGGCTACGTCGAGGACTGGGATCTCACTGAGCTGTGGAACGCCCTCGAGGCGCTCTATGGCCCCAGCTTCGAGTACCAGGAGCTCATCGACGGCACCGAGTATGGTGCGGCCGGCGAGCTCTCCGCCGAGGAGCTGCGCCAGGCGCTGATCGACGACGCCCGCTCCTGCTATGCCCAGCTGGAGGAGGCCGTGACCTCGCTCGGCGGCGAGGAGCAGATGCGCAACTTGGAGCGCACCATCATCTTGTCCATCGTGGACCAGAAGTGGCGCGAGCACCTCTATGAGATGGACTATCTCAAGGAGGGCATCGGCCTGCGCGCCATGGCACAGCGCGATCCGCTGGTGGAATACCAGAAGGAGGGCGGCGACATGTTCAATGCCATGAAGGACGGCATCAAGGAAGAAACTGTCCGCCAGCTCTTCCTGCTGCGCCAGCAGTTTGTGCCCAAGATGGAAGAGGCCGGCACCGCCGACATCAACAACGATGGCAAGATCGACGCCGAGGACATCGGCGGGGATGTAGCCAAGGTGCGCGAGGCCGAGTCCAAGCGCACCTACCGTGGGCCCGCCGAGAGCTAAACTCGCCCGCCCCGCCGCCCGCAGGACACCAGCTGCGGGCGGCGCCGCTTAAAACACCCGCAGCGTGTGAACACACCACACCCTGCGGGTTGTTTTATGCGCGTGCAGCTGCATGGCCCCGGCCATGAAGCGGTGGTGGCTCACCGCGCCCAGTGGCTGGCCGAGGCGCACCACAAAGTCGAAGCGGTCCCGGCGGTAGACATCCGGGATCACCCGCAGCTCAGCGATAGGTGGGGGAGTGGAATCCGGCGCGACTTTCTGGGCGGCGATGAGCCGACGCATCATGGCCACATGAGCGCGAACCTGCAGGGCGAAGCGGGCAGGAGCGAGGGTGCTGGGCTCCGCGGCCCCGCTCATCACCGCCAGCATTCTGCTCACTGGAGGTTGGGCGATGCTGTGCAGATCCGAAAGCCGGCGGGGCTGGCGCGCTCTGGGGGCGGTGCCGGGCTGGGCGCCGGAGTGTGCCGCGGATGGTGCCGCCCCGCCGCCGAGATGGCGCCGCGACTCTGCAGGGGAGAGTGCCGATTCGGCGGCGGCGGATAGCGCCGCGGCTGGGGGCAGCTTTTTCAGATGGGTGCTACCGGCGATGGAGATAAAAGGCGAGCTCTGGGCGCTCATGGCTCTCATAGGGCCTTCCTGCGCGGGAGGTGCGCGATCGCGGAAAGCAGCCCGCGGCCGCGTGGCGGCTTGTGGCCCGTGGAATCCCCCTGTGTCCCGCGTATAGTATGGCATGGTTAGCAGCGCGGCGCCCGCCGTGCCTGCATAGATGCGCCCCTGGGGCGATAGCAACAACACAAGGAGAACAATGCGCGGACTGGTAGTGGATTATGTGGGAGTGCTCGATGGCTCAGAAGAAGTGCAGCGTCGCTGGCGTAACTTCTTCTCGGCGCTGCGGAAGAAGGGCGCACCGATCGCCATTTTGTCCAATGATCCCGGCGGCCCCGGTGCGGATGAGATCCGCGAGTGGGAGTTCCGCGGCATCGTCGATGCGGTGCTTCTCTCCGGCGAGATCGGCGCGGAAAAGCCCACCGTGGAGGCCTTCCAATTCGCGGCCGACACCTTGGAACTGGAGCGCAAGGACCTGGTGATGGTGGATGATTCCATCGTGAACGTGCGCGGCGCTGTGGAGGCCGGTCTGATCGGCGTGTACTTCCAGCAATTTGATCGCGCCATCGTGGAGATCGCCGGCGTCTTCGAGATCGAAGGGGAATTCTAAGACGATGCGCGTCTATCTTCCGGCCACCTTTCCCATGCTTGAGCAGCTGCACAGCGAGAGCGTGATCCACGCCCGCAATGGGTGGGCTTTTGCCCTCACCCCGGCGCTGCGCGAGTTCTACACCAGCGGCGATGATGAGGAGCTCTCCGAGGTCGCCTTCGACGATGCGGCGCTGGCCTCCATCCGGCTTTTGGCTATTGATAGCGAGCAGCGTTTCCCCCATCGCCGCGTGGTGATCAGCGCGGATGTGGACGATGACGCCGTGGAATTCCAGCCGGAGATGGGCGAGTCGGTGGTGCGGCTCAGCCCTGCCGAGGTGGCGCTGCGCGATGTGGCCGCGCTGCATATCGATCTCGAGGACGCGGAAGCCGATATCGAGCGCGCCCTCGCCGTATTGGATGCCGCGGAGCTGGGGGACGAGGATGCGCAATTGGCGGTGGGGGACGCCGCCGAGCACTTCTTGGCATGGTACGACCCCACCGAACTGCCCTTTGTAGTGGAGTTACTCTAGCTGGCTGAGATTTCGGGGGTAAAACTAGACAGGTGGGGTGGTCGGGGCTAAGGTACGCTAACGTAATAGTTATTTCTTGGAGAGAAAATATTTTGGAGGCCTAGCTGTGGCCACCCCACCTGCCGATACCCCGCGTAGCCGCCGCTTCAGCCCGGACCGGCTACGGAAGTTCCGTCGCGCTCTCGGCGCGATCACTCACCCCCTGCTTCCCGATGACTACACCGCGTTGCTCAACCACCGGTGGTCGACGCGCGAGCTGCGCGGCGAGATTACTCGGATTGAAGCACTCAACGAGCGCACCGTCAGCCTGGAGATCGCTCCCGGCTGGGGAGTGCCCTTGGACTTTCAAGCGGGGCAGTTCATCGGTATTGGCCTGCCCATCGATGGCCGTTTCGTCTGGCGCAGCTATTCGCTGACCAACGCCCCGGTGCAGGGCAGCGACTCTATCTTCCACATCACCGTGCGCGCGATCGACGGCGGCATGGTCTCGCAGCATCTCATCTCCCACGCCCGCGCCGGGATGGCGATTCGCCTCGCCGCGCCCGCAGGAGATTTTCACCTCACCGATCCCGTGGCCGATCACCTGCTCTTTATCTCCGCCGGCACGGGCATTACCCCCATCATCAGCATGCTGCGGTATATCGCGGATACCGGCGCCATCGAAGACACCACCATTGTGATCGCCCATTCGGTGCGGGAACGCTCCGATCTGCTCTTTGCCGAGGAGCTCGAGCATCTCGGCACGCATCCGAATGTTCGCCTGCTGCTGACTATTACCAGCGAGCAGGGGCGGATGACTATGCAGTCGCTTATCGACGCCATCCCGGAGATATCCAGCTACGCCGTCTATGTCTGTGGCCCCGAGGAGATGATCCGCGCCGCAGAGGACGAGCTGGGTGCCGTGCTGGATGATCCCAGCCAGATCCGCAGCGAGCGCTTCACCTTGGACCGCTCGAAGGCGGGGTCCAACCCGGGCGGTGTGGTGAGCATTGGAAGCAATGCCTCGGTGGAAGTCGATGGCGCCACCACGGTGCTGGAGGCTGCGGAAAGCATCGGGGTGGCCCTGCCACATGGCTGCCGCATGGGTATCTGCCATACCTGCGTCCAAGAGATCAAGGAGGGCCAAGTTATGGATTTGACCACCGGCCAAACCTGCGGCCCAGGGGAGCGAGTGCGCGTGTGTAACTCGGTGCCCTGCGGGGACGTCAGTATCTAAAACCAGCACAATAACTGCACAATCGCTGCAACGCGAAGGAGAGACACAGAGACATGGCTATCGATAACATTCGCGCTTATTCGCATCTCACGGACGAGGACATCGCCGCCATCGGAGCTCGCTTCGACGCAATCAAGCAAGAGGTGGAGTCTGATCTGGGAGAGCGCGATGCGCGCTATATTACGAACCTGATTCGGGTGCAGCGCGGCTGCGAAATTGCCGGCCGCGCGGCGCTGTTCTTCGGCAAGAACAAGGCGGCCTTTGCCACCGGCACCGGGCTATTGGCGCTGTCGAAGGTCCTCGAGAACCTCGAAATCGGCCACAATGTGATGCACGGCCAGTGGGACTGGATGAACGATCCCACGGTGCACTCCACCACGTGGGAATGGGACAATAACTGCCCCTCGGAGCAGTGGATGCACTCGCATAACTACATCCACCACACCTTCACCAACGTCCTCGGCATGGACAATGACGTGGGATATGGCGTGTTGCGCGTGACCCGCGACCGCAAGTGGCAGCCCTATCACCTGGCGCAGCCGCTGACCAACACCATCTTGGCCACCTTCTTCCAGTGGGCGGTGGCATTCTACGATGTGGAGCTGGGAAAGATTCCCGCCGGCAAGGCCACCTGGGAGGAGACCAAGCCGAAGCTCTGGCAGACCATTGCTAAGGTGCGCAATCAGATGGCCAAGGACTACGCCATCTTCCCGCTCGTGGCGCTTCCCTTCGGCTTGGGCGGCACGATGCTCAAGGGCAATATGCTCGCCAACTTGATCCGTAACCTATGGGCCTATTCGGTGATCTTCTGCGGGCACTTCCCAGATGAGACCGAAACCTTCACCAAGAAGCAGCACGCCACCGAGGACCACAACCAGTGGTACCTGCGCCAGATGCTGGGCTCGGCCAACTTCCGCGGCGGTTTCCTGCTGAGCGTGCTCTCCGGCAACCTCAACTACCAGATCGAGCACCACCTCTTTCCCACCATGCCCTCCAACCGCCTGGCCGAGGTGGGCAAGAAGGTGGAGAAGGTCGCCCGCGACTATGACCTGCCCTATCACACCGGTTCCTTCCCGGAGCAGTTCTTCAAGGTGCAAAAGACCCTGCTCAAGCTGAGCCTGCCGCCGCGCTTCATGGTGGCCGATAAGGACAACGCCCCGGAGGTGCGCTCCAATGCGGCCTTCAGCGATAAGTTCCCGGTGGAGCAGTATCTCCACGTGGGCGAGGGTGAGAACGGGGTGCGCCGCGGCCTGGCCACGGGGCTGATCATGCTGAAGAAGATCCGCCCCGGGGTGAAAGAAGTGATGCTGAACTTCTCCGGCCGTACCCCGCTGCGTCGCTAATTAGGGCCGGTTCCACGGCATCGTCACGTTCAGCGGGATCTTCATGGTCTCGCTGGCGGCGCGTCCCGCGAGGGAGGCGGTGGCGGCGGCCAAGAACAGCGCGAGATAGGCGCTGGAGGTTTGGCCGGTGAACTCGATGGTGACGATCACCGCGAATAGCGGTGCGGCCATGGAGGTAGAGAGGAAGCTGGCGCAGCCCAACAGCGCGAAGTCCGAGGCCGGCAGCCCCGGCATGAAGGGCTGGAGGAACACGCCGATGCAATAGCCGGCGAGCGCACCGATGGCGAAGCCCGGGGTGAGCACACCGCCGACCGCGCCGGAACGCAAGGTGACAAACACGGCGATGCCCTTGGCCACCAACAGGGCAGCAGCGAAGGTGAGGGCCGGTCGCCCCACAAGCACCTCGGTGGCGGCGAGACGGCCATTGCCGAGCACAGTGGGCAGATAGATAGACATCAGCCCCACCAGAATGAAGGCCGCGGGGATGGTCCACATCATGGCTGCGCCGTGGGTCTTATTGCTCTCTGCGCGAGAAATAGCGCTGCGAAATACCACGCCCAGCAAGCCGCAGAGTGCGCCCACGATGATCGCGGCCCCCAGATTGCCCCAGCCCTCAGAGAGCGGAATGGTGGCATAGAGCGGATCATTGCCCACCACGATGCCGGAGGTCACTGTGGCCACCGCGGAGCAGGCCAGCACGGTCATCATCGCGCGAATGGTGATGGATCCGAGGAGGATCTCCACGGCGAAGATCGCCCCAGCGAGGGGGATGTGATAGATCGCGCCCAAGCCGGCACCGGCCGCGGCCGCTACCAGAATACGGCGGGTTTCCGAATCCAATTCCAGCCGGTGCGAGAGCTGGCTGGACATCATGGCGCCGAGTTCGCGGGGAGCGTTCTCGCGGCCCACCGAGGCGCCGGCGGCCACGGTGATCATCTGCAAAAAGGCGTTGATGAGGGTCGATAGCACGGGCATGGGCTTGCCCTTCATGCCCTCGGTCACCGAGCGGATCGGCTTGCCCTTGGTTTGCAGCAGATAGTAGGCCACACCGGCCAAAAGACCGGCGATGGTAATACCCCAGAAGCGTTGGGCGGCGGTGGTGCCGGCGGTGAGGTGGGCCGTCATCCCTTCGTGGCGGCCATAGACCAGCATTTCCACCATCTGCATCGTTTTCACCAGCGCCGCGGCCCCGAGGCCAGTGCCCACACCCACAATGAGCGTGTAGATACACAGCAAGGCGAGGCGCTTGAGTCGGGCCTGCGGGGTGGCTGCGCCGGTGCCCTTGCGGCCGCGGGCGCCGGTATCGCCACTATCCGCCGGGGCGCGATCGGAGCTGGCGCGTGCCGTGGTATCCGTGGCCCCGCCGCTGGTCGCACCGCCGCTGGCCGCGGCGGTGTCCTCGCTGGCTGCCTCGCTATCCTCTGCTGGGCGCTGGGTACTGCTCACAGGTTCTTCATCTCCCATTCATCATTGGAGTGCAAAGAGGTGAGCAGCAGGCGCACCGCCTCGGCGCGGCGAGCTGAGGGGCCGTCCAAATCGTCTAATCCGCACTCAGGATCGGCAGGAGGCCCGAGGTGGGTGCAGCCGCGCGAACACGTCTCGGCGGCGGCCGCGAGATCATCAAACACCGCGATCACGTTCTCTGGGGTGACATGGGCCAGCCCGAAGGAGCGAATACCTGGGGTGTCAATAATCCAGCCGCTGCCGGAGTCGAGGGGCAGCGCCACCGATTGGGTGGAGGTGTGGCGTCCCTTGCCCACGCCCGAGACTTCACCGGTCGCGCGATCCGCATCCGCCACAATGCGGTTGACCAAGGTGGATTTCCCCACCCCGGAATGACCGATGAGCGCGGAGACCTGGCCGTCGATGAGGGCATTGAGCTCATCGAGGGGATCGTTAATCCCGCACACCACCACCGGCACCTCGAGGGCGGCGAACTCGGCGGCAAAGGCAGAAGGATCGGCCAGATCGGATTTGGTCAAGCACAGTACCGGCGAGAGATTACCCACATAGGCCGCCACCAGAGCACGTTCCACGAAGCCGGCCCGGGGCGGGGGATCGGCCACGGCGCACACAATGAGTAGCTTCTGGGCATTGGCCACCACGATCCGCTCATAGGGGTCGGTATCGTCGGCGGTGCGGCGCAGCACCGAGGAGCGCTCGCTGAGTTTCACAATGCGCGCCAAGGTGCCGGGCTTGCCGCTGGTATCGCCCACCACGCCCACGCGATCGCCCACCTCGATGGCGGTGCGACCCAGCTCCCGGGCGCGCATGCAGGTCACGGTGTCCGCAGGGGCGCGGCCATCTAAGGCGACGCCCCAGCGGCCGCGGTCTTTGCTAATCACCATGCCAAACTCGGCGTCTTTGTGCTTGGGGCGGTGTTTCGTGCGCGGCCGCGAGCCCCGAGAGGGGCGGATTTTTACATCGGATTCATCAAAATCGCGCCGGGATCTACTCACTGTCTCACCTCACTCGTGCTGTGTCGGGGCGGCGGGTTGTGCGCCGTCGATCATCTGCGCCCACATGGTGTCGAAACCGGGCAGGGTTTTGGCGGTGGTGTCGATATTTTCCACCTGTACCCCCTCGGTGACGAGGCCGATAATGGCCCCCGCGGTGGCCATACGGTGATCGTGGTAGCTGTGCCATACCCCGCCGTGCAGCGGCGCTGGGGTGATGGTGAGCCCGTCTGCGTGTGCCTCGCAGCGCCCGCCAAGCCGGGTGATCTCGGTGCTTAATGCCTCGAGGCGATCGGTTTCATGCCCGCGCAAATGCGCGATACCGCGCAGGAACGAGCGGGAATCAGCCAGGGTGGCCAGGGCGGCCACGGTGGGGGTGAGCTCGCCGATATCGCTCATCTCGATATCGATGCCGCGCAGCCGGCCATCGCTGGGGCCGGTGACCACGAGGTCGTGGCTATCGCCGCGCGAGTGCAGCTCGGCCTGTGCGCCCATGCGGGTGAGGATGGAGCGAATCTCGTCCCCGGGCTGGGTGGTGGTGTGCGGCCAGTGGGGGATGGTCACCTCGCCGCCGGTGACCGCGGCCGCCGCAAGGAAGGGAGTGGCATTGGAGAGATCGGGTTCGATAGCCCAGTGCCGGCCCCGGATGGTGCCAGGGCGTACCCGCCACACGTGGCGCTCGGAGGTGTCCACCTCCACGCCGGCCTCGCGCAGCATGTCGATGGTCATATCGATATGTGGTTGGGAGGGCAGCACGGTGCCGGTGTGGCGCAGCTCGATGCCCTTATCGAAGCGGGCAGCGGCAAGCAGCAGGCCGGATACGAATTGGGAGGAGCCGGAGGCGTCGATAGCGATCGTGCCTCCCTCCAGGCTGCCGGTGCCGTGCACCGCGAAGGGCAGCCGAGTGCCGTTGATATCCGCGCCCAGCCCGCGCAGGCCGTTGAGCACCGCGCTCATGGGGCGGGTGCGGGCTTGGGCATCGCCGTCGAAGAACACAGTGCCATCGGCGAGTGCTGCCACCGAGGGCAGGAAACGCATGAGGGTACCGGCCAGTCCGCAATCGATGGTGGTGCCCGACAGCGGCTGGGGTTGCACGCGCAATTCAATATTGGGGCTGCCATGGGAGGGGGAGATATCGCTGATAGAGACACCCAGGGCTTTGAGGGCGCCGATCATCAGGTCGGTATCGCGGCTGCGCAGCGCCCCGGAGATGGTGGAGGGCCCGTCGGCGAGCGCGGCTAAGATGAGCGCGCGGTTCGTCATCGACTTCGATCCGGGGATGTGTACGCGGGCGCGCACAGGGTCCGTCACAAATGGGCTGTCCCACAGGGGCATGCGTGCTGAATCCATACCTCGATTCTAGGGCTAGGTCCCGGTGGCGTCGTCGATTCGCCCTAAAACCGCAGGTGATTGTGAGCATACGGGGGATGCGTGGCCAGGCTGCTGGCACAATGGGCACTATGTGTGGTCGTTTTGTTTTATTCACCACTGAGCAGGAGCTGCTGCGCCATGCCCAGCGGGTACTCGGGGTGGCGGAGATCGACGCGCCCCAGGGCTGCCCGCCGCCGCGCTACAATATCGCCCCCACCCACGCGGTGCCGGTGTTTATTGCTACCGAGCTGCTTCAGGATGCCGCTACACAGGCCCCGCTGAGCCTGCGGGCTGCGCGGTGGGGCTTGCTGCCGCATTGGAAGAAGGACAGCACCGGTCCCGTGCTCTTTAATGCCCGGGCTGAAACCGTCGCTACCAAGCCCTCTTTTCGCGACGCCTTCGCCCGTTCCCGCTGCGTGATTCCCATGGATGGCTATTACGAGTGGAAGGATAAGCAGCCGCACTTTGTCCACCGGGAGGACGGCGAGCTGCTGTGGGCTGCGGGCGTGGTCGCCACCGGGCTGGGGCAGCTGTCCACCACGATCATCACCACCGCCAGTGCTCAGCCGATTGCGTGGCTGCATGATCGCATGCCGCGCCTGCTCACCGCCGAGGAGGCCCAGGCGTGGCTCACCCAGGATCAGCAGGCGGCGGAGGCCATCGTCTCTGGGCCGTCGCCGGAGTCCCTGCGCGCGAGTATCATCACCACCCCGGCCGATAGGGCCGTGGGCCGGGTGGGCAATGATTATCCCGAGCTGATCTCCTAGCTGCGCGCTTATCGACGCTCACCTGCTGCCGCGCCCCTGGTGGCCTAGGGTGCGGCGAGATCGCTGAATTCAGCGCCGAGGACGGCGGCCATATCGCTGGCGCGGAGCTGGATATCGAGCCCGCGCTTGCCGCCGGAGACATAGATGGTCGGATGCGCCGTGGCGCTGGCGTCGATACGCGTGGGCAGGAGTTTCTTCTGCCCCAGTGGGGAGATCCCGCCGGTGATATAGCCGGAGGACTTTTCGGCGTCATGCGGATCCGCCATGCTCACCTTGGATACGCCGAAGGCGTGAGCGGCCTTCTTCAACGACAGCGAGCCGGTGACCGGTACGCAGCACACCGCGAGGCTGCGGCGGGGCCCGCGGCCGGCGCTTAAGTCCACCACGAGGGTTTTGAAGATGGCCGCGGCCGCGACGCCCTCGCTCTCGCCGAGTGCTGCGGCAGCCTGCTGGCCGAAGTGATCGTGGCCGGCGTCGAACTCGTGAACCTGGTGCTCGATTCCGGCCGCGCGCAGCATCGCCAGGGCGGGGGTGGCGGCACCCGCGGCGCCCTTTTTCTTTTTCTTTGCCATAACGAGGACACTATAACGCTGGATCGCCCTAGCGCCGCAGCGATCAAACGCTAGGCTTAGAGAGTATGGATACGCCTGTACCTTCCATCACTGATCTGCCAGTGCGCACCCAGGATTACTTGAAGAACATTTTTGATATTTGCGAGCGGACGCAGGCGCCGGCGTCGTTGAAAGAGCTCGCCACCACGATGGGGCAGAAGGCCCCCACGGCCTCTGAGGCGGTGAAAAGGCTGGCGC
Source organism: Corynebacterium sp. TAE3-ERU30 (assembly GCF_019209925.1). Taxonomy (NCBI): domain Bacteria; kingdom Bacillati; phylum Actinomycetota; class Actinomycetes; order Mycobacteriales; family Corynebacteriaceae; genus Corynebacterium; species Corynebacterium sp. TAE3-ERU30. The sequence goes on along the minus strand of NZ_JAHUTO010000005.1, from coordinate 75,572 downwards.
AGAATGGCTATATTCACCGCGAACCCTATCGCGGCATCACCCTCACCGCGCAGGGGCGGCAGCTGGCCCTGGCGATGGTGCGGCGGCACCGGCTGGTGGAAAGCTTTTTGGTGGAAACGCTGAACTATGGCTGGGACGAGGTACACGAGGAGGCCGAGCTACTCGAGCACGCCATCTCTGATCGCCTGCTCGGCCGGATTGATAGCTTTCTCGGTTTCCCCAGCCGCGACCCGCATGGGGATCCGATTCCCAGCGCGAGTGGGGAGATCGACACCGTGGGTGGGCAGTCGCTGGCAGCCGTTGCGCCCGGCACAGACACGGTGGTGGAGCGCATCCACGATCACAGCGTGGACATCCTGCGCTATCTGAACGATAACGGCATCGTGCCGGGGGCGCGTATCAGAGTGGAGCAGCCGCCTTTCGACGGCATGGCGGCACTCTATGTCGCTGCAGCTGACGGCACCTGGTCGGCCGAGCCGGTGCTGCTCAATGAGGAGGCGGTGCGGTGTGTGGATGTGGCGGCCCCTAAAATAAATGAGGACGACTAGGACGCACGGCGCACACCGCGACTATAGAGGCAGGAGCCACGGGGATAAGCATGGTGGACACACCTGAGGACGCACAGGCCACGAGCCGAGCGCGCGCAGGCGAGGACGAGCGCAGCCTTGAGCAGCGTTTCGAAGACGACGCCCTGCCGCTGCTGGATCAGCTCTATGGTGGCGCGCTGCGCATGACGCGCAACCCGGCGGATGCCGAGGATCTCGTGCAGGAAACCTATTTCAAGGCCTATCAGGCCTTCTCCTCTTTTCAACCGGGCACCAATCTCAAGGCGTGGCTGTACCGGATCATGACCAACACCTATATCAACAGCTATCGCAAGAAAAAGCGCCGGCCGCAGCAGCTGCCCACCGAGGAGATCACCGATCATCAGCTGATGAATACCTCCACCCACGATTCCACCGGGCTGGAATCCGCCGAGGTGGAGGCATTGAAGCTGCTGCCGAATACTCAGATTGCGGATGCGATGAACCAGCTCAGCGAGGACTATCGCATGGTGGTCTACTACGCAGACGTGGAGGGGCTGGCCTATAAGGAGATCGCGGAGATCATGGGCACTCCCCTCGGAACGGTGATGAGTCGGCTGCATCGGGGAAGAAGACAGCTGCGCGATGCGTTGAGAGAAGTAGCTGCCGATCATGGCATCGGCGTGGAGCCCGAGACTGACAGCACCGAGCAGGCCACAACAACGCGGAAGGTGAGCCAATGAGAGACTGCGGACGCAAGCATGAATGCTCCGAAAGCTGCGAGCGCGCCTATGCCTCTCTCGCTCGGCTGCTGGAAGGGGATTGCAGCCCCGTCGAGCGGGAACAGCTGCGCCGGCATGTCCAGGCCTGCCCAGAGTGTTTCGAGCGGCTCGGAATAGAGGAGCAGGTACGTGAGCTTCTGCGGCAGTGCTGCTGCCAAAAAGCCCCCACCCGGCTGCGCGAAACCATCCGCTTTAAGATGCGCGTGGAGTGGACTATCGGCTAGCCGCAAGGGTGGGGAACAAGAGAAAACCCAGCGTGGTTCTGAAAAGAAACCAGGCTGGGTTTTGCTGCGCTAGGGCCTAGGCCAGTGGCTTAGGCGTTGGGGCGCTTACCGTGGTTAGCGCCCTTCTTACGACGGTCCTTACGCTTGCGACCACGCTTGCTCATAGTGGTCTCCTTCCTAGAGGTGGGTATGAATGAAAAGAAAGTTTGAGTGCCCAGTGTATCGTCTCACTGACGGCGAGAACAATTCACTGCGGCACTCATGCTTCCTAGACGGTGGCGCGGGAGCGCTGGCGCGCTAGCGCCTTATTACGGCGCTTCAGGGCGCGGCGCTCGTCCTCGCTCATGCCACCCCACACGCCGGCATCTTGGCCGGACTCGAGGGCCCACTTGAGGCAGTGGTTGGTTACTGGGCAGCGGTTGCACACCAGCTTTGCCCGGGCGATCTGTGCCAGGGCGGGCCCGGAATTTCCTACAGGGAAGAAGAGCTCGGGGTCCTCGTCGCGGCAAACTGCGTTGTGGCGCCAGTCCATGGTGTACTCCTTAAAGTTAAGCTAAAGCTTTTGTGCATCTATTGGGGTGAATTATCGGTTTCGGGTGAAGGCAGGGTACGCATCGGATGATCCGGATGGGGGCGTTCTTCTCGTCGCAGTTCTGACATCCTACGGCTAGTAGAGGGCACGAGCGACTCCCAAGATAATGGGGGCCGTGCTTGCTAGCTACAGTGAAGCCAGTGGAGAGAAAAATTAACGCCCGCCGCTTAAGCTTTCCGTCTCAGCTGCGGGTTTAACGTATGGTTAATCTCTGCTTCTACCGAAGTTCGGCAAAGGGTTGCGCTTTCTTTGCCTTCGCTGAAGTGAATTCTTGCACGACTATGTCTGTTTGGCTAGAGCTTTCGCCAAATTAGTGACATATCTCACGAAAAATGAGCGCTCTCAGGGGCGATCACGTCGATCACATCGGGGACAGAAACGATATCGATGCGATCTGTCTCGCCCATAAACTCGCCGTCTAGCTGCCACTTCGTCTTCTCTGTCAGGGTGAGTGTAAGTGCGTTGATATCGTCAACTTGGATTTCTCCGGTATCCACGGGCAAAGCAGACCAGAATCGGACATTCGAGCCCACCGTCTTCATCAACGCCGCTAGGCCACCGGCGCCTTCGGCGCTGGTGAGAGCGAAGATTGAGAGGCCGCCTTCCGTTCGGGCATCGGGGTTGGTCACAACCGGAACGGGGCCGGCAAATGTCCAGGGATTGGTATTGGATACCACCACCAAGGGCAGCTCCTTTTCCTCCCGCACGGTGCCGGCGGTCTCCGCCCGGAAAGAGATATGCGGCGGATGTGCCCGCAGGCGACGCCAGGCGCGTGCCGCAATAAGCGCGTATTTGCCGGGGGTGGCCGAGATACCGCGCTTGCGGGCCTGCTCCATCGAGTGAATCACGGCGGCATCAATGCCGATACCCAAGTTCACGCAGAGCCAGCGCTTGGACTCATCATCGTCCGGATCTGTCTCTGCCGAACCCACATTATGGGCCATGGCCAGAGGCAGGCGCCGCACCGTGCCCTCGCGGAGCAGCTCCGCGATCTCGGCGGCGGCCTCCGTGGGATCATTGGGCAGGCCGAGGGCGCGGGCATAGACATTGGCGGAGCCGGTGGGAATGATCACCAGCCGCGGCAGCTCGGCAGCATCGGGGCGGGCATCGACATCCTTGCCCAGCAAGCCGTTGATCACCTCGCCGACAGTGCCATCGCCGCCGAGAATAATGATGGCGTCATAATCAGAGCGCCGCAGCCCAGCGCAGATCTCCTCGGCATGCTGCGGATAGGCCGTATGGACAGCCTTGATGGACGTCACTGGCGCGAGCGCGCTCACAACATCGCGGACAATGGCATGGCTGACGCTCGTGGAGTTCGGGTTCATCAAAAGTAGGCTTCGCACGATTCCCCAGTGTAAAGGATTCCGCTCCCGCGACGGCGCGCCGCATCGCCGCGGGATGTCTAGGGCGCAGCCACCGGCATTGTATAGACTCATGTTCTGTGAGCAGAGCAGAAAAATCCCGCCGCAGCCCCGAGTCCACGCAGCCTGCAGAGCAGGCCGCATCCGCCGTTCCCGCCCCCATTCGCTGGGCGGCGATACTCGGCGGGGTAGAGGGGCTCCTCGGTATCGCGTATGGCATCTTTCTCATGGCCCGTGACCTGCTGGGTTATCGCGATGCCTCCGCCGTTTTCGAAGATGAGCTGCGCGCCGATCTGCTCGGCTTCGGCACCGGCGTGGTCTTTCTCATCTTCTTCGGCACGGTCTGCGTGGCCGCCCTATTCCTCGCCCGCGGCAAGCGCTGGGGTCGTGCGCCCGTGCTCATGCTCAACATGCTGCTTATTCCCATTGCCTTCTATATTCACAGCGCCGGGCACACCCCCTCGGCCATTGCGGTGGGCATTGTGGGCCTGCTCGGCCTGGGCCTGCTCTTCAACGGGGTCGCCGTGCGCTGGGCGGCAGCGCAGTACTAGTCGAGAATATGCCTGCAGGGTGGCGTCGATAAGCGATTATCGACGCCACCCTGTGATCGTTGAGCCCTGTTGGGCGATGATCGTATCCCCAGAAAGGCGCAGGTTAATCGGGGTCGAATCGGCGCCATCGTCGATGGAGGCGCGGACATGGTCGATCCGCTTGCCTCGGTGCCACTCGGCGAGGGCGAGGCCATCTCGGACGGGATAGGCCACGGCATCGGTGCCCATCGCCACCCCGGAGCCGATGGCATCGGAGAAGATGTGCTCCACGGCGAGGGTCGTGGGGTGGAAGAGGATGAGGCCGCGATCGGTGTAGACCGTGATGTGGTGGGGAAGATCGGCGTGAATGACGTTGCGCGGATCAAAAAGCGGCGCTATGCCGCGCTCACTTAGCACCTCGCCATTGCTGCCATAGGAGACAATGCGGCCCTGGATGCGCAGGTCTTGGGGCGGGTAGTACACCGCGGCGGCGTCCTCAGCGACGGCCAGAAGCTGGGCGTCCGGCTGCTCGAGCTCGATGCTTGTCTCCGGTTCCGGTTTGCGGGAATCCTCGGGGTTGCGGTCGAAAAAGTGCAGCCGCGCCACAGGGGCGCCGCTGTCATTTCCGGCTTGCTCAGGAGCGCAGATATCGATGAGGGCCAGGGTGCTCAAACGAGTCAAAGCGGAGCCAATGCGGCAATAATCGCGGCCCAGCTGTTCGCGCTCCTGCGGGGCGGGATCCTTACCCACCTGGATGGTGCGCACCAGATCCGAGCGCCACAGCACCACCAACTCATCGTTGTACACCCCCGCGGCATCATTGGAGCGCAGCGAGTGCACGGGCTCTTCGGTGAGCACCGCGCGGGTGCTCTTATAGCGGCCGGTATCGGCATCGATGGCGGTGGTTTCACCGCAGCCGAAGCCCGTAGAGAAAGACACCATCACCTGCGAAAAAGCCAAAGATAGTGCGCAGACGGTGGCATCGCTGCGCTCATAGGACCAGCGCTCGGTCTCGGTGGCGGGGTCGAAGGCGAATACCCGGTGCTCCTCCGCGGCGATCACCAGCCCGTCGATCACATAGGTATCCCGCTGGTGCAGCGGGGAATCGGTGGTGAACGTCCACTGCTTGTGCATGGACTCCGGGAAGGAGGTGACGATGCTCGGCACCTGCGGCGGCTGCTCCTCCGGGCCGATGGAGCTGCGCAGATGCGCGTGACGGGCCGGGGCGCTGATATATGTGAGCACGCAGACGAGCGCCACCAGCAGCGCGAGCACAGCCCAGCCCGCAGCGGGGGTGAGGCGGCGCCGAGCAGGGGTGGCAGCACCAGCCGCACCGCTATCGCGTGAACTCATGAGGCTGAAGGATACCGCACTTTCTAGTTACGGCGCCCGCGCCCTCCGCGGCCGCCCTGCTGACCGCGGCCCTGGCTGCGGCCCGCGCCCCGCGGGCGACTACCGCGACCACGCAGGCTCGAGGCACCCCCGCCGAAGACGGGGCGGGCATCGCCGATGGAATCCGTGGCGCCCTCGGGAATATCGAGGGCCTCGAATAGCTCGGGGGAGGTAGAGAACCACTGGGGTGGTTCCGGCTGATCGAGCTTGAGCTCATCATTGATCAGCGCCCACTTGTGCAGCTCATCAAAGCCCACCAGGGTGACGGCCGTTCCGGTGTGACCGGCGCGGCCGGTGCGGCCAATGCGGTGCACATAGGTCATCGGATCGTCCGGGGTCTGATAGTTGATCACATGGGTGACATCATCGATGTCGATACCGCGGGCGGCCACATCGGTGGCCACCAGGATCGTGATGCGTCCCTCGCGGAACGCACTGAGCGAGCGCTCGCGGGCCGATTGGCCCATATCGCCGTGCACTGCTCCCACCGCAAAGCCATGGGCGGCGAGGTTTTCGGCCAAGGTCGCCGAGGAACGCTTCGTGCGGGTGAAGATGATGGTGCGGCCGCGGCCGGGAGCCTGCAGAATGCGGGAGATAATGGCCGTTTTATCCATCTGGTGCGCCTGCATCACCACTTGGCGGGTAGAGGCGTGTGTCTGCGAGGACTCCGCCGACTCGGCCCGAATATGCACCGGCTTGTGCATAAAACCCCGGGCCAAGGTGATGATGGGGCCGGGCATGGTGGCCGAGAACAACATGGTCTGGTGCGCGTGGGTGAGCATGGCCATGAGCTTTTCAATATCGGGCAAAAAGCCCAGATCGAGCATCTCATCGGCCTCGTCGAGAACTAGGATCGCCACCTCGTTGAGTCGCAGCGCCCCGCGCTGGGCGAGATCAAGGAGCCGTCCCGGGGTGCCCACGACCACGTCCACGCCGCGTTCGAGCGCCGAAATTTGGTCCTCATAGGGAGTGCCACCGTAGATCGCCAGTACCCGCACCGGCAGGCGGGCTGCGGCAGTGGCGAGATCCTCACTCACCTGCACCGCCAGCTCGCGGGTGGGGCAGACAATCAGGGCGCGCGGGGTGCCATCGAGCTCCGCGACATCGGCGGCATCAAAGACGCGATCGAGAAGCGGCACGCCGAAACCGAGGGTCTTGCCCATGCCGGTGCGGGCCTGGCCGATGATATCGGCGCCATCGAGTGCTAAGGGCAGCGTGAGCTCTTGGATGGCGAAGGTGTGGGTGATGCCCTTGTTGGCCAAGGCCTCCACGATCTCCACGGCGACGCCCAGCTCCGCGAAAGTCGGCGTGGTGGCATCCTTTGTGGCGGCTGTACTGCGAGAAGGTGGCGCCGCGGCGGGCGCGGCAGCGGCCTCTCTATCAGCAGGAGGAGCAGTCGCCGCAGCCTTCTCGGAAGGTGCCGGTGCGGCCTCAGCTACCTGCTGGCGCGTGGTGTGGCGACGCACTCGGCGGCGGGAACGCCTCGAACCGGCAGAGCGAGGCTGATCGTGGGCGGTGGAAGATCCTTGGTCAGACACATCTATAGATACTAACTGTCCTGCCACTAGTATTGGAGACTGCCTCAGTGCACGGTGGCAGAGAACTACTATCCTCACTGTGCATATGAGACGATAACCGTTAATTCATACGCACCGGCGCGGCAGCCTAGGCAGGTGCCGCGCCATCGTCACAGACATGAAAAGAGGGCATCTTTATGGACATCAAAATTGGTTTCAATGACAGCCCACGCGAGCTTGTTATCTCCACCGATCGCGCCCAGGATGAGGTGCTCGCGCAGGTGCAGCAGGCACTCGCTAGCGCAGAGCCGAGCTCTGTGACTCTGGATGATGACAAGGGCCGAAAGTATGTGGTCCGTAGTAGCTCGATCGCTTATGTGGAAGTCGGTTCCACACACGCTCATCCAGTGGGCTTTATCAACTAACGCAGCCGACAGGCGCAGCGCGCACGAGTACGAGGCAGAAGGAGTAGCGAGTCATCGACGAGAGAAGATATCTACGCGGCCAGGACGGGGAGGACCGCCCCGACCGCTATAAAGCGTGGAATAGCGACGATGACATCGCTGCCCCGCGCCACCACAGGCCGGAGCCGGACCCCTCGCCGGGGCGGCATGAAGCAGCGGGGGAGCGTCGAGAAGCAGAAGAGTCCAATGACTCCTTCTTCGTGCGTTTTGCCCGCGACTATGGCTGGCGGGCCTATGCCATTCCGGTGCTGGCGATCATCACCGTGTGGGTGCTCGTCGACATCATCCACCAGCCCGCCGATACCACACCCCCTACCGCCTCCTCTGTCCCACCGGCAGCCACGAGCACAGGTCGCGACGAGGGGCGACCGCCGGTGCCTAATCCCGCGGATCTCGCGTTTGTGACCGAAGGCGGGCAGCTACCCGCAGGCGGGCCCTATACCGAAGACGGGCGCGGCACTTACCGCATGGTGGGTGCCCCTGGTGCCGAAGCCGGGGCGGGACGCCCGCGCACCGTCACCTATGTGATCGAAGTGGAAGAGGGGCTCAACCCCGCCCACTATGGCGGCGATGATGGCTTTGCCGCGATGGTGGATGCCACCCTGACCAATCCCAAGGGTTGGACCGCCGATCCCGAGTTTGGCTTCAAGCGCATCGACAATCCGGACAAGGCCGATCTACGCATCCAGCTGAGCAGCGTGAACACCACGCATAAGAGCTGCGGTGCCAATCTGGGCATGGAGACCTCCTGCTTTACCTCCGACGGCAATCGCGTGGTGCTCAACGAATCCCGCTGGGTGCGTGGCGCCCGGCCTTTCGCTGGCGATCTCGGCGCCTATCGCCAATACCTCATCAACCACGAGGTAGGACACGGTATCGGCTATGCGCAGCATGTGCCCTGCGGCCGCGATGGCGCCCTCGCGCCGATCATGATGCAGCAAACCCTCAGCCTCTCCAATTCGGAGCTGAACAAGATCGACCCCAACGAGATCTACCCCGACGATAACGCCACCTGCAGCTATAACGCGTGGCCCTATCCGAACGGCAAGAAGGAATAAATTCGGTGACTCTCACACCGCGGCCGCTGCCCCCTGGGGCGACGGCACGTTATGCCCGCCATCTCTCCCTGCCCGGAATCGGGCTGCAGGGGCAGCAGAAACTCCACGGAGCCTCGGTGTTGGCGATTGGCGCCGGCGGGCTCGGCAGCCCGGTGATTGAATACTTAGCCGCAGCCGGGGTGGGGTGTCTGGGCATTATCGACGCCGACGAGGTGGACCTGTCCAACCTGCAGCGCCAGGTGGTGCACCGCACCAGCGATATCGGTACACCGAAGGTGCAGTCCGCGGCGCGCTTTGCCCGCGAGCTCAACCCCGAGGTGGAGGTGCGCACCCACCACTGCGCACTCACGGCCACTAATGCCCTCGAGATCCTCCGTGCCTACGACATCGTGGTGGATGGCTCCGATAACTTTGCCACCCGTTACCTGGTGGCCGATCACTGTGCCGAGCAGTCCATCCCGCTGGTGTGGGGCAGCATTCAGCAATTCGGCGGCCAGCTATCTGTCTTCGCCGAGGGCTATACCCTGCGCGATATTTTCCCCACCCCGCCGCCGCCCGGTAGTGCCCCCAACTGCGCCGAGGCCGGTGTCTTTGGCGTGCTGCCCGGGGTGATCGGCACCATGATGGCCACCGAGGTAATCAAGCTCATCACGGGATTCGGTACCCCGCTCATCGGCCGCCTCGCCACCTGGGATGCGGCGAATAACAACTTCAAAACCTTCTCCTTTTCCCCGCACCCGGAATCGGCGGCGCTGCGGCACCGCCCCGTGGTCGAGGCATGCGGGTGGGGAGACGGCGCAGCAGCTTCGACAGCTGCTGCTGCCGTGGATGCGGCCATCCGCGATAGCACCGATGCTGAGGAAGGACACACGATGGACCCCGAGAAGACACCCCGCGACGCCGATGCCCCCAAGGAGCCGGAACACCGCTCGATGGAGGAGCTGCCCGCCCTGCTCGAGGAGGGCATGATCTCGGTGGATGTGCGCGAACCCATCGAATGGGAAGGGGGAGTGCTGGGAGAGAGCCTGCTCGCCCCGCTCTCGCGGCTGCGCGCCGGGGACCTCGGCCAGGTCGCCGAGCTGGATCGCGCCCAGCCGGTGGCGCTGTATTGCAAAGCGGGAGTCCGCTCCGAAGAGGCCGCCCGGATCCTGCTCGCCCATGGTTTCGAGCGCGTTATCACCCTCGATGGGGGCATCATGTACTGGTGGATGAACCAGTAGAAGGCGCAGCTGGGAACGTAATCTCGCCTGTGGCCGTGGTGTGCGCGCCGGGCGGGTGGGGTGCAACGCTAATCTAGGGGCTATGACTGACACCACCGACTCGACACCCGTGGGCTCGGTACCGGGGCACGTTTTTGAGGCTTTCCGAGTGCCCACCCATCACATCGCCGCCGCAGAGCGACTCGGCGCGGCGTGGGATAACGGCATCAAATGCGGAAACGTGGTGATTTCCCGCGCCCCCTCGGCGTCTTTTGCCGCATGGTCGGCCAAGCTGCGCGATAGCCTCAACCCCCGTGGTGTGCGCCTGGTGCGGCCGGTGCGCTCCACCGATGGGCGCGTGGTGATCTCGGGATTCCGGGCGAACGCCTATGTGGTGGGCGAACCAGCGCAGCGCGTCGATGAAACCGTGGGCGCGGCCCTGCTCCTCGCCGATGCTCTCGCCGAGGTGCCGGTGCCCCAGTGGGTGGGCCGCGATATGCAGCAGGTCGACGATGAAGCGAGCATCTTTCAGCTGGCTGATCGTGCCGCGTGGGCAGAACAGCCGGCCGAGCTATTGGCCCGCGCTTTTGAGGGCGATCGCCCCGCCAGCGGCCACGAGGTGGAGGCGCTGAGCGCCGCCGCGGAGCTGCATCGGCGGGTGCCCGAGATTCCCCTCGAGGTGCAGCTGGGCCACGCGGACATGCTGGGTACCACCATCTTCTCCGGGAGCCAGGCGCCGATCGTGACCGAGATCGTGCCCGTGGCGCATCCGCATGCGTATACCGCGGCGCTGACGATGGTCGATGGCATCATCGCCGATGCCGTCGATATCGGGGTGCTGGATCGTTTCTCGCATCTGCGTTATCTCGACGCCCTGGCCGCCCGCGGGGTGCTCTATCGCCTCTATGTGCACGCGCTGCACCCAGCGAGCCGCCCCGCACACAGCCGCCGCATTGTGGCGTTGGCCCGCGAACTTGGCGAGCGTCTCGACGCCGACTCCTAGCCCAAATTTCCCACCCGCATTCTTCGAATGTGTGTTCTTAGTTGTTGAGGGGCAATTCGCTGTGAGTGTCCACTACCTCTGCAAGAATGATGGGCATGAATAGCACCCCGCAGATGGCCCCACCGCCGAACCCTACGGTGACAGTCACCTACCCCGGTCCGCGAGATACCCCTCGCAGGACGTGGTCTGCGGCCGTGCACGAGCTGGTGCACGCTGAGCTGACAGGCACCGTGAAGCTCATCGGCGCCGCCAACACGGGTGTGAGTTCCGCTCTGAGCGATACGGTGGTGGGTTTGATCAATGCGGGGGTGGATCCGGCGGAGATTGCGCTGATCACCACCGCCAAGGAGACGGCAAGTTATCACCGCAGCGAGCTCTCTTCTCTGTTGGGCGGACGCGCTGAGGGCTTTGCCTCCGCCGGAACGCTCGTGCGCTCTATTCACTCCCTGGCTTTCGCCATTGTCCGGGCCGCGCGCCAGCGCGATATCGGCACCTCGCCCCGCATGATTACCGGCGCCGAGCAGGATGCCGTGATCCGCGAGCTTCTCGACGGCCACCGCGAGCGCGGCGGCGCCTATTGGCCGGAGGAGCAGCACGAGGCACTCGAGCTCGTCGGATTCGCCCGCGGCCTGCGTGACTTCCTGCTGCGTGCCCAAGAGCGCGGTTTAGGTGCCGCGGACCTCGAGCAGCTCGGCGAGGACTGGGACCGCCCCCTCTGGACTGCTGCGGGGCAGTTTTTGCGGGAGTATCACCACACCATGGCACTGTCTGGCCAGGACTCGCTCAACGCCTCCGAGCTGCTGGCCGAGGCTCACCGCCTCATCGCTGATGATGAGCAGCTCGCCCAACAGGTGGCCCGCTCAGCGCGGTATCTGCTGGTTGATGACGCACAGAATCTCGATCCCAAGGCAGCTGGGTTGATCGAGGCGCTCACCCCGCACACCACGCTCATGGTGCTCGGCGGCAACCCCGAGCACTCCGTATTCCACTTCCGTGGCGCGGATCCCGACTTCTTCCTCGACTACCACGCCGAGCACACCATCGAGCTGACAGAGCCTCAGGTGCAGGCGCGCTCGCAGTATGTGGTGGCCGCCGATGCCCGCAGCCACCACGACTTCATCGCGGACCGAGTACGCCGCGCTGGGCTGCTCGACTCGGTGGCGTGGCGCGATATCGCAGTGATCGTGCGCAGCTCTGGGGAGATCGGTAGCCTGCAGCGGGCGCTCTTGATCGCCGGTGTGCCCGTGCACGTGGACAACTCGGCGATGGTACTCAAGGAACAGCGGGTGGTATCGAGCCTGCTCATCGCCGCGCGGAGCCTGCTGAGCCGTATCAGCAGCACCGAGCTGAGCGAGCTCATTCTCGGCCCCGTCGGTGGCGCCGATCCGGTCACCTATCGCCGCCTGCTGCGCGGTGTGCGTGCCGCAGAAAAACGCCATGGCGGTAGCCGCCGGGCCATCGAGGTACTCGAGGATCTCCTGCTTCCCCAGGCACCGGGCTATACCGCCCCAGAAAACGCCGAGATTCGCGATAGCCTCACCGAGCGGGAAACCCAGATTTTGCAGCGCACCACCGAGGTGCTTGAGGCGGGGCGGGCGGCCTATGAACGCGGCGAGTCCGTTGAGGCGGTGCTATGGGCGTTGTGGGAGGCGACCGGCCTCGCCCAGCATCTGCAGGCGGTCTCGCTTCGCGGCGGAGCGTCCGGCTCCCAGGCGGATCAGGATCTCGACGCCGCCATGGCCTTATTTGATACCGCCGGCGACTACACCGAGCGTCGCCCCGGGGCCTCCTTTTCCAGCTTCATCTCCTATATCGACAGCCTCGATGTTCCTTCGCTCACCCGTGAGCGGCGCGGCGCCAAAACCGATGCCGTCACCATTCTTACCGCCCACTCGGTCGTGGGCATGCACTTTCGCCTCGTGATCGTTGCAGGAGTTAATGAAGGTGCATGGCCGCAGCTGGGAGAAACGGGCACCCTATTCGGCCAGGAAGAGTTAATCAATCACACAGACGAGGACATCGACCCTGGGGTGTATGTGACCCACACGGCCGAGCGGGAAGCAGAAGAACGCCGTCTGCTCAGCTTGGCCTGCTCCCGAGCGACCGAACAGCTCTACATCATGGCGATCGATGACACGGAGAGCGAAGATGGAACCACCGAGCCCTCCCGTTTCCTCGCTGCCACACCGGTGAGCATGCGGGTGTATAGCGCCGAGACTGCCGCCGGCACATCTGAGGAGGCCGGGGCGGTGCGCGCTATTCATCCGCGTATGCTGTCTACCTCGAGTGTGATCGCGGAACTGCGGCGCACCCTGGAAAATCCGCACGCTCCCGCAGCGGATCGCGAGCATGCCGCATATCATCTCGCACGGTTAGCGGAGGCCGGCGTGCTGGGGGCCAGCCCGCAGGAGTGGTGGGGCATGCGTGCGGCCTCTACTACTGAGCCTCTGGTGCGCGCCGGGGAGACCATCCGTTTATCCCCCTCCGCCATCGAAAAGAGCCTTGATTGCCCCCTCAACGGCACCGTGGCGAAGTTCGCTGACTCCGCCAGTGGCAGCCCCCAAATCACCGGCACGCTCGTGCACGCCTTTGCCGAAGCCATTGATAATGGCGCCGAGGAGAGCGTGGCGCGCGAGTTGGTGGAGCATGCCTTTGCTCAGCAGCTCGATGATGCAGCGTGGAGAGAGGATGCGGAGATCGCTCGGTTTAGCACCATGCTCGATAAAACAGTGTCGTGGATCCACTCTGCTAATGCCGCGACCACCTTGGTGGGTACCGAGCGGCAGGCGTGGGTGCGCGTCGGCCATCTCACAGAGGGCGAGCATGATGTGATGATCTCCGGCCGGCTGGATCGTATCGACCGCAGCGGCGATAGCCTGCGGGTGGTGGATTATAAGTCCTCCGCCCAGGCCATTGCCCAGAAAGAGGCCGCCGATCATGCGCAGCTCTCGGCCTACCAGGTGGCCGTGGCGCATGCCCGCCTCGATGCGGAAGGGAATCTCGCCACCCGCCGCCCCGAGGACCCTGAACTCGAGCGGGAAGGAGCCGTGCTGGTCTATCCCGGCACCAGCACGAAGAAGATCACCACCCGCGAGCAAGCACGGCTCGATGAAGAGCAACTCGCTGCTTTTGAGGACACGCTCATGGCGCTGGCGCGGGAGAAAGCACAGCCGCGGGTGCGGGCTCAACTCAATGAGAAACAGTGCACGTATTGCACGTTGAAGGCGGTATGCCCGGCACAGGATCAGGGAAGGAGCATCTTCAATGCCTAAGCAGAACAATCCGCGACTGTCTCCCCGTGAGCTCTCGGAGCGACTGCAGCAGCCCTATGCACCGACCGAGCAGCAGGCAGCGGTAATCGGCGCGGAACAAGGATCACTGCTGGTGGTGGCCGGTGCCGGCGCCGGTAAAACCGAAACCATGGCGGCGCGCGTGGTCTGGCTGGTGGCCAATGGGCTGGTGCGCCCCGATCAGGTTCTGGGACTCACCTTCACCCGCAAGGCCGCCGGCCAGCTGGAACAGCGCATCCGCCGGAACCTCGCCACGCTGAAAAACACCCTCGGGCTCGCCGTGGATGAGCAGGGCCGTGAGCTCAGTATCGAACCGAAGGTAGCCACCTACGATTCCTACTGTGGGGATCTTGTGGCCGAGTACGGCCTCTTGCTGCCCATCGAAACATCTGCGCGCCTGATCACCGAGACCGAGCTTTACCAGTACTGCTATGAGGTGGTGCGGGAGCACTCCACCGCGATCGCCAGCGATCCCAGCGTCAGCTCGGCTATCGACTCCACCCTGGCGTTGATGTCCGCACTCGACTCCCACCTCGTCGATCCCGCGGATCTGCAGGAGGCGCAGGACGACTATATTTCGCTCATCGACGGGCTCGAGATCAGCTCGCGGCAGAAAAAGACGTACAAGTCGGGGAATGTCGAAAACCTTGTCACGGCGATGACGAAGCGCCAGGACTATCTGCCGCTGGTGCAGGAACTGCGGCGGCGCATGAAGCGCGATAATGTGGCCACCTTCGCGCAGAAGCTTTCTGCGGCGGCCCGCATTGCCCAGAAATATCCCCAGGTGGGCTATCGCGAACGCCGGAAATTCCGGGTGATCATGCTCGATGAGTACCAGGACACCTCCAATGCCCAGCGGGTGCTGTTGTCCCATCTTTTTGGCAATACCGACCGCGCGCTGAGCATTACCGCTGTGGGCGATCCCATGCAGGCCATCTACGGCTGGCGTGGCGCCACCTCCACCAATCTGGACCAATTCGCCACAGACTTTCCCCGCATCGCCGAGGATGGCAGCACCTCGCCGGCGCCGAAGAGCCAGCTCACGACCTCCTGGCGCAACCCGAGTAGGGTGCTCGAGCTGGCCAATGCCGTCTCCGCCTCCGTTTTGGAGCGTGATGGGCAGCAGCGCAGCGTCGAAAAGCTCAGTTCCCGGCCACAGGCCGCGGCGGGCGATATCGCCCTCGGATGGTTTCGCACCTATGAGGAGGAAGTCGAGTATGTCGCTGGGCGTCTTGCCGAACGCTTCCAGGACAAGCAGGAGGCGGGAGAGCGCTTCACCGGCGCCGTTCTGGTGCGCAAGAACCACCACATTGCCGCGATGGCGGCAGCCCTGGCCCAGCGCGGTATCCCCTATGAGATCGTTGGCCTCGGCGGGCTGCTGGAGGTTCCGGAGGTAGCGGATGTGCTCGCCATCGCCACCATGCTCGTCTCCCCAGAGAATAATGAGGCCGCGGTTCGCGTGCTGTGTGGCCCGCTGGTGAATCTCGGGGTGCAGGATCTCAAGGCGCTCCACCGCCGCACCGAGAATATTGCCGGCCGGGTGAACTCCAGCGGCGAGCTAGAAGAGGATGAACGGCTCGACTCGCCCGATCCGCTGGAGCGACTCCGCGCCGCCATCGACCAAGCGCTCAGCGATGAACCCGATGCCCATGTGGGGCTTGTCGACGCCATCGCGGACCTCGGAGAACCGGAGCGCTATAGCGAGGAGGGCTATCAACGGCTCGCCGAGCTCGCCTCGAAGCTGCGCTATCTGCGCTCCTATTCGCTCTCCAAACCGCTGACGGACATTATCGCCGATATCGAGCGGGTATTTTCCATCCGTACCGAAGCGCTCGTGCGCCGCGATCCGAACAGCGATGGCAGCGCCGGGGTGGCGCATCTGAACCAGCTCGCCGAGAAGGTGGCCGAGTTTAGCCGCACGCCTGGGGCCTCCTTGCAGTCCATGCTGAGCTACTTTGAGCTGGCGAAAGAGCATGAGCGTGGGTTTGACCGCGCCGAGATCGCCGTCCACAGCGACCGCGTGCAGCTGCTCACCGTGCACAAAGCCAAGGGCTTGGAATGGGATACCGTCGCGGTGCTGCACTGCGATAACAGCACCTACAACGATGGGGAAACCAGGCAGAAAAGGTTTGATAACTGGCTCAACTCGGTCGGGGAGCTGCCCCCCGTGCTGCGCGGCGATGCCGTGATGACCGATATCGCCGGGGTGGAGAACCCCAATGGCGTGCCGGTGCTGGACCTCGAGGGAGTCACCACCCAGAACGAGGCGGACGCGGCGATCACCGAACACCGCGATGAATTATGGCGGGGCTATCTCGATGAGGTGGTGCGCCTGTTCTACGTGGCCATCACCCGCACCGAAAACACGCTGATCGTCAGCGGGGCGGCGCACGCCGATCCGGCAAGCAGGGAGACCACGCCCTTCGAGCACTTCACGGCGCTAAAAGAACTCGCCCCCGAGTCTGTGGTGCACTGGTACGACAGCGCTGAGAGCGAGGAGGCTGATCCTGCCGCCGCCACCGCCGAAGAGAGCACCACCCCAGCGGCCGAGGCGACGGATCTGCGCTTCCCGCGGCTGTGGAAGGAAGAAAAGGCCCAAGCGCTGGCGCTCAACCACGGCATCGCCAGCTATAGCGAGGACATTCTCGATGCGGCGGCCACGGCCGTGGAAGCAGCCCGCCACCGCCGCTGGGAGGATCTTCCCGCCAACTCCAGTGAGCTCAGCCAGTTGTGGCAGCAGGAGGTGGAGGCGCTCATCGCCGAACACGAGGCCGCCGCTCGGCCGGTGGTGGAGGTAGAGCTCAGCCATGAGCTCTCCACCTCTGATCTGGTGTCGCTGAAGTCCAGCCCCGAGGATTTCGCTCGCCGCCAGCACCGCCCGGTGCCCTTCAAACCCAATGCCTATGCCAAGCGGGGCACGGCGCTGCACCAGTGGATCGAGGATCGCTTCGGCGCCACCTCGCTGCTCGATGATGAGCAACTGCCCGGGGCAGGGGAGGAGATCGATCCCCAGGGCGTGGAGCTCGAGCAGTTGAAGGAGAAATTCCTCGCCAGCGAGTGGGCGGAGCGCACCCCCACCTATGTGGAATACCCCTTCGAGATCTCACTCGGCGGCAGCATGGTGCGCGGGCGCATCGACGCCATCTTCCACTTCGGTACGGACGAGGAGTCAGGCTGGTGTGTGGTGGACTGGAAGACAGGTCGCCCGCCCACAGGCGCGGACATGCAGGCAGCGCAGATCCAGCTGGCCGTGTACCGGCTGGCGTGGGCGCGGCTGCTGTCGCGGCGATATGGTCGAGAGATCGATCCGGACTCGGTGCGTGCAGCCTTCCACTACATCGCCTACGATCACACTCTCGAACCGAGTAAGCTACCCGATGAGAATGAGCTCGCCGCGCTGGTGCACACTGACGGTATCGGCACGACAGACTGAGCGTGTGCAGCCGGCGAGTGCCCACCACTGATGACCCCCGCAACCAAGCAGCAAGGATATAGCCGTGGCGAGAATGCGTAAAAGGTTCGGATCCCGAGCCCGCGCGAGGCAACCCGTGGTACGCCGCCCCACCGAGCTGGATGATCTGCCGGACTATGCACTGCTGAATATCATCCGCATCCCGGAGGACAGGCGCTCCTCGCCGTGGCTGCTCATTGCCCGCCGCGTGGTGTATGCCATCGTGCTCATCCTCACGGTGACGGTGATCGTGTACTTCGATAGCGGCGGCTATACCGAGCCGCTGTCCTTTCTCGATGCGCTGTACTACTCGGTGGTGTCGCTCTCTACCACCGGCTACGGTGATATCGCCCCGGTGACCGACCGGGCCCGCCTCCTCAACGTCATTGTGGTCACCCCGCTGCGTATCGCCTTCCTGATCCTCTTGGTGGGTACGACGCTGGCGGTGCTCACCGAGGAATCCCGCCGCACCCTACAAATCCAACGATGGAGGAAGCGCTTGCGCAATCACACAGTGGTCATCGGCTACGGCACCAAGGGACGCTCCGCAGTCACCGCGCTGCTGGCCGATGGTGTGCCGCCCGGACAGATCGTGGTGGTTGATACCAACCGCCAAGCACTCGAGCGCGCCTCGGGGCACAACCTCGTGACGGTCCAAGGCAATGCCACGAAATCCGATGTGCTCAAGCTGGCCGGAGTCTCCCGCGCCCGGGCCGTGGTGGTGGCACCCAATCAAGACGATGCCGCAGTGCTCATCACCCTCTCGGTGCGTGAAATCGCCCCCTCGGCGATGATCGTGGCGTCGGTACGCGAGTCCGAAAACCTGCACCTCGTGGAGCAATCCGGCGCCGACTCGGTGGTGATCTCCTCCGAGACCGCCGGCCGCATGCTGGGCTTGGCTACCGTCACCCCGCCCGTGGTGGAGATGATGGAAGATCTCCTCTCCCCGGGCGAAGGCTTTTCCATCGCCGAGCGCATGGTCAAAGAAGACGAGGTGGGCGCCAACCCCCGCCACCTGGCCGATATTGTGCTGGGCGTGGTGCGCTCCGGCAAGCTCTACCGCATCGACGCCCAAGAGGCGGAATCCGTCGAACCCGGCGACCGGCTGCTCTATGTGCGCCGCGTGCTCTCCGCCGATATCCCCGATACCGAGCCGCCGCGCGGAGAAAGCACCTAGCCCGTGCCGGATCAGTCTGCCGATCGCTACCTTCTCGTTGGCCCGCAGCACACCATCGCGGCACAGCTCGACGCGGCCGAGCTGCGCCGCTGCGGTATCAGTGCCGAGGCGATGCGACAGCGAGTGAGCGTCGATACGCACCGCCAGCTCTATGCCGTGCAGGCCGACGCCGCCGCCCTTGAGCGCGCCGCGGCAGCGGGAGCACGGCTGTGCGGCCCCAGTGATCCCGAGTTCTGGGAGGGCTCGATCGCCGGGGAAGGGGAGCTGCTGCGGGCTCTCGCCCTAGTGAAATCCAAGGCCAGCACTCATTTTCACCCCGCCGATGGCTCCGCCTTGGACTATGCCGCCGACTCCGCCCGGGCGCGGGGCAGTAGTGGCTGGGTGTTTCCGCGCATCGACCCTGCCGTGATCGGCGTGGTGGAGCTGCAGAACCAGCACCGCATCCTCGTCGGGCGCAATGCGCAGCGCTCGCAGTATTTTTCGCTCATCGCCGGCTATGTGGAACCGGGCGAGTCGATCGAGGCCGCCTTCGTTCGGGAGGTGCTGGAGGAAACCGGCCGGCGTCTCGACGAGGTGCGCTATGTGTCCAGCCAGCCCTGGCCGCTCTCGGGCTCGCTGATGCTGGGCATGTACGGCACCACCGCCGATGTGGAGGCCCACTGCGCCACCGATAATGAGCTGCGTGAGACCCGCTGGGTGAGCGCGAGCGATATTCGCGAGCAGCGCTTCCCGCAGCCGCGCGTGGGCTCGATTGCGCACAGCATGATGCATGCCTGGGCAGCAGGTAGGCTCTTCGAGGCGCTGCGCGCCTCAACAACCAGAACTCAACCCTAGGGAAGGTGCTTTTCGACGCCATGTTCAGCCTCGATGACCTCGACGAGGACCAGCGCCGCGCCGCCGCGGCGCCCCGCGGCCCCGTGTGCATTCTGGCCGGCGCGGGCACCGGCAAAACCCGCACCATCACCTATCGCATCGCCAATCTCGTGAACGAGGGCATGGTTTCGCCCAACCGGGTGCTGGCGGTCACCTTTACCACCCGTGCCGCGGCGGAGCTGCGGGAGCGGCTGCGCAGCATGGGGGTGGCGGCCGTGCAGGCCCGAACATTCCACTCCGCCGCCCGCCGCCAGCTGGCCTATTTTTGGCCCTCGATCGCCGGCGATCTGCCGTGGCGAATGCTGGACAATCAATTCGGCGCGGTGGCCCGGGCGGTGCGGGCGGTGGGCCTGGATACCTCCACGGAATCCATCCGCGATGTGCTGGGCGAGATCTCTTGGGCCAAAGCCAGCCTGCTCACCCCCGAGTCCTATCCCGCGGAGGTGGAAAAGACGCTGCGCACCGCCCCGGCGAATCCGGCGAAGATCGCCCAGGCCTATGAGCGCTATGAGCAGCTAAAAAACACCAAGGACGGGGTGCTGCTCGACTTCGATGACCTGCTCATCCACGTCGCTGGGGCGCTGGAGAACGCGCCCGCGGTGGCCGAGGAGTTCCGCGATCAGTACCGCACCTTCGTGGTTGATGAGTACCAGGATGTCACCCCGCTGCAGCAGCGGGTATTGGAGGCGTGGCTGGGGGATCGCAGCGATCTCACCGTGGTGGGCGATGCCAACCAGACCATCTATTCCTTCACCGGCGCCACCCCGCGCTACCTGCTGGATTTCCCGCGCCGCTATCCCCAGGCCACCACCGTGCGCCTGCAACGCGACTATCGCTCCACCCCAGAGATCACCTCCGTGGCCAATAGCGTGATCGCGCGCGCCAGCGGCCGCATCGCCGGCACCCGGCTGGAGCTGGAGGGGTTGCGCCCCTCGGGGCCCGCGCCGAGTTTTCAGTCCTACCCGGATGAATCCGCCGAGGCCCGTGGGGTGGTGGAAAAAATCCAGCAGCTGATGCAGGAGGGAGTACCGCCCTCGGAGATGGCTGTGCTCTTTCGTATTCGCGCCCAGTCGCCCATCTATGAGCAGGCGCTTGCCGACGCCGGCATCCCCTACCAAGTCCAGCAAGGCGAAGGCTTTTATGAGCGGCCGGAGGTGCGCCAAGCGATGGCGCTGCTGGTGCGCGCCGCGCAGAAGTTCAACCGCCAGATTCAGGTGGAGCGCACCGCTGGTGTGGCCGAGGAGGAGCTGCAGCGCATCGGGCCCAGCGGCGTGGAGCTCACAGGCTATGTGCGCGATCTGCTGGCCGATGTGGGCCTCAGCGAGAAGGAACCGGAGGGCGCGAAGCAGCGGGAGCGCTGGCAGTCGCTGAAGGCGCTGGCGGATGTGATCGAGGATCTCGCCTCCTCCCACCCCCACTGGGGATTGCAGGCCGTGATGGATCAGGTGCATCAGCGCGCCGCCGCGAAGCAGGATCCCACCGTGCAGGGCGTCACCCTCGCCACCGTGCATGCCGCCAAGGGCTTGGAATGGGATGCCGTGTTTGTGGTGGGGCTGGTGGAAAAAACCATTCCGATCAGCCACGCCATCAAGGCCGGCAACGAGGCCATTGAGGAGGAACGCCGCCTGTTTTATGTGGGCATTACCCGCGCCCGTGAGCATCTGAGCTGTTCTTGGGCCCTGGCCCGCAAAGAGGGCGGGCGTGCCTCGCGGAAGCGAAGTCGCTTTCTTGATGCGGTGGTGCCGGAGGTGGATCTGTCTTCTGTGCCGCCGCGCTCCAAGCGTTCCAAGCGCTGCCGCGTATGCGGCACCACGCTGCTCACCCCGCAGGACAAGGTGGCCGGCCGCCACGAGGACTGCCCCTCGGGGGCGGATGCGGCGATCTTTGAGCGGCTCAAGCAGTGGCGTCGCGCCGAGGCCGAGGAGCTCAACGCCCCCGCCTATATCGTGTTCACCGACGCCACCCTCACCGCGATCGCCGAGGAGATGCCCTCCACCAAAGCCGAGTTGCTGGATATCTCAGGGATCGGGCCGATGAAGGTGGAGCAATTCGGGGAGTCGCTCTTGCAGCTTCTCGACGAGCTGCGCTAGCCCTTACTTGCCGTTCGCGGCCGCGGCCGCCGCTGGGAGGCCTCGAAGCACACCGGGCAGATCGGATGGGCCGCCACCGTGTCTTCCTGCACGGCCGTGTGGGTGACCGTCCAGCGGGTGCCGGCGCGCACCAGCTCCGGCTGGCTGCCCTCGTGGATCGCCTGGACGAGGGCGGCGATGACGGCCGCGGTGGCGGTGGTGGTGATGGGGCTGGGCTGAAGTTTGTGCGGGACGCGCTGGGCCACGATATCGGACCATGCGGGATCGGCGTCGCTGCGATAGAGCTCCATGCATAAGGGGCACGGCCCGCGAGTGCCGCGGCGCATCGGGCCGATGCAATAGTGCCCGTCGATCACGTCCACCACAATCAGTGGCTGCTCCTCGGCGATGAGCTGGGTGAGCAGCGGGGCGAGGAAGCGGTGCTGGCTGATCTCATCAATCACCAGCACTGGGTGGGTGGGCAGCTGCGCAATATCGTGCACGAAGGGGGCCAGAAAATCTGGGTGCTGGGGTCGGTGCAGGCTCACGCCCGTGGCGTTGAGCACGCCCGCCACCTGGGTGGCGAGGGGAGAGCGCCCGATGAGGCTCGCGGTACGGCCGCTGTCGGGGCAGGCTTCGAGGATGCGGTGCTGGAGGAGATCGTCGATAAGCGAACGCGCCGCACTGCCGGCCATACCGGCCTCTTCGAGCCAGGTGCTGAGCTGGGTGCGTGGTGTTGCCCGATGGACGCGGCGGAAGCAGCGGGCAATGGCGGCGCCCATGACGGGGCTGAATTCGTCGATGACCACTGCGGTCTGCGGGTTTTGCCCGAATTGCAGTGCCCCGCAGGGGCGGATGAACACAGAAATGCCCTCGCGCAGGCGCACCGTGGCGCGTGGTGCCGCGGTGTCGTGATGCTCCGCTGGTGCTTGCATAAGACGTTCCCCCCGAAACCCCGTTCTGCACTGGCGGCGGCCGACGCCGCCGTGTCTGGGGATAGTTCTACTACACTCACCCGCCCCGCGCAGCCGAGCGGACTACACTGGCGTGCTTGTGAGTACAGAGCAGCCCGCAGTGACAGTCATTCGATCGGCGCGAAGAAAGAAAACCGCAGCCATCGAGGCCCGCGGCGATGGCTATGTGGTGCGCATTCCCGCCCGATTGACGGCGCGCCAAGAGCGCGAGATGGTGGCCTCGCTGCTGCGCCGAGTCGAAGCGAAGCGCTCCCGCGGCCAGCTCAAGGATGACACCGCCTTAGAGCGCCGCGCCGCGGAGCTCAACCAGCGCTATCTGGAGGGGCGGGCGCGGGTCAGTTCCATCCGCTGGGTGCATAATCAGCGCCGGCGCTGGGGATCCACCACCCCCGCCGATGGAACGATCCGGCTGAGCCACCGGCTGCAGCCACTGCCCAGCTATGTGGTGGATGCGGTGATCGTGCACGAAATGGTGCACACCTTCGTTCCCGGTGGCCACGGTCCCGAGTTTCGGCAGTGGGTAGAGCGCTACCCACACACGGCAAAAGCCGAGGGCTTTTTGGAAGCCCTCAGCTTTATGGACGAGCGCCCGCTCCGCGAGGAGGGGCCGGATACCTAGCGGAGGCTAGGCGTCGCGGCCGCTGTCCTTATCATCCTCGTCCTTATCGTCGCTGTCCTGAGCGTCCGCATCCTTGGCGTCCGCATCTGCAGCGCCGGAGTCCGTGTTCTCGGCCTCGCGGGCGAGTTCCTCTTCGAGCTTGGCGATCTCGGCGATGGGATCGAAATCGCCGGAGTCCTCGGAATCCAGCAGGCCGTCGATGAACTCGGCGGAGTTATCCAAGTCCTCGGCCACGGGCAGGAAGTCGGGGTGATCCCACACCGCGTCGCGGCGTTCGATACCCACGGCGGTTTCCACGCGGCGCCACAGCTCCTGGGCCTCGGCCACCTTGGGGGCGGCGAATTCGATGCCCACCACCTTGGCAAAGGCCTTTTCGGCGGAGCCGCCGGTGGCGCGTCGGCGGCGCCATGCCTCATTCATCGCCGCGGTCGAGGGCACGCGATCGCCCATGGCTTCGGTGACCACGAGCTCCACCCAGCCTTCGACGAGAGCGAGCATCGTTTCCAAACGGCTGACCGCGGCAGCGTTGCGGGAGGTGACCGTGGGGGAGAGGTCCATGCCCTGCAGCCGGGCCATGGCCTCTTGGATGCCCTCGGGGTCCTGGGCCTCGGTCTGGATTTCGCGCATCGCCTCTTCCACATTGGAGGTGTCGATCACGAGACCGGCGGCGTACTCCTCCACCGAGGAAACGAGACGCTCCACCAGCCAGGGCACGTGCTTGAATAGGCGCTGCCGGGCGGCTTCGCGGGCGCAGAGATAGACCAGCGCTTCCTGGGCGGGTACTCCGAGATCCTTGGACATGGTCTGCAGATTCTGCGGCAGCACCGCGGTGGTATCGCGCGGGGCCACGGGCAGCCCAAAGTCCGAGCCGGTGAGCGCCTGGGTGGCGAGCTCGCCGAGCGCATTACCCAATTGCATACCGAAATTCATGGAGGACATCCGAGAGAGCATGCCGCGCATCGGCGCGATCATCTCCTTGGCCTCCTCGGGCACATTATCGAATTGCGCCTCGTTCATCTGCTCGGCCACAGGCGTCACAAAACGCTTCCACATGGGCAGCGTGTGCTCGAGCCAATCGTGGGCGTTCCACGCCTGCACCGAGGCTTCCGAGGTGGGCAGCTGGGTGGCGTCGTCAAGCCACAGCTCCGCTAGCCGCACCGATTCCCGGACGGCCTCGGCGTCATTCGCCCGTACCGGGCCCGGCGATCCCGCGGCTTGGCGGGCGATACGCTCGGCAAGGCTATAATTCACCGGCCCCTCCGAGTTGGGGTCGTTCATACTCGAGCCCATATCGCTGAGCATCTGCCCAAACTGGTTGAGCATGTCGCCTAAACCACCGGATACAAACTTGGGGTCATCCCCCGAGCCTCCGGAAAAGAACATGCCAAAGGGCGATTGGTCATCCCGACGGCGGTCATCGTCATCGTCTTCATTACCAAAAGAAAATCCAAATCCGTTACGGCTCATGGCACCAAATCTACCGCGCACGGAGTTGGGCTTGCTAGCGAGACAGCCACGCTGAGAGCGAACAGGGCGTGAGCCGCGAGTGTTGAAGCCTCGTGCTGTGGGGAAGGTAATGTGGTCAGTCGTGAATCCTCGTAAGCGCACCTTGACCTACGGCGCCATTCCAGTGGTGGTGCTCGCCGTGCTCGCCAACCTCGATCACGTTCCTGGCACCGACATCTCGCTGACGGTGCCCTATGCCGCCGAGGGGCCCGGCCCCACCTACGATGTGCTCTCGGAGTTTTCCGGGGAGCCGGTCGTGGAGATCACGGGAGCGCCCACCCAGACGACCACGGGCAGCCTCGATATGACCACGGTGGTGGTGCGCCACAATATGTCGCTGGCCCAAACCATGGGGCGCTGGTTGTTCAGTGATGACACGATCGTGCCGATCGAGGCAGTGTTTCCGCGGGATAAGACGGAAGAAGAAGTCCGTGAGATCAACCAGCAGGCCTTTGTGGATTCCGAATCGGCGGCGGTGGTGGCGGCGATGGGTTATCTCAACCGCCCCACCGAGGTAGAGGTGCTCTCCGTGGCCGAGGGCTCCGCCGCCGAGGGCAAGGTGCAGCCAGGCCAGGTGCTGCTCGCGATCGATGACACCCCAATGACCACGCCCGAGCAGGCCCGCGAGGCGGTGCAGTCTCATGAGGTGGGCGATGAGGTCACCGTGACCCTGCGTGATGAGGACGGCACAGAACAGACCGTCACCGTGGAGCTGGGGGATAACCCCCGCGCCCCGGGCACGCCACTGCTGGGCATTGTGATGAGCGCAGTTCCGGGCGATAACCTCGATGTGGATTTCCATCTCGAGGACGTCGGCGGCCCCTCCGCGGGGCTGATCTTCACCCTCGCCGTGGTGGAGAAGCTCTCTGCCGAAGACATCAATGCCTCCTTGCATGTCGCCGGCACCGGAACCATTAGTAATGACGGCACCGTCGGCCCCATTGGCGGCATCCAGCATAAGGTCACCGCCGCCCACCGAGATGCCGGCGCGGAGGTATTCCTCGCCCCGGAAGCTAATTGCGCGGAGGCGCTCAAGGGCGATCACGGCGATATGGACATCATCAAGGTCACCGATCTCGCCGGCGCCATCGAGTCCATGCAGGCCTATAAAAATGGCGGCGACTATCCCACCTGTGACTAGCCGCCGCTTGGGCCTTCGGTCCTAGGACGCGGAGTTCTTAGTCCTCGGAGTCTGCGTTGTTCTCCTCGTCATCGGCAGCAGCCGCGTTATCGGAGTCCTGCTCCTCAGGCTCCGTAGGCTCGCTCTCCGCGGTCCCCGGTTTCTCGGCAAGCCCCAGCTCATAGATGCGCTCTTCCGGATCCACATCATCGGTGGACACCATCTGCTGCAGAATCAGGCCCTTGTCCTTATTCACCACGGTGACAATCGCCGTGGTGCCCATAATGGACCAGCCGACCACGCGATCCTCGGACTTGTCCACCACCTGCGAATTCGAAAACTCGGTCAGCGCCTGCATCACCGACATCGACTTCGGCTTGGAACTCATGAACTGGAACGTGCCCACCTTCGGGCCGGTGCACGTGATCGAATTCGGCAGGCCATTCGGCTGGCAGTCATTGAGCTGCTCAAAGAGCTCCCGCGGCGCCAGATCGCCGTACTTCTCATAGGCCCTACCGATGGAGGCATCCTTAAAGTCCCGTGTATCGGTGCTGCTCGTTGTGCTTGTCGACGCCGTCTCGGTGCTGTCTTCGCTCTTTGCCGAGGATGTTTCCGAGGTGCGGGTCGAGGTCGTGGAACTGGAGGAGCTCTCCGCTACATCCGAGGCCTCGCCCGACCCCGAGCATCCCGCCGCCGTGAGCGCAGCAGTGAGGGCGAGTGCCATCAGGGGCAGAATCCGAGAATCTTTCATGACAGTGTTTTTCCTCCGCGTGGATGCACAATCGATGCGCACGCTATCTAAGACCATTGAGCTAGAGCACAGCGCACCACCCATGCTAGTTCACGCATACCGGCCGCTTGGAATCTTGTTGCCCGCGGTGGGAGCGGGGCCTAGTCCACATTCTCCTCGAAGGAATAGCGCAGCGCGGCGATTACGCCCGGGGCCACCCCGGCGCCGCCGCGGAGCTCAATATCGTCCTCCGCGAAGGCCCCCTTGGCCTCCAGCTCCTCCTCGGTGGGGCGCAGCTGCAGCAGCGTCAGATCGCTTCCGCCGCGCACCACACCAGAGAACAGCCGTGCCGGGCGGGCCGTCGTATCCGCGTGCTCTGCGCTGTCTTTAAACATGATCTCTTGGGCGAGCACCGCGCCCTCCACGCCCTCGGGCCACATGATGCGGGCAATATAATCGCCGAGTTCCTCGGAGCCCGGCTGGATGTGCTCGGGAAGATTATCCTGCACCACGAGAACGAAGGGCGAGTCATCGATGTCCTCCGGGAGAGCGTCGATAAGCCTCTCGCGAGGAACGAGCGCGAACAGGGTAGGGGTGGCGTCCCAGCCCTCGGCGTGAATGAACTCGACTGCCTCCAGCATGGCCTTGTTGAGGGCCTGCGGCAGAAGATAGGTGGCTGCAGATTCGTCGTGATTGCTCATGGCTTCCTTGGATTACGTAATGTGGTGAACTGTCTATGCAGTTTTGGTAGATATGAGTGTGAGATGTGCCGGAGCTGGGTGTGGCTGCGGGACGTCCTCGAGCAGCATGAGGGGGTCCACACACGTCACTATGTGCACCGCATCCGCTGGCTGGCCTCGCCCACGCTCGCACGGACTCACTCCCGCGCCCAACGGTACGGGAACCGTAGTTGATAGAGCGTGACTTAACCTAACAATGTGCATCAAGGAGAATAGCGTTGTCGAATAAGCGGCCCTCGTCCGGCCCGCCCATTAAACGCCCACCGAAGGCCCTCAGCTGGACCTTAGGCATCATTATCGCTCTTGTGGTGATCGCCCCCATGGTCGTCGGCTTCTACACCGACTGGCTGTGGTTTCAGGAAGTAGATTTCACCGGAGTGTTCACCAAGGTAGTGCTCAGCCGCATCGCCTTGTTCTTTGTGGGCGCCATCCTCGCCGGGGGCATAGCGTTCATCGCCGGATACGTCACCTATAAGAATCGCCCCGACTCCCTGGAGGCGATCGATCCGAATAACCCGATCCACCAGTACCGCAAAGTGCTGGAATCCTCCCTGCGGGGTGTGCTCGTCGGGCTGCCGGTGCTGCTGGGACTGTTCAGCGGCTTCGCGCTGCAGCGCGAGTGGCGCACCGTGTTGATGTTCTTCTCCCGAGAAAGCTTCGGCGAAACCGATCCGCAATTCGGCCACGACCTCGGCTTCTACGCCTTTGTGCTGCCCATGCTGCAGCTGATCGTGTCCTACCTGTCGGTATTTCTCATCATCGCGTTCTTCATCGGCCTCATCGGGCACTACCTCCTGGGAGGTATCCGTGTGGGCAACCGCATGACGGGGGTGCGTGCCTCTATTTCCACCTCCGCCCAGGTGCAGCTGACCGTGACCGCCGGGCTGTGGATGCTGGTGAAGGTAGCAGGCTACTATCTCGAGCGCTACTCGCTGCTCTTTAGCAGGAACGAAACGTTCACCGGCGGTGGCTACACCGATATCAACGCGATCCTGCCCGCCAAGATCCTGCTCATGGTGATCGGCATCGTGGTGGCCATTGCGTTCTTCTCCGCGGTGGTGCTCAAGGACCTCCGCATTCCCGCGCTCGCCACCGGCCTGATGGTGCTCTCTGCAGTGGTGATCGGAACGGCCTATCCGCTGATTATTGAAGAGTTCTCGGTGAAGCCGAACCGTGCGGAGAAGGAGCGCGAGTACATCCAGCGCAATATCGACTCCACGCGCTACGCCTATAACCTCACCGACGACAACGTCACCTACATGGAGAACTGGGGAGCAAAGGGCGCTACCGACGAAGAGGTGGCCAATGACCGCGCCACCCTGTCCAATATCCGCCTCCTCGACCCCGAGGTGCTTGCCGCCACCTTCACCCAGCAGCAACAGCTGCGTAACTTCTATGGCTTCCCCGACACCCTCGCCATCGACCGCTACACCACCGATGGGGAGCTGCGCGACTATGTGGTGACCGTCCGCGAGATGGACCCGAACGCGCTGAGTGATAACCAGCGCGACTGGATTAACCGCCACACCGTCTACACCCACGGCAATGGCTTCATTGCCGCCCCCGCCAACCAGGTGGATGAGGTGGCCCGCGATGTGGGATCCACCCGCGGCGGCTATCCCGTGTACAACGTCTCCGATCTGCAGGCGCTGAAGCAAAACCGCAACGATGAAGAAGTAAAGAAGCTCGGTATCGAGGCGAAGCAGCCACGTACCTACTACGGCCCGGTGATCAGTGAGGTCCCCGCCAATGTGGACTACTCCATCGTGGGCGATACCGGCGCCGGCCCAGTGGAGTACGACACCGACACCGACCGCTTCACCTACGACGGCAAGGGCGGCGTGGACGTGGGCAACATGTTCAACCGTGCTGCCTTCGCGCTGCGCTACCAGGAGCTCAACCTCTTGCTCTCCGATCGAGTGGGCAGCGATTCGAAGATTATCTTCAACCGTGACCCGCGCGAGCGCGTGAAGAAGGTGGCGCCGTGGCTGACCACCGACTCCAAGACCTACCCGGCTGTGGTGGATGGACGCATCAAGTGGATCGTGGACGGCTACACCACCCTCGCGAACCTTCCCTATGCGGAACGCACCTCGCTGACCAACGTCACCGAGGATGCCCGCAACCCCGAGGGAACTAACCAGCTGCTCTTCAACGATCAGGTCAGCTATATCCGCAACTCGGTGAAGGCAGTGGTGGACGCCTATGACGGCGATGTTCAGCTCTATGCCTTCGACGAGCAGGATCCCGTGCTCAAGGCCTGGAGCGATATCTTCCCGAATACGGTGAAGCCGAAGTCCGAGATTTCTCCCGAGATCATGGACCACATGCGCTTCCCCGAGGATCTTTTCAAGGTGCAGCGCGAGCTGATGACTCGCTACCACGTGGATGATCCTGGCGTGTTCTTCAACAACGACGCGTTCTGGTCTGTGCCCACGGATCCGACCGCAACGGAAACCCGCACCAGCGAACAAGCTGGCGGCAACGAGGGACGCCAACTGGCCCAGCCGCCCTACTATGTGGTGGCCGCCGACCCGAAGACGGGCGAGCCCAGCTTCCAGATGATCACCTCCTTCCGTGGTCTGAAGCGCGAGTTCCTCTCCGCACACATGGCGGTGTCCTCCGACCCGGACAACTATGGCCACATCACGCTGCGTGTGCTGCCGACGAACACCCAGACGCAGGGTCCGCGCCAAGCGCAGGACACCATGATCTCCTCCGATCAGATCGCGCGTGACCGTTCCCTCTGGGAGCGCACCAACAAGGTGATCGACGGTAACCTCCTCACCCTGCCGGTGGGCGGGGGAGAGATCCTCTACGTGGAGCCGGTGTACACCCAGCGTAAGGACCAGGCCTCGGCCTTCCCGAAGCTGCTCCGCGTACTGATCTCCTACAACGGCAAGGTGGGCTACGCGCCCACCATCGCCGAGGCCCTCGACCAAGTGGGTATCGACCCGAAGGAAGCCGCCGACCTAGATGAGGCCGAGACCGTCGACGCTGGCAAGGACGATGCCACGCCCGAGGACGGGAAGAAGGACGAGGAAGCATCCGCCGAAGATAGGAAGGATGACAGCACGGACACCCCGAGCGGTCCTGCTAGCGGAAGCGGCGATCAGGGCGAAGCCATTGATCGCATCAACCGTGCCCTCGAGAACCTGCAAGACGCCCGCAATGGTTCGAACGAAGAGTACGGTCGTGCCCTCGACGAACTCGATGATGCGGTGCGTGACTACCAGGAGAACTACCAGAACTAGCGCCCTATAACGCTAGGTAGTACGCCGCTTAGAGCGCCCACAGCCCTGCGGGGTTGTGGGCGCTGGTGTTTGAGGTGGTGTGCGGCGGTGTGCGGCGGTGTGCGGTGGTGTGCGGCGGTTCTTGGGGAAGTGTGTGCGGTGGTGCGCGCCGGGTATGGGCTGGGCTGTCTAGTGTGGTTTATCCCAGCGGGGTAGTGCCGAGAATCCGCAGTACACAGAGCGATTTGGATGCTGCGCTATTCCTCTGTATAGTTATCACACGTCGCTGAGACAGGCCGCAAGGCGTGGAACAGCAACAAGTGCATATATGCACCCGACGCGGGGTGGAGCAGCTCGGTAGCTCGCTGGGCTCATAACCCAGAGGTCGTAGGTTCGAATCCTGCCCCCGCTACCACTTTCCGAGAACCCTCGGCTTCCGATTGGAAGTCGGGGGTTTCTTGCTGTGCGGATAGCTTCTGGGGGAGAAGGTCAGTGATGTCAATATCAGAGAAAATTGGGCCACTACTCGGGGCAACCCCAAGCATGTAGCTAGGACGCTACGCACTCTAGATAGAGATGAGCCGTTTAATCTAGGTTTGAGATCATGCTGGGGTCTGGGGCTGCAGGAAACGCCTCACTACGCCATATAATGTCGAGACGTTTTGAAGGTCCTCCCGCGTGCCCAGTCGGAGAGAGCCAGCCAGCCAAACCCTCTCTCAAACTACCGCTGGTGGTGTATACATGGGTGTACATGTACGGGCGATGTGTTGATCCTGAGTCTACGAGATGTAGAGAAGGCTCACTCGGATGTGCTGGTACAGCACACTGGCGCCTGCGGGGTTTTTATGTACGGAAGACCTACATGGCTAACTAGACGAATTGGAATACGTCTATTTGCTGCCGGAATAGAATCTGGAGTAAAGAACCCTAGGGCTATTGCTGGCTATCGAAAGGTATGTGGGGCGTGATATAGCTAGGGGTGTAATGATTAATTCTGGGGTTCATTGCTTGGTTGGCACGTATGCGGAGTTGTTCAATGTAACTTTTGGTAGTTCGTGCTCCGAGAGTTACCCTAATAACGTAGGGTGCTATGAAAGAAGTATGGGGAGAGGGGAATCCCATGTCGCTTTCCCTAGGGGATTTCGTTATTTTTGATGGTAACGGTACTCCGTCGGATTCCTTTTCCGAATGATATGCAATGCGAAAAAGGTATGATTGATGATGGAATTAAAACGTCATTTGCTTGCGTTAGTGTCCCTTATTGGGGTCCTGATGCTAGCCAGTGGGTGCTCAACTTCAGCTGACGAATCGGCCGTATTAGATTCAATGGTGAATGATAATGGGGTGTCGAATTCCGGGGCGAGAGGGTCCGATGAGCCAATACTCGGTAGTGTCACTGATGACGGGAAATGTGATGGGTCCGTGGTCCGGATAGACCTGGAGAAGCCGACTGCTACCATTACATACCATGGTCAGCCGGGGGATGAAGTGACTATCTCCTTAGTCCCAAACGGCAAATCTTCGGAGTTTGACTCTGCGATACAGCAGCATTTTGAGATGGACAGTATGCAGACAGAAATGCAACTTCCCACGGGGATACCGAATAGTTCTATTTCGCACATTGAAGTTTCGGCATCAGGAAGAGTTGGTATAGCTGGAAAATGTCGGATCAATGTCCCGTAAGTGCCTTCATGCGCGCAGGGCGTTTTACGTAAAGTGGGCATATGGGTAGAGTGATTCTCGGTATTTGCCACCATTGCTGTAGCTGCATGAATCTATGTATAGGTTATTCAGGATGTGGGTATGTAGTAAGGCAATTGTGGGATGTGTTTATCAGAAGGCTGTCCGCGTTCAAGGTTGTGTGCGGTTTTAGTGTACATCCACGCTCGGTGGATGGTCATTTATAAACGTTTAGTGCTTATCATCCGCGGGGTAAAAAGTTTGCCCGCCATTCGTCTTTTGCATTTTAGAATGCGACTAATCCCCTTGGGGTCAGACTGGCGTAAGGTGGGTGCATTGTTTTTACCTTTATTAATCTGTTTCAGGTAAAAATAGTGTGAGCGGATAAACAGGCGTTCTTAGCCCGATGCGTGCCCACAAATATCCATCGAGCGGTAGTTGCGATCAGCTACCTCGAAGTGAGATAGGCACAACGTAGGGTGCCGTTGCTCATAGAGTTTGCTAAGTTCTTTAGCTGGTGATTGAAACAGGCAATGTTCATGGCGGCTGAGCAACACAGCAGAAAGTGTCCAAGCATGTAGCCGGCATTGCAATAACACAAGTTCTTGTGACTTGTGAGTTAAAAAGATGTGTAATGTATCGGCCCGGTTCAAGGCCTTAACTCGAAGGTTGTAGGTTTGAATCCTGCCGCAGTACCTCCTTTCGAGAATCTTAGGGTTCGCATTGAAGTCCAGAGGTTTCTTACTGCGCGATTTCTTGTAGGATATGGGCGCCACTCTCCATTCACTTTGAAACATGTCGCAGCGTTGGCGCGTCTTCTAGTACATCTTTCCTGCTCCAGACTTGCCGTAGCGCGCGTCCACCAGCCGGTAGTACTCCTCCCAGCTGTCGGCCTCCATCGGAGACTTGTCCGGATCGAACTCCTCGGCTTCTTCCTCCTGCATCTGCTGCATCCGGAGAGCCCTGATCGGCTCGAGGTACATCTCGTCGAGAACTAGTTCGCTCCCGATGTAGTGCGCCTGTTCGTGAATCTTCATCCACTCGTCGACGTTCTCGTCCAGCCGTTGCCCCGGATTCTGCTTCGCCCAGTTCGCCTTCGCGTTCTCGGTCGCTTCGTAGATTGCTTCTCCGGTCCTGTCCAGCAGTTCCTGCCAGGCTTCCTCGATCGAGTCCTCGTCAGTCGGAAGCCCCAAGATCTCGTGCCATTCCTTCAGCATCGACGGCTCTGCGTATGTCGCCATTGT
This sequence comes from Corynebacterium sp. TAE3-ERU30, assembly GCF_019209925.1. NCBI lineage: Bacteria > Bacillati > Actinomycetota > Actinomycetes > Mycobacteriales > Corynebacteriaceae > Corynebacterium > Corynebacterium sp. TAE3-ERU30. The sequence goes on along the minus strand of NZ_JAHUTO010000005.1, from coordinate 42,217 downwards.
TGCTGTCTCCTCTTTCTGCTTCGGGTGTTGGTTGAAGGGCGCTGTTGAACGTGACGCACAGCTTCAGTGATTCTGTCATCGTCTGCTCGTCTCCGGCAGGCCATGTGAGCTATCCCTCTCGGCGAACACCCCTCCATGGTGGATGGCGCTGCTCGGCCGATGTCGAGCAGGAGCACAGGACTAGTTTTTCGGCTGAGGGCATGGGGCATCACGGTGCTGTGTGTTGTCGCCAGATTCTGTCGGTGGGACTGTATCGCCGAGTGATGATGGCCTTCTCCAGAGCCTCGTGGATGATTCGCACGTTCGCTGCGATGGGGCTCATGGTGTGCACTACGTCGCCGCTCTGCCCGCTGCGGCCGCGTGCACAGAGCTGGGCACCCCAGGGTTGTGACTATGACGCTCCTCACCCCAGCGGCTCGCCGACTCACAGCAGCTCTCATTGCCTCGATGAAAGTGTCTTATACGCGAGATTATTCTCACTTTTGGGGCGCGAATAACGTAATAGGGAGGGGCAGTGGCGAGGAGATGCTGGAGATTTCCTGCTGCACCTTACATAAGCCCGCCGAGCAGAACCGCTGATCACCGTTCTGGATGTGTAGCGTGGTGGGTAGTAGGACGTCACTTTCTTCCTCGAGGTCATAGACCTAGGAGTGCGCCTATCCAGCAGCCAGACCTATCGCTCCCATTGCATTCCGGTGAGAGCGCTAGGTGTTTACCGCGGCTCTTTCCCGCAGAGAATGGACATTTCCCTTGTCGCCGACAACAGAACCACACGACTCCCATTCGGTACGGCATGCACTGCCGAAAAATAAGACACCCCTCATACCGGCGGTGGATTTCGATGAACGCCTAGCCCCGTGGCGCACACGAAACCTCATCATCAGTGTCATTGTTCCCACGATTCTCGTCATGGTCGTGGTGTTCTGTAGCGACATCCTCGTCGGGATCATGGGTGACCTTTCTGCCAGTGTCTCCTCCCTAGCTGTGATGTCCCCGATCAACATAGGCTCCACCCTCGGGCGCATCCTTGCTGTCCTCCTGTGCCTTCTGCTGCTCACCAAGGTGTTTCGGTTGCGGCTGCCCGATCTGGGCATGGTTCGAGAGAACCGCTTCGGCACCTGGATCACGGGTGTCGGTTTCGGCTTCGCCGCGGTGACCATCGTCTACCTGCTCAACGTGCTCGTCGGGGCCCTCGATGTCACGTTCACCATGAAGGCGAACGAACTGTGGATGCTTCTGCTTGCGGCTGTCTTCTTTGCGTTCCAAGGATTCTTCGAGGAATTGCTCTTTCGTTTCTTCCTCATCCCAGCTTATGCCGCGCGGATCACTGTGGCAGGCGCTATCGGCCTCTCGTCGATCCTCTTCGCATTCATCCACCTGAACAACCCGAACCTGACCATCTTCGGTCTGGTGAACTTGGTGCTCTACGGCGTCGTATTCGGCACGATGTACTGGCGCACAGGTAACGCCTGGTTCGTCGCCGGCTGGCACAGCGGCTGGAACTTCGTGCTCGCCATGCTCTACGGATCGCACGTCTCCGGCAACGTCCTACCCGGTTCCATCGTGTCCTCGGCTCCGAGCGGCAGTGCACTGCTCAACGGTGGTGAGTTCGGCCTCGAGGGCTCGGTGCTCACCACGATCCTCGGCATCGCGATCATTGCGTGGTGCATAAAGACAAAGAAAAAGGACACCACCGCAGTGGTGTCCAAGCGGGTGCGCTAAACACCCCTAATCAGCACCAATAGTGCGCACAGCAGGGACATCGCCTCACGGACGCTCTTAGCGGCCATCTCGTCCGCGAAGCTGCTGTGGTTCATCCCGCGCCGCGGGGCACTGGTGCGTCGAGAATGCCGAGAACTGGAGTGCCCAGTGCGCCCCGCCTGGGGAACGCACTGGGCGCCGTTTAGCTTTGGGTGGTGATGCTCCAGCCGGAGGCTGCTTCGCGGCGGTTCCAGAAGCGGCGGTAGGGTCCGTTGGCTGCGTAGAGTTCGGTGTGGGTGCCGTGTTCGGCGATGTGGCCGTCGTCGCTGAGTACGATGATGTTGTCTGCTTCGCGTACGGTGTCGAGTTTGTGTGCGATGACGAGTACTGTTGCTTCGTCGCGGAGCTTGTCGACGCTGGCAACGATGTTGGCTTCGTTTTCTGCGTCGAGGGCGCTGGTTGCTTCGTCGAGGAGCACGATGGGTGCTTTTTTGAGTAGGGCGCGGGCGACCGAGACGCGTTGCCGTTCGCCGCCGGAGAGGGATCGGCCGCCCTCACCCACACGAGCATTCCACCCATCGGGCAGTCGCTCGGCAATAGATGTCACCCCAGTGAGAGCAGCTGCTTGTTTCACCTCATCGTCGCTCGCTCCTTCCCGGCCGACGCGGATATTTTCCATCAGGGTGTCATCGAAGAGGTAGACGTCCTGAAACACCATGGAGATCTGTCGCATGAGCTGCTCGGTGGTCTGATCGCGCACATCGACGCCACCGACGCGAACGACACCGGAATCAACATCCCAGAAGCGAGAAATAAGCCGGGCAACAGTGGTTTTACCAGAACCCGAAGGCCCCACCAGGGCCACCATGGTGCGCGGCGGGACGCTAAAGGACAGGTCGTGGATGACCGGGCTCTCGGCGTCGTAGCCAAAACTGACGTTGTCGAACTCGATCTCCCCAGGGGAGGGGAGCTCGGCTTCTGCGGATGGCTCAGAGAGAACCTCGGCATCGAGAATCTCCATGGCTTGATCCAATGGTGCCCGCGCCATGTCCATGCCGATGAGCGTGTCCATCAGCGCATTGAGTACCTGGCTGTATCGCAAGGTAAGGCCGATAATGGCAATGGTCTGCAATGGGCCTAGGGTGTCGTTGATCGCGAGGCTCGCGGTCGCTGAGATCATCACCACCAGGACCATCTGCACGACACCTCCTGCCAGCGCAATCGGCACCAGTGACATCCACAAATCCCGCAGCCGGGCCTTGTCTTCGGCCTCGGTGGCCTGACGCAGTGGGGCGAATTCACTCGATCGGCCCGCCGCGCGTAATGCCGGCTGGCAGGCAGAAAATTCCACAATGCGATGGGATACCTCGCGTGTCTTCGGTACGACATTGGCCGTGGACTTCGCTTTTAGCCACTGGGCTAGTCCATTGACGAGGAGTACCACGGGGATGAAGGCGGTGAGGGCCAGTCCTAATGTGGGGTCCCAGAACCATGCGCCGATGACGATGACGAGCATCGTTGCGGCATTGCTTAAGATGGTGGCCATCATGTGTGCCAGTGTTTGGCCAATGGACATGAATCCATCGGTGACCAGCTGGGATAGCCCACCGGTGCGCTCCGAGCGGAACCAGCCAAGCGGCAGGGCAGCTAAGCGGTCGCCAAGGCGGTGGTGCAGGCTCGTAATCAAATCGAGGGCGACGTCATAGCCCACGATGGCTGATCGATAACGCAGTACTGCGCTGATGAGTGCAAGGCCAGCCAGGATGAATAACCACGTGGTGAGGTCGAAGCCCCAACTCGTGCCGCCGACGGCCATCGTCATTGCCGTAGGCAGTAGCGCCAGCATGGCGAGACCATCGACCACGCCCATCGCGGTGGTGAGGGCCATGTGGCGGATGTTCTGGGACCGACCACGGTCGGTGAGGAGGCGGCGGATAGGTCCGATGAGGAGAGGGCTGCGGATAACGGAGACGCTCACGAGACTGCTCCTTGCATGAGCTCGGTAACGGCGTCGGTAGTGACATCCGCGCCGCGAAGGATGGTGTGGATACGGCCGCCGACAAGGTGCACCACCATGTCGGCTCCGAGAACCGACTCCGGCTTATGTGCGATAACCAATACAGTGCGGCCCACGACGAGCCGGTTCAACGCTGCTTGAATTTCCGCTTCACAGTCGGTGTCCGTTGCTGCTGTTGCCTCGTCCAAAACGAGGATCGGGGCGTCGGCAAGCAATGCCCGCGCGATGGCAATGCGCTGGCGCTGGCCGCCAGAAAGATCAGTGGTGATGGTGTCCAAGCCCAAAGGCAGGGAGCGAATATCCTCGGCAATCTGGGCGTCAGCAGCGGCCTGCCAGACATCCTCGAGGGAGGCATCGGGGCAGGCGAGAGCGATATTGTCGCGCACGGACATCTCCGGCAATTGCGGGTCTTGGAGCACGAAGGACACGCGCTCATAGAGCTCCGCGGTAGGAATATTCCGTACGTCTGCACCACCAATTGTCACCGTGCCAGAGGTGGGATCTTGGAAGCGTGCCACCATTGTGGCCAGCGTTGACTTACCGGAGCCCGACGGGCCGATGAGCGCAGTGACGGTGCCTGGGTTCAGCGTCAGGGAGACGTCGGAAAGCGCCGTATTCTCGCCATAAGAGAAGGAAACGTTGTGGAACTCCACGGTGTTATCGCGCGGATGTTCCGGCTCCTCTGGCGGATTCAGAGAGGGACTGTCTAATACATCCTTGACGCGTAGGGCGGCGTTGCCTGCCATCTGATAGGCCCACATGGAGTTGCCCATCGTGGTGATGGCCAAAGGAACCATCAGGGCGATCAGGCTGGTCGCAATCACATCGGCCGGATTGACGTAACCCTGGGAAACCAACCAGGCGCCACCGCCGAGGTTGATCAACACGAGCACCGACACACTGATCGTGGACTCGGCCAAGCCGGAGATGCGCAGCATCGGTCCCACCCAGTCGAGATAAAACTTGCTGAAGGTGTTGGCGGCATCCCGGTAGCGGCGGTGCGCCTGGCCGACCCTGCCGAAGGTTTTCACCACGGCGATGCCATCGGCAAATTCGGTGGCAGTCGCCGAGACGTTGCCGAGGTGGTCATCCATGCGGGCGGTCTTTTCTCCCATGGACGACATCATCCAGGCTTGTACCGCGATGTAGATCGGCAGTGTGGCGATAGACAGCAACCCCAACCGCCAGTCGACGATAAAGGCATAAACGACCAGTGCGATGGGGGCGATAACAGCTGCGGTGCTTTCCGCGGGGGCGTGTGCGACGAGCATGTGCAAGGTTTTGACATCGTCCTGCACGGCTTTGCGTACTCGGCCAGAGTTTTTATCGCTAAACCACGCCAGTGGGGCGTGCGAAATGTGTTCAATAATGCGGTCGCGCAGAATTCGGTTGAGCTTAAGATCCGCGAAGTGGGTGACCGCCAAACCCAAGGTGAACAGCAGGATCTGCAGAATGAACGTGCCGATCAAGAAGTAGACGATGGTGCGCACCCGGTCGGGGTCGGTCGTAGGTGAAAGAAGCTCCTCGCCGAGCCGGACCAGTGCGACATAGGGCGCGACCCGAAGTATTGCGGATAGTGCTGAGAGGATCCGAGCAATCCAGATCTGCTTCTGGATCGGGGAGAGGAATTCATTGAGAGCGGTTTTTCCCGCCTGATATTTATTATCCATGTGTCTTCCTGTTGATATCTGGAAGGTGAACGACGTAATCCGCGCACTCCTCGATAAGTTCCTCGTCGTGGGTGATAACGATGACCACCGCACCAGCGTCGGCAAGCTGCCGCATCCGCTCAGCAATAGCGACCAGATGAGCCTGGCCGACACCCGAGGTGGGCTCATCGAGGATGTGTACCTGTTTGTTCTGGGCCATTGCTGAGGCAATGACGAGCCGTTGCCGCTGCCCGCCGGAGAGCGACTGGGGGTGGCGATCTTCTAACCCGTCGAGATCGAGCTGGGCGAGAAGCGTGCTGACGTCGATAGCCTCGCGTTCAGAGGCGGTGTGACCGAGGGTGATCTCGTCCTCCACGGCCTCGGCGAAGAGCTGACGGCTCACGTCCTGCATGACGATATAGCTGGCCTTGGTGCGGGCGGCACTGCGCATGGGGGTGCCGTTGATGCTTATGGTGCCGCCGCGCGCCGGCGAACTCAGGCCGCACAATAGGCGCGCCAGCGTGGTTTTACCGCAGCCATTTGGTCCGGTCAGGGCGGTGATAGCGCCGGCTGGGAAGGATGCCTCAGGGATATCGAGAATCTGCTTCGAGAGATAACTGAAGCGAATATTCTCCAGCTGCAGGCCAGCGCTGCCCTTTGGTGGCGCGGGAGGATGCGTGCCCTCCGGTGGGGTGATCCGGCGCAGCCCCAATTCGCGGCGCTGAGCGTCGGAAAGCGCAAAGAACTCTTCGCCGGTGAAGCGGTGTGCCAGCCGGCCATCGCGGAAATAGAGCACCTGGTCCGCGAGGTCGCGGAGGAAGTAGAGTCGGTGCTCAGCGACAACGATGGTGCGCCCAGCGGCTTTTTGGTGGGCGAGGATATCGTGCAAATCGTCGATGGCATCCGGGGAGAGATTGGATGAGGGTTCATCGAAAAGAAGTACCGGTGCTTGGCTGGCGATTGCGGCGGCGCAGGCAACCCGCTGAGTTTGACCGCCAGACAGTTCGTTGAGTTTTCGGCCAATAAGGTGCTCTGTGTTGGTTTCTTTCGCCGCCGCGCGAATGCGGGCGATGGTGTCCTCGGCCGGAATCCCGAGGTTTTCATTGCCGAAGGCCAGCTCGCTGGTGACCTCGTCGGTGAAGAACTGGGTGCGCGGGTTCTGGAACACCGTGGCGGAGGTGAGCAGCGCATCGTGCAGCGGCTGGTTGGGCACATCGGTGCCGGCCACCGTGACCGTGCCGGTGAGCGTGCCGGGATGGAAATTGGGTACCAGCCCATTAAGAAGGCGTAGCCCAGTGGTTTTTCCCGAGCCGGAGGCGCCGCATAGCACTGTGAGCGTGCCAGCTTCGGCGCTGAAGGTGATATCGCTCAGGCCATGCTCGGTGAGTTCACCGTTGGTGCCGAAGGTGTAGCGGAAATGAACGTCCGCGACGCTGATAGTCATAGCGGCAGCTCCCAATCGCTTTGGGCAAGGATGATCAGTGCAATAACGGCGAGGATGAGGACGGCGTCGACGGGGCGGAAGCGCGGTTGCATGATGGAGGTCGGCTTGCGCGGCCCGCCGAGGCCACGAATCATGGCCGCAGCCGCGAGCTCATCGCCGGCGCGGACCACAGTGGTCAGCAGGGGGATGACAATAAGTTCCGCGGTACGTAGGGGGTGGGCCATCATGGACCAGCCGGTGGGGCGGATGCCGCGCAGTGTCATCGCATCGACGACGGCGCGCGCCTCGGTGGCGATAACGGGGAACATGCGAAAGACCACTGCCAGCGGCACGACCAGGAAATTCGGTGCGTGTAGCCGCTTGAGCGCATCGATGAGCTCGGTGGGGCGGATAGAAGATACAGCCCAGTAGGCGGCGGCGATGACCAGGCCAAACCGCGATAACCAGTATCCGATACCGGAGAGCAACGCCAGGGTGGTGGAGGCGCCGGCGTTGATGATGATCTCGTAGCCGAAGACGAAGAACAGCCAGAAGATGAGGAACCCGAAGAAGGGCTTCGGTCGCCGCAATGTCGCCAGTGCCGTAAACACGACGACTGCGGCGGCGATCTCTACTGTTCTCGTCGTCGCCCCCAGCGCCAGTGCGTTGACCGTGAGGAGCGTCAGCAGCACAGTTCGGGGGTCGGGGCGAGACAGCGGCCGCGGTTCGGGGATGGGTGTCATGCCAGACCAGCGCGCTGGAAATTACGGTGGCTCAGGCGCTGCCCAAGCAGCCCTCCGAGGACACCGACAATGAACATGCCGATAGCCCAGATGAGCAGCACGGGGCCGTTGAGCACAGCGGAGATGGAGTCGGCGTACTCCGGGTTCATCCGCTCCGCGACATCAGCCCAAAACTCGTCGCTGTTGAAGATGACGGGTAGCCAGCCGATGACCAGCCAGATGCTGAACACGCCGTAGGCTAAGGGGAAATTCTTCGTGGCCTTGAGGATCGCATCGGCGGCAAGCCCCAGCAGCGGGGCGAGGATGAGCATGGCCCACCAGTTGCCGAATGCGACGAAAAGGATACTAGTGATGAGCGCCAGCAGGGTCAGCGCACCGAATTTCGGGACGCGGGAGGCGTATACACCCACAACCATACCGTTGGCCAGAATGCCAATGAGGATGCCGATGAACATGAACGCCGGACCGGCTAATTCGATCATGCCGGTGAGCAAGACAACCGCGATATACAACGCGGTGAATATGCCGACGTTGATGAAGTCTCTGGTGGTCATTAGGCGAGTCCTGCTCGTTGGAAGTTGCGCTTATTGAGTTTCTTGCCGAGTAGGCCGCCGGCGTAGCCGAGGATGAAGAGCATGATGAACCAGATGGCTACGACCCAGTTGGTGAATAGCGCACGCATCTGCTCGGTGTATTCGGCGCCCATCTGTTCGGTGAGTTCGGCGTAGTAGGTGTCGGCGTTGACGATGGCGGGCACGAGGGGGCTGATGAACCACAGGGTGAAGATGGCGTAGGCGAGGGGGAAGTTTTTGTTCTTGAGGAGATCGGCGGCGAGGCCGAGTAGCACCATGACTATTGCGATGCCCCACCAGTGGCCGGTGGCGATGAATAGGAGGGCGTTGATGAGGCCGAGGAGGGCTAGTGCGCCGACTTTCGGGACGCGGGTGGAGTAGAGGGCAATGACTGCGCCATCGATGAGGATGGAGAGGGTCCAGCCGACGAACATGAATGCGGGGCCGAAGAAGCCGATCATGCCGATGGCGAAGACGACGACGAAGTAGAGGGCAGAGAAGATGCCGACGTTGATGAAATCACGGGTTGTGAACTTCACGAGTCCTACCTTAGGGAATAGTTAGTGGAACCTACCCTAACTATTGTTACTCTTCGTAGGGGGGTGTCAAGGTTGGCTTGAGGTGTGGTGATGGGGGAGTGGGAGTCTTTGGTGAATCCGCGCGCGTGGCAAGGTGTGCGTGTGGTGTGTCGTAGTCGTTGAGCAGGGAGAATGCTGTGTTCATGGCGTGGGGCGCGCTGCGAGTGTGCGAGTGCTCACGGGCTCGGGTTAGTCCCTATAACGGGGGCGCGGGCAGCAGAGGGCGAGCCTGCCGTGCCGCGGGCGGCCGCTGCATCCTCAGCGTCGGCGAGCGAGTGGGGTGGGGCCTGAATAGTCTGACGTGCCCTCTTATGGTCTCGATACAACCGTGTAGTAGCAAAACCACGGCACACATCGGCGGTGCCGACATGTGCCGTGGTGTGGTTGCTCCCGCGGCGCGGGGCGTTGTTTAGCTTTGGGTGGTGATGCTCCAGCCGGAGGCTGCTTCGCGGCGGTTCCAGAAGCGGCGGTAGGGTCCGTTGGCTGCGTAGAGTTCGGTGTGGGTGCCGTGTTCGGCGATGTGGCCGTCGTCGCTGAGTACGATGATGTGGTCTGCTTCTCGTACGGTGTCGAGTTTGTGTGCGATGACGAGTACTGTTGCTTCGTCGCGGAGCTTGTCGACGCTGGCAACAATATTGGCTTCGTTTTCTGCGTCTAGGGCGCTGGTTGCTTCGTCGAGGAGCACGATGGGTGCTTTTTTGAGCAGGGCGCGGGCGACCGAGACGCGTTGCCGTTCGCCGCCGGAGAGGGACCGGCCACCCTCACCGACACGGGAATCCCAGCCCTGGGGCAAATGTTCGGCGATAGTGGTGACACCGGCGAGTTCGCCAGCAGCGCGGACCTCTTCGTCGGAAGCATCGGGGCGGCCGACGCGGATATTTTCCATCAGGGTGTCATCGAAGAGGTAGACGTCCTGGAACACCATGGACAGTTGTTGCATGAGCTGCTCGGTGGTCTGCTCGCGTACATCGACGCCACCGACGCGGACGACACCGGAATTAACGTCCCAGAACCGAGAGATCAGCCGGGCGATAGTGGTTTTGCCGGAGCCGGAGGGGCCGACGATGGCAACCATGTGGTGGCGGGGGACGGAGAAACTGATATCGCGCAGAACAGGCTGGTCGGCGTTGTAGCCGAAGCTCACATCGGAGAACTCAACAGTGCCGGGTGCAGTGAGCGTCGCGGGCTGTGCAGGCTCCGGTAGCCGGGGAGCGTCCATAATGGCGCTGGCCTGGTTTAAGGGTGGGCGGATTGCGTCTACGCCGATGAAGAGATTGCCCAGTTCGGACAGGATCTGGGAGTAGCGCAGGGTCAAACCGATAATCGCGAGGGTCTGCAAAGGGGGCAGGGTGCCATCGATGGCGAGGTTCGCCGCACCGGTCACAATCAGCACCACGAGCAGCTGCATCATCACGCCACTCATAGCGCTTGGAATGAGACTCACCCACGCATCTCGGTTGCGAGCTTTGTCATTGTCGCGGCCCGATTGAATCAGCGGCTCGAAATCATCGGCCCTGCCGGCGGCGCGCAATGCCGGCTGGCAGGCAGAAAATTCCACAATGCGGTGAGACAAGTTCTGCGTGGAAGGAACAACCTTTTCCGAGGCTTTCCGCTTGATCGACTGCGCGATAATTAATACCACGTAGGTCACGAGCGCAATAACAGTGAGTGTCAGACCGAGGACAGGGTTCCACAACCAGGAGCCAGCAACAATGACCACCAGCGTTGCGGTGTTGGCCGAAATCTGACCGACTATGCGTGCTTGCAGCTCACCGATGAGCAAAAAGCCATCGCTGACTAGTTGCGATAGGCCGCCAGTGCGGGAGCTGCGGAACCACCCCAGCGGCAATGAGGCAAGAGCATTGCCGAGCAGTCGGTGCAGATTCTTAATGAGATCGAGGGCGGAATCAGAGCCAACGCGGGTGTTGATATACCGCAACACAGCGCCGGCGAGTGCGAGCACGGCCAAAATGAGCAGCCACCCCGTGGTTTCTAAGCCCCATTCGGCTTGCCCCGTGGCCAGTGACAACGTCAGCGGGAGGAGCGTCAGCAGGGCGGCACCTTCGATCGCGCCGATAATGATGGATAGAACGATATGCCGACGCTGCAGAGCCCAGCCTTCGTCTGTAAACATGCCCCGTGAGACCTTCAGCAGCAACGGGTCCTGCATAGTGGCGCGTAGTGATGTATTCATCGGGCGGAAACCTCCATCAGCTCAGCAACGGACTGCGGAGTGACGTCATCACCGCGCAGGACCTTATTAATACGACCAGCAGTCAGGCGAACCACCATGTCTGCTCCTTGTACCGACTCCGGCTTGTGGCCAATCACCAGCACCGTGCGGCCGACAACCAAACGGTTCAACGCGGCTTGGATTTCGGCTTCGCAATCGGGATCAGTTGCCGCGGTTGCCTCATCGAGAATGAGAATCGGGGCGTCGGCGAGTAATGCTCGGGCGATGGCAATGCGCTGGCGCTGGCCACCCGAAAGCCGGCTCGAGCCGCCAACGATGGTGTCTAGCCCATCGGGAAGCTCGCGAATATCCTCGGCGAGCTGGGCAGCTGCAGCGGCCTGCCAGATATCGTCCTCGCTCGCATCTGGGCGGGCCAGGGCGATATTGTCGCGGATGCTCATTTCCGGAAGCTGGGGATCCTGCAGCACGAAGGCCACATGCTTATACAGAGTGTCGGCGGGGATGGAGCGAATATCGGCCCCGCCGATACTGACTGTGCCCTCGGTGGGGTCTTGGAAGCGCGCAACCATGGTCGCTAAGGTGGATTTACCCGATCCGGATGGGCCAACCAGGGCGGTAACGGTCTGTGGCTCGAGGGTGAGGTTGATATCGGAGAGTGCAGTATTGTCGCCATAGGCGAAGGACACCCCAGAGAACTGCACGGTGCTATCTGCCGGTGTTTCCGCGTGCTCAGGAGCGGGCAGCGTCGGGCCACTGAGAATCTCTCTAATGCGTAGTGCCGAGTTCCCGGCGAGCTGATACGCCCACACCGAACGGCCGATAGCCTGAAGCGACAGGGGCACAACTACGGCAATCAAGCTGGTGGCTAGAACATCGACGGGGTTGACATAGCCGGCGTGGACCAGAGCAGCGCCGCCACCCAAGTTCACAAAGAACAATACGGGGATAGCGATCACGGCTTCGGAAAGAGCACCGATCCGCAACATGGGGTTCACCCACGCGAGATAGAATTTGGCGAAATTATCCGCTGCCGTCTGGTAGCGAGAATGAGCTTGACCGACTCGGCCGAAGGCCTTGACGACGTTAATGCCATCGGCGAACTCCACTGCGGTGGCCGAGACATCGCCGAGGTAGTTGTCCATTTCGGCGGTTTTCTCGCCCATATTGGAGATCATCCACGCGTGCATAGCTAGGTAAATAGGCACAGTGGCGATGGACAATAGGCCCAAGCGCCAGTCCACAATGAAGGCGTAGGTGATGAAGGCCAGCGGTGCGATTGAGGCAACAGTCTGTTCCACTGGGGAGTGGGCGACGAGTGTGTGCAGGGTCTTCACATCGTCTTGCATTGCCTTGCGGATACGCCCCGAGGTGCGGTCACTAAACCAGGCCAGAGGGGCAGTAGAAATGCGGTGGATGATTCTTTCGCGCAAGACTTGGTTGAGTTTGAGGTCTGCGAAGTGCGCGATGGCCAGCGCCAGCGTGTAGATAGAAAGCTGGGTCAAGAAGGTGCCGATGAGCACCAGCACGATGGTATTGACGCGATCCGGGTCGGGCGCGATACCGGCATCATAAGCCGGAAGTAGCTCCTCGCCGAGTCGCACGAGGGCGACATATGGCGCAACTCCGAGAACTGCGGAGATGGCGGCTAGTATTCGTGCCGCCATGATGCGGCCTTTGACCGGCTCGAGCAGTTCGTTCAAAGATTTTTTGCCAGCGGCGCGTTTATCAGCGCCGGAGGATTCAGCCATGGTGTGGTCCTTAAATGGTTATCTCAATCTTTGTGTATCGGGGACAATGAATGGCGTAGTCGGCGCATCTGCCGCGTGTCCTCGGGTCGAGATCGGCGCAGGTGTACCTCACGTCTGTGCGTATCCAGTCCGGGGGAGAAACCTTCCGGTGTCAAAGGATGCTCACCTGTAATGGGCGAGTGAGGTGGAGGGTGACGATCACGCAGTTGATCAGGATTGCCGAGAAACAGCCGACGAGCAGGAATGCGGGGCCAAAGAAGCGCGCTAAGCAGGTACCGAAGACAACGAGGTCGAGACGAGAAGACACAGACGGTGACGAAGTCGCGAGTAGTGGCGTTCACGAACCCTCTCCTTGGCTAATGGTCAAAGAGCGCTAACCATTATTGCTAGCATCGCTTCCATTGTTTTTTTAAGGCTAACCTAATTTCTCCTATGGGGTGTGCGCGGGTCAGTAGCATGGCGCGCCTCTCCATGTCCTTCCTATGGAGTTGCCACCTGCTGCGGGGAAGATAGACCGCGTCAATCGCTCGACGCCGCCAGCCACAAGCGCCTCGCTGCTGGCACTCATCGGCAGCGGGGTAGAAAAGTGCAGCGATGATGCGTATGGCTCGCCAGTGATGGCATGCGGGGAGAGGGCGTTGGCGGTCAGCACTAGGAGGATGAGTGTGCTGGATTCTGGTGGGCGGGCGGCGTAGTGCCAGAGGGCAACGAGGTGACAATAGTGCCGTGCATAAAGCCCCAGGTGTGCATTAGGCCAAGCCAGCACGCTGGAAGTTGCGCCTATTTAGTTTCCTACCCAGTAGTCCACCGGCGTAGCCGAGAATGAATAGGGCGACGAACCAGATAGCCACCACCCAGTTAGAGAACAGCTCACGCATCTGCTCAGCGTATTCAGGTCCCATCTGTTCGGTGAGTTCGGCATAGTATTTATCGGCGTTGACGACTGCGGGCAGCACGGGGATGATGAGCCACAGCGTAAACACAGCGTAGGCGAGCGGAAAGTGCTTGTTCTTGAGGTAGTCGGCGGCGAGGCCAATGATCACCATCACCACTGCGCTGCCCCACCATTGGCTGGTGGCAATGAACAGCAGCGCATTAATGAGGCCGAGGAGGGCCAGCGCCCCCATCTTTGGCACGCGGGCGGAGTAGAGCGCGATGACGGCGCCGTTGATGAGAATTGCCAGGGCCCAGCCAACAAACATGAATGCCGGCCCAAGAAGGCTCACCATGCCGATGGCGAAGATGACCACGAAGTACAGGGCAGAGAAAATGCCGACGTTGATGAAATCACGAGTGGTGAAGTTCACGAGCCCAATCCTTAGTTATTAGTTAGTAAAAGCTATCCTAACTATTATGGCTCTCACAGGGGATGTCAAGCCCGAACTGGCTCCTCTCGGCCGGAGTGTCTCAGTTGCCGGTGGATCCGGATGGGTGGAGGGCCACCTGGTGCGCAGGCGGCGCCGACTGGGTGGTATCTGCTCTTAGGCGAGAGTGCCGCGGGTGCGTGGCTCGGAAGGGCCTCCACCCCAGTCCCGTGTACACGGCGAGGGCATGGAATAACAGCTGATTCTCACTGTTGTAGGGGGCATGGATAACACGTCTTCTCTCGTTCACAATTTGATTGCACAACGCCGCACCGTTCGCGCCTATGCGGACACTCCAATCCCTGACGCTGTGCTGGATCGGGTTGTGTCCTCGACGCTCGAAGCGCCGAGTGCGTTCAACCTGCAGTTGCGTGATGTTGTGGTGGTCACTGACCCCGAGCTGCGTCAGGCGCTCACGGATTCCTCGGGCCAGCAGCAATTTGCGGATGCCCCGGCGGTGCTCATCTTCGTGGGCCGCACGGAGATGTGGCCAGAGGATGCCGAGGAAATCCTCGGCGCTAAGGCGGACTATGTGCGCGGCTACAAGCAACAACAATCGGCGGGGCAGCGTCGACAAGCTGCGATTATCGACGCCACCCTCGCGGCCGGCACCGCCTTGCTGGCGGCACAGGCAGAAGGGCTGGCCACCAACCCCACCACCGGGTGGAACGATGAGGCGGTCAAGGAGATCATCGGCCTTGGTGGGCGAGACGATCGCAGCGTTGCGGTGATCGTGGCGATGGGATACCCCGACCCGCAGGCCGAGGTGCCGGCCCATCCTGGGCGCAAGGCGGACCGGCGAGTGGACAATAGCTACGCCCGCTAGCGCGCACTGGGGCAGCGGCGAGCTCCCTCCTGAATTTCTCGATTAAAACGCACAGTTATTTTTTCATTGCCGCTCTCTCTAGCGTCACGTATTTCGCTAGAGAGGGCGGTGTTTGTAATTCTCAGCACCTGCGTGAACTCTTCGCGGTGGTGGCTAGGTGCGGCCTGTGTCGAATGGTGTTTTCTCGGGCGCGGGTCCCGCGCGACGCGCTGCCTGAGCGTCTTCCCATAGGGCCGGAGGAGGGGTGCAGATGCCAGTGGCTGCGAATGTGTCCGAAAAAAATCCGCAGCGAGGCTAACGCCGAATCTGAGGTAACCCTTTCTCGCCGCGATAGGGGACAAGACAACAAAGTTCGTCCCGAATATCTAGTGACTTATAGGTAGGAACCTGCAGCTAAGGGGCGTGATAGAAGTATCGCCGGTCGCTCACACGGGAACGGGGTGATTTATCGAGCGGGCGCGCAAAGGCGATGCCTGGCGGAGTTATAGGCGGCTTCCGAGGAGGTTTCTGAGTGAACTTTAGGGGTGTGGGGGTAGCAAAAGGGGGTGGTTTCTGAGGTTGCCCTATCTCGACCCGCTGGAGCGGTGTGGCGGCGGACGGCTGGCGCTGCTACGCCGGAAATCCTCGCTTTAGCTGGAGGATCCTTAAAACATTTCCTAGAGAAACTAGATTTCTACTCGAAGAAAACTGAGATGAACTGGTGGTTAACGCTAGGAAAGTTATTGCAATCGTTTTGTCTGTCTCTTAGGGTTTGGTGTGTACGTAAACAGCAGTCACGCGGTGGCTACGACAAGAGGAGACGGTGTATGTCTTTCGTTCTTCAGATCCAGGAAATCGTTGAGGGGCCGATCAAGGACCTGTACGTAGAGGTCGGCAGCTCCCTGCCCACCTTCGCCCCGAACTTCGTGCCCGAGCAGGTCGACTTCGCTGAGGGCCAGTTCTCCAGCGAGTGGTTCAACGGCCAGACCTTCTCCTCCGACTGGGGTTCTGACGAGCTCATCAGCCTGGGCAACTTCAACATTGCCGGCACCGAGTAAAGCTTCTTAGGCTTTATATATTCCCCGATCCGCGCGTGAGCGCGGGTCGGGGTTTGTGCGTTTGGGGGGGTTAATCTACGCTACCGTAACCTGAACATTGTTCAGAGGTAGGAGATTGCTCACACATAGATGGGTGTCTGTGGGGGCGCCCATGTATTCAAAGACGTGGGATGAATGTCCGGTTTTGTGGGGTAGGCTGTGTTTTACTCACTACTGGGGTGAGGGTGGGGGTATTGCAGGCAATCTTCCCTGTGTCAATGTGGGTTTCTTGCGCTATCGTGTCCGATCATTCGTGGGCTGTGATCTGCGCTGGGGCGTTAATCCCACTAGGGTGAAGCAGTATGAGCCCACATAAGATCGGCGTAACCGAAGTCGCTTTCCGCGACGCGCACCAAAGCCTGTTTGCAACTCGTTTGGCCATGGAAGACATGGTCGATGTCTGCGAGGAGATGGACCAGGCAGGCTTCTGGAGCGTGGAGTGCTGGGGCGGCGCAACCTATGACGCCTGCATTCGATTCCTGAACGAAGACCCGTGGGAGCGCCTGCGCACCTTCCGCAAGCTGCTGCCCAACTCGCGCCTGCAGATGCTGCTGCGCGGTCAGAACCTCCTCGGCTACCGCCACTACGAGGACACCGTGGTGGATAAGTTCGTGGAGAAGTCCGCAGAAAATGGCATGGATGTCTTCCGCGTCTTCGATGCGTTGAATGACCCGCGCAATCTCGAGCACGCCATGCAGGCCGTGAAGAACGTGGACAAGCACGCCCAGGGCACCATCTGCTACACCGTATCCCCGCTGCATGACGTGGAGGGCTACATCAAGCAGGCTGGTCGGCTGCTGGACATGGGTGCTGATTCCATTGCGCTGAAGGATATGGCCGCTCTGCTCAAGCCCCAGCCGGCCTATGACATCATCCGCGGTATCAAGGAGACCTACGGCGAGGACACGCAGATCAACGTGCACTGCCACTCCACCACGGGCGTCACCATGGTCACCCTGATGAAGGCTATTGAGGCCGGCGCCGATGTCGTGGACACCGCCATCTCCTCGATGTCTCTCGGCCCGGGCCACAACCCCACCGAGTCTCTCGTCGAGATGCTCGAGGGCACCGACTACGAGACCGATCTGGACATGGACAAGCTCATTACTATCCGTGACCACTTCAAGAAGGTGCGCCCGAAGTACAAGGAGTTCGAGTCCAAGACTCTGGTGGACACCAACATCTTCCTCTCTCAGATCCCCGGCGGCATGCTCTCCAACATGGAGTCCCAGCTCACCGCCCAGGGTGCGGGCGACCGCATCGATGAGGTGATGGAGGAAGTGCCGCGCGTGCGCAAGGACGCCGGCTTCCCGCCGCTGGTCACCCCCTCCTCTCAGATCGTCGGCACCCAGGCCGTGTTCAACGTGCTCATGGGTCGCTACAAGGTACTCACCGCCGAGTTTGCCGATCTCATGCTCGGTTACTACGGCGAGTGCATCGGCGAGCGTAACCCTGAGCTGATCAAGCAGGCCGAGGAGCAGACCAAGAAGGAGCCCATCACCTGCCGTCCGGCCGATCTGCTCGAGCCGGAGTGGGACCAGCTCACCAGCGCTGCTGAGGAGCTCGATGGCTTCAACGGCACCGACGAGGATGTTCTCACCAACGCACTGTTCCCGTCCGTGGCACCGGGCTTCTTCAAGACCCGCCACGAGGGCCCGAAGAACGTGGGCAAGACCGAGGAACAGATGAAGAAGGAAGCAGAGGCCGCCTCCGGCTCTGCCAACGCCGTGCGGGAACCCATCAGCTACCGCGTCACCGTGGGTGGCCGCAGCGAAACCGTCAAGGTGGAGCCCGCCTAAACGCGGGCCACGTAGAAACATACGAGAAGAGGAAAGCAGTAGACAATGGCTGACACTCACGAGCCAACAATGCAAGAACGCCTCGACCACCTTGCCGAGGAACGCGAGCGCGTCT
This sequence comes from Corynebacterium sp. TAE3-ERU30, assembly GCF_019209925.1. Lineage (NCBI taxonomy): Bacteria > Bacillati > Actinomycetota > Actinomycetes > Mycobacteriales > Corynebacteriaceae > Corynebacterium > Corynebacterium sp. TAE3-ERU30. Next base: position 24,412 of record NZ_JAHUTO010000005.1, on the reverse strand, counting down.
CTCAAGGTGGGGGAGCGGACCGTCTCGACAAGCAGCACCAGCGCGGCAAGCTCACTGCCCGCGAGCGCGTAGAAAAGCTGCTGGATCCGGGCACCTTCCAAGAAACCGGCATGTTTGCCAAGCACCGCACCACCCACTTCGGGATGGATAAGGCCAATGCCCCGGCCGATGGTGTGGTCACCGGCACCGGCGTGGTCTTTGACCGCCTGGTGCACGTTGCCTCCCAGGACTTCACCGTCATGGGCGGCTCCGCTGGCGAAACCCAATCCAATAAGGTGGCCCAGACCATGCGCGAAGCTGGCGTGACGGGCACGCCCTTCGTGTTCATCAACGATTCCGGCGGAGCCCGTGTGCAGGAGGGTATCGATTCCCTCTCCGGCTACGGCAAGGTCTTCTACGAGAACGTCTCCCTGTCCGGCCTCGTGCCGCAGGTGTCCATCATTGCCGGCCCCTGCGCCGGTGGCGCCGCCTACTCGCCGGCACTGACGGACTTCATCATCCAGACCCGCAAGGCCAATATGTTCATCACCGGCCCCGGTGTGATCAAGTCGGTCACCGGTGAGGATGTCACTGCGGAGCAGCTCGGCGGCCCCGATGCCCATATGGCTAAGGCCGGCAATATTCACTTCGTCGCCGACGATGATGAGCAGGCCATTCTCATCGCGCAGAAGCTGCTGAGCTTCCTGCCGCAGAACAACACCGAAGAGCCGCCGATCGTCGATCCCGACCCCGTGGTGGAGCCCGACGAGTCGCTGCGCGATATCGTCCCCGTCGAAGGCAAGAAGGGCTACGATGTGCGCGAGGTAATCGCCCGCATCGTGGACCACGGAGACTTCCTCGAGGTCCAAGAGGGCTTCGCCCGCAACATGGTGGTGGGCTTTGGCCGCATGGTGGGCCGCACCGTCGGCATCATCGCTAACCAGCCCAATGTGGTCTCCGGTGTGCTGGACATCAACTCCTCCGATAAGGGCTCCAGCTTCATCCGCTTCTGCAACGCCTTCAACATTCCGCTGGTCACTCTCGTGGATGTGCCCGGCTTCATGCCCGGCGTGGCCCAGGAGCACGGTGGCATCATTCGCCACGGCGCGAAGATGCTCTACGCCTACTCCGCCGCATCGGTGCCGAAGGTCACCGTGGTGCTGCGCAAGTCCTATGGTGGCGCCCACCTGGCCATGTGCTCGAAGGACCTGGGCGCAGACCGCGTCTTCGCCTGGCCCACCGCGGAAATCGCGGTGATGGGTGCCGAGGGCGCGGTGAACGTGGTCTTCCGCAAGGAGATCGCCAATGCCGAGGACCCCGAGGCTAAGCGCGAGGAGATGGTGGCCGAGTACAAGCGCACCTTCTCCACCCCGTATATGGCCGCTTCCCGCGGCTTGGTGGATGACATCATCGACCCGGCTGATACCCGTGCGGTCATCGCCAATGCGCTCGAGATGCTCCGCAATAAGCGCGTCACCCGCCCGTTCAAGAAGCACGGCCTGGGGCCGGCCTAAGCCGCCGCCGAGAACGCAGCGAGGGAGAAATAAGTATGAAACCGAAAAGCAATGACGAGCTCTACCAGCTCATCCAAAAGCTCAACACTCGCGTGAGTCTGCTCGAGGATGAGGTCAAGGAGCTCCGGGCTCGCTCGGATCAGGACATTCCTGAGGATGTGCTCTTTGCCATCAGCGCGGCCGTGTCGGCCTATATGGGCAATAAGGGCAAGGTCAAGGCTGTGCGTTTCCAGCGTCACCGCACCTGGGCACACCAAGGCCGCCAGATCATCCAGACCCGCTCCACTCACCTGTAGATCAAGTTGTTAAAGGTATAAGCATCATGAAACTGAAAGTTACCGTCAACGGCATCGCCTACAGCGTGGACGTTGAGGTTGAAGAAGACAAGCGCACCCTCGGCCCGATCGTGTTCGGCGGCAGCTCCTCGCCGTCCACCGAACCGGCCACCGCCTCCGTGCAGGGTGTCTCCGCTAATGCCGTCGTGGCGCCGCTGTCCGGCTCGGTCAGCAAGGTGCTCGTCAGCGAGGGCGAGGAGATCACTGCCGGCCAGGTGCTGGTGGTTCTCGAGGCCATGAAGATGGAAACCGAGGTCACCGCGCCCGCCGATGGCACCGTGGCCACCATCAACGTGGAAGCCGGCGACTCCGTCCAGGGTGGTCAGTCGCTCATCGACTTAGCCTAAACCGGCCGCCACGCGCGCACCCACATACACGCACTGCTCCCTGCATCATCCTCCATCAGGAGGGATGCAGGGAGCAGTACGCTATCAGCGCTAGTGCCTAGCGGGAGAAGCGGCTGAGCAGCTCCTCGTGGAGCAGGCCATTGCTGGCTAGGGCGCTGCCGCCATGCGGGCCCTCCTCGCCCTCGACCGAGGTGAAGCGGCCGCCGGCTTCGGTGACCAGCACGCTCAGCGCGGCGAGATCCCAGAGCGAGACTTCCGGCTCGAGGGCAATATCTACCGCCCCCTCCGCGAGCAGGGCATAGGAGAAGAAATCTCCATAGCCACGCAGGCGCCAGGTGTCCTCGCTCAAGCGCACAAACTCCTCCAGCTGGCCGCGCTCCTGCCAGCCGGCCAAAGAGGAAAAGGACACGGACGCATCCGCGAGAGAGGCTACCTGGGAGACCTGGATGCGGCGTGGCGAGGCGCCGTGGGGCTGCGCCCATGCGCCCTGGCCAGCGCTGGCCCACCAGCGGCGGGTGAGCGCTGGGGCGGAGACCACACCCACCACGGGCTCGCCGTCGACAAGCAAAGAAATAAGGGTGCACCACACCGGTACGCCGCGGACGAAATTCTTGGTGCCATCGATGGGATCGATCACCCACTGCCGGCCAGCCATGGTGGTATCGCCGCCGAATTCCTCGCCCAGGATGCTGTCCTGGGGGCGATCGATGGCCAGCCGCTCGCGCAGTGCCTCCTCGCAGGCGGTGTCCGCATCGGAGACGGGGGTGAGATCCGGCTTGGACTTCACCTGCAGGTCGGCGGCGTGAAAACGGTCGGTGGTGATGCTATCGGCGATGTCCGCGAGCTCGAGAGCGAGGGCGAGATCCTCGGCATAGGTTGGCACAACAGGCTCCTTGAGAGATATCAGTAAACGGTTTTTTAAGACTCTAGGGCGGCGCGGATCTGCTCCACCGCCTGGGCATTACCGGCGATAGACCAGATCACGCCGCCGGCCTCTACCTGGGCCGTGGCGCCGCCGTTTCCCTCCACGAGGGCGCGGCCGGGCAGCCAATCCCACGAGGGCACCGAATGCTGCATCCATGCCCCCATCGTGCCATCGGCGACGCTGGCCAGATCCACGCTGCCCGCGCCCCACATGCGGATGGTGGAGGGCAGCTGCGCCACCGCCTGCCATGCGCCGGCCACCTCGGCATTGCCCACATAGGTGGGGTGGAGATAGGTGGCCAGAGGGATGGTGGAGATATCGGCGTCGCTGAGCGGGGGAAGGGATTTGCCATCGCGGGTGGTGGGGATCTCGGGGCCGCCAAACCAGGTATAGCCCATATCGGGGCGGTGGACGGCGCCGAAGTGCACCTGCTCGGGCTCGTCCGGGGTGCCGCTGACCAGCGCCAGGGCGGAGCACCAATAGTCGGAGCCGCGGGAGAAGTTGAAGGTGCCGTCGATGGGGTCGATCACCCAATAGCGGCCGGAGTCGGATTCCCGCGAGCTGCCCTCCTCGCCGCGCACCCCGTCCTCGGGGCGCAGCGCCTTGAGTGCATCAGAGACAAAGCTCTCGGCAGCGCGATCGGCCTCGGTGACTACATCTGAGACGCTGGTTTTGCGCTCGGTGGTAATGCCCACCTCCCGCATCCGCCACGCCAGCCGGCTGGCGTTATAGACCAGTGCCTGCGCCAACTGCTCATCGGAGCGGTCTTGTTGGGCGACAACAAAAGTAGAAGTGACGGAGGAGATCATCTCAGCTAAAGAACTCATGTCCACCATTGTGCCTTGTCTGCCGCGCGCAGGTGTGCTCACGGAGCGCAGGTGGGGGAGCGGCACGCTCTGCCCGCGTTCGGCGCGGTTGAGAGATATGCATAGAATGAACAACTATGCGCCCCGAGATTCAGCACCAGCATGCCAGCCTAGATTCCACCCTGAGCACCTTGGAGAAGGTACTTGACCCGGTGGGGCTGAGTGATGCCGTGCGGGAGTTGGAGATGAAGGCCGCCGATCCCTCGCTCTGGGATGATCCCGAGCACGCCCAGAGCGTCACCACGGAGCTATCCAATAAGCAATCCCAGCTCAAACGCCTGACCCAGCTACGCCAGCGGGTAGACGATCTGCCGATTATGTACCAGCTGGCCGAGGAAGAGGGCGAGCCGGAGGATCTGGCCGATGAAGAGCTGCGGGCGCTGCAAAAAGAGATCGAGTCGCTGGAAGTAACCACCATGCTCTCCGGCGAGTATGACGCCCGCGAGGCCGTGATCAATATCCGTTCCGGCGCAGGTGGCGTGGATGCCGCAGACTGGGCCGAGATGCTCATGCGCATGTACACCCGCTGGGCGGAGAAGAAGGGCCACAAGGTGGATGTCTATGACATCTCCTATGCGGAGGAGGCCGGCATTAAATCCGCCACCTTCGTGGTGCACGGCGAGTACATGTACGGCACCTTGTCGGTGGAGCAGGGGGCGCACCGTTTGGTGCGGCTCTCGCCCTTCGATAATCAAAGCCGCCGCCAAACCTCCTTCGCCGAGGTGGAGGTGCTGCCGGTGGTGGAAAAGACCGACCATATCGACATCCCCGACTCCGATATCCGGGTGGATGTTTTCCGTTCCTCCGGCCCCGGCGGGCAGAGCGTGAATACCACCGACTCCGCCGTGCGCCTGACCCACCTGCCCACCGGGCTGGTGGTGAGCTGCCAAAACGAAAAATCGCAGCATCAGAACAAGGCCTCGGCCATGCGCGTGTTGCAGGCCAAGCTGCTGGAGCGCAAGCGCCAAGAAGAACGCAATGAGATGGACGCCCTGGGCGCCGGCGGCAATGCCTCCTGGGGCAACCAGATGCGCTCCTATGTGCTGCACCCCTATCAAATGGTGAAGGATCTGCGGATGAACTACGAGGTCAATGATCCCACCAAGGTCCTTGAAGGCGACATCGATGACTTCCTCGAGGCCGGGATTCGCTGGCGCATCGCCCAGAACTCCGAGGAGGATTAACTCGGCCTTTCTCCGTGGGATCGGCGCAGGTGAGCGTCGATAAGCGCGCGGCAGAAATGTGGGGGCAGACTTTAACACCAGCCAACAGCAGAGTTTTCAATGTGACTGCTGGGAACTAGGGTGGTTCATGTGATCACGTTTGATGGTGTAACCAAGACATATAAGACGTCCACGCGCCCAGCGCTGGACAATATCAACCTAGAGATTGAGAAGGGCGAGTTTGTCTTCCTGATCGGCCAATCGGGGTCGGGCAAGTCCACCTTCCTGCAGCTGCTCGTGCGCGAGGAAGACGTGACGAGCGGCGATATCTACTTCGATGACTTCCATGTCAACGCCCTGCGTGGGAAGAAGATTAATGAGCTCCGGCGCAAGATCGGCTTCGTCTTCCAGGACTTCAAGCTGCTGCCGAAGAAGAATGTCTACGACAACGTGGCCTTCGCTCTGGAAGTAATTGGCAAGGATAAAAAGGCCATCGACAAGCTGGTGCCCGAGACTCTCGAGATGGTCGGCCTCGAAGCCAAGGGCAATCGCATGCCCCATGAGCTATCCGGCGGCGAGCAGCAGCGCGTGGCCATTGCCCGCGCCTTCGTGAACCGGCCGCTGTTGCTCTTGGCCGATGAGCCCACCGGCAACCTTGACCCGCACACCTCCACGGACATTATGGTGCTGCTCAACCGCATCAATAAGACGGGCACCACCGTGGTGATGTCTACGCACAACGCTGGTGCGGTGGACGCCATGCGCCGTCGCGTTATCGAGTTGAACTTGGGCAAGCTCGTCCGTGATGACGTCCGCGGCGTCTACGGCGAGGGCAATTAAGTAGCAGCGGGACAATAAGGAGACAACATTATGAGGCTTGGAATCGTGCTGCGTGAAGCCCTGCAGGGGCTCGGACGCAACATCACCATGACCATCGCGTTGGTGATTACCACCGCAATCTCGCTGGCACTGCTGGCCACCGGCATTTTGGTGACCAACATGACCGAACGCACCAAGGATATCTACCTGGATCGGGTGGAGACCATCGTGCAATTCGACGAGGAGATCTCGGCCAACGATCCCACCTGCGAAAGCGATGCCTGCCGCGAGATCCGCGAGCAGCTCGACGGTGCCGAGGGCGTTGAGGCCGTGACCTTCCGCTCCCGCGCCGATAGCTATGAGCGCTTCGTGGAGCTCTTTAAGGACACCGACCCCCAGCTGGTGGAATCGACCACCGAGGATGCCCTGCCCGCTGCATTGCACGTGCAGCTGACGAATCCGCTCGATGATTCCCCGCTGGAGCCCATCCGCGACAAGGAGCAGGTCATCGCGATCATCGACCAAAACGATGATGTCCGCGCGGCCACCGATAACCTTGATTCGATCCGCAACGCCACCTTCCTGATCGCCGCGGTGCAGGCCGTGGCCGCGATGTTCCTCATCGCCAATATGGTGCAGCTCGCCGCCTATCACCGGCGGGAAGAAACCAAGATCATGCGCATCGTCGGCGCCTCGCGGTGGTACACCCAAGCGCCCTTCATTTTGGAGGCCGTATTCGCCGCCCTCATCGGCTCGGCACTCGCCGTCGCCGGGCTTTTCGCCGGCAAGAAGCTGGTGGTGGACCAGGCCCTGTCCGATCTCTACTCCTCCCACATCATCGCTCCCGTGCTCGACCAGCACGTGTGGGTTCTCGCCCCGGTGATTGCACTCATTGGTGTGGGTTTTGCGGCCATTACCGCAGACGTGACCCTGCGCATATACGTGCGGAAATAGTTTCCGCCGCAGCGCTTATCGACGCCCACCTGCCGCACAGTTTTCCCGCAAAGGGAAGAAGCGTGAAGGCCGGTGGGCGTTCTGCTGTCTGCTGGGTACGGAAGCGTAGGGGCAGAGCGGAGGCATGCCTACCCGATATGGGGGTAGTGAATGCGAGAATATCCTCGGTTTAGGCAGTTGAGGCAGTCCTAAGTGAGCGAAAGCTAAATTAACCCTAGGAATTGGGGGTAAGGGTGCGTTACCCTTTCTCTGTGTCGAAGCAGATCCGCCACAGAAGCGGCTGTCGCATAGGTGGCGACGTGGGCTTCGACGTTTCGCTGTCACGTCGAGTGAGACGCACTCGTACGGACTGGGCGCCGTACCTGCCGTGGTTGTCGGCCACATGCATGGTGGACGCTCTCGATGAAAGGACGATTAACCCAATATGAAGAAGCACCTTCGCTTTACTGCTCTCAGTGCCATTGCTGCACTCAGCCTTGCGGGCTGTGCCACCGGTGAGGACAGTGGGTCCTCTTCCTCTTCTTCCTCCGCAGCGGATGGTTCCGCCTCCAGCGGCGAGGTAAAGATGGTCAGCGTCACCGATCAATTCGGTGAGCACGAAGTACCGGTGGATCCGCAGCGCGTCGTGGCCACCGATAACCGCATCCTCGAGACCCTGCAGGACTGGGACATCCCGCTGGTGGCGGCCCCGCAGGACATCATCCCCACCACCATCAGCTATCGCACCGACGATTCCGTGGTGAACATCGGCAATCACATCGAGCCGGACCTCGAGGTCATCGTGGCCGCCGAGCCCGACCTGGTGCTGAACGGCCAGCGCTTCCAGCGCATGTACGAGGACATCAAGTCGCTCGTGCCCGATGCAACGGTGCTCGACTATGAGATCGAGGAAGGCGAGGATCTCGGCGAGGAGCTGAAGAACCAGACCACCGACGTGGGCAAGATCTTCCAGCGCGAGGACGACGCCAAGAAGCTCAACGATAAGTTCGATGAGTCGGTCGCCGCCGCCAAGGAGGCCTATGACCCTGATCTCAGCGTGATGGCCGTGATCGTCTCCGGCGGTGAAATCGGCTATGTGGCCCCCACCGTGGGCCGCACCCTGGGCCCGGTGTTCGACCTTCTGGACCTCACCCCGGCCCTCGAGGTGGACAACGTCTCCGATGACCACAAGGGCGATGACATCTCCGTGGAGGCTATCGCCGCCGCGAACCCCGACATCCTGCTGGTGATGGACCGCGACGCCGCTGTGAAGGCCGACGATCCCGACTACACCCCGGCCCTGGAGGTGCTCCGCAACTCTGAGGCACTCAAGGACGTCCCCGCGATCCAGAACGACGCCATCATGGTGATGGATAACGACACCTACACCAATGAGGGCATCCAAACCTACACTGAATACTTCAACGCTATTGCGGAGAAGTTCAAGGCTCTGAAGAAGTAGCACGTGTTCCACACCCGCGTGGGCAGGTCGTGGACCACCACGCGGGTGTGGTTTGTGTTGTCCCACCTGTGCGCTCAGCCTGCGGGCTGTGCCACGCATCACTTAAGGAGCTACCACAGCGATGAGCACCCCCGCCGTTACCTCTGCTGATGGCCGTGATTCGCGGCCCGCTCGCCGCACCACCCGCCACTCGGTATGGGATTGGAAGCTCGCGGTGGGTATCGTGGCGGTGGCGGGACTGCTGGTGGCCTCGCTTCTCGTCGGGGTGCATGACACCTCAGAGATGCTCAACATCACCCGCATCCCCCGCACTATTGCGCTCGTGCTGGCCGGCGCCGCCATGGCGCTGTCGGGATTGGTGATGCAGCTGCTTACCCAGAACCGCTTCGTGGAACCCACCACTACCGGAACCACGGAATGGGCGGCTCTGGGCTTGCTTTTTGCCATGATCATCTTCCCGAACCCGTCGCTGACCGTGCGCATGGTCTCCGCGGTGGTGTTCGCTTTCGTCGGCACCGTAGTGTTCTTCCTCTTTTTGCGCCGAGTCAGTCTGCGCAGCTCCCTGATCGTGCCCATCGTGGGCATCATGCTGGGGGCGGTCATCAGCTCCATCTCCACCTTCGTCGCCCTTCAAGTCAATATGCTGCAGCAGCTCGGCATCTGGTTTGCCGGCAGTTTCACCTCGGTGCTGCGGGGACAATACGAGGTGTTGTGGTTGGTGGCCTTTGTTGTCGTGGCGGTATGGATCTTGGCGGATCGCCTCACCGCCGCCGGCCTGGGCCAGGACCTCGCCACCACCATCGGCGTGAACTACAATCGCGTCCTCTTGATCGGCACCCTCATGATTGCCTTCGCCACAGGAGTGGTGACGGTCGTCGTCGGCAACCTGCCCTTCGTGGGCCTGATCGTGCCGAATGTGGTGTCCATGATCCGCGGCGATGACCTCCGCTCCAACCTTCCCTGGGTGTGCCTGCTCGGCATCGGCATTGTCACCGTCTGCGATCTCATTGGCCGGTTGATCATCATGCCCTTCGAAATTCCCGTGTCCGTGATCCTCGGCATCGTCGGGGCCGTCGTCTTTATCGGCCTGCTTCTCTCTCATCGAAAGGGCAGAATCTAGATGGCTTCTTTTTCGCTTATCGACGCCAACTCCCAGCCTTCTCCACCCTCGGGCTCTGCCGATTCCGCCGCGCCGCGGCATCGCACACTCGCCTTCGGCTCCAAGCGCACAGCTCGGCGCTATTGGTGGCTTATGGTGGCACTGAGCGTGGCCGCCGTTGCGCTCGCAGTGCTGCTGGTGTGGTGGGACAACCCGATGGAGGTGGGCACCCGCGGCTTCTGGCTCATTGCGGAGCGGCGTGCCTTCTCGGTAGCGGTGATGGCGATTGTCGCGATCTGCCACGGGCTTGCCACCGTCGCCTTCCAAACGGTGGCGAATAACCGCATCGTCACCCCCTCCATCATGGGCTTCGAGGCCCTCTACATCACCATCCAGACCAGCTTGGTCTACTTCCTCGGAGTATCTGGATTTATTGCCTTCTCTGGGCCGATGCAATTCGGCGTGCAGGTCGTGGTGATGGTGCTGCTGGCGCTCATGCTCTATGGGTGGCTCTTGGACGGGCATGGAAGCGATATGCAGCTGATGCTGCTCATCGGCATCATCATCGGCGGCGGTCTGACATCGGTGTCCACCTTCATGCGCCGCATGTTAAGCCCTAGCGAGTTCGATGTGCTCGCCGCGAAGATGTTTGGCTCGGTCAATAACGCCGATTCCTCTTATCTGCCCATCGCGATACCAGTGATGATCGTGGCCGCCGTCATTTTGCTTGGCAAGTCCCGCACACTCAATGTGCTCGCCTTGGGCAGGGAAGCCACCACGAATCTCGGGGTGAACTACCGGCGCCACACCATCATCGTGCTCACCTGCGTGGCCTGCCTCATGGCTGTGTCCACCGCACTCATCGGGCCCATCACCTTCCTTGGCTTCCTCGTCGCCACCTTGTCCTACCAAGCCGCGGATACCTATGACCACCGGCGGATTCTGCCGATGGCGGCCCTGATGGGCTTCGTTGTGCTGGCGGGCGCCTACTTCGTGATGAAGCACATCTTCTACGCCCAGGGCGTGGTGTCCATCATCATCGAGCTCGTCGGCGGACTGGCATTCCTCATCGTGATCCTTCGGAAAGGCACCCTATGATTCGTCTGACCAATGTTTCCAAAACCTATGGCTCGGACACAGAGATCGGACCCGTGGACCTTGAGATCCCGACCGGTGGCATCACCGCCCTCGTCGGCCCCAATGGTGCCGGAAAGTCCACGCTGCTGACGATGATCGGTCGCCTCTTAGGAATGGATAGCGGCACGATCACCGTGGCTGGCTACGATGTGGCCAGCACCCGCTCGGAGGATCTCGCACACGTGCTATCGATCCTGCGCCAAGACAATCACTTCATCACTCGGCTCACCGTGCGCCAGCTCGTCAGCTTTGGGCGTTTCCCCTATAGCAAGGGGCGGCTCACCGCCGAGGACGAAACGATCATCGAGCGCTATCTCGACTTCTTCAAGCTCACCGATCTCGAGGACCGCTATCTCGACGAGCTCTCGGGAGGGCAGCGACAGCGCGCCTATGTGGCGATGGTGCTCGCCCAAGACACCGAATACGTGCTGCTCGACGAGCCGCTGAATAACCTCGACGTCGCCCACTCCGTGTCCATGATGAAGCACCTACGTACTGCCGCCCGCGAGCTGGGGCGCACGATCATCGTGGTGCTGCACGATATTAACTTCGCCTCCGCCTATGCCGACCAGATCTGCGCCGTGCAAAACGGCGAGGTGCTCTACTTCGGCCCGCCCGAGGAGATCATGACAGGAGAGATCCTCACCGAGATCTTCCACACCGAGGTCACCTGCATGGAAGGGCCCGAGTATCGCGTTGCCGTGTATCACTAATTGGCGGCGAACCCTGGAGGGGGAGGGCGTAGGACTCGGAACGAGTGCACGCTAGACTGGGGAGCTGTTATGAGCAAAAAGAAGAAGAAGCAGCAGCGCGCCGGAAAAGACGCCGTGGTGGCAACCAATAGGCGAGCGCGGCATGACTTCACTATCCTGGACACCTACGAGTGCGGCGTCGCTCTCGTCGGTACCGAGGTGAAATCCATCAGGGAAGGGAAAGTCTCCCTCGCTGACTCCTTCGCCACCATCGATAGGGGAGAGGTGTGGCTGCAGCACCTCAACATTCCCGAATACTCCATGGGTACCTGGACCAACCACTCCCCGCGGCGCAACCGCAAGCTGCTCTTGCATCGCCGTGAGATCGACTCCCTCGAGGGCAAGGTACGCGATGGGAAGCGCACCTTGATTCCGCTGAAGCTCTATTTCAAAGATGGCCGGCTCAAGCTGGAGCTCGGACTGGCCGAGGGTAAGCAGGCCTATGACAAGCGCCAAGACATTAAAAAGCGCACCGAAGAACGCGAGATCACTCGCGAGCTGGGGCGGCGGATCAAGGGCATCAACGCCTGATTAGTGCCAGATTAGTGACTCATCAGCGCAGCCCCATGGTGGGGCATTGTCAGCGCCCATTCTGAGGTGTAAGATGGAGCTTCCTGTGAACGGATGAGCACAACACCCGACCGTGTCACAGGACGAACGAGGGGCTGATTTTTGGTTTCGACTTCGTACACTGATCCAGGGGAAGCGTGCCGGTGCAGACTACTGACCACCGATTTAAGCGTCGTAGTAACTAAAATAAACGCAGAGAAGACCTCTCAGCGTGACTACGCCCTCGCTGCCTAATCAGCGACGCGTGTCTGTCGGCCTAGGGTAGTTCCCGCCCTAGTTCCCGGCATCGACTTAAGGGAACTTGCCCACTGGCTGTGTTGACGGGGCCAGCGGGGACTCTTACCGACAACTGGGCTCATCATCCGGATGTGTTCGTCCAAGCCGGAGAGCCGAGTAGAGATCAGCGCACGAACTGCGCACGGAGAAGCCCTGGTGAGATGACGAAGGACCCGGGTTCGATTCCCGGCAGCTCCACTAACAGCATTTCCCCTAGTAGTTTTCTACTAGGGGTTTTGTTGTGTTTACGCTGGTTGAGGGTGTGCTAGCTTTATGGCACCAACGTTGTCGACCGTGGTGCAGTTCAGGCCCGCGCCTCCCCTGTGAAGGCGAGAAGCTGAGAAAGGAGGGTGGTGGTGGATTTCCCGACGTTCAAAAGCCGCGAAGACGTCTACGAGTTCGTCGTCGCGTCGGGGCCCTCTATACCTGATTGGGTCATGGAGCAAGTTCAGAAAGAGGAAAAATACAGTGAGTATGGATACGCAATAGCGCACTACATGCTTGCGGCCCAGCACTTCGGGATGGACGATTGGGGGCCCTATACCGTGCAGGAGAATATTGAGTTATTCATCGACGATGACGGCCTCGACATCCTCACTGAAATCCTCTCGGTTGATCCAGACACCGTGGAGGTGGTCTAGCCCAACTGACCTTCTACGCCACGTTCTTTGTGGGTGGTGATGGTGAACTCCTGGTTGGTTGATGCTGAGCGTGCTTCCCAAGGTGGACACTAGCCCTGCATTATGCGTCATCGAGGAATCGCTGTGTGGGGATTGTGTTATTCCCGCTGTGGCTACTCCTAAGTGCAGTCATGGATAACGATTCAGTCGATCACGCCCCCGAGAACACAGATCAGGTATTCGACAGCTGCGCCGCGAGCGGTGCTGGTGTCGAGACCGCGGGCGAGACGGAGGTGTCTGTCGAACAGCTACGCCAAGAGCTAGAGACGATGCCCAGAATTCGTGGTGTGTGCAGCGGCTGCGCAGCCCCTGGTGTGGCGTCATGAGGAATGCACCCCGGGTTTGTGTGTGTTGAGAAAAAGAAAGTGCTGTGCCAACGAAAAGCGCAGACTACTACAGAAAGTCACTGCCATCCGCTAAGAACTGTGAATAACTCGCCGCGTCACGGCAGAAACTACTGTGTTTCTCTATATTCCTCGATATTCTTTCCACACTGGCCGCCGTGAGTGGAATAAGTGCACTATGACTTAGACAAGTGCATATAACCCTATTCGAATGCCTTTATTTCGTGAGCTGCCCCGTACTCGGCGGGATATGCGAACGGTGAAAAGGCGGCGCAGTGGGCAGCGAACGTAGCGCCGAGATCGGCCGCTCCCCGCGCACGAGCCCCCAGTGCTAGGACTAGGCGCGCCCGCTCTAGTCAAACTCGAGGGCGTAATCCTTGGGGGAGGTAATCGGCAGCAGCTTTTGGAAAATGAAGGTGAAAAGCAGCGAGAGCGCAGTGGGGGCCACAAGGAAGATGAGGAGCACGGTCGCGAGGGGGCTGCCGGTGTTATAGGCGGCGAGTGGTCCCACCGCACCGGTGATGCCGAAACCGGCGGAGATGGGGGTGCCCGCAATACCGGCCGCGCCTCCGATGGCGCCCAATACGGCAGCGTGGGCGAGAATCGGAATCATCATCACGGGCCGTTTGAAGGCGTTGGCCATCTGCATCTTCGGAGAACCCAGTAGGTGCAGAATCGCGGTGCTGAAGTTATTTGCCTTCCATCCGGCGACCATGAGGCCGAAGCCGGCTGCAACAACACCGAGGTTCGCCGTGCCGGCGGCGACGCCATCCATCATGATCGCCGTGGCCAAGCCCACCGTCGAGACAGGGGAGACGATCAGGGCGGCAAAGATCATGGCGAGCACAATGCCCATGAGGATCGGTTGTAGCCCCGTGGTGCCATTGATGAGGCCGCCGAGCCATTCGGTGAAGATTTTGACCAGGGGGTAGGTGACGATCCAGCCAATGCCGCCGGCAATCACCGTCACCAGGGTGGACATCAGCAAGATGGTGTAGGACTTCAGCCGGTCGCCGATGAGATAGATCAGGCCGATGGCCAGTGCGGCGGTCAGGCCGGTGTTGATCACGAGGCCGGTGCCTTGGAGGTGAAAACCGCCTTCGGGATCCACGGTGGCGACGCCCGAACCGCACATGGCGGCAATGCCCACTGCCGCGGTCTGGATGGGGGTGAGCTTGAATTGCATCGCCACCAGCACGCCGATCAGCACCGGCAGCGTGGATGTCGCCATGCTCACCACGGTGATGATCTGTGCGCCAAAGGGAAAGACCGGGAGAAGCGCTGTCAATAATGCGCCCAGGAGGGCTTGGGGAACGAGGGCCACAACGACGGCGATGGAGATGCCATTGAGCACCTTGAGAGTGAACTCCCATGCAGTCATTCGCGGCGGAACCGTGGAGGGGTCCGGATTACTCACTGGTTCATTGACGGCCAGGGGGCCGTCGGGAACCTCATCCGGCTGAGATTGAGTCTGATTGGTTGCTGCGTGGCGCTCGTTCTTAGTCACATATGATGACTCAACCAAATACGTGGGTGCAGCCCAAATTTCGCCCCGCACGGAGGGGTAGCTGAACGTCGCCGAGAGTGGCTGCTACCTCGCTGTATTCCGATGATGTCAGGGTTGGTAGATGCCACCCACAAGTAATTTTGTGCACATATCAACAAATGCGCAAAGCATTAATGAAAATGAATGACTTCTCCAGTTCTGGAACTAAATTATGGAACTCGGGGAACTTTTCACGCGGCGTTTCCGACAACTGAAAGCGAACCCATGTGAGAAGTCAAGGAGAACGTATGCCCGAAAATTCACAAACACGTTCTCGGCGTCAAAGTGGATTAGGCGCATTGGTGCGTCGAATCCACTTCTATGCCGGAATGTTTATCGGACCATTTCTATTCGTTGCGGCAGTAAGTGGTGCACTTTATGCTGTGGCGCCATCAATGGAATCGGTTGTATATCGAGATATTCTGCGTGCGCCGGAATCCAACACCTCTGTTTCACTCGAGGAGCAAGTGCGGGCCGCCCACGACGAGCACCCTGATCTGCCCATTGCGCAGATTTGGCCCTCTTCGGAGCCGGGAGAAACGACGCGCGTGCTGCTCAGCGATGAGTCAGTGGGGGAGAAGCGCTTGCGTAGCGTCTTTGTGGACCCCGCCACCGCAGAGGTGGTGGGAGATGAGCCCACCTATTCCGGGCTCGGCGAGCTGCCAATGCGTTTCTGGATTTCGAGTCTGCACGAGAACCTGCATCTCGGGGACCCGGGCGCGCTCTACTCGGAGATGGCGGCGTCATGGATGTGGTTCGTGGCACTCGGCGGCGCGTATCTCTGGTGGCGACGGACTCGGAGCGTCAGCGGCTCGCTGCGCGGTATCGCGAATACGACTCCCGGTAGCCGGAAGCGCATGATGAACTGGCATGGCGTCGCTGGGGCGTGGCTGCTCGTGGCGATGATCGGGCTGTCTATCACGGGTATCACCTGGTCTAATGTGGCTGGCCAGAATGTCTCCGCCACGGTGACGGCGCTGAATTGGAAGGCCGAGCCGATCGCCACAGAACTAGCCGGCAGCGCCGCAGGAAGCGCGGAGCCGCTGGAGGCGGAAACGATCGCGGCACAGTCGGATCGGGTGGTGGCCACTGCCCGCGAGGAGGGGCTCACGGGATCCCTCCGCCTCTTCCCCGGCGAGGACACCGCGACTGCGTGGCAGGCCAGCGAGCGCTGGGTGCCCTATCGCCTCGGTAGCGACGCGGTCTCTATCGATGGGGCGAATGGCGAGGTTGTCGACAGGCTGCCCTTTGCGGAGCTGCCGGTATTTTCCAAGCTGACGTCCTGGGGCATTTATATGCACATGGGCATCATGTTCGGCCTGCCGCTGCAGATCCTGCTGTGTGTGGCCGCGCTCGCCATGGCGGGCCTAGTGGTGACGGGCTATGTGCTGTGGTGGAAGCGGCGCCCAACCGTGGGCGCGCCGGCTGGAGTGCCGGGACCGCGGGGTCAGCTCAGCGGCATGGACTGGGCGATTATCGCCATCTTCCTCGCCACCGTGGGCACCTTCCTGCCGCTGTTCGGGGCAAGCCTGCTGGCCATGCTCATCGTGGATCGGATCCTCGTGCGGCGTGCCCAGCGCAGCAAGCAACGCAGTAACCGCGCCGCTGAGAGCGCCACGCCCCGCGATCGCGAACCGGTGGTCGCCGCGGCTGCGCCCTAGGCGAGTACCGCACCGCCATCAACCGGCAGGATGGCGCCGGTGACAAAGGAGGCCTCCGAAGACAGCAGCCAGGCCGTCGCGGCGGCAATGTCTGAGGGGGCGCCGAAGCGGCCCAGCGGCACCTGGGCTCGCTGCTCCTCCTTCAGCTTTTTAGGCAGGGTGTCGAGGGCGGCGGTGGCGATGGGGCCAGGCGCCACGCCGTTGATGCGAATGCCGGAGGGCGCATAGTCCAGCGCCGCGGTCTCAGTGAGGCCGACCACTCCGTGCTTGGCCGCAATATAGGGGGAAAGATGCGTGCTGGCCTGCAGCCCGCCGATGGAGATGATGTTCACAATCGCCCCGGCCCCGACTCTGGCGAAGTGCTGCAGCTGGGCGCGCATCCCAAAGAAGGTGCCGCGCAGGGTGACGTCGATAGCGCGATTGAAGGTGGCGGTGTCGATCTCTCCGAGCGGTGCGGGCGGGGCACCGAGGCCGGCATTGTTCACCGCGGCGTCTAGGCGGCCATAGGTATCCACGGCGCTGGCCACGAGGGCGTCATTGTCCTCGGGGCTGCCGGCGTCGACATGCACCCATGTGGCAGTGCCGTCGGCGTCGGTGATCTCCTGCACGGTCGCGGCCGCCGCCTCGTCATTAATATCCGAGACCACCACCGCGTAGCCCTCGCGGCCCAGCCGGGTGGCGATGGCTCGGCCGATTCCCTCCCCAGCGCCGGTGATCGCGACCACGGGGGCATCGATGGGATTAGTAGGCATAAGATTCCTCCAATACTGGACTGTGCTCGTTCTGCCCCGAGATTAGGCGCAGTGGCAGGGTGGGTGCAGATTTATGCTTATCGACGCCGCCATGAAGCAATTCCGCCCCACTGCCGCAGGCGGCTACCATGAGACGGGGTGGATGCGCGTGCACGACCACCACGATGAGTATCCTTCCCCCTTCTACCCGCATATATAAGGAGCCCGCCGCGTGCTCGAAGCCTTGACCTTTGCTTTCGTCGATTCGATTAACGTGCTCCTCATCGGGGTGATTGCCGCTATCGGGGTGAGTTTGCCGGCTCGGGATCGGCTCTATCCTCGGGTGGCGGCGTTGCTTATTGTCGGCGACTGGCTCGGGGTATTTTCTCTGGCGCTGGTGACGCTCTTTGTGTTCGATGGCATCGGTGATGCCGTCAAGCACTTCGTGGACTCCCCGTGGTTCGGCGCGCTGCTCATCGCTGCCGGCCTCTTGATTGGGCTCATGGCGCTGCGGGGCGGCTCCAACTCCCAGTTGATCGACCGTATCCTGCGCCCCTTGCAGCGGCCCTCGGCGTTGACGATGCTGACTGGTTTCATCCTCGGGCTGGCGCAGTCCGCCACCTCGGGGCCCTTTTTCGGTGGGCTGGCGGTGCTCTCTGCGGAGGGATTGACGGATATCGACCGCTATCTCGGCCTGGTGTTTTATGCCTCGGTGGCGCTGAGCCTGCCCACCCTATCGGCGATCGCGGTGGGGTTGGTGCGCAACCGGCCACGCTCCACCCTCGGATCCGCGGTGCTGTATGCCCGCGAGCACCCAGAGAAGGTGGCCCGTAATGCCAGCTATGTGGTGGCGGCATTATTGGTGGTACTCGGCCTGATGTATACCTTCTAGCCGGCTGACTGCCTAAAGATGCCGCACATAAAGCGCCCCGCCGCGGCGGCTTCCCTCGATCGGAAGCGCCTGCGGCGGGGCGTTGAGTATTGGTACAGCTAGGCGTTCACTTTGGCCTCGCTGCGAGCCTCGGCCCGGCTCATCGAGCGATCGCTGATGATATAGACCGCAAGGGCAATGGCAGAGAGCAGCACCAGCAGCCACAGCACCGAGGAGTAGGTGGCGTCGGGGCCGTCGCCACCAAAGAAGCGCACGTCCATCTCTACGAGCTTGGCCGAGTAGGCGATACCCAGCGGGACGGCGATATTGATGGTGAGGTTGTAGAAGCCGATGGCGATACCCGTCTTGGCGGCGGGGATGGTGCGCACCGCCGAATTAACCAGCGGGGCGTACATCACGGCGAAACCTGCCGAGAACAGAATCATGGCCAGCGACAGCACCCACAGGTTGGTGTTGATCAACACGGCGGTCAGCACCAGCGACAAGATGATCATGCTGATGGCGGTGATGATGGCCTGGCGGGAATTGAGCACCTTCGCCACCTGGCCGGAGAGCGCACCCACCACGGCACCGGCGGCATAGCCCGGGGCCAGCACCAGCGAGGCCTGGGCGAGATCGCCGCCGTGGACGTTTTCCACCGCGCCGGGAATCACAATCACCGACAGCCCCAGCTGGGTGGAGTAGAGGATGAGCACGATCACCAGCGCCCACACATAGCGGCCATTGTGGAAGAACTCGGGACGCACCACGGTGTTGCTATGGGTGCTGATATGCCAGATGAACAGGGCGATACCCGCCACGGTGAGCAGCAGCCAGCGGAGCTTGAAGTCCTGCATGTACAGCATCACGCTGGTGGCCACCACGGCCACGAGGAAGAGGCCAAAGATGTCCATGTGCCCGCCTGCCGAGGCTTCCTCGGGCACCGTCTTGAGGATCACCGGAATCGCTAGCACGGCAATCAGGGCGATGAGGAACATCGCGGTCCACGAAATATAGGTGGCCACAAAACCACTGGTGAGCGTGCCGAATAGCAGGGCGAGCTGGAAGGCGGAGGTGGAAAAGCCCAGGTAGGTCTTTTGGTCT
Organism: Corynebacterium sp. TAE3-ERU30; assembly: GCF_019209925.1. Classification (NCBI taxonomy): domain Bacteria; kingdom Bacillati; phylum Actinomycetota; class Actinomycetes; order Mycobacteriales; family Corynebacteriaceae; genus Corynebacterium; species Corynebacterium sp. TAE3-ERU30. The sequence goes on along the minus strand of NZ_JAHUTO010000005.1, from coordinate 5,298 downwards.
TTCTCGGAGAGGTGCTTCGTTACGTAGATAACGTAGAGCGTCTCCGCGGCCGCGAGACCGCAGGTTTGGATGATGCGACCGGTGAGCACCATCGGCCAATTGCCTTGGAAGAAAAAGCCCACCAGCGAGCCGATGGCCATGAGCACAATGCCCACGATCATGAGCTTGCGGATGCTGATCACATCGGCCAGCGCGGCATAGACCACCGCGCCGATGCCGATCACGATGCCGGCCAGGCTGGCCTGCAGGGAGGCGGTATTAGTGGAGATGCCCAGATCCTGCGCGATCGGCAGCGTCATGAACTTAAAGCCATTATCGATCACCAGGCAGAACACGAAGCTGAGGAGCAGGATCGGTACGGCTGCCTTGGGGTTAATCGCGGGCGCAGTGCGGGCGGAGCTCGGTGCGGAGCTCGAAGAAGATGAGGTTGACATGGCCTCCACCAAGTAAAAAGGGGTGCGGAAAAGGGGTATCGGGGCAGGTCGATGCCCCTCGCCGCCGCGTTATGCGGGACGAGGTGGGCGTCGACAAGCGAAAAGGGGCGAGCCGATTTAGACGGCGGCCAGCGGCAGCGCGAGTTCCATCATCGTGGTGAAGGCGGTCTGGCGCTCCTCGGCGGTGGTCTTTTCTCCGGTGACAATATTGTCGGAGACGGTGAACAGGCCCAGCGCCTCGGCGCCGGAGGCTGCGGCCACGGCGAACAGGCCCGCGGATTCCATCTCCACGCCGAGCACGCCCATGCGCGACCAGCGCTCATTCACGGTCTCATCGGCGTTGTAGAACACATCGGAAGAGAGGATATTGCCCACGTGGGTGGTCACGCCCTTGTTCTTGGCCTCCGCCTGCAGCGCCTCGAGCAGGCGGTAGGAGGACAGCGGGGCGAAGGTGCCGGGCAGGTTGTACTGGTACATGAAGTTCGAATCCGTGCAGGCACCCTGCGCCACCACGACCTCGTAAAGGCCGAGGTCTTTCTGCAGCGAGCCGCAGGAGCCGATGCGGATGATCTTCTTCACGTCATAGGTGTTGTACAGCTCCCAGGAGTACAGCGAAATCGAGGGAATGCCCATGCCGGAGCCCATGACGGAGACCTCGTGGCCCTGGTAGGTGCCGGTGAAGCCCAGCATGTTGCGGACCTCGTTGAAGCAGACCACATCCTCCAGGTAGGTCTCTGCGATGAACTTCGCGCGCAGCGGATCGCCGGGCATGAGTACGGTGTCCGCGATGGGGGCGCCCTTGGGGTTGATGTGGGGGGTAGCAATATCTGCCATGGTGAGAACTCCCTCGAGTTTGAAGGCTTATCGACGCCCACCTGCTGCATCCTGCACGGTGGCGCCGGAATGACATCCCCAAGGCTAAACCCGCCTAAGAACAAAAGTCAATGGCAGAATTTACATTTGTTCACGATCTGTGGGGTTTATCACCAACGCCCCCGCCATCACTCAGGATGACGGGGGCGGTAGTCAGTGATTGGGGCGGGATTAGCGCACCGGCACACCGGGGCCGAGCGGGATGCCCAGGGCGTACCAGAGGATGAAGAAGAGGAACCAGCCCACGAGCATGACCAGCGAATAGGGGATAGCCAGGCTCATGAGGGTGCCCACGCCCGCCGGCTTGTAGTACTTCTGCAGGAAGGACAAAGCCAGTGCGAAATAGGGCGACATCGGGGTGATGATATTGGTGGGGGAATCGCCCACGCGGAAGAGCATCTGCGCCACCTCAGGCGAGATATTCACATACATCAGCATGGGCACGACCACCGGAGCCATCAGCGCCCACTGCGCGGAGCCGGAGGTGATGAAGATATTCAGCACCGCCACCATCAGCACCAACGCGCCAAAGAGCACCACCGGCGGCAGATCGGCGCTGGTGAGGAACTCCGCGCCCTTAATCGCCGTCCACTGGCCGATATTGGACCACTGGAAATAGGCGGTGAACTGCGAGACGGCGAAGAACAGCACCAGCATGGCGGTCAGCGTATCCAGACCCTTTTCCATGAACTCCGGCACATCGCTCGAGCTGGTGATGGTGCCCATCACCTTGCCGTAGACCATGCCGATCACCGCGAAGAGCAGGGCAATCGAGACGACAATGTCGGTGAGCAGCGGGGAGTTCAAGATGCCATCGCCCTCGCCGCGCATCGGCGAGCCGGGAATGAAGAGCAGGGCGAACCACGCGGCCATAAACAGCAGCGCGGCCCAGCCGGCGGCCTTCAGCGCTTTCACTTCCTGCGAGTGCACGGAGAGATCATCCTCCGAGCCCTCGTCCTCCAAGTGATCGGGGGTGTTGAAGCTGGCCTCGTCGTAGTTGATCTTGGACTCATCGACGGTCTTTCGCACATGCTTCGTCACGAATAGCTCCGTCACCGCGGTGATCAGCAGGGAAAGAACCACTGCCGAGGCCATAGAGAAGAAGTAGTTCGCCAGCGGCGAGACCACATACTCCGGGTCCACAAAAGCCGCGGCCTGGGTGGAGATACCCGCCAGCAGCACGTCGGTGATATTCAGAATCAGCGAAGAGTTGAAGCCGGCCGAGGATGCCGCGAAGGCCACCATGGCGCCCACGATCGGGTTGCGGCCCACCGCATTAAAGGAGGCGGCACCCAGCGGAATCAGGATCACATACACCGCATCCGAGGCGATCGAGCCGGTCACACCAGCCAAGGCCACCGCGAAGGTGAGCATGGCGGGGTGACGCACCTGGGCAATCGCGGAACGGATCGCGGCCGAGATGAATCCCGAGTACTCCGCCACCGCGACACCCAACATGCACACCAGGATCAACCCCAGCGGGGCGAAGGACACGAAATTATCCACCGCGTCCGTGACCATCTTCTGCATGTACTCCGCGGTCATGAGATTGACCACGTCGATGGTCTCGCCGGAGCCGGGATCGGTGGCAGACATGCCAATCCGCGCCCCGATCCAGGAGCTTAAGATCACAATGCCCGACAGAATAACGAAGAGCCAGAAGGGGTTCGGCAGGGCATTGCCGACCCTTTCGATAGCTCCCAGCATGCCCGTGGACTCGCGTGCGGAGTCGTCGTCCGCGGGCTTATCAGCCACGGCCGTGGCTGTATTGTCGCCCTGGTGCTGCGACGCATTCTTTTCATTTTTCTCGAGGTTCTCGCTCATTGGCGCACCTTTCATACAGTCTCCGGCCTCTGAAGAAGAGAGGGCGCGAGCTGCGGGTAGCAGACATAGGGCTATCCACCTAGGCCCCTACCAAGCGGCGGTGCCAGCTGTGACACGCCTGAATATGCGGCAGGAATGGCCTAAGTTAGGGACCTACGCTAACAAATAGTGTCCTAGATCTCATAGCACCGCTCAGCGGTGCGGGGGCGATGCAGCGCTCGAGCAGCGAGAATCGTGCCGAGAAGCTGCGACGATAGGGCGGATTGCTTGGTAGGGTGGCGAGCATGAACTACCAAGAGAAGTCCGTGGTCAACCATAGCGCCGAGCACCCTGAACGGCGTGTCCTCGTGACAGGGGCTACCGGGTATGTGGGCGGTCGTCTTGTTCCCGAATTGCTCGCCGCCGGCTTTAGCGTGCGCGTGACCTCCCGCAGCAAAAAGAGCCTCGCCCGCTTCGATTGGTATGAGGATGTTGAGGCCGTCGAGGTAGACCTCCAAGACCAGGAGAGCGTGCGCGCCGCCTGCGAAGACATCGACGTGCTCTTCTATCTTGTGCACTCCATGGGTGGAGAGGAGCAGGATTTCGAAGAGGTGGAAAAGACCGTGGCCACCGCGGTGGCTACCGCCGCCAGCGACGCCGGGGTCAGCCAGATTATCTATCTCTCTGGGCTGTATCCGCAGGATGTGCCACTGGAGGAACTATCCAAGCACATGCGCTCCCGCGAGCGCGTGGCACAGATCCTGCTGGAATCTCCCACCCCGACCATCGTCTATCGCGCCGCCACTCTCATTGGTTCCGGTTCCGCTTCCTTCGAGATCATCCGCCACCTTGTCGAGCGGCTGCCGCTGATGGTGGCGCCGAGATGGATCACCAACAAGATTGAGCCGATCTCTATTCGCGACACCTTGTACTACCTGGTGCGCGCGGCTGATCTCGAACAACCAGCGAACCGCGGTTATGACATCGGCTGCGGCACCACCTATGAGTTCGCGGATTTGCTGCGCCAATACGCCACGGTGCGCGGGTTGAAGCGCTGGATTGTCGGCATGCCGATTTCGCTGCCCATGGACAAGCTCTCGGGCATGTGGATCGGGCTGGTCACGCCCGTACCGGAGGGGCTGGCCATTCCGCTGGCCCAATCCATGCAAGAAGACGCCGTCACCGCAGAACACGATATCGCCGAGCTCATCCCAGATCCCGACGGCGGCCTCAGCGATTACCGCACCGCGGTCAGCCGTGCCATCACCAAGGACACGGAGGGTGGGGTAGACACCTCGTGGGATAGCAGCTGGAAACACGCCGGTACCGCCTCCAGCACCATAACGGGAGATAGCGGCGATCCGGCTGCCTCCCAGAGCAATGACCCCACTTGGGCTGGCTCGGATATCTACCGCGACGTCCGTGTCCGCCGCACCCCCGTGGAGATCGAGAAGGTCTGGCCCGTCTTGGAAAGGATCGGCGGACACACCGGCTGGTACTCCGCCACGATCCTGTGGCAGATCCGCGGATTCATCGACAAGCTCATCGGCGGCCCCGGTCTCGGCGGCCGGCGCGACCCGCGCCACCTCGAAGTCAATGACCGACTCGATTGGTGGCGGGTCGAAGACATCGACCGCCCGCACAAGCTGGTACTGCGGGCAGAGATGAAGCTCTCCGGTGAGGCCTGGCTGGTCATGGAACTCAAGGAGGTCGAAGACGAGGAGGGTAACCGCACCGAATACACCCAAACCGCGCTCTATCAGCCCAAGGGGCTGCTCGGACGGGCCTATTGGTGGGCGGTGGCCCCCTTCCACTTCTTCGTCTTCCCCCTGATGGCCCGCAATATTCTCGACGAAGCCGCCTCGACCACCTAGCCCCAGCGGTGTTTAGCTAGCGTTCACCTCCCAGCACTGGGCTTTTATAGCCTGCTCTGGGAGGTGTTTTTGTGGGTTTTGCTGGGGTTTTGGTGTTGGGTGGGGGTTGTGTGTAGTGTTTTCGGAGTCAGCGAGGCGGCCGGCCCGGTTGTGTTGGTTGTTTTGTTGGTGGTGAAGGTTTTACTGGGTGTTGTTCGGTTGTTGGTTTGACTGTTACGGCGCTTGTGTATTAAGCTTTCGACACGCTGCTTGATGGCACTGCTTGTGTGTGGTGTTTGATGGTGTGCGGATGTTGTTTGAGAACTCGATAGTGT
>NZ_JAHUTO010000004.1:0-341398 GCF_019209925.1 Corynebacterium sp. TAE3-ERU30 | reverse complement strand
CATGCGACCAAACAAACCCCAATCACAAGGGCACCTGATCCACACACAACCAAACACGCACACCACAACAAAAGCAGCACACATCAACAAAACAAAGCTGGCACACTATCGAGTTCTCAAACAACACAGGCACAACCAATCGAGTCAGAATCCTGACTGTTTCGGAAGGCTTGGTATCAACGCTGTTTTCTTTCCGCCACTCTTCGTTGCTCTCTTGCAACGTGGGGCGCTGTCGGTCGCGCTGACAGGAGATAAATCTACATAGATCGCTAGATACACGCAAATCCCCTGCTAGGAGGGGATTTCAGGAGGAGCTATAACCGTCTTAGTCCTTGCCGTGGCGTGATGCCGAGACGCGAGTGATCCGTGCACCCAGCTGGTTGAGTGTCTCTACGAACTGCGGATAGCCGCGATCGATATGGAAGACGTCATGCACTTCGGTCACCCCATCGGCACACAGGGCCGCCAGCACTAGTCCGGCGCCGGCACGAATATCGGAGGACCACACCGGGGTGGAGCTAAGTTGCTCAACGCCGCGGACCACCACGTGGTGTCCATCCACGGAGGTGTCCGCGCCGAGGCGCTGCATCTCGTCCACAAAGCGGAAGCGGGATTCAAAGACGTTCTCTGTAATCACGCTCATGCCCTCCGACACGGCGGCAAGCCCGATCGACATCGGCTGCAAGTCCGTGGGGAATCCCGGGAAGGGCAGGGTCTGGTAGTCCACGGCCGAGGGGCGCGAGTCCATGCGGACGCGGAAACCGGTGTCATAGGTTTCCACCTCGGCACCGACGATCTTGAGTTTTTCCAGCGCGATGTGCAGCGCCTGTGGGTTAATGCCGCCGACAGTAATATCGCCGCGCGTCATCGCGGCCGCATAGGCCCAGGTGCCGGCGACGATACGGTCCCCGATCACCTCGTGCTCGGCGGGATGCAGCTTCTCCACGCCATCGATGGTGATCGTAGAGGTGCCTTCACCAGTGATCTGGGCACCCATCTCCTTCAGCAGCACACAGAGATCGACGATCTCCGGCTCCCGCGCCGCGTTGTCTAGAACGGTGCGGCCCTCCGCCAGCACCGAAGCGGTGAGGATATTCTCCGTGGCCCCCACCGAGGGGAAGTCCAGCTGCACATAGGCCCCCCGCAGCGACTCGGCTTCGGTGACCACACAGCCATGCTTGATATAGGTGCGGGCCCCGAGCTTCTCCAGCCCGGATTGGTGCATATCGAGCGGGCGAGATCCAATGGCATCACCGCCGGGCAGGGCCACCACGGCGTGACCGCAGCGCGCGGTGAGTGGGCCGAGCACACACACGGAGGCACGGAATTGGCGCACCGCCTCGAAGTCGGCATTGCTCTGCGGCTGCGCCGGGGTGCTAATGCGCACGGTGGGGCCGTCGATCTCCACGGTGCAGCCCAGGCCTTCTAGAACATCGCGCATGAGCGGGACGTCGAGGATCTCGGGACAGTTGGTGAGCGTCGTCGTGCCCTCTGCCAGCAATGCGGCGGCCATGAGCTTGAGCACGCTGTTCTTCGCGCCGTGGACTTTCACAGCGCCCTGCAGCCGGGCGCCACCTTCTACCAAGAAATGTTCTTTCACAGTGCACCAGCCTAGTGCCTTGGGTGCGGTTGTGCGCTACCTGCTTGGTGCCGACTTTTCCCTAGACTCGAGAACTATGAGTGTTCATTTGACCAAGATCTATACCCGCACCGGAGACGACGGCACCACGGGTCTCTCGGATTTTTCCCGCGTACCCAAAAATGATTCACGCCTCCAGGCCTATGCCGACTGCGAGGAAACCAATTGCGCCATCGGCGAGGTACTGGCGCTGGCCTCCCCGAGTAAGGAGGTGAGTGCAGTGCTGCGCCGGATACAAAACGAGCTTTTCGATTGCGGCGCGGATCTCGCCACCCCCGTCGTGGAGGATCCGAAGTATCCCCCGCTGCGCGTGGAGCCGGAGTATATCGAGCGCCTCGAGCAGGACTGCGATCGTTTTAATACGGAGCTGCCGACTCTCGATTCCTTCATTCTTCCCGGCGGCACGCCCGCCTCGGCGCTGTTGCACACCGCGCGGGTAAAGGCTCGCCGCGCCGAGCGGGCCGCGTGGGCGGCCATCGCCGAGCACGGCGAGTCGATGTCGGTCCTGCCGGCGAAATATCTCAATCGCCTCAGTGATGCGCTCTTTATTCTGGGCCGAGTGGAAAACCAGGGCCAGGATGTGCGCTGGGTTCCCGGCGGCGAGCGCTAAAAGCAGCGCGCGGCTTTAGGGCAGCGCGCCGATGCGGCGGGCGGCGTTGACGGCCTCATACCGGGTGTGAGCGCCGAGCTTGCGCATGACCGAGCGCAGGTAGCTTTTGACGGTTTCGGCACCGATGCCCATTTCCTCGGCGGCCTCGACATTGGTGTGGCCGAGGGCCACACAGGCCAACACGTCGAGCTCACGGGCCGAGAGCTTGGTGGTCTGCTTTACGCGTACTGGGGAGACCAGCTGGTCACAGAGGCTTTCGATCTCCTTGCGCAGGTCTTCATCCCCCACGCGATTGGCCAGCATGCGCAGCTTGGAGTGGGTGGAGCGCACCTGCTCCCACTCGGCGCCATTCATCACGCGCCCGGGCTTGGCCCCGCTGCCGCCAGCATCGCCGCGGCGCAGCGCGCTATTGACGGCCAAGTCCTGTTCAAGAGTGCGGGCGGTCATGGTGACTTCCTCGATCACCTTGTCACCCAGACGCACGGGAGAGTGCACGCCCACGTAGAGCACGCCGCGTACATCGCGTTGCACGATCACGGGCACAGCCACGATGGAGTGCAGGCCCTCGTCTTGGATGGGCTTGTCGTGCTCATGGGAAATGATGGAAGCACGGGTGTAATCAGAGACGCCCACCGGACGGCGGGAAGAGACAACACGGCCGCCGACGCCGGCGCCGGGCTCAATCACGAGATTCTGCAGAGCCGGGGTGCGCAGCCCTACCCAGGCACTGATTTGGAGCCGGCTATCAGGTAGCACCGTGGCATACATGGTGACCGGAATGCCGGTGGCGGTCTTCAGTGTGGTGAGTGCTGCGCGAATCGCTTCTTCGTCATCCTTGAGACGCTGCGGATCCATACTCTTCTTCCTGCGTTGTTCACCTAATGCCGGTCCGGGGGATCGGCACCTCCCCTGGCATATAACGACGGGGAGGTAGTGGGTGCCCCTGTTCACACCCGCCTTGCTTAGGTTGCTCGTAGGACAGGATTATAAACAAGAAACGGGGGTAATCATAAGTACTTAGGGGAAGTTTTCCGCACCGCCCGAGATGAAAAGTTCACAAACAACCCCTTTCTACCCCTGCATGGGTGCCCCCACTTTTAGCCATCCCACCTCCCCCGCTGCGCCTTTTTCTCGGTAAATTTTTATCTCTCTCTCAGATTTACGCCACAAATTTCCCACCCCATCGCCACCCGCAAACCTGCAGGTAAAAGCCCTTCTGGAGACTCAGACAGGTCATATACCCCCGTCAGTACACCCTCTCCATACCACTACAGCAGATCCGCTATCACATCCCGCACAGTGGGATTCAGGGCTAAAAGGTGGGCAATTGCGAAACAAGTTAGAACAAACACGCACGTGGGTTTAGCGCCGTTTAGAGTGACATATATCACTCTTAACGATCGGGCTGAGCGAGGACATCGGCGGCCGTAAGTACGTCACGACCCAGTGCCCGCGAGACCAGCGGCGCCCAGGGAAGCTCCAAACGCGCCTGCTCGATGAGCTCGGTATCCGTCATGATCTCCGCGCAGGCCCCGCTGCGCACCACCCCGCCCGTGAGCACCGCCGCAGTATCGGCGAAGGCATAGGCGAGGTTCACGTCATGGGTCGAGAGCACAATGGCGGTACCCTCCGCACGCAGCAGCGCGAGGGTGCGCAGCAGCTGGGCAGAGCCGGCCGGATCGAGCCCCGCGGTGGGCTCGTCCAGCAGCAGCACCCGCGGCCGCATGGCCAAGGCGCCGGCCAAGCTCACCCGCTTGCGCTGCCCATAAGACAATTGTTGCGGCACGCGCTCAGCAAGGTCGGTGATCTCGGCGCGCTCCATCGCCCATTCCACGCGCGCCGCGATCTCCTCCTCGGAGAGCCCTTGGTTGGTGGGGCCATAGGAGACATCGGCGCGCACGGAGACGCCGAAGATTTGATCATCCGGCTCTTGGAGCACCAGCTGAATCACCGATCGGGCGCGGTTACGGCCGGCGCGATCATAGGCCGCGGGGGCGGCGTCGATAAGCACCTGCCCACGCTGCGGCTGCAATGCCCCCGCCATGAGCTTCATCAGCGTGGATTTTCCGGAGCCATTGGCCCCGAGCAGGGCCACGGCGTCGCCGCGCTCGATACGCAGCTGCACATCATGCAGCACATCGGGCCCGTGCGGGTAAGCGAAGCTGACGGCGTCGAGGCCGAGGAGAGGATGGGGGGTTGTCAAAGGTTTCACCACACAATGGGGATTAGGCCCACGGCACAGACCGCGGCCAGGCAGACAAGGATGATCGCCAGGCGCGCGGGCCGGGCGGGAGTAAAGGTGCCGTAGACGGCGGCCGCGGCGCTATCGGCACGCAGCTCGAGACCCTCCTGCAGGCGCTGCGCCCGCTGGAAAGCCGCTAGGAAGAGATTGGCTGCCTGATCGGCGACCGAACGCAGAAAGCGCCGCCAGGAGCTATGCCCCAACCGCTGTGCCTGCGCATGCCACATCGCCTGCGACTGGGTGTAGAGGAGCGAGGAAAAGCGGTAGATGTGCATGCTCACCACGACGAGGGTCTCGGGGATCCCGATGCGCCGCGCCCAGGTGAGCTGGGCGGCAATGGGGGTGCTGAGGGCATAAAGCATGGTGATGCTCATGCCCACCAGGCTGCGGCCTGCGACAACCGCAGCGTGGGCGACACCACCCTCGACCAGCACGAGACCACTGGGGGTCAGGTTGATCATCAGCGGCCAGATACCGAGCACGATAAACCCGAAGGGGGCGAGCACGAGCCCGATATAGAGCCGCCAGTCCACCTGCGCCCGCGCCGCCGCGATCAGCACGATCAGCAGCAGAATTGGCAGTACGGGAAGCGGCGGCAGCGCCAGCACTAAGACCAGCGCCCCGCCGAAGGCGAGCACCTTTTCCGACACGCTGTGCTGTGCCCAGGGAGAGCGGGCGGCAGCAATGTCGAGTGGATTCATCGGGGCGTGGAGCTCTGCGCGTGCCCCTGCGCCCACTTCGTGCGGCCGCGGTAGAGCCCGATCACATAGCCGAGCGCGCCAGCGCCGAGGGCGGCTTGGAGCGCGAAGAGTCCGGACTCCACCTCGCCGGGCAGCTCGCCGACGAGCGGCTCGAACCAGGGCTCATAGCCGGGATCGACCTCTTCCACGATGGTTTCTGCGCCGGAGTCGGTGCCCACGAAGTGTTCCTCCGCGTCCTTGTCGCCGAGGTTGAAGAACAGCGGGAATGCGGCGATAAAAATGGCCGCGAGGATCAGCGCAATGGTGACGCCGGTGTTGTTCTTTTTCATACCTTCTGCCCTGCCTTTGGCTTATCGACGCTCTCCTGCTGCACACTGGCCTCCTCGCGGCCGCCCAGCACTCCCAGCAGGGAGAGCTCGCGGGCCGCGATGGTGCGCAGCGAACGGAAGATCAGCACCGTGATGATGGATTCCACGACTGCGAGCGGCAGCTGCGTGGGCGCATAGAGCGCGAGGAAGGTCAGGGCCGAGTTGAAGAAGCCATTGGCGTGGTGGGCGCCGGCCAGCTGGAAGGCGGTGACCACATAGGTGGAGAGGTCGGCGAAGAACGCGGCCAGGGCGATGCCGATGGTGGCACTACCGCCGGCCTTGCGGACTGCTACCCACGCGCCATAGCCGATCCACGGGCCGACGATGGCCATGGAGAAGATATTGGCACCCAGGGTGGTGATACCGCCATGGGCGAGTAGGAGCGCTTGGAAGAGCAGCACGATACTGCCCAAAAACGCCATGACGGGCGGTTTGAAGAGGACCGCTCCGAGCCCGGTGCCGGTGGCATGGGAGGAGGAGCCGGTCACGGAGGGGATCTTCAGCGCTGAGAGCACGAAGGTGAAGGCGCCGGCGGCGCCGAGAAGAAGCCCGGTTTCGGGCCGTTCTTTGAGTTGCTTGTTGACGCGGATTGCTCCGTGGATCACGAAGGGCGCGGCAGCCACACCCCATCCCACGGCCTGCTCAATAGGCAGGAATCCTTCTGCAATATGCATGGTGGAAGAAACGCTCGTCTCTTTGACTCATGTCCGGGTGATTCCTCGCACCAGAACCGGTTTGCGCCGAACTGGACTGACGATATGTGTTCGGCTATCGTGTCGCGGCCGGTCTCCTGGCTTGGCCCTAGGCAACTCGGATGCACCTTCCCGCAGCAACTGCTGCAGTGGTGGGCCGGGGTGTGTATCCGGCGAGTTATCCGAGTGTCTGCGTCTCAATGAGTGTTGAGGCGAGCCCTACAGTGGCGAGGTCCGCTGCGGCGTGGCATGACGCTGAACCGCATTCCCGTTCTCCGCGACTCACTCACCTTAACGCCGTGCGCTGCTCCGCGGGGTTGTATTCCCCCTATAGGGGTGTGCCTATAGACTACTTGGTCTATCTATGTAATACTGTCTTGTCTGGTAATTGTGCAGGCGGGGCATTATGCTGGAGCGCGGTAACTTATTATCGACTTTTCAAAGGAGTGCATGACTCATGTCGCGCATCTACAACAACGTCACCGAGCTCGTCGGCGGCACCCCGCTGGTTCGCCTCAATCGCCTCACCGAGGGCCTCGACGCCGAGGTACTGGTCAAGCTCGAGTTCTATAACCCGGCCAATAGCGTTAAGGACCGCATTGGTAAGGCCATTATCGACGCCGCCGAGCAGTCCGGTGAGCTACAGCCAGGCGGCACCATCGTGGAGGCCACCTCCGGCAACACCGGTATCGCCCTGGCCCTGATCGGCGCCGCCCGCGGCTATAACGTGGTGCTCACCATGCCCGAGACCATGTCCATGGAGCGCCGCATCATGTTGCGTGCCTATGGCGCGGAAATCGTGCTGACCCCGGGTTCTGCCGGCATGCAGGGCGCCGTCGATAAGGCGCACGAGGTAGTGGAGCAGCGCGAGGGAGCTATCTTGGCGCGCCAGTTCTCCAATGCCGCCAACCCGAAGATCCACCGCGAGACCACCGCGGAAGAGATCTGGAACGACACCGACGGCGAGGTAGACATCTTCCTCGCTGGCTTCGGTACCGGCGGCACCATCACCGGCGTGGGCACCGTGCTCAAGGAGCGCAAGCCGGAGGTGGAGATTATCGGCATGGAGCCCGCTGATTCCCCGCTGCTCACCGAGGGCAAGGCCTCCTCCCACAAGATTCAGGGTCTGGGTGCGAACTTCATCCCCGAGGTGCTGGATCGCAAGGTGATCGATGAGATCGTCACCGTCACCAACGAGGACGCCATCGCCACCGCCCGTGCCCTGGCCGAGCAGGAGGGCATCCTCGGCGGCATCTCCTCCGGCGCCAATGTCTTCGCCGCACTGCGCGAGGCCAAGAAGCCGGAAAACAAGGGCAAGACCATCGTCACCGTCGTGTGCGACTACGGCGAGCGCTACGCCTCCACCGTCCTCTTCGAGGATGTGCGCGCAGAGTTCAACTAGCACACTCTGAGGTAGGATCGACCCTCATGATCGATGTCATCTCCACCGCCATCTCCCGCATGCGCGAAGATCTCCGCAATGCCCGCGAGCACGACCCCGCCGCCCGCGGGGACGTGGAAAACGCCATCGTCTATTCGGGGCTCCACGCCATCTGGGCGCACCGCGTCGCGCACGCCCTGTGGGTGCGTAATTATCGCGGCCCCGCCCGCGTGCTCGCGCAATGCGCCCGCTTCCTTACCGGGGTGGAGATTCACCCAGGCGCCACCATTGGCCGCCGTTTCTTCATCGATCACGGCATGGGCATCGTCATCGGCGAAACCGCAGAGATCGGCGATGGCGTGATGCTCTATCACGGCGTCACCCTGGGCGGACAGGTGCTCACCCAAACCAAGCGCCACCCCACCCTTGAAGATGATGTGGTGGTGGGTGCTGGAGCGAAGGTCTTGGGCCCGATCACCATCGGCAAGGGCTCGGCGATCGGCGCCAACGCGGTGGTCACCAAGGATGTACCCTGCCAGCACATCGCGGTGGGCGTGCCCGCAAAGATGCGGCCCCGCGACTCCTCCGAGTGCGTGAAGCTGGTGGATCCCGACCGCTACGTGCCGGGCAACGACTACACGATTTAAGAACGCATATAACTCCCAACGGTCCTACCCGTTGGGAGTTTTTCTGTGCCTCGGCTGCGGCGCGCGCTGTGGCTCCGCTGTGGCTAGCGGGCGAGGTGCTCCCGATACTCGGGATTCTTGGAGATGAAGTGCTCCACCGCAGAGCAGCTCGGCACGATCGTCATGCCCGCCCGGATCGAATCATCGAGGGCGTAGCGAATCAGCGGCGAGGATAGGCCCTGGCCGCGATACTCGTTGAGCACCACGGTGTGGTTGAAGTCGCGCACCGTCTCATCCACCGCCTGAAACTCGGCGTAGCCGGCCATCTGGCCATCGACCTCAATGACGTAGGTCTGCGATCCCTCATCGAGGTGTACGTGCTGTGCAGCGCTCATGGGCGGTGCCGTCCTTTCTCCCTAGAGTTATGTATCTCTGTGGAGCCGAGAATAGCGCAGATGCAAAAAGCAGCCCCCTCGCTTGCGCGAGGAGACTGCTTTTCATGTTGTGGCCAGAAGCAGGATCGAACTGCTGACCTTCCACTTTTCAGGCGGACGCTCTACCGACTGAGCTATCTGGCCACGATCCTTGCCTAAGCAACGATCTGCGACCCTGACGGGACTCGAACCCGCGACCTCCGCCGTGACAGGGCGGCGCGCTAACCAACTGCGCCACAGGGCCATATTTTATTGTGTACCAGCTACTGGCTAAGCAGTGCGCTGTGCACGAGTGGATACTCTACATAACACTCTTACATGCCCGCAAATCCGCTGTTCAGAGCCCATTTTGCAGGACTGTACTGAGACACAGAAAAAGCGGCTACCGAGTGCTTCCTTGAAGCATCGATAGCCGCCTATCCATGGCGACCCTGACGGGACTCGAACCCGCGACCTCCGCCGTGACAGGGCGGCGCGCTAACCAACTGCGCCACAGGGCCATATTTTGTTGTGCCTTTCCACAATGAGTGGAAAGTACCCCCAACGGGATTCGAACCCGTGCCGCCGCCGTGAAAGGGCGGTGTCCTAGGCCGCTAGACGATGGGGGCGTAGTCCGCGTGCGGACTGAGATGAATCATACATGAACCATGAGATCGCACAAAACCTCAGCTCCTACGCCCTTTCTTAGCAGGGCTTCAGACTACACTCATTGCCTATGACCACCTCTGCTCCTTCCCGTTGGTTGCGCACAGGACTGCCCCTAGCACTGGTGGCACTGTGGATCGCCATTATGGGCCTCGGCGGCCCCCAGTTCGGTGCCATCAGCGAGGTCTCCTCCACTGACCCCGCCTCCTTCCTCCCCGAAACCGCGGAGTCCACGACCGTGCAGAAGGCGCTCAGCGATTTTCGCGACGGCGACTCTATTCCCGCCGTCGTGGTCATCAGCGGCGAGTCTGCCACCCCGGAGGCCCTCGGCTCGCTCCCCGAGGAACTCGCCCCTGAGTTCCCCGAACTCAGCTTCAGCCCCCTCCTGCCTTCCGCGGACGGCGAGGCGGTGCAGCTGGTGGCTGCCATCCCCAGCGACGCCGCCATCACCGAGGTGGTGGCCGCGCTCGACACCGCGATCGAGCAACGCCTCCCTGCCGCCGATGAGATGTGGATTACCGGCCCCGCCGGCTTCACCGCCGATCTCTCCGCCGCCTTCGCCGGTATCGACTCCCAGCTCCTGCTCGTCACCGTCATCGCCGTGCTGCTGGTTCTGGTTGTGGTCTACCGCTCCCCCATCTTGCCGCTGCTGGTGCTGCTCTCTGCGCTCACGGCGCTGTGTCTGGCCGTGGCGATCAACGTGGCCCTGGCGCGGGCCGGCATCGTCACCATCAACGGCCAGGTCCAAGGAATCCTCTTCATCTTGGTGATCGGCGCCGCCACCGACTATGGGCTGCTGTACACCGCCCGTTACCGCGAGGAACTCACGAAGCACCCCCGGGCGTGGACGGCCACGCTTCGGGCGATCACGGGCACCTGGGAGCCGATTGCGGCCTCGGCCGGCACTGTCGTGGCGGGCCTGCTCTGCCTCATGCTCTCCGATCTGGCGTCGACGGCCGCGCTCGGGCCGGTGGCCTCGATCGGTATCGCCGCCGCGGTGGCCTCCTCCCTCACCTTCCTCCCCGCCCTGCTGCTGCTTCTCGGCCGCGTGGCCTTCTGGCCGCGTCGCCCCCGCCCCAGTCAGGAGAGCCAGGAGTCGCCCACGTGGACGCGGGTGGCCGATGCGACGGAGCGCCATCCTCGCGCCCTTGCCCTCGGCATGTCCGCGCTCTTGGCCTGTGGCTGGTTCGGGCTGATCGGCTTCGACGCCGATGGCGTTCCCCAATCCGATTTCGTGCTCGGCCAGAGCGATGCCCGCGATGGCCAGGAGGTAGTGGATCGTCACTTCCCTGGCGGCTCCGGCTCTCCGGTGTACGTGCTCGCCGATGAGTCCGCTGCGGATACCACCATCGCCACCATCGCCGCGACTGCCGGGGTGGAGCAGCCCGCCGCGCTATCGCTCGAATCCCCGATTCCGGGGCGCGGCGCCGCCACCGTGGTGGATGGCCGAGTGATGATCCAGGCCACCCTCGACGCCCCCGCCGATTCCGCCGCAGCGAAAGACACCGTCCGCCAGCTGCGCGCCGCGCTTCCCGATGCGGCCGTGGGCGGCACCACGGCCGTGGACATCGACACCAATGACACCTCCATCCGCGACCGCCAGGTGATCATCCCCGTGGTGCTGCTGGTAATCACCGTCATGCTGGCGGTATTGCTGCGCTCCCTGCTGGCGCCCGTGATGCTCCTGGCCACCACGATTCTCTCCTTCGGCACCGCCCTCGGCGTGGCCGCGCTCATCTTCCACCTCTTGGGCTTCAGCGGCGCTGATCCCACCGTGCCGCTCTACGGCTTCGTTTTCCTCGTGGCCCTCGGCATCGACTACAACATCTTCCTCATGACGCGCGTCCGCGAGGAAGCACTCGAGCACGGCACCCACCACGGCGTACGCCGCGGCTTGATCACCACCGGCGGGGTGATTACGAGCGCCGGCGTCGTGCTGGCCGCCACCTTCTCCGCCCTGGCCGTGATCCCCATCCAATTCCTCGTACAGCTGGCGGTGATTGTGGCCCTCGGAGTGCTTATCGACGCCCTTCTCATCCGCTCCTTCCTCGTCCCCGCCTTCACCCTCTGGGCGGGCAACCGGATCTGGTGGCCGGCGCAACAGCGCTACCCCCAGGAATAAAAACAGCACTCCCCAGCCATCTGGCTGGGGAGTGCTGCTGTAGTGGGCCCTGTGGGGCTCGAACCCACGACCTGCGGATTAAAAGTCCGTAGCTCTACCAACTGAGCTAAAGGCCCGTACGAGACATGTAGTTTATCAATGCGGTGCGGTGTTTGGAAAAAAGACCACCCCGCCCGCGTGTGCGGGCGAGGTGGCAGCGAGACTCACTGAGCTCTTAGCTCTGCGGCTTCATGGAGCCGTGAGTGACGAAGCGCTGGTGGAAGGACAGTGCGGTCTCCAGATCGTGCGGGGTCTGGAGGGTCTTGTTCTTCTTGGCTGCCTCGAGTGCGCGGGAGTAGTACTCCTCCAGCACCGGACGGTAATCCGGGTGCGCGATGGCGATGATCTTCTCCACACGCTGGCGCGGTGCCAGGCCACGGAGATCGGCGTAGCCGTACTCGGTGATGAGGACCTTGACGTCCTGCTCGGTGTGGTCCACGTGCGAGACGAAGGGCACGATGGCGGAGATATCGCCGTTCTTCGCCTCGGAGGGGGTGATGAAGGAGCTGATGAAGCCGTTACGGGTGAAGTCCGCGGAACCGCCCACACCGTTCATCATCCGGGAGCCGGTGACGTTGGTGGAGTTGACGTTGCCGTAGATATCGGCCTCGATCAGACCATTGGTGGCGATCAGGCCGAGGCGGCGCACAACCTCGGGGTGGTTGGAGATCTGCTGCGGGCGCAGCACGATGGACTTGGCGTAGCGGTCGGCCTCGGCGTTCATCTTCTCGGCGTACTCGGGGGAGAGCGAGAAGGAGGTGGCGGATGCCATGGTCATCTTGCCGGCATCGATGAGGTCCACCATGCCGTCCTGGATGACCTCGGTGTAGGCCTTGATGTTCTCGAACTTGGAGTCCAGCAGGCCGGACATCACGGCGTTCGGCACGTTACCCACGCCGGACTGCATGATGTAGCCGTCATAGGTCAGGCGACCAGCGGCCACCTCGCCCTCGAGGAAGTCAAGGAAGTTACCGGCGATCTGCTTGGAGGTCTCGTCCAGCGGCTTGAAGGGGGCGTTGCGGTCCTCGTTATTGGTCTCGACCACAGCCACCACCTTGTCCACATCGATGTCGATGTAGGTGGTACCGATACGATCGCCGGGCTTGGTGATCGGGATGGGCTGACGGTTCGGCAGCGGCTCGATGCGGTAGATATCGGCCATGCCCTCGAGGTTCAGGGACTGCCACTCATTGACCTCGATGATGATCTTGTCGGCGGCGTCCAGGTACTCCACGTTATTACCCACGGAGGAGGAGGGAACGAGGTGGCCTTCCTCGGTGATGCGGGTGACCTCGACGATGGCAACGTTCATGTTGCCGAAGAAGCCCTGGGAGACGTACATGCCCGACTCGGAGAGGTGGTAGTCGGCGTAGTAGGTGGTGCCGTCGTTGATCTTGCCACGCAGGATCGGGTCCGACTGGTACGGGGTACGGAAGCGGATGGCATCCGCCTCGGCGAGTACACCGTCACACTCGGGAGCGGTGGAGGCACCGGTGAAGAGGTCAATCATGTACTCCTCACCCTTGGCATGAGCCTCCTTGGCGCGCTCCGCGATAGCGGTGGGAAGCACCTTCGGGTAACCGGCGCCGGTGAAGCCCGATACACCTACCTTGTCACCGTGGTTAACAAACTGGGCAGCTTCCTCCGCAGACATAACTTTTCCGCGAAGCTTGGCGTTGGCAATACGATCCGACATGAACTCTTAGTTCTCCTTATTTCTGTGTGCAGTCCGGTGCGGGGCGGACTCCTTATCGGGTCACCACCACAGGCCGTGAGTGCGGTACTTGTCCTAGCCCCGCGGTTGAATGTGCCGGCTGATACCACCGTGCGATCTTGCACGCGTCAGCGCACCCGCTGTGAACTAGGTTACGCACCCCACAATAGACGAACTTTTGGTTCATGTCTCAGGTTCTTTTCCACTACCCCCCGACCTCGTCGGAGATCGGCTGCCCGCCATTGCCGCGCAGAGCTGGGAACGACGCCGCGAAATTGCGGTGAACGCTGCGGATAGGCGACACTAGGCGGGTGACTACATTGCGCAATCATCGGCCGCTGCAGATCGGTTCACTCACCCTCGAATCCCCCGTCGTGCTCGCCCCTATGGCGGGGGTAACCAATGTCGCGTTTCGCACACTATGCCGCGAACAAGAGTTGGAGAAGATGGGGAGCGTCTCGGGGCTCTATGTGTGTGAGATGATCACCGCCCGCGCTCTCGTGGAACGCAATGAGAAGACGATGCACATGATCGCCTTCGATGCAGCAGAGAATCCGCGGAGCATGCAGCTCTACACGGTGGATCCGCACTATACCTATGAGGCGGCGCGGATGATCGTGGACAACGACCTGGCCGATCATATTGATATGAACTTCGGCTGCCCGGTGCCGAAGGTTACTCGGCGCGGCGGCGGCTCGGCGCTGCCCTATAAGCGCCGGCTCTTCGGCAATATCGTGAACGCCGCGGTGCGCGCGACCGAGGGCACCGATATTCCGGTGACGGTGAAATTCCGCGTCGGGATTGATGATGAGCACCACACTCACCTCGATGCGGGCCGGATCGCGGCGGAGAATGGGGCGGCCGCCGTGGCCTGCCACGCCCGCACCGCCGCCCAGCGCTATTCCGGCACGGCCCGGCTCGAGGAGATCGCGGCACTCAAGCAGCACATGGTGGACTCTGGGTTCGCCGATATCCCTGTCTTGGGCAATGGCGATATCTTTGCCGCCCAGGACGCGGTGACCATGATGCAGCGCACCGGCTGCGATGGCGTGGTGATTGGCCGCGGGTGTCTCGGCCGGCCGTGGCTCTTCGCGGAGCTGGCCGCGGTGCTGCGGGGCCAGCCGCTACCGCCGCAACCCACCTTGGGCGAGGTCACCCGGATCATCCGGCGCCACGCCGAGTTGATGGTGCGCCACGAAGGCGAGGAGAAGGGCTGCCGCGACCTGCGTAAACACATGGGCTGGTATCTGCGTGGCTTCCCCGTCGGCGGCGAGGCTCGGAGCCAGCTCTCACGGGTGACATCCTTGGCGCATCTGGATGAGCTGCTCGCCCCCTATGCCGAGAGCAGCGAGCTGGCCGCCGATGCCGAGGGGCCGCGCGGCCGCCAGGGCTCGCCGGCGAAGGTGCTGCTGCCGGAGGGGTGGCTGGACGATCCTGAGGACGCCAGCGTTCCCGAGGGAGCCGAAATCATGCATTCCGGCGGCTAACCGCTTTTCGTACTCAGCAGAGCTGCACAGAAGTAGCTATAGTGCAGCTTATGCGCACTGCCTTTCGCGAGCACCTAGACGGCTTTTCCTACGATCTTCTGGTCTTAAGTGATCACGTCCGCGAGACGATGAGACTAGCTAGCAAGGCGCTGATTAATAATGAGCTCACTCCCGCCGAGGAGGCGCTCTCAGCTGCCACCGCTATGGAGGAGACGCGGCAGCGCTGCGAGGAACGTGCCGTTGCCCTGCTGCTTTTGGAAGGTCCCATGGCGCGGGATCTGCGCCAGATCATTTCTTCCATCTATATTGTGGAGCATTTTGATCGCATGGGCGCGCTGGGCATGCATATCGCCCGGGTGGCGCGGCGCCGGCATCCGAATAATGCCGTACCGGCGATTTTAGTGGGCTATTTCGAGGAAATGTCGCGCATCGCTTTGCAGATGTCGGACAAAATTCACGAGCTACTGCTCAATCCGGATGCGGATGTGGCGCTGGTGCTCAGTGATGATGATGACGCTATGGATGATCTGCACGCCCATATCATGCACGTGCTCACCCAGCGGGAATGGAAATATTCCACCCTAGAGGCCGTGGACGTCACTCTGCTGTCCCGCTACTATGAGCGCTTCGCCGACCATACGGTGGATGTCGCTGCGCGCATCGTGTACCTCACCTCCGGTATGCAACCGGAGGAGTACCGCCTGAAGCTGGAAGATGAGCGCAGCGAAGAAGATTTTGCGCGCCGCATCGCAGATCTGGAGCGGCGCTTTTCCCGCGACTAGGCGGGACGGGTCGCGGGCTGTTTAACCGAAGCGGCCCGAGATATAGTCTTCGGTTTCTTTCTCGTCGGGGTTTTCGAAGATCTTCTTGGTGGGCCCCACCTCAACCAGCCGCCCGGGCTTACCGGTGGCTTCGAGGGAGAAGAATGCCGTCTGGTCCGAGACACGGGCGGCCTGCTGCATATTGTGGGTGACGATCACGATGGTGAAGTCCTTCTTCAGCTCGTGAATCAGGTCCTCCACGGCGAGGGTGGAGATCGGGTCGAGCGCGGAGCAGGGCTCATCCATGAGCAGCACGCCGGGCTCCACCGCAATCGCGCGGGCGATACACAGACGCTGCTGCTGCCCACCGGAGAGTCCACCACCCGGCTTATCCAGGCGGTCCTTGACTTCCTCCCACAGGTTGGCGCTGCGCAGCGACTTCTCGCAGACCTCTGCGAGCTTCTTCTTGTCCTTCATTCCGGACAGCCGCAGCCCCGCCGTCACATTGTCGGCGATGGACATGGTGGGGAAAGGATTAGCTTTTTGGAACACCATGCCGATGGTGTTGCGGACGGATACGGGATCCACCTTGGGGCCGTAGATGTCCTCACCATCGAGGGTGATGCTGCCTTCTACGCGCGCCCCTGGGATCACTTCGTGCATTCGGTTGAGGGTGCGCAGCACGGTGGACTTGCCGCAGCCAGAGGGGCCGATGAAGGCGGTGACGGACTCCGGCGGCACGTGCAGGTTCACATTCTGCACGGCGTGGAAATCGCCATAGTAAATATTGACGTCGTTAAGGTCGAGACGCTTGGCCATGTGAGTGAGTTCTCCTGAGCGGTGGGGCTAGTTTTTCACAGAGAATTTCGCGGAAACGATCCGTGCCGCGATATTGAGCAGGGCGATGAGGAGCACGAGGGTGAGGGCCGCACCCCACATCTTGGCCAGCACCGCATCGGAGGAGCCGGCCTTGTACATGTCGAGCATCATCAGCGGCAGCGAGGACTGTGGGCCGCTCGCGGGGTCCCAGTTGATGCCTTGGAAGGAGCCCACCAAGATGAGCACGGGGGCGGACTCGCCCATCACGCGCGCAATGGCCAGCATGATGCCAGTGACGATGCCCGACAATGCGGTGGGCAAGACGATCCTGGCGATGGTCTTCCACTTGGGCACGCCGAGTGCATAGGAGGCCTCACGCAGATCGTGCGGCACCACCCGCAGCATCTCTTCGGTATTGCGCACGACCACCGGGATCATGAGCAGCACCAGCGACAGCGCCACCGCCATACCGGAGCGCTCGAAGCCGAAGAGCACCACCCACACCGAGTAGATAAACAGCGCCGCCACGATCGAGGGCACACCGGTGAGGATATCCACCATGAAGGTGGTGACCTTCGCCAGCCGTCCGCCGTTGTTGTACTCCACCAGGTAGATAGCGGTGAAGATGCCGATGGGGATGGACAGGATGGAGGCGATGCCCACCTGTACCAGGGTGCCGACGATGGCGTGCAGTGCACCGCCACCCTCGACGTTGTAGAGGATGCCCATCTGCGAGGCGGTCCACCACTCCGGTTGCAGCACCGCACCGATACCGCGGGACACAACCTCCCACAGCACCCACACCAGCGGCACCATCGCCAGCACCATGGCGCTATAGATCACCACCGTGGCGATGCTGTTTTTCGTGCGGCGGGAGGAGGAGATGTGCTGGAAAGAACTGGATGTCTGAATCTGTGTCATGCTACTTTCCTCGCTTCACGACGCCACGTGCTGCCGCATTCACCACGAAGGTGAGGAAGAACAGCACGAGGCCGGCGGCGATATAGGCGCCAGCCTTGAGGTCATTGTTGAACTCGGGGGCCGCGTTGGCGATCGCGGTGGCGAAGGTCGTGCCGCCGTCGAAGAGCGAGGCGCGGAAGGCCGAGGAGGGCGAGATCACCAGATAGAGCGCCATGGTCTCGCCCAGGGCGCGGCCCAATCCGAGCATTGCCCCGGAGATATAACCGGACATGCCGAAGGGCAGCACCGTCATCCGGACGACTTCCCAGCGGGTGGCGCCGAGTGCCAGGGCGGCCTCGATATGCCCCTTGGGGGTTTGGACGAACACCTCGCGCGCGGTGGCGGCGATGATCGGCAGGATCATGATGGCCAAGACGATGCCACCGGTAAGGATCATGCGGGAGGTGGCAAAGGACGGCGAATTGTCATAGTGCGCGAAGAGGAAGAATCCTCCCGCCCAGCTATTGATCCATTCAAAGACTCCGCTGAGCAGCGGCCCGAGTACTTTCACACCCCACAGGCCGTAGACGATGGAGGGCACGGCGGCCAGCAGGTCCACCAAAAAGCCCAGCGGCTTCACCCATCGCGTCGGTGCGTAATTGGAGAGGAAGATCGCAATGCCCAGCGCCACCGGCATGGCCAGCAGGAGCGCCACCAGGGAGACGGTCACGGTGACCGCGAAGAGATTGGGAATACCGAAGTACATCGCAGAGGTGTCTGCGGTATTCCAATCGCCCGCGTAGGTGAAGAATCCCGACAATCCCTCGGCGTTATTGAGCAGTGCGGGCCCGGCGCGCCACAGCAGGAAGAGGCCGATGGCTGCGATGAGCACGGTGATCAGTGCCGCCGAGGCCGTGGAGAGCGTCTTGAAAATGCGGTCGCCGGGGCGATAAACGGGCTTCGGCGCCGGCTCGGGAGCGCTCGGCGGTGCCGTACGCACATCCGGCTCGCGCGTAGTCACTACGGAGGTACTGGACATGAGAGGAAACGTCCTTTGACTGAGAAGGGGCTATTACTGGAGTGCGTCGACGGCGTCTTCCAGCTTCTTCTTGAACTCACCGGACACGGGGATATAGCCCTGTGCCTCGAGGTCCTGGTCCTGGTTGGCGAGGGCAACCTTGAGGAAGTCCTTCACCAGGCCGGCGGTGTTCTCGTCATAGCCGGCGGAGCAGACGATCTCGTAGGTGGTGAGCACCACCGGGTAGGCGCCCTCAACGTCCATGGAGAAGAGCTTGTTGGCGTCCACCACCATGTCGTGGCCCTCGCCGGCGTACTCGAGATTGTCCAGGGCCTTGCCCACGGTCTCGTTATTCAATTCCACGGGGCCGTGGCCGAAGTCGATATTGGCGACGCCCAGGCCGGCCTCGGTGGCGAAGCCTGCCTCCACATAGGTGATGGCACCCGGGGTGGCGGCGACCTGTCCCACCACACCGGTGGAGCCATTAGCGCCAGCGCCGGTGGTGGAGGGGAAGGACTTGCCGGTGGTGTCCCACAGATCCGGAACAGCGGCCTTGAGGAACTTCTGGAAGTTATCGGAGGTACCGGACTCCTCGGAGCGGTAGACCACCTCGATCTTGGAATCGGGCAGGTCCATGCCCTCGTTCTCGGCGGCGATGGCCTCATCATTCCACTTGGTGATCTCGCCCTTGAAGATCTTGGCGACGTTCTCCACGGAGAGGTTCAGGCCATCAACACCGTCGAGGTTATAGGCCACGGCCACTGGGCCGATCACCATCGGCAGGTGCCAGGCGTCATTACCCTCACAGCGCTTAGCGGCGGCGGCCACCTGCTCCTCATCCAGCGGGGAGTCGGAGCCACCGAAGGCCACCTGGCCGGCGATGAACTGCTTCTGGCCGGAGCCGGAACCGGTGGCGGTATAGGACAGGTTATTTCCCGTGGACTCATTGAACTTGATGCCGAAGAGGTCCATGGCCTTCTGCTGCGAGGAGGCGCCCTCTGCGACCAGCTGGCCGGAGGCGTCGGAGAGGTTCTCTGGGGCCTCAGCGCCCTCCGAGTTGCTGTTTCCGGTTTCGGAGCAGGCAGCAAGCACCAGGGAGCTGCTGGCGACAAGACCGAGGAGGGCGGCTGAACGTTTGAAGGTATAAGTCACAGTGGGTGTCCTTCCATATGGGTGATGGGGTGGGCCGTCTGTGCCCAAGGAGACAACCTAAGGCAGCGATATGGCCACCACGCCGCACTGCGGTTAACGGAAGGTGAAAAGACAGCAAAAGTTGCCCGAACTGCCCTTAGTGCCCGCTGGAATACACCACATGCCTTTCGATGGTGCTGAATCCTGCCTGCTCATAGGCGGTGACTGCCGGAGTGTTATCCGCCTCCACGTACAGAATGACGGAGCTGTGCCCCTGCTCCACAAGGTGCGCCACCCCAGCGGCAATGAGCGGGGCGCCGAGGCCGCGGCCGCGGAACTCATCGGCCACCCCCACCACGTAGATCTCGCCCTGCTCGGCCCCGTGGGATTTGGTCCAGTGGAATCCCGCCACCTGGCCGCTCTCGCGGTGCATATATAACAGCACCCCCGCCGGGTCGAACCAGTCGGTATCCATACCCGAGCGCAGCCGCGCCAGATCCCAGCCGCCCTGCTCCGGGTGCCAGGAAAAGGCCGAGTTATTGGCCTCCAGCCAGGCGCGCTGCACCTGCTCCTCGCCCCAGCGGGTGCAGGCGGTGGCATAGTCCACCAGCTCCAGCTCCGCCTCGGGCGGGGTGGTGGCGCTGCGGCGCACATACTCGCTCAGGGCATCCCCATCGATCCCCATCACCAGCAGCTCTCGGGTGATGCGCGCGTGACGACGCTGCGCTAGCGCTTGGGCCGCCGGCAGATCGCCATGCGCCCACACGTCTGTGACCGCTGCTTGATCGAGGAGGTGGGTGGCCACGTGGCGGCGTCGATAAGCGGGGTGCACCGCGAGCTCCGCCGAGTCCGGGGCGACGGCCAAGACCCCCGCCACCGTGTCCTCATCGAGGGCCAGCCAGTGGGTGTGGGCGAGGGCGGCGTCGTCAAGGCCCCGCAGGAATTGCTCCGAGAGGGCTGCCACGCCGTCCTCGCGCTGCACGGCATCGAGCATGCTCAGGGTGGCGGAACGGAACGCGGCGTGGGTGGGCAGATGCAACTTCTCATAACGCATATCCACTAGGGTAGTGATCGTGAAAGGCAAGCGGAGACTACTGCGTATCGCCGCCGTTGTGGCAGCGCTCGGGGTGAGCGGGTGGCTCGCCGATGCCGCCGTGGCCATCAACGTGGAACGCACGATCTCCCGCTCGGTGGAGGACGCCACCCACCTGCCGGTACCGCCGCGGGTCTATGTCGGCGGCGCGCCCTATACTGCCGCGCTGCTCAGCGGCAATGTGCCGAAGATTTCCACGCACGTGATGGATGTGGACGTGCCCAATTTCGGCGTGGTCAACGCCACCACCGATGTGTTTAACCTCACCATGAACCGCGAACAGGTGCTCTCCGGCGATCTCGATGGCGTGGTGGCGCGGGTGATCTCCCGCTCGGTGAGCCTCGATGGGGTGGCCCTGGGCGAGCACCTGCAGATGACAGATCTGCAGATCAGTCACCCCTATGACATCTCCCCCTCCGGCGGCACCGCGGCGGAAGTGCTGCTCACCGGCACCCCCGCCGGGCTCGAGGAGCCGGTGACGGTGCTGGCGCGGCTGCGCATTAGCGGCACCACCATCACCATGACCCCTACCGAGCTGCGCGATGGCCCGGAGGATCCGGCCCGCCAGGAAGAGATTAAGCAGCAGTTCTTCTTCCAGATTGATTCGCGCGAGCTGCCCCTGCCCTCGCAGGCCTCGCAGGTATTTGTGCGCGGCGGTTCGGTGGTATTCGAGTCTGAGCAGCGCAATGTGCGCCTGGATATCCGGGATCTCTCGCCGCTCGGGCCGCAGGTGCAGGAGATTACCTCCGAGGGGAAGCGCCGTAATGAGGCGGAGATCGCCGAGCTTGGTTCCTAGCTTCGTTACTATTAGACAATGTGACTGATTCATCGACGAACCATCCCGAAAACCTGAGCCCGCGCCTCGATGGCAACGAGGCCGTCAATCGCGCCGCGGAGGTCGCTAAGACCACCGGCGGGCGGAATATTCCCAGCCTCGGCGAGCTGCCGATTCCCGCCGATACCGCGAACCTGCGCGAGGGCCCCAGCCTGCACGATGGGTTGTTGGCGCTGCTGCCGCTGGTGGGTGTCTGGCGCGGCGAGGGCCAAGCCGATACCCCCGAGGACGGCGAGTTCACCTTCGGCAACCAGCTGATCTTCTCCCACGATGGCGGCAATTACATCAATGTGGAGTCCAAGTGCTGGAAGAAGGATGCGCCGGAGTCCCTCGAGTCCCGCGAGACCGGATTCTTGCGCATCAATGACAAGGACGAAATCGAGTTCATTCTCTGTCATTCCGGCGGCGCGGTGGAGATCATGTACGGCGAGCCCCTCAACGAGCGCGCCTGGGAGCTCAGCTCCGCCTCTACTATGGCCACCGCCTCGGGGCTCACCACGCTCGGCCCCGGCAAGCGCCTCTACGGCCTGCTGCCCAATGGCGATCTCGGCTGGGTGGACGAGCGCCTCGTGGACCAGGAGCTCAAGCCCCGCCGCTCCGCGCAGCTGCAGCGCTACGCGGGCTAAACCTTCTACCCCAACGCCGCCGTGATCATTGTCTGGATTGCGGCGGCGTTTGCTGTGTCCTGGCCGCGGGTGGGCCGGCCATCGATGCTGGTGACCTGGGCGGCGATGCGCACCGAGCTGACCAGCCACACCGAATCCGCGGCCTCCAGCTCACTCACCGTGATATCCCCGGTCTCGCAGCTATAGCCGTGGGCGGTGGCGTAGCTAAATAGCGCGGCCTGGGTGGTGCCGGGCAGGATATCGCCCTTGGGCTCGGGGGTGCGGATCGTGGATCCCGTCACCGCCACCACCGTGGAGGTTGCCCCTTCGAGGACCCGCTCCCCCGCCACGTAGATCACATCGTCCATGCCCTGGGCGGCGGCCTGGCGCAGCGCCGCCATGGCCGAGGCATAACTGAGGGTCTTGGCGGCGCGGGGACTGGAATCATCTGCCCCGCGCGGCAGGGTGAGCACCGCCACCCCGTGCTGGCGCTGGGCGAGCTGCTCGGCGCTGACCGCCTTGACGCTAATCCACGCCGAGGGCTGCCCCGTGCTGGCCCGGCCGCGGGTATAGGTCCACACCATGGCGCCATCGCAGTGATTCTCCTGCTCCCAGCGCTCGGCGGCGCGCCGGATGGCGGCGTCCCATAGCTGCTGCTGCGGTGGCGGCAAATGCAAGAGCTCGGCCGAGCTGTGAAAGCGCTCCACGTGTCGCTGCAGATTGCAGGCGCGTCCCTGACGCACAAGCACGGTTTCGAATACCCCGTCGCCGCGGGTCACGGCATAATCATCCCAGTAGACCAGAGGCGTATCGGGGTCGTGATCGACGATCTCTCCGCTGCTTATGTCGAGGCGAACGATAATGGGGCGAGGATTCATGCCTTTCATTATTCACGCCGGCGCGAACTTTGGTGCAGAATCAAAGGTATGAGTCATCAAAGCGGAATCACTGGTCTAGGCACCACTGACCATATTTTTCTCGAGTTCGATCTTGCCCCCGGCGCGGATGGATGCGCGGTGCTGCGCCATCTGGCCGAGGCCATCAATCTGCCCACCACCCACGGCGTCAACGTGGTGCTGGGCGTGCGCCCCAGCCTGTGGGCCGAGGTAGCCGACGCGGAGTATGTGCCGGATAAGGTGCACGATTTTTCCGAGCCGATTAGCGGCTCGACGATGTCCATGCCCGCGACCCAGCACGATGCATGGGTGTGGGTGGCAGGATCCTCCCGCTCCCAGGTATTCGACATCGCCCGCACGATCGCGAGCACGGTGCGCGAGAGCGCCACCCTGGTGGAGGAAACCACCGGCTGGGTCTACCAGCACAATCGCGATCTCACCGGCTTCGAGGACGGTACTGAAAACCCGCCGGCCCTGGAGGCCCCGAGCGTGGTGGCGGTGCCGGAGGGTCGCCCCGGCGCGGGCAGCTCGGTGCTGCTCTACCAGCTGTGGGAGCACAAGGCCGTGGAGTGGGAGGCGCTGCAGGCCCATATCCAGGAGCAGATCATCGGCCGCACCAAGCCCGATTCGGTGGAGCTGGACGAGGATGCCAACCCGGAGTCCTCCCACGTCAATCGCACCGTGGTGGAGGTCGACGAGGATGAGCTGGAGATCTTCCGCCGTAATGTCTCCTATGGGGACATGTCCACCCACGGCACCGTGTTCGTGGGCTTCAGCTTCGATCAGTGGCGCATGGAGGAGATGCTGCGCCGCATGGCCGGGGTGGATGGCGGCCCGGCGGATCGTCTCACCGAGTTCACCACGCCGCTCTCGGGCGGCTGGTACGTGTGCCCCTCCACGCAGGCTCTCGCCGCGCTCCTCTAGTATGGGCGGGCATGAGTGAGACATCCTATCGTTCCCCTGGCCTAGCGCGTCCCGGCGCCTGCCCCGCGCAGGACGCCGACGCCCACCCCGCCTATGAGGGCGTGGCGTGGCATTATGGCGATCCTTTAGGTGAGCAGCGGGCGATTACCGAGCAGGCGGTGGTGATTGACCGCTCCAACCGGGTGGTGCTGCAGGTCAGCGGCGCGGATGCCCCGGAGTTTCTGAATAATCTGCTCTCGCAGAAGCTCGATGATCTTCCCGTGGGCGCCGGCACCGAGGCCCTGGATTTGGATGCCCAAGGCCATATCCTGCACGCACTGGGGGTGCTGCGCACCGAGGAGGGATTCCTGCTGGATATCCCCCGCCCCAGCGCCGACAGCCTGGAGGAGTTCCTGCGCCGCATGGTCTTTTGGTCGGCCGTGGAGATCTCCCGCACCGACCTCGGCCTGCTCACCCTCCTCGGCACGAGCGCGCCGGCCGGGCTTAGCCGCAGCATCAGCACTCCCCTCGCCCACACCGACCTCTATGTTCCCGCCGCGCTTATCGACGCCACCCTCACGGAACTGGAGAGCAACGGCGTGCGCTGTGTCGGCCTGATGGCGTGGACCGCGGAGCGGGTGCGCCATCTGCTGCCGCTGCCGGAGGTGGATCTGGACGATAAGTCGATCCCGCACGAGGTGGCGCACTGGGTGGGCGGCACGGCGGTGCATCTGCA
This sequence comes from Corynebacterium sp. TAE3-ERU30, assembly GCF_019209925.1. Classification (NCBI taxonomy): domain Bacteria; kingdom Bacillati; phylum Actinomycetota; class Actinomycetes; order Mycobacteriales; family Corynebacteriaceae; genus Corynebacterium; species Corynebacterium sp. TAE3-ERU30. Next base: position 317,001 of record NZ_JAHUTO010000004.1, on the reverse strand, counting down.
CAAGGGCTGCTACCGCGGCCAGGAGACGGTGGCCCGGGTGGAGAATCTGGGATCCTCGCCGCGGGTGCTGGTGCGGCTGCACCTCGATGGCTCCGCACCCAGTCTGCCGGCGCCCGGCGATAGCATCACCAAGGGCACCCGGCCGCGCGCCGTGGGCCGGGTGGGCACGGTGGTGCAGGACTGCGATTTCGGTCCGATCGCGCTGGCCGTGGTGAAAAGATCCGCGCTACAGTCCCAAGATCTGCGCGTGGGCGACTGCTCCGTGGCCGTAGACCCGGAGACGATTCCGCAGGATAATGGCACCAAGGCCGGCCGGGAGGCGGTGCAGCGCTTCCGCTCTCGTACCCTCTAAAGGGGTACGGGCGTAAACGGTTTTGCGGCACGCCACGGACCCAGGTGCGACTTTTTTCGTCACATTAGCTATTGTGGATTCACAGGAATACAAGATTGCAGAAACCGATAATGGGGTGCCCTACGCCCGAGGCACTTCAGGCACACTCCAAGGGGGTCTAGCCATGGGTCGCGGCCGCGCGAAGGCTAAGCAGGCTAAGGTAGCTCGTCAACTGAAGTACCAAACTCCTGAGATGGACTTAGAGCAGTTGCAGCGTGAACTCGCCAGCAATAGCTCCCGTTCGGAGGAGGATGTCCGGGAGGACGATCCCTACTCCGAGTGGGCCGACTACTTCAAGGATGAATACGAGAAGTAGCACACTATGTTAAGAAACCTCCTTGCTCAGTGAGCAGGGAGGTTTCTTCATGGCTAGTACTGGGGGTGTTCGCCGCTGAGCAGCACCCGCTCCTCAGTATCGGCGGCGGCGCTGCGCACCGTGCCGATCTCCCAAGCATCCACGTGGCGGGCGGTGAGCATGGCGAGGGCGCGGTCGCGGTCCGCCGCAGACACCACGGCCACCATGCCGACACCCATGTTGAAGGTTTTCTCCATTTCCTCGCGGCTGACCTTGCCCAGCTCGGAGATGAGCTTGAAGATCGGCTGCGGCTTCCATGCCGAGCGGGAAATCTCTGCCACCATGTTCTCCGGCAGCACCCGCACGAGGTTGCCGGCCAATCCGCCACCGGTGACGTGGCAGAAGGTGCGCACATCGCACTCGGCGGCCAGCGCCAAGCAGTCCTTGGTGTAGATCCGGGTGGGCTCCAGCAGCTCCTCGCCGAGGGTGCGCTCGAGCTCGTCGATCTCCTGATCCAGCGGCAGCCCGGCGGATTCCAGCAGCACATAGCGGGCCAAGGAATAGCCATTGGAGTGCAGGCCCGAGGAGGCCATGCCGATAATCACATCGCCATCGCGCACCCGATCCGGCCCGAGCAGCTCCTCCTCTTCCACCACGCCGACGGCGGTGGCGGACACATCGTATTCTTCCTCGCCCATCACCCCGGGGTGTTCTGCGGTTTCCCCGCCGAGCAGGGCGCAGCCGGCCTGCTCGCAGCCTTCGGCGATGCCGCTGACGATGGCGGCGATATGCTCCGGCACCACCTTGCCCACGGAAATATAGTCCTGGAGGAAGAGCGGCTCGGCGCCACAGACCACCAGGTCATCAACGCACATGGCCACCAAGTCGATACCGATGGTGTCGTGCTTGTCCATGGCCTGGGCCACGGCCAGCTTGGTGCCCACGCCGTCGGAGCCGGCGGCAAGAAGCGGCTTCTCGTACTTACCGAGGGCGAAGAGCCCGGCGAAACCGCCGATGCCGCCGCGCACCTCGGGGCGGGTGGCCTTCTTGGCCAAGGGGGCAATAAGTTCTACCGCGCGGTCGCCGGCGGCGATATCCACCCCAGCTGCTGCATAGGATGCGCCATCAGAGGGAGCGTGATCGGTCATGTCGTGGTCACTTTCTTCAGATTGCGCTGCATGTCCTCCACGAGCGCGGTGTTCGGGTTTCCGGCCGGCATACCCAGCGGGTACTCGCCATCGAAGCAGGCACAGCAGAGATCCTCGCGCTTCTGCTTCGAGGCCTCCACCATGTGATCGATAGAGACGAAGCCGAGCGAATCCGCACCAATCGCGGTGCAGATCACGTCCACGGCTTCCTCCATGGTGCGGGCGCCGGTGCCATTGGCGATCAACTCGCCAGGGGAGGCGAAGTCGATGCCGTAGAAGCACGGCCACTTCACCGGCGGCGAGGCGATCCGCACATGCACCTCGGCGGCGCCGGCCTCGCGCAGCATGCGGATGAGCGCCCGCTGGGTATTACCGCGGACGATGGAATCATCCACCACCACCAGCCGCTTGCCAGCCAGCACATGCTTCAAGGGGTTGAGCTTGAGCCGGATGCCGAGCTGGCGAATGGTTTGGGTGGGTTGGATGAAGGTGCGGCCCACATAGGCATTTTTCACCAGCCCCTGGGCGAAGGGAATGCCCGAACCATAGGAATAGCCCACCGCCGCCGGGGTGCCGGACTCCGGCACCGGGATCACCAGATCGCCGTCCACCGGGTGCTCCGTCGCCAGCGCCGCGCCAATACCCACACGGGTATCGTTCACCGACTGGCCGCGGATCAGGGAATCCGGGCGGGCCAAATACACGTATTCAAAGACGCAGCCCTTGTGCTTGGTGGGCGCGAATTGATGGGAACGGATACCGGAATCGTCGATGGAGATGAACTCCCCCGGCTCGACCTCGCGCACAAAAGACGCACCGACGATATCGAGGGCCGCGGTTTCAGAGGCCACCACCCAGCCCCGCTCGAGACGACCGATCGAGAGCGGTCGCACGCCATGCGGGTCGCGGGCGGCATAGAGCTTGTGGCCGTCCGTAAATGTCAGGCAGTAGGCGCCGGTGATGCGCGGCAGAAGGTTGAGGGCTGCGTCGACAAGCGACACCTCTTCGGAGATGCCCTCGGCGAGCAGGGCGCACATGATGTCCGAGTCGGAGGGCTGTGTTGCAGGGTCCACCAAGCCCTTCTCGGTGGCCTCTTCGAGCAACTCGAGATAATTCACCAAGTTGCCATTGTGTCCGAGGGCCACATCGGTGCCATTCGGGGCGACGCGGAACATGGGCTGGGCATTCTCCCAGCAGGCGCCGCCGGCGGTGGAATATCGGGTATGGCCGATGGCCAGATTACCGCGCAGGGCATCGAGAGCGCCCTCGTCAAAGACCTGGGAAACGAGCCCGAGGTCCTTGTACACCACCACGTTGTCGCCATCACCCACCGCGATACCGGCGGCTTCTTGGCCCCGGTGCTGCAGCGCGTACAGGCCATAGTAGGTGAGCTTGGCGACTTCTTCCCCAGGAGCGAAAACACCGAACACACCGCACTCTTCGCGCGGCTCGTGTTCTCCGAGATCATCGAAAGCGGATAGGGGCTGGTTTCTAATAGCCACGTGGGTTAATCGTAGTTGTTTCACCGGCGGCATGGCGAATATTTAGCCCCACGCGGGGGCGCGGAGCAGCAGCCGGCCCGCGCGCCCAATGTTTGTTTCAGGGCTGTTGGGCGGGCGCTAGATCAGCGGCACCCAATGGGCCAATTCCCCAGCGCGGGTGCCAGAGACACTGAGATTTCCCGCGGCCAGCTCCTGCTCCCAGGTGCTGCGCCCGATCGCGAGGCGCAGCCACACCTCGGGGCGCATTTCCACCACATTGGGCGGGGTGCCACGGGTATGGCGCGGCCCCTCGATACACTGCACCGCGACGAAGGGCGGCACCCGCAATTCCACGCTATGGCCCGGGGCGCAGTTCTCCACGGTGCGGGCGCTGAGCCGCACGGCACGGGCAACCAGCGCGCGCGGGACATTCGGGCTATCCATGCGCTGTTCATACTCGCGCAGGGCGGCGCGCATCTCGGCGGGATCAATCTTTTTCGGCATAGTGTGACCCAGCTTAACTGTTGGTAGCCTGTGAGCTACCAGCCCCGTCCCCCGGAGAACACACCTATGACTGAACGAGAGCAATTCGCAGCCAATCGAGCCCCCTCGCCCGAGGTCACACTACGGTTTATGGCTGCACCCAGCGATGTGGTGCTAGCCGGCAACTGGGGTGTCTCCGGCGGCCGCGTCTTGGAGTGGATCGATAAGGCCGCCTATGCCTGCGCGGTGGGCTGGTCGGGCACCTATTGTGTGACCGCCTATGTGGGCCATATTCACTTCAACCGCCCCATCCCCTCCGGCCACGTGGTGGAGGTGCGCTCCCGGATCGCGATGACGGGCCGTTCCTCGATGCACATTGTGAACGAGGTGCTCTCCGCGGATCCGCGCGATGGCCACTTCTCCCGGGCCTGCGACTGCCTGGTGATCTTCGTGGCCAAAGATCCCAAGACCGGCGCCGCCACCCCAGTGCCGAAATTCCACGCCGCCACCGAGGACGAGCAGCGGGTGGAACAGGCCGCCATTTCGCGCATCGAGCTGCGCCACGCCATCGAGGCCGAGATGGAGAAACAGAACTATGACGGCCCCAGCGATGCGCCGCGGGTGATTACCCGCTTCTTGGCCAAGCCCACCGATGTGAACTGGGGCGGCAATGTGCACGGCGGCACCGCGATGGAGTGGATCGACGAGGCGGGCACGGCCTGCACCATGGAGTGGTCAGGGCAGCGCACCATCGCCGTCTACGCCGGCGGGATTCGCTTCTACCGGCCGATCTCGATCGGCGATCTCATCGAGGTGGATGCGCGGCTGATGCGCACCGATACCCGCAGCATGCAGATGTCTGTGCATGTGCGCAGCGGTGATCCCCGGGGCGGCCGGGAACACTTGCAGCAGGCCATTCATGCCACCTTCACCTATGTGGCCACCGACCTCGACAATAATGTGCTGCCCGCCCGGCAATTCGAGCCGCGCACCGAGGATGATGTGCGACTCGCCGAGCACGCCACCACCCTGCGCGAGCTCCGCGCCAAGTACAGCCCGCATCCGCTGGTGCTGCGCGAGGGTCGCGCCTTTGTGGATTAGCAGCGCCTAGAGCAGCCCGCGCTCCGTGGCCACGTGCACGGCGCGGGTGCGGGAATCCACCCCCAGCTTGTTAAAGATATGCACCAGATGCGTCTTGGTGGTGGCCTGGGAGATAAAGAGCCGCGTGGAGATCTCCTTATTGCTCGCGCCGGTGGCCACCAGCTGCAGCACTTCGCGTTCCCGCTCGGTGAGCTGGGCGGGGGCAGGGGCCTTCAGCAGTGCCCCGGCGAGGGAGGCTTGGACGTACACCTCGCCGCGGGCCACCGCGCGAATGGCCTCCACGATGGTGTCCACGGGGGCGTCTTTGACCAGATAGCCTGCGGCGCCGGCGTCGAGGCAGGCGCGAATATCGCGCTCGCGATCATAGGTGGAGAGAATGACCACGGGCTGGCTGCAGCCGCGGATCACCTCCACCCCATCGCTATCGCTGGCCCCGAGGCGGAGATCGCAGAGCACCACATCGGGCTGGGCGGCGTCGATGGCGGCGAGTGCCTCGGCCACGCTCCCGGCCGCGGCGGCGACGTGGATCTCCGACTGGGCGTTGAGAATCGCCATAAGTCCAGAGCGCACCACGGGGTGATCGTCGATAAGCGCAACGGCAATGCTCATGCTGTGTAGTTTAGAGCGGCACCCACGCGGAGATGGCCGTGCCCTCACCCGGCGTGGACTCGATATCCAGCCCGCCGCCCAGCTTCTGCAGGCGCGAGCGCATAAAACTCAGACCGAAGCTGGTGGTGGCGCGGCTGTGCTCCCATGCGGCGACATCGAAGCCGATGCCATCATCCACGATGTCTAAGCGCACCTGCTCCTGATCGCTATCGAGGCTGACCCGCACCCGGGAGGCGGCGGCGTGGAGCCGCACATTGGCCAGGGCGGATTGGGCCACCCGCAGCAGCGCGATATCGATGGGGGCGCTGAAGCGCGCGGCGCTGTGCACCTCGAGCTCGGCGTCGATGCCGCTGCCGGCGGCCAGCCCATCCACCATGGTCTGCAAGGCCACGGCCAGCGGGTTGTCCTCCAAGCCATGCGGGGCCAGGTCGGCGACGATGCGGCGCACCTCCGCCAGATTCTCCGTGGCCACCTCCTCGATGAGCCGCAGCTTCTCCGCGTCCGGAGTGGGATGAGAGGGCTGGGCGAGCAGCCGAATGGAGCTCAGCCCTTGGGCGATCGTGTCGTGGATGTCTTGGGAGATGCGGGTGCGCTCATCCATGGCCCCGGCCTCGCGCTGCGTGGCGGCCAGCTCATCTTGCAAATAGGCCATCTCGCTATGGGCGCGCTCGAGATCATTGAGGAGGCGCAGCAATTCCACATAGCCGCGGCTCATGCCAATGGCCACCACGGCCCCGATCGCCGGGCCGAGTAACTGCGGCACGCCCACCTGATCCTTATCCGCCCACGTCGCGCCCCACACCCCAGCTAGCACCAGCAGGGCATAGACCGGCAGCAGCGGAAAACGCAGATAGTGCCCGGCGAGCAGGAAGAGCACGAAGGCAACCCAGGTAAAGGAGAAGCTCAGGCACACCAGCCCCGCCCAGAGCAGCAACAGCACGCCCAGCCGGAGACGGGGGCGGCGCAGCAGCACGAAGGCGGCGCAGAAGGCGATAACGGCCGGAAGCACGAGCAGCGGGGATACCTCGCGCAGCGCCCCGAGGGCGCCGACGATCACCAGGATGCCGGCGGTGATCGTCTCCCCCACCACCAGAATGGCGGCGGGCGAGGAACTCCGCGCCCCAAAGGGGTGCTTAGCTGGTGCTAGCGGCACAGACATACTCGGGCTCTCCTTCCTCTACTTCTTCCCCTGCTGCTTCCTCTGCTGCGGGGGCGCGGCGGGGCCACCAGATGGCATCGCCCAGCACGCCGACCGCGGCCGGCACAATGATGGTGCGGGTGAGAATAGTATCCAGCAGCACCCCGAAGCCCACGATAATGCCCAGCTGGCCCAGGGTCACCAGTGGCAGCACCCCGAGGGCCGCGAACACGCCCGCCAGCACCACACCCGCAGAGGTGATGACCACGCCGGTGTGGCTGATGGCTTCCACCATGCCCTCGCGGCTGCCATAGAGGGCGCGCTCCGTGGCGGCGCGATGGGCGAGGAAGATGGTGTAGTCGATGCCCATGGCCACGAGGAAGAGGAAGGAGAGCAGCGGCACCGAGAGGTCGAGGGCACCGACGCCGAACACGAGACTGGAGATCCAGCTGCCCACGGCGATGGCGGCGCCGGCGCTGAGCACGTTGAGGGCCAAGAAGATCGGCGCCGCCACCGAGCGCAGCAGCAGGGTGAGCACCAGCAGGTTGATGCCGAGGATCACCGGCACCAGCAGCCTCAGGTCGCGAATGGTGCCGGCGCGGGCATCCACCTCGGTGGCTTGCTCGCCGCCGACCTTCGCCTCAGCGCCGGGCACCGCGTGCACGGCCGTGCGCAGCGACCGCACAAAATCCAGGGACTCCGCGGTGCCGGGGGCGGCGTCGCTGCTCACCATGATTCGTGCCCACTGTCCGTCGGTGGAGACACCGGCCGGCATGGCGCGCACCACATCGTCGAGGCGGTTGATGGTGGCCAGCACCTCGTCCTGGTGGGAGACGCGGGCGAGCACAGAGCTGGGCTGGGCCTCGCCTGCGGGGAAGTGCTCCGCGAGGGTGGCGAAACCGGCGGCGGACTCGGTCTCCGTGCGGAATTTCTCCATCTGATTCAGCCCCACCGTGATCGACGCCAGCCCGGCGGAGAGCCCGCCGAGCAGCACCACTCCGCTCAGCAGCACCGCCAGGGGACGGCGCATGACGGCGGTGGCCACACGGCGATAAATCCGAGGCTCGGCGGCGGGATCACCCGGCTGCGGGATCCTCGGCCACAGTGCCTTTCGGCCGGCCAGCGAGAGCGCCGGGGGCAGCACGAGGAGTACTGCCACGAGGGCGAGAAGAATGCCCACCGCGGCGACAATCCCTAGCCCACGGGTACCGGGGATGACGGCCAGGCCGAGGCTGAGCAGGGAGAGCACGACGGTGAGATTAGAGGCCGCGATCGCCGGGAAGGACTGCGTCCACGCCGCGGCAAGCGCCGTGCGGTGATCCTCGTGGCGCACCAGCTCCTCGCGGTAGCGGGAGATGAGCAGCAGGGCGTAATTGGTCCCGGCGCCGAATACCAGCACCGAGACGATGCCGGCATCGAATTCCAGACCGAACTCCGCGCCGATCCAGGCCGTGAGCACCGCGGCCACGCGATCGGCGAGGGCCACCACGGATAGCGGGATGAGCCACAGCACTGGGCTGCGATAGGTGAGGATGAGCAGCAGGGCGACGATGAGAACGGTCACGGCCAGCAGGGTGATATTCGCCCCTTGGAAGGCGGCGGCCACGTCGGCGCCGAAGGCGGCACCGCCGGTGATGGTGATAGCGAGCTGCTGCGGGGCCGCGGCGGCGATTTCGGCCCGCAGTCCGGCGAGATAGGTGCTCATCTCCGTGCCGCTCTCGGCGGCGGGCACCGGCAGCGTGATAAGCCCCGCGCGGGCATCATCGCTGAGCATGGGGCGGGCCTGCTCGGCGCCTGGGATGGCGTGGGCGGCGGCCACCAGATCCGCCTCGCTGAGCGGGGAACCATCCCGCTGCTGCACCACCGCCAGCACGGTGTCCTCATCGGCCCCAGGGAAGTGCTCCACCAGCCGGGCCACCTGGGTGGATTCAGAATCGGTGGGGGCGGCCTGCCGAGCATGCGAGGCCTCGGCGCCGCCGAGCACCGCAAAGAACACACCGATCAGCCCAGCGATGAGAGCGAGGGTGATCCAACTATTCCGGGCGCTGCGAAAACTACGAGTGACATCCATGCCCTCAAGTTCAGCATCGACGCAGGTGAGCGCACATCGTGCACAAGAATGAACCTGGTATCAACCATATGGTTGATACCAGGTTCAGGGGCGCTCTTAGACCACGGAGTTAGCGCCGGCGGCGTGGCCGAACAGATCAGGCAGCGTGGAGGTCCACGCCTGCTCCAGCTCGGCCACCGCTACCTGGAGGTGCTCTCCGCCGGGTAGCTCGAGGTCCACGGTGTCCGTGTCTGCCGTGGCGCCGAGCTCCGTCACCGGCACTCCGCACTCGGCGGCGCGGGCCGTCACGGCGGCGCAGTCTTCCTCGCGGACGGCGATCACTGCCCGGGAGGCCGACTCCGAGAAGAGTGCGGTGGTGGGCTGCGGGGCGACGTCGACAAGCGAGAGCTGCATGCCGCGACCCGAGTGAATGGCCAGCTCCGCGATGGCCTGGGCAAGCCCGCCCTCGGAGAGATCGTGGGCGGCGAGGATATCGGTGGAGCCGTGGAAGAACTCGGCGAGGGCCTGCTCGCGGGCGAGATCAACGCTCGGCGGCATGCCGGAGAGATCCTCGGCTACGACCTGCTGGTAGATGGATCCGCCCAGCTCTTCCTTGGTCTCGCCGAGCAGCAGCAGGCGGGTGCCGGGGGCCGCGTCGGCGGGGATGTGCGCCGGGATGGATTGGGCGACATCGTCGATTACGCCCAGCACACCGACCACCGGGGTGGGCAAAATGGCTTCGGTGCCGGTCTGGTTGTAGAAGGAGACATTGCCGCCGGAGACGGGAATGCCCAGCTCGCGGGAGCCATCGGCAAGCCCGTGCACGGCCTCGCGGAATTGCCACATCACAGCCGGATCCTCGGGGGAGCCGAAGTTGAGGCAGTTGGTGACGGCGATGGGCCGGGCGCCGGTGACCGCCACGTTGCGGTAGGCTTCTGCGAGCGCCAGCCGGGCGCCGGTATTCGGATCGAGCTTGGTGTAGCGGCCCGAGGCGTCAGCGGAGACGGCCACGCCGCGGCCGGTTTCCTCGTCGATGCGCAGCACACCGGAGTTGGCGTTGCGGGCCTGGACGGTATTGCCGCGCACATAGCGGTCATATTGCTCGGTGATGAAGGCGCGGGAGCATAGCGCCGGGGAGCCGACCATGCGCAGCCACACCTCGCGGGCCACGGCGGCGTTATCGGCCTGCGGGATCTCCCGCTGTTGCTGCAGATCATCCTGCCAGTCCGGGCGGGCGAAGGGGCGCTCGTACACGGGGCCCTCATTGGCGATGGTGTGCGCCGGGGCGTCCACCACGACCTCGCCGCGGTGCTTGATCACGAGGTGCTCGCCCTCGGAGACCTCGCCGATCTCGGCGCAGGTGACATCCCAGTGCTCGCAGATGGCGCGGAAACGCTCCACGTCCTCGGGGCGGACCACGGCGCACATGCGCTCCTGGGATTCGGAGGACAGGATCTCCGCGGCCGTCATGTTCTCGGCGCGCAGCGGCACGGCATCGAGGTTGATGGTCATGCCGCCGTCGCCGGAGGCGGCCAGTTCGGAGGTTGCGCAGGCGAGGCCGGCGCCACCGAGATCCTGGATGCCCACGACCACGCCCGCCTGGTAGAGGTCGAGGCAGCACTCGATGAGCACCTTCTCCGCGAAGGGGTCGCCCACCTGCACCGCAGGGAGCTTGCGCTCGGCGCCCTCTTCGAAGGTGTCGGAGGCCAGCACGGAGACGCCGCCGATGCCGTCGAGGCCGGTGCGGGAGCCGAAGAGCATCACCTTATTGCCCTTGCCGGAGGCGAAGGCGAGCTTGAGGTCATCCACCTTGAGGGTGCCTACGCAGAGCGCATTCACCAGGGGGTTGCCAGCATAGGAGGGATCAAATACGGTCTCGCCACCAATATTGGGCAGACCCAAACAGTTGCCATAGTGGGAGATGCCATCCACCACGCCGGGCAGGACGCGCTGGGTGTCCGGGGCATCGGCGGGGCCGAAACGAAGCTGATCCATCACGGCGATCGGGCGGGCGCCCATGGCCATAATGTCGCGGACAATACCGCCCACGCCGGTAGCGGCGCCCTGGTGCGGCTCCACATAGGAGGGGTGGTTGTGGGATTCCACGCGGAAGGTCACGGCATTGCCATCGCCGATGTCCACCACGCCGGCGTTCTCGCCGATACCAGCGAGAATCTTGGAGGCCATATCCTCGGTGGTGGTCTCGCCGAAGTAGCGCAGATGCACCTTGGAGGACTTATAGGAGCAGTGCTCGGACCACATCACCGAGTACATCGCCAGCTCGGCGTCGGTGGGCCGGCGGCCCAGGATCTCGGTGATGCGCTGGTACTCGTCATCCTTCAGGCCAAGTTCCGCATAGGGCTGCGGGGCGTGGGGATCCTTGGTGGCGGCGGCCACTGTGTCATTGAACGTCATAAGTAGTACTTCCCCTTATTCCTAGGCAGCGACTCGTCCGATAGCGGAAAGGAACAGCTCCAGCCCGTCGAGCGAGGGGCCGGTGAGCTCCTCCACGGCGTGCTCTGGGTGCGGCATCAAGCCCACCACGCGACCATTCTCCGAGCACACTCCCGCGATGCGGTTCATGGATCCGTTGAAATTATCGGTGTAGCGGAACACCACGCGGCCGGTATCTTCCAGCTGCGCAATGGTTTCCGCGCTGGCCTGGAAGCGGCCCTCACCGTGCTTTGCGGGGATGAGGATCTTCTGCCCCTCGCGCAGCGTGGAGGTCCAGGCCGTATCGGCGTTCGCTACCTCGAGGTAGGTATCGACACAATGAAAATGCAGGCCCTGGTTCCTAGTGAGCGCACCAGGAAGCAGACCTGCTTCTGTAAGAATCTGGAAACCGTTACAGATTCCCAGCACGGGCATGCCCTTGGTGGCCGCCTCGATCACGGATTCCATCACCGGCGCCAGCGCGGAGATCGCCCCGGAGCGGAGATAGTCGCCATAGGAAAAGCCGCCGGGCACAACCACGGCATCCACGCCGCGCAGGTCCGCGTCCTTATGCCACAGGCTCACGGCCTCAGCGCCGGCGAGACGCACCGCGCGGGCCGCATCGACATCGTCGAGCGTGCCAGGAAAAGTAATGACACCAATCTTCGCGCTCACTTACACCACCTCAACGCCGAGGACCTCGAAGTCCTCGATCACGGTGTTGGCCAGCAGCTTTTCAGCCACCTTTTCCAGATCTTCAGGGGTCACGGTGTCTTCAACGTCTAGCACGAAGCGCTTGCCCTGACGCACATCCTTCACTCCCTCAACACCGAGGCGCCCGAGTGCGCGCACCACGGCCTGTCCTTGGGGATCGAGAATTTCCGTCTTGGGCATCACGTTCACAACTACACGAGCCATAAGTTTTTGCTCCCTATATAAAGCGTGGATTCTAGGCCCACTCAGCTTAACCCCTCCACAGGACATTCCCATTTCATTTGCCCGCAGCGGGGGTGAGAGCACATGCTTAAGGCATGCTTCGACATCTGATTCCGCGGCGCGGGCGCCTCCCTGAGCTGCACAGCACGGGCCGTCCCGTGGTGCTTCTGCACGGCACGCTCAGCTCGCCCGGCAACTTCGCCGACCTCGCCGCCGCGCTCGATGGCCGCGGCCGCCGCGTGATCGTCCCCGAGTATGGTCGCCGTGGCACCACATCGCTCATGGAGTGCGTCGACGAGGTGCGTAGCACGCTTATCGACGCCAACTCGCAGCTCGACATCATCGGGCATTCCCTCGGCGGGCTGGTGGGGCTCCTCGCCGCCGACTGCCCCGAGCTGCAGGGACGCATCGGCCAAATCATCGGCCTCGGGGCCTGCTGGCGCGGAGTCCCGCCGTATCCGCGGTGGAGCCAGGCCATCATCGCCCGCCTCCTCGGACGCAGCTTCGTGGACATCATGCAGCCCTTCTCGCCCGTGATCCCCGCTGGGGTAGAGGTGGTGTCCATAATCAGCACTCGTGACACAACCGTGCCGGAGTATTCCTCGCGGCTCGGGCGCGTGGTTGAACTACCTGGGGTGCACCATGCTCGGCTTCCCGACCAGGTCGAGGCCGTGTGTGAGGTGCTGCGCTAAGCGGAGCGGCTGCCCTTTTCTGCCCCGCGCTATGAGGTTGTGCAGGGAAGCGTCGACAAGCGTGCTGCCGCGACTGATGTTAGGCGGTGTGCGATAGGTGCCAGTGTTCGAATGGGCCAGTTTGTCCGTTTGTGCTGTATGTAGCTTGTTTTATGGTGCCGTGCTCTGCTTTTTATTTAGCACGTTTGTTCGATTAAGTGCGATGGGGTGTCCGTCGTAAATGAGATACTAAGGCCACCAAAACCACCACTCGACACAAGGACAGCACATGATAGATCCCACAGCGTTCCCCCTCCCCGACGATCAGCACTACCGAAGCATCTTTGGCTATAGATCAGTGAGACAACGGATGGCCGATGAGTCCCGGCGCTTCTGCCACGAACGCCACTGGGAGGCCGATTCCCCGCTGAGCACCGAACTGGGGCTGAGCGAGTTCGACCCCCTAGCCGAGAATGCTCGCCGCATCCGCTTAGCCCTGCATTTACTGCGACAGTACGAAGCCGATGAAGAGCACTACGACGCCTTCTGCTCCCACATGGCGAAACGCTTTAGCTGCACCGACGGCTATATTCTCAAACACCTCGACCTCGCGCGGACGCTCAGACGATTCCCCCTCGTCGCCGCCTTTCTCAACTCCCGGCCTGTATTCAACGACGCGCATCTGTGGGCCTTTACCTATGCGGTCGAGGCCATAGAGGATGAGTTCATCGCCGAATTCGAGGTGCGCTTTTTAGACCGGATACTCCCCCGCGTCGACCACCAAGCCCTCAAAGGCCCCTACTGGCTGAGCTCACGCATAGCGGAGATACTGCGCATGATCGACCCGCCGGCCGCAGAAACAGATGAGCCCGATCCCCAGCGAGAGGAGCGCGAGTGGGTAGACATCAACCACAATCAGCTGAGCAACACAGTGACCATCACCGCCAACCTGGACGCCCATCGCGGCACCCTCGTCGCCGAAGCCATCACTAAGGCGGCGACACAGGGACGCACCCGCGCCGATGGGCTGCTCGGGCTCATACTCAACACCATCGACCTCGACGTGGTCATGCACGTCTACGGGGATTGGTTCAACAAGGGCGCCTGGACTCCCACCACCGGCTGGCTGGGGGATCTCGCCACGGAGGAGATCCTCAACTGGATCACACACCTCCAACTGCTCTCCGATTCAGAGAAACCCGGCTACCAGCCCACCGAGGCGCAGCGGCATGAAGTCATCGCCCGTTATGGGTGCTGCAACCACCCCGGCTGTGCCGTCCCCGCGAATCGCTGCGAGATCGACCATATCGCCGAATGGCAGGAGGGCGATATGACAGCCACATGGAACCTGCAACCGCTGTGCAAGCGCCACCACAATATGAAGACCCTCGGCGAATACACCGTCACGGTCGATCCGCAGGGCACCACCACCTGGCGCTCCAAGAGTGGCGAGATCTCCTGCTCCGTCGCAGAGGGCGTCTCCGCCAAGATGCGCCGCGTCAGCCTGGACGAGCGAATGACGAATCGCAAAAAGGCCAAGCGCGACAAGAATGAGCGCGTCATGGCCGCCACCGGCACCGTTCCCTTCGACCGGAACGAACCGGCCCCCTTCTAGGCCTGACACACCCTAAAAACTGAATAGAGAACACGAAAACCGCCCCCTTCACTGCATCATTGCGGAAGGAAGCGGCTCGTGGTGCCGAGCACAGGCGTGATCGTCCCGAGGGACGACCAGCCCGTTACTCCCACTCGATAGTTCCTGGGGGCTTGGAGGTGACGTCCAAGACCACGCGGTTGACGTCCTCCACCTCGTTGGTGATGCGGGTGGAGATCTTCTCCAGCACATCAAAGGGCAGGCGGGTCCAGTCCGCGGTCATAGCGTCCTCGGAGCTGACCGGTCGCAGCACGATCGGGTGGCCATAGGTGCGGCCATCGCCCTGCACGCCCACCGAGCGAACATCGGCCAGCAGCACCACGGGGCACTGCCAGATCTCAGCGTCAAGACCGGCTGCGGTGAGCTCGGTGCGGGCAATGAGATCCGCCTTGCGGAGAGTCTCGAGGCGATCCTCGGTGACCTCACCGATAATGCGGATGCCCAAGCCGGGTCCGGGGAAGGGCTGGCGGCCCACGATCTCCTCGGGCAGGCCCAGCTCGCGGCCCACCGCGCGCACCTCGTCCTTGAACAGCAGGCGCAGCGGCTCGACGAGCTGGAACTCCACGTCATCAGGCAAACCGCCCACGTTGTGGTGGCTCTTAATATTGGCGGTGCCGGAACCTCCGCCGGACTCCACCACATCTGGGTACAGGGTGCCCTGCACGAGGAAGTCCACGCTGGAGCCCTCGGGGGCATCCTCCAGCACACCGGCGACGGCGCGCTCGAAAGAACGGATGAACTCGTGGCCAATGGCCTTGCGCTTATCCTCCGGATCGGTGAGGCCCTTGAGCTTGCCCAGGAAGGCATCGGCCTCGTGCGCGGTCACCAGTTTGGCGCCGGTAGCGGCCACGAAGTCCTGCTCCACCTGCTCCCGCTCCCCGGCGCGCAAGAGCCCGTGGTCCACGAACACGCAGGTGAGGCGATCGCCGATGGCGCGCTGCACGAGCGCGGCGGCAACGGCGGAGTCCACGCCTCCGGAGAGGCCGCAAATCGCGCGGCCATGCTCGCCCACTTGCTCACGGACGGCGTCGATGAGCTCGGTGGCGATGTTCTCGGCGGTCCAGTTCTGCTCCAGCCCGGCGATCTCCGTGAGGAAGCGCTCGAGCACTTCCTGGCCATGCGGCGAGTGCATGACTTCGGGGTGATATTGCACGCCGGCCATGCGCTTGTCGACGTTCTCAAATGCGGCAACCGGCGCACCGGCGGTGGTGGCGGTGACGGCGAAACCCGCAGGGGCCTCGGTCACGGCATCGCCGTGGCTCATCCACACCTTGTGGGTGGGTTCGAGCCCGGCGTGAAGCACGCCCTCGGTGGCAGAGAGATCGGTGCGGCCATACTCGCGGGCGCCAGTGGCTGCCACGGTGCCGCCCAGGCTGGCGGTCATGTACTGGAAGCCATAGCAGATGCCGAAGATCGGCAGGCCGAGCTCAAAGATGTCGGAATCGAGCCGCGGTGCTCCTTCGGCGTACACCGAGGAGGGCCCACCGGAGAGAATCAATGCGGCCGGGTTCTTGGCCTTGATCTCCTCAGCCGTGGCTGTGTGGGGCACCACCTCGGAATAAATATTCGCCTCGCGCACGCGGCGCGCGATTAACTGTGCATACTGGGCGCCGAAATCGACGACCACAACAGGATGAGAATTCGCTTGCGTCACAAATGCTTAGCCTAGCAGCCTTTGCGTGCCACGAAAGCCACCGCCGAGAGCTGCTCACGGTGCCGCCGAAATACCGAGCGCATCTGCATAATACGGCGCCGCGCAGTGGGGTTACGGAGGACGCGGTAGAAGAAGCGCAGCGCCCCGCCAAGTCCTTCATCGGCGATGATGCGGGAGGGCTCCAAGAGCCGCATGGGGCTGGTGTCGGTAGCAACTACCTCGAAGCCGGCCTCCTCCAGCAGCTGCTGCCATTCCTCAGCCGGTAGCGGGCGCGCGCCCACTTTGATGCTGCGCGAAATCTCCCGCGACACCTCCGTGGCATTATCGCCCGAGACAGCGAGCTCGTGGATCGCATAGCGGCCACCGGGGGCGAGGAGACGATAGGTACGCTCCATGACCGCCTTTTTATCCTCGGTGCTGAGCATGGTGAGCATGGCCTCCCCCACCACCAGATCGGCGGAGCCATCGGGCAGCTCATGGGAGCGGGCATCGGCCACCACCTGCTCGGCCTCGGGGTGGCCGCGCAGCACCTCGGCCAGCTGGGCGCTGCCCTCGGGATTGGGGTCCACGCCGCGATAGCTGCGGGGATGTGCCGCCAGCAGTATCTCAGCGGTGCGCCCCACTCCGGGCCCGAGCTCCACAATGCGGTCGGAGGAGGTGGGGTGCGCGGCCTCGATGAGGCGGGTGGTCAGCTCAATACCGCCGGGGCGCAGCACCCGCTTGCCCATGCTGGCCAGCAGCCAGTGTCCTTGCAGGTATTTTTCGGCGGGTCCTTTACGCGACATCGACATCCACCATCACAAGGCTCATATGGGAGGGCTCGAGGGCCTCGAGGGCGTGGCGCTCATTGGGGGCGAGATAGATCACGTCGCCGGGGTGCATCTCGTGCTCCTCGCCGGCAACGGTGAAGCTCAGGCGGCCGTCGAGAAGCTGCACGACGACGGCACGGGGAGAGGCATGCTCGGTGAGGACCTGGCCGGCGTCGAAGCTGAATACGACAGTGCGCAGGTGCTCGTTATTGACGAGAACGCGGGAGGTGGTGGCTTCGCGGGCGATGGGAAGATCGCTCAGCACGCCAAGGGCGACGGTGGAGGAATCCATGGGTAACTCCTAGAAAGAGGAAGGTGAATATACCCTTATGGATTTTACACCGATTTTTCCGTGTTTAGTCCTCGCTGAGGTTCTTAAACCCGATGCCGACGGGCACGCCGACATTATCGATGAGCCGCACCCCGTCAATAGTGGCGGCCACGAGCAGGCGGGCCTCGCCGCGCTCAGGGGCTGGGCCGAAGGTACGGGCATCGCGCAGCTCCACATACTCCACGTCCATCCCCGAGAGAATCTCGCGGGCGGTGTCGAGCACCGCTGCGGCGCCATCCTCGGCGCGGTGCGTGGCAGCCAGCAAGGCCGCAGACAGCACCGTGGCCCGATCAATCTGCTCCGCAGACAGCTCGGCCAGGGCGGGCTGCAGGGCCACGCCCGCGGCGGAACGAGTCGGCGGCACCCCGCGCACCGTGGTGGTGAAACCATATTCGGAGATCAGCCGCTGAGTAAGCAGCATGAACTCGAAATCACGTTCGCTAAGCACCACCTGATGCGGATTCACCAGCACCAGCAGGCGAAGCAGCGCGGACAGGCGCGCTTCCAGCGGCTCAAGGCTCGGGGCATCGAGGCGCACGCTCAGCGCGGGCGGGGCCGGCGCGGCGGCGAGGGCATCCACGCCCAGCTCGCGGGCGTGCTCCTCGGGGCAGTCCCCCACTACCACCACGACGGCACGCGGCACCGTGCGCGCGGCGCGCACCAAGGCCACATGCTGCGGCGCCCAGGACTCACTCAGCGGCACGAGCACGACCGGGCGGCCCGTTTTGCGCATAGCGGAAGCGAAAGTGCGCAGCATCTCGGGGGAATCAATCACCCGTGCTGCACCAGGTTCAAAAGCCATTATTTATTGAAATTCTTCAGCAGATCAGCCACAGACACCGACCCGCTGCGCTCATCGGCGCGGCGGCGGCCATGGTGCGAAGGCTCGGGCTCCGGCTCGGGGGCAGGGGCCCACACGGGCTCGGGCTCCGGTGCGGGCTCCGGCTCGGGCTCGGGCTCTGGTTCCGGTTCGGGTTCGGGCTCCCACAGCGGCTCGGGCTCCGGTTCCGGCTCCGGCTCGGGTTCCGGCACAGGCTCGGGCTCCGGGGTCTCCTCGACGCGATTGAACACGGTGGTCTCCGCATCAAAGGGCGAAGAGCTGCTTGGCTGCTCCGGCTGTGGATCCCAGCGAATGCTGGAGGCTTCCTCGATCTCATGGATACGCTCGGCGGCGGCGCTGAGCGTGGTCGGCTCGTAGTACACCTGACCAGTCAGCCGCTCGAGCTGTTCGCGGACGATATCGAGCTGCTCCCGCATAATGGCGATGTTCTCGTCGCGCTCCTCGCGGAGGGCCTCGAGATAGTCCTGCTCGATCTCCAGCTGCTCGGCACGGTGATCGGCGCGCTCGCGCTCCAGCTTCTCCTCGTAGAGATCCCGCTGCACGTTCAGCGCCGCAGTCGCCTCCTCAACCTGGTTGCGATAGCGGAACACAAGGAAAAAGCCCAGCACCGCGGCCCAGAGGGCGGCGAGCACGGCGAGCTTCATCATCGCGTCATTGTTCATGAACAACATGAGCAAGCTGGCGGCAAGTGCCAGCACCACCAACACGATCAGCGCGATCTGGCCTTTGTCACTTTGTTCGGCGTGCTGCTGTTCTTCAGGAGGGGTGGGGGAGCTCATGAATCCTTAATCTACCTAAAACTACCTTCTCGTGGGCTGAGCCCGCGCGGCACGTCAGGCGGGTTCTCCATCTGGCGAGGGCGGCACGCTGCATCCACGCTCGAGATATATTCCGGCGGCGGCCAACGCCACACCCGCCGCCGCGGAGGTCACGACCCCCAGCAGATCATTCTGCGCAGCGGTAAGCGTGCCGGCCTTGGGCACCACGAAGGTGGCCATGCCCACATACCAGCCGCCCACAATCGCGCCGGTCCACGCCGAGGCTTTCGCCACCACCAGCCACAGGGCCGCGGTGGTGGGGTTGAGCTGGGAGCGGTCCATGCCGATATTGCTGTGATCGACGTTCTCGCGCACCCTTCTGCCCAAGACCACGCAGATCAGCGCCATCGCCCAGAGCGTCACCGAGGCCGTGGCCGAGACGGTCACCAAGGAGCCATAGCGCCCCCAGGTCAGGATCGCCCCGGCAAGCGCGGTGAAGCCGCCGGCAGCCAGCAGCACAGACATGCGGGTGCGTTTCATGCGATCACCTTATCGATCGGAGTAATGGCGGCGCGGTCGGCGGCCGGGAGGGCGTCGATAAGCGCGCTGATAGAGCGGCCGCCGAGGACGGCGTCGGGAGCGATCTCGTGCCATGGAATGAGCACAAAGCCGCGCTGATGGGCATAAGGATGCGGAACCGTGAGCACGGGATCCGTGCTGCTGAAGCCCTCGATGTCCACGATGTCTACGTCGAGGGTGCGCGGGCCCCAGCGGCGCAGACGCACCCGCTCGGCGCGGGCCTCAAGGGCTTGGCCGCGGGCGAGCAGCTCCCGCGGGGAGGAATCGGTGTCCACGATGAGCACGGCATTGAGGAAATCCGGCTGATCCTCCACACCCCAGGGCGGGGTGGCGTAAAGCGAGGAGCAGGCCGCCAGCTCCGCCTCGAACTCGTGAAGGACGCTGGCCAGATGCTGTCGGGAAGCACCGGTATTGGAGCCGATCGAGATCACCGCACGCATAGTCACCTACTTCCTCCGGGAGCGACGAGCTACCACGGCCACATCGCGGAAGGGCAGATCGATGGGGGCCTCGGGTTTATGGATGCGCACCTCGATGGCATGCAACTGCGGGAAGGTCTCCATGGCGCGCTCGGCGATAGTGGAGGCCACCGTCTCGATGAGATCGGCGGGCGGGCCGGTGAGCACGGCGTGGGCCAGCTCGGCGAGCTCGCCATAGTGCACGGTGCCGGCGAGCTTGTCCTCGCGGGGAAAGTTCAACCAACAGGTGATATCGGCGATGAAGCGCTGGCCCTCGCGCTTCTCGAAGTCGAAGACCCCGTGATAGCCGGTGGCCTCCAAGCCGGTGAGTTCAATGCGATCAGCCACTAGCCCTCCTCCACATCGCCGGGGTGATTCCACAATTGGGCCACATCCACGGCATCGCGGGATAGCGCCACATCGTGCACGCGGATGCACCAGGCGCCCTGCTGCGCGGCGATCGCGGTGACGGCGGCCGTGGCCGGATCCGGCGCGGAATCGAGACCGCGGCCGACGCGAATCGCTGCGAGGAAGCGCTTCCGGGACGCGCCCACCAGCACGGGGAACTCGCCGGAGGTAAAAACATCTAGGTTGTGCAGCAGCTGCCAGTTATCCAGGGCGGTTTTAGCGAAACCCAGCCCCGGATCGACCGTGATATTCTCCGGCCGCACCCCAGCGTCGATGGCGGCGGTGGTGAGCTCGGCGAGCGCGCGGCGCACATCCTCCACCACACTGCCCGGGGTATGCGCGGCGCCGGAGGCATTGCCGAAGGTGGCGGCCTTCCAGTGCATGAGGCACACCGGCAGGTTCGTCTCGGCCATCACGGCGCGCATCTCCGGATCGGCGAGGCCGCCGGAGACATCATTAATCAGATCCACCCCCGCCGCTGCGGCGGCCGCGGCCACGCTGGCGCGCATGGTATCCACGGAGGTCTTAATACCTGCGGCGTGCAGGGCCGCGATCACCGGCACCACCCGCTCGCGTTCCAGCACGGGATCCACCCGCGTGGCGCCGGGGCGGGTGGATTCCCCGCCGACGTCGATGATGTCCGCGCCCTCGGCCACGAGCCGGCGGGCGTGCTGCACCGCCACCTCGGGGTCGAGATATTTGCCGCCATCCGAGAAGGAATCCTCGGTGACGTTCACAATGCCCATCACCGTGGCGCGGTGCGGGTGACGAAGGGAAGCGAGGCTGGTCATGGCAGTATTCCTAGCATCCACGGATCAGGCTGAGGACTTCGGCACGGGAGGCAGCGGAGCGTTGGAAACCGCCCCGCACCGCCGAAGTGGTGGTCATGGCGCCGGGCTTGCGAATGCCGCGCATCCCCATGCACATATGCTCGCACTCGATCACCACGATCACCGAGTGCGCGCCCAGCTTCTCCACGAGGGCATCGGCCACCTGAGTGGTCAGCCGCTCCTGCACCTGCGGGCGCTTGGCATAAAGATCCACCAGTCGGGCCAGCTTGGACAGGCCGGTGACGGTGCCATTGCTGCCCGGGATATAGCCGATATGGGCGCGCCCATAGAAGGGCACGAGGTGATGCTCGCACATCGAGTAGATAGGAATATCGCGCACCAGCACCAGCTCCCGGTGCCCCTCATCGAAGGTGGTGTTCAGCACGTCGGCGGGATCCTCGCGCAGCCCGGCGAAGATCTCCTCATAGGCGCGCGCCACCCGCCCCGGGGTGGCCGCGAGGCCCTCACGGTCCGGGTCTTCACCGATAGCGATCAGGATCTCGCGCACCGCACGCTCAATGCGGTCGGCGTCAAACTCGTGCTCGCTCATCGCTTCTTACTCCTGCGCCCGGTGGCTGCCGTTATAGTGCTCGTCCTCGTCGGGGCGCTCCCGCTCCGGCAGACGGAAGCCGATAACCTCGGTGTTCTCGCCATAGTTTTCCACGCCCGGGTGCTGTTTCTGCGGGTCCGGCTGCTGCTCTGGCTGCTCCGGCTGCTGTTGCGGCGGTTGCTGCGGCTGCGGTTGCTGCGGCCAGCCCGGCACGGTCCAGCCCTTCGGCGGCGGGGTGCCGTAGTTGGGGGTGGAGCCGGACTTCGGAGTCCACGGGCCCTGTTCGGGGGCGACGGGAGACAGCTCCTGCTGGCGCTTGGCCATCTCCGCTTCACGACGCGCCCTCGCTGCCTTCGATGCCTCGAGCAGAGAGAAGGGACGCGGCGGTTCCTCACCGCGCTCGATGGCCTCCTCCACGGGGGTCTTGACCGGTTCGCGGTCGAGCTGAGCCGGGAAGTCGATGTCCTCGGCAGGGAAGACCTCTTCCACCCCGCGGGGCTCGATATCGGTGAACAAGGCCTCCAGATCGGGGCGGCGCAGGGTTTCCTTCTGCAGCAGCTTATAGGCCAAGGCATCGAGGGTATCGCGGTGCTCGCGCAGGATGCGGTAGCTGGTCTCGTGCGCCTTGCGCAGCAGATAACGCACCTCGTCGTCGATGGTGGCGGCCACCTTCTCGGAGTATTCGATGGAGCCACCGCGGCCCATGCCGGCGAAGGGATCGCCCTGCTCCTCCCCGTATTTCACGAGCCCCAGCTCGGGGGACATGCCGTACTCGGTCACCATGGCCCGGGCGATCTTGGTGGCCTGCTCAATATCGGAGGACGCGCCCGTGGTCGGGGCACCAAAGACGAGTTCCTCGGCGGAGCGTCCACCCATGGCGAAGACGAGCCGGGCGAATAGCTCCTTGCGGTTGTACATGCCCTTATCGTCTTCTTGGGCCGTCATGGCATGACCGCCGGTGCGGCCGCGCGCCAGGATGGTCACCTTGTACACGCGCTCAATATCCTTCAGCGCCCACGCGGAGAGAGTGTGGCCGCCCTCGTGATAGGCGGTGACCTTCTTCTCCTGCTCGGAGATCACCTTGGAGGAGCGTCGCGGGCCGCCGATCACGCGATCGGTAGCCTCCTCGAGCGCATCAGCGGTGATCACGCTGCCGCCCACACGCGCGGTGAGCAGGGCGGCCTCGTTGAGCACATTGGCCAGGTCCGCGCCGGACATGCCGGCGGTGCGCTTGGCCAGCGCCGTGAGATCAGCATCGGGGGCGAAGGGCTTGCCCTTGGCGTGGACCTCGAGAATCTTCTCGCGGCCCTTCAAGTCTGGGTTGGTCACCGGGATCTGGCGGTCGAAGCGCCCCGGACGCAGCAGCGCCGGGTCCAAAATATCGGGGCGGTTGGTGGCGGCCATGAGGATCACGCCCTGGCGGTCGCCGAAGCCGTCCATCTCCACCAGCAGCTGGTTGAGGGTCTGCTCGCGCTCATCGTGGCCGCCGCCCATACCGGCGCCGCGCTGGCGGCCGACGGCGTCGATCTCATCGACGAAGATGATGCAGGGGCTATTCTCCTTGGCCTGCTTGAATAGGTCACGCACGCGCGAGGCGCCCACGCCCACGAACATCTCCACGAAGTCGGAGCCGGAGATGGAGTAGAAAGGCACCCCGGCCTCACCGGCGACGGCGCGGGCCAGCAGGGTTTTACCGGTGCCGGGCGGGCCATAGAGCAGCACGCCGCGGGGAATCTTTGCCCCCAGCTTCTCGTAGATGGTGGGATCCTGCAGGAAGTCCTTGATCTCGTGGAGCTCATCCACGGCCTCATCCGCACCGGCCACATCCTCGAAGGTGTTGGTGGGCATGTCCTTGGTGAGTTCCTTGGCCTTGGAGCCGCCGAAACCGAAGGGGCCCATGCCGCCGCCCTGCATGCGGCTGAAGAAGAACATGATGAGGGCGAAGATGAGCAGCAGCGGCAGCATCATCGTCAGCATCGAGCCGATGAAGGAATCCCGCGTGACCTTGGTGGTGAATTTCTCCGGATCGGCCTGGGTGACGCGGTCGAAGATCTCCGGGGCGGTGCGGGCCGGGTACTGGCTCTGCACCTTCTCTACGCCCTCGGTTTTATCCACGGTGATGGGGTCTTTGAGTTCGATGAGCACCCGCTGTTCGCGGTCATCGATGCGGACCTCTTTGGCGTTCTTGTCGTTCAGCTGGGTGAGCGCCACCGAGGTGTCTACCTCGCGGTAGGAGCGGGTATCGTCCGTGAGCTGCACGATGAGGAACAGCCCCACCAGCACAACAGCCGCGATGAGCCCGATATTGAGGATCTTTTTGTTCTTCATAGAGGCCTTTGAGTCTAGTCCTTATACACGCGTTCTTTGAGCAAGCCGATATACGGCAGATCGCGATAGCGCTCGGCATAGTCGAGGCCATAGCCGACAACGAACGCGTTGATGATGTCAAAGCCGACGTCGAGAAGCTCCACCTTGGCGGACACAGCTTCCGGCTTGCGCAAGAGCGTGACCACCTTGAGGGAGGCGGGCTGGCGGTTGCTGAGGTTCTTCATCAACCACGAGAGGGTGAGACCGGAGTCGATGATGTCCTCCACGATGAGCACGTGCTTGCCGGCGATATCGCGGTCCAGATCCTTGAGGATGCGCACCACGCCGGAGGAGGACACAGAGTTGCCATAGGAGGAGACCGCCATGAACTCCATCTGCGCGGGAATGGAGAGCTCGCGGGAGAAATCGGTGATGAAATACACCGCGCCCTTGAGCACGCACACCAGCACGAGGTCATCCTCAATGTCGGCGTACTCCTTGCTCACCGTGTCGGCGAGCTCGCGGATGCGTGCGTGCAGGGCTTTTTCGTCGATGATCACGTCTTCGATGTCGTCGTGATACTTGCCCGCGGGAACGGCGATGTCCTTGGCAGATTCCATGATGGTTCCTAGCTGCTAATTAGGGGGATTCGTCCATGACGAGTGTGCCACTTTTTCGGCGCACGACCAATCGTAGCCCCTCCGATGTTTTCCCCACCGCTACCCCACCTTGGCCATGCCAATCCACCAAGAGTGCATCGACGGCGTCAATGATCGCCGCTGACACGGCCGCGTCGTGCTGGCGTAAGAACGCAATAATGGCCCGCACCCGCAGCGGCCGCGGCTCGGCGGCCAGCGCCACGCTCACCCCCTCGGCGTCGATCTCGGGCACCTGGGCGGAAAGAAAGTCCGCATCCTCGCGCACGGTGGCGGCGGCCCGGGCGAGGGCAGGTGCCACATCCGCGCCGCTGATCTCGGACAACAGCGGCAGCACCGCAGAGCGGATCGCTACTCGACGCAGCCCCGTATCCGCATTCTGCGGATCCTGCCACGGCTCTAAGCCCAGCTCGGCGCAGGCGCCCTCGGTATCGGCGCGGCGCAGACCGAGAAAGGGCCTGTGTACGTGGCGATCCCGCGCCGCCATGCCTGTCACCCGGCCGCGCAGCGCAGACAGCAGCAGCGTCTCGGCCTGGTCGTCGAGGGTGTGGGCCACCCACAGCGGCCAAGAATCGGCGTACTGCTGCAGGGCGGCATAGCGGGCCCGCCGGGCCGCCGCCTCCATCCCGCCGGCGCGAGCATCCACCGTCACGGGCACCAACACGGCACTCGCGCCCATGCGGCGGGCGGTGGCTGCGGCGCGTTCGGCCACCTCGCGGGAGCCGGGCTGCAGCTGATGGTCCACGCAGATCGCCCGCACCTGCACGCCCTCGGCCACGGCGGCCGCCACCAGGGCAAGGGAGTCCGGCCCGCCCGAGAGACCAATCGCCGCCACGGGGGTGGTGAAGGCGCGGACATGGCGTCGACAAGCAAGAAAGTGCGGGCTGCGCCGCGGCAGCGGAATCTCGCCGATGTGGGTGGGCATGGGCTAGAAGGAACGAATCGAGGAGGCAATCTCATCCATCGCGGCGCGTGCCGGCAGGATGGAGGCGTCATTGCAGATGAACGCGAAAGCATAGCTATGGCCATTCTCGGCGGGAATCAGCCCCGCGAGCGCCGCGGTATCGGTGAGCGTGCCCGTCTTGGCACGCACCCAGCCCTCGCCGGCGCTACCGCCGAAACGGGAACTGAGACTTCCCTCGCCGCCGGCCACCGGCAAGGTATCCAGCAGCGGCCGCAGCACGGGGTCGCTGGCCACGGCGCTGAGCACGCGGGCGAAGGCGGCCGTGGAGATGGCGTTCTGCTGGGACAGGCCGGAATTGTCCACCATGTCCATGCCGCTGGTGTCGATCCCGTGCTCCGCCAGCACCGCCAGGGTGGCGTCGCGGGAGCCATCCTGGGTAGCGGGATAGCCGGTGTGCACCGCCACCTCCCGGCCAAAGGCTTCGGCCATCACATTGTCCGAATGCACCATCATGGTGTGCAGGCGCACCGGCAGCGGCTCGGAGTTCACGCTCGCCAGGGTCGGGCCGGTGGCCTCCGCGGTGCCCACAAACTCCACGCCCAGCTTCTCCGCCAGGGCGTGGGCCACATCCTCCGCCGGGGTGGTGGAGCGCGGCACATCGCCAGAGTCGGCACCCATACGGGCGCCATTGAGCATCATCGGCTGCATGGGCGCGATATAGCCGCCGCCAATATCACTCTTATTCCACTTCGAGCTGAACTCCTCCTCCGGCCACACGGAGGTGTCCATGGCCACGGCCTCCACCGGAACCCCGGAGAGCTGCGCGGCGAGCTGGTCGAGCATGGCGTCATTGAGCATCACATCGCCCGCGGCCTTGAGCACCACGGTGCCCTCGCCGGCGTCGTGGACGGTGGTGGTGAGCCGATCGTCCTCGCCCAGCGCGATGAGCGCGGCCGCGGCGGTGAGCAGCTTGGTGGCGGAGGCCGGGCGCATCTGCTCATCCGGGTTGAGCGACCACACCTGCTCGCCCGTGGTGGTGTCGGTGAGCACCCCGGCGAAAGAACCCAGGCGCGAATCGCTGGCCAGCTCGGCCACCTGGGCGCCCAGCTGCTCATTATCTACCTCGGCGCTCGGCTCGGCGGGGCTGAAGCTACCGGTCACGGCGTGCGCGCTCACCACCTCGGGGTGGCTGAGACCACGCTCGGTCACATAGGCATCGATACCCACCCCAGCGATGGAGCCGACCGCGGCACCGGCCACAACGATAGAGGTGACCCACCACGCCTTTGAACTCTTCGCCTTCGCAGACATCTCTTCCCTTTAACTCCTATGCGCACTCTTATCCGCCGCACGTACCCGAGCGATTATAGGCCACGCTACGATAGGAGCAGACCCTCCCAGAGGGCGCAGTATGAACAACCCGAACGTTTCCCAGCCGAAAGGGGCTGCAGCTCACACCATGTCTGTTGAAGTAACCATCGAGATTCCCAAGGGCTCCCGCAATAAGTACGAGGTGGACCACGAGTCCGGCAAGGTGTACCTGGACCGCTACCTGTTCACCCCGATGGCCTACCCCTTGGACTATGGGTTCATTGACCACACCCTGGGCGAGGATGGCGACCCCATGGACGCGCTGGTAATCCTGCCCGAGCCCGTCTTCCCCGGCGTGATCGTGGAAGCCCGCCCCGTCGGCGTATTCAAGATGACCGATGAGGCCGGCGGCGATGACAAGCTGCTCTGCGTGATCGACGATGTCCGCTGGGACGATATCCAGGACATCGAGGATGTGCCGCAGTCCCTGCGCGATGAGATCGAGCACTTCTTCGTGCACTACAAGGATCTCGAGCCCAATAAGGAAGTTCAGGGCTCCGGCTGGGGCACCAAGGCCGAGGCCAAGAAGATCCTGCAGGACTCCGTGGAGCGCTACGGCAAGTAGAGCATTCTTGTATGACAGATGTGATCTGTCTAGGATCAGGTATGAGGAGTCGGTTCCTCCCTTCGAAGTGGAGATCGAAGGGGGTGGGCCGGCTCCTTTTTGCTGCTATGCGCTCTTTTTTAGGTTCGGTTGGCTACACTTGTGGCTATGGCCATACATCCTGATCTCCCCCAGATGTTGCTTGAATCCCCCTCCTTTCAATTAGAACGGCTCCGCAGGCGCACCCGCGACGAGGTCGAGGCGGCGCTGCAGGAAGAAAACACCAACCTGCGGGAGTACTGGGTATTGTGCTGTCTCGCCACGGCGAGCGCCTCCAGCCAATCCAAGCTCTGCGACATCCTCTCCATGGACGCCTCCGATATGGTGCGGCTCATTGACGCCCTCGAGGAAAAGAAGTGGGTGAAGCGCGAGCGCGATAAACAGGATCGCCGCCGCCAGATCGTCACCACCACCAAGAAGGGCACCAAGGCCCGCGATCACCTCGCCGAGATCATGACTGCAGCCGAGGATCGCGCCTTGGACGAATCCACGAATAAGCAGCTCAAGCACCTCCGCAAGCTGGCCAAGGCCATCATGGCCGCCGAGGCCTCCGACGAGGACTAATCGGCGTGCTGCTGCCCCAATATAGTGCCCGTGTGCGCGCCCCCGAGGCGCGCACACTTATTGATATCCTCAGCGCCACCGCCGCCGCCCATCCGCACGCCGCCGCTATCGACGACGGCACCGTGCTCACCTATGCCGAGCTCATGACCGAGGTGCGCGCCACCGCCGAGCAGCTACAGGCTCTCGGTATTGGCCGCGGCGCCAGGGTGGGCATCCAGATGGCGTCGGGAAGCGCCCAGCTCTATGTGGCCATTCTGGGCACGCTGCTGGCCGGCGCGGCCTATGTGCCGGTGGATGCCGATGATCCCGCCGAGCGCGCCGCGCTGGTCTTTGGCGAGGCGCATATCGATGCGCTTATCGACGCCGCGGGCCTGCGACTCGTCGCGCCGCTGCCCCAGGCCTATCCGCCCGGCCCGCCCAGCGTGGACGATGATGCCTGGATTATTTTTACCTCCGGCTCCACCGGCACCCCGAAGGGGGTGGCCGTGACGCATCGCAGCGCCGCCGCCTTCGTGGACGCCGAGGCGCGCTGGTTCCTCGTGGACTCCCCGGGCGGCCCGCTCGGCCCCGAGGATCGCGTGCTTGCCGGGCTCTCGGTGGCCTTCGACGCCTCCTGCGAGGAAATGTGGCTGGCCTTCGGGCACGGCGCCTGCCTCGTGCCGGCCCCGCGCTCGCTGGTGCGTTCCGGAATGGACCTCGGGCCGTGGCTGATTCGCCGGGGTATCACCGTAGTCTCCACCGTGCCCACCCTCGCTGGGCTGTGGCCGGATGAGGCTTTAGATAATGTGCGTCTGCTCATCGTCGGCGGCGAGGCCTGCTCCCAGGAGCTCATCGAGCGGCTCGCCACCCCGCAGCGCGAAATGTGGAATACCTATGGCCCCACCGAAGCGACGGTGGTGGCCTGCGGCACCCAGCTCCAGCCCGGCCGGCCCGTGAGTATCGGGCTGCCGCTGGATGGCTGGGATCTGGCGGTGGTCGATAGCGCGGGCGAGCCGGTGGCTGTCGGCGAGGTGGGTGAGCTCATCATCGGCGGTGTGGGGCTGGCCCGGTATCTCGACCCAGACAAGGACGCCGAAAAATACGCGCCGCTGCCCGCCCTCGGCTGGGAGCGGGCCTATGCCTCCGGCGATCACGTGCGCCTGGAAGAAGACGGCCTCTATTTCGTGGGCCGCATAGACGATCAGGTGAAAATCGGCGGCCGCCGCATCGAACTCGGCGAAGTGGATGCGGGGCTATCCAGCGTGGAGAATGTGCGTTCCTCCACGGTGGTGGTGCAAAAAACCGGTGGCGGCGATTCCGTGCTGGTGGGCTATGTCTCCCTCGACGACCCGGCCGCCGGATTCGATATGGCGCGGGCGCAGCAACGCCTCGCCGAGCTCATGCCCGCCGCGCTGGTGCCCAGAATGCATGTGATGGAGGAGCTGCCCGTCACCACCGCCGGCAAGGTAGACAAGCGCGCCCTGCCCTGGCCGCTGCCGAGCGCCACCGTGCATAGCGAGGGCATGAGCGAGACCGAGCGCTGGCTCGCCACCGTGTGGGTGGACGTGCTCGGGGTGGCCGTGGACGGCCCACAGGCGGACTTCTTCTCCCTCGGCGGCACCTCGCTTGCCGCCGCCACCCTGGTGGGTCGGATCCGTGAACGCATCCCCACCATGTCCGTGCGGGATCTCTATGACCGGCCGCGCCTCGGGGCGCTCGCCGATTATCTCGACAGCCTCGGCACCCCGGTGCCGGAGGACACCAGCTCCCGGCGAGCCTGCGCCCCGGTGTCTCGCCGCAGCCGCCTAGCCCAGGAGCTCATTCAGATTCCGGTGATGGCGCTGCGGGCCGCCCAGTGGGTGAGCTGGCTCTTCATTATCAATACTCTTCTCTCCCTCCCGAACGGGACGCCGCTGGTGGACTGGGCGGTGCCGGTGCCCTGGCAGCTATCGCTGTTGTGCGCGCTGGTCTTTCTCACCCCGCTGGGGCGGCTGCCGCTCGCGGCCGGCATCATTCGGCTGCTCACCCGCGGCATCACGGCCGGGGACTATCCGCGCGGCGGGAGTGTGCACCTGCGCATCTGGGCGGCGGAACGGGTAGCGGATGTCTGTGGCGCGCGGTCGATCTCCTCGGCGGCGTTCACGGTGAGCTTCGCCCGCATGCTGGGCGCCCGCGTGGGCAAGGGCGTGAACCTGCACACCCCTGCCCCCGTGACTGGGCTGCTGCGCCTCGGCGATTTTTGCTGTGTGGAGCCGGAGGTGGAGCTCTCCGGCTATTGGCTCGATGGCGATACCCTGCACGTGGGTCCGGTGCGTATCGACGCCTATGCCCGGGTGGGTGCCCGTTCGGTGCTGCTGCCGGGCAGCCGCATCGCCGAAGGCGCCCAGGTGGAGCCGGGATCGTGCGTGACTGGGGATAAGAAGGTGAAGAAGTGGTCCCGCTGGGCGGGCTCTCCGGCTCGTAAGGTGGGCAAGCCGAAGGATGACTTCCCGAATTCGCCACCGCCGCGCAATGCCCGCTGGGTGCCGGTGTACTATCTCACCTCCCTGCTGCTGGGGCTCGTGCCCATCCTGGCCTTGGCCGCTGGCGCGACCGTGGTGGCAGCCGCCACCCAGCTCGCGTCTGGCTCTATCTCCACGGTGCTGGTGGCCCTCGCCACCGCCCCGCTGGGCGCCCTGGTGGCCTTCTGTGCCCTGACCGTGGAGATCTGGGTGCTGGTGCGCGCCCTCCAGCTCGGCTTAACCCCCGGGGTGGTGCCGGTGCGCTCGGTGGGCGGCTGGCGGGCGTGGACCATCCACCGGCTCATGGACGATGCCCGGCACTATCTCTTCCCGCTCTATGCCGCGCAGCTCACCCCGGTGTGGCTGCGCAGCCTGGGAGCCCGCATCGGCGCCGATGCCGAGGTATCCACCGCCGTGATGATCCCCGCCCTCACCGAGGTGCGCGATGGCGCCTTCCTCGCCGATGACACCTCCATCGCCAGCTATGAACTCGGCCGCGGCTGGCTGTATGTGGATCGCTGCAAGGTGGGCAAGAGGAGCTTCCTTGGCAACTCCAGTGTGACCGGGCCGGGCCGGAAGCTGAGCAAGAACTCGCTGGTGGCGGTGCTGTCCTCCACGCCGAAGAAGCCGAAGGCGGGATCCAATTGGTGGGGCTCCCCACCCGAGCGCATGCGCCGCGTCGAGGCCTGCGCCGGCGAGGGCACGACCGTGACCTATGATCCGCCCACCTCGCTCAAAGCGCGCCGCGGTGTCGTGGAAACCCTGCGGCTCTTAGCGCCGATGACCTCGGCGACACTCGCGGTGGCGGTGGCGGCGGCGCTGCAGGCCCTGCTGCTCGCGCTGGGCCCGGGCGCTGCGGTGGTGCTCGTTCTCTGCGGCGGGCTGCTGCTCATGGCCGCCGGGGCGGTGGCCATGGCGGTGACCGCGGCGATGAAGTGGCTGTGCGTGCGCGCCATCCGCGCCGAGGATCATCCCCTGTGGAGCCGCTTTGTGTGGCTCAACGAGCTGCAAGACGCCTTCGTGGAAACAGTGGCGGCGCCGTGGATTCTCACCCACGCTCTCGGCACGGGAACGCTCTCGCTGTGCCTGCGCAGCCTCGGGGCGGATATTGGCCGCGGCGCGTGGATAGAGTCCTATTGGTTCCCCGAGGCGGATCTCTGCCATGTGGGGGCCGGGGCCACTGTGGGCCCGGGCACCGTGGTGCAGACCCACCTCTTCCAGGACCGGGTGATGAGCCTCGATACCGTCAGCATTGGCGACGGGGCTACCTTGGGGGCGCACTCCGTGGCGCTGCCCGCCAGCACCATTGGCGAAGGCACCACCGTGGGCCCGGCCTCACTGGTGATGCGCGGCGATCAGGTGCCGCCCCATTCCCGCTGGCAGGGCAATCCGATCGAACCGCAGACCCGCTGAGCCGGCCCGCGAGAAGCACTCGAGAAACACCACAGGCGCCACCGATAGGTGGCGCCTGGTGTCGTAATAAGGGTTAGTCCCCGATCTGGTCGCGGCCGCGACGCACGATCAGCGGATCGGGCTCGCCCACCAGCTCGTGATCCTTGCCGGTGTATTCGAACTTGCTCAGCACATAGCGCATGGCGTTGATGCGGGCGCGCTTTTTGTCATTGGACTTAATGGTGATCCACGGCGACTCATCGGTGTCCGTGTAGCGGAATTGCTCCTCCTTGGCGCGGGTGTAATCATCCCACTTATCCAAGGATGCGAGGTCCATCGGCGAGAGCTTCCATTGGCGCACGGGATCGACCTGGCGAATCGCGAAGCGGGTGCGCTGCTCCTTCTGCGTCACGGAGAACCACAGCTTGGTCAGGGAAATACCGGAGCCCATGATCATGTTCTCCAGCATGGGCACCTCGCGGAGGAACTCGGCGTGCTGCGCCTCGGTGCAGAAGCCCATGACGCGCTCCACGCCGGAGCGGTTGTACCAGGAGCGGTCGAAAAACACGATCTCGCCGGCGCACGGGAAGTGCTCGATATAGCGCTGGAAATACCAGGAGGTGGACTCGCGCGGCGAGGGCTTCTCTAAGGCCACAGTGCGGGCACCGCGGGGGTTGAGGTGCTCATTAAAACGCTTAATCGTGCCGCCCTTACCGGCGGCGTCGCGGCCTTCGAAAAGAATGATGTGCGCCTGGCCGGTGTCCTTGGTCCAGTTCTGCCACTTCAAGAGCTCGATCTGGAGGGCGCGCTTGACGTGCTCGTACTCATCGCGGCTCATCCGGTCGTCATAGGGATAGTTCTCAAACCACGTATCCACCGGGCTGCCATCGGGCTTAACGAGTACCGGATCATCCTCATCCGAGTCATCAACGTAATAACCCTCGGTTGCCGCAAGGTCGATGACGGGCAGCTCTTCATCCTTCTTTTTCTTGTCAGCCATACTAATCAGTCTAGTCCCGAGATCGCGGCTGCGTTGGTCAAAAGCGGAAATCCTTTTCTTGGCTTGTCGACGCCGCCTCGAGCACCTCCCACACCGCTGCCGGAGCGCTCTGTGCCGCGAGCGACCGGGCTACGGCCACATAGCTGTCACGGGCTGGACCAGCGCCGATGGCAGCCAACTGGCGCTCTACGGTGGCGGCATCCGCCGGGGCGGCTGGGGTGAACTCTCCGCTGAGCGCGAGGCTCATGCTCTGTTGCGCAAGCGGCTCGCTGAGTAGCTGCGCGCCCCGCATCGAGGGGGCATCCATACACTGCTCGAGCAGCTCGGCGGTCTGGGCGGCGATCGCCGCCGCATGGTGGGAGCCGTGGGCTATGGCGGCGGCGTAGAGATCCCGCTGCTGCTCGGCGATGGCGATGGCATGGCCGTTCATCTCGGTGATGAGCAATTCCGCGACGGTGGCGGCGAGCTCATCGCGCGTAGTCACACCCCAGCCGCAGCCATCGAGGCGCGCCGCATCGGCGGCGATCATGGCGGGATGGGCGGCGATGGTGAGCGCCCCGCGCTCGGCCAGCGGCTGCAGCACCCCTACCCCGTGGCTAGCGGCGGTGTGCAGCACGATCTGGCGTGGCTGCACGTGTGGCAGGAGCTCGGCCACCGCCGCCTCCAGGTCGCTATCGCCAAGGTCGAGCACCAGTAGCTGGGCGTTCTCCGCCGCCGTGGCGGGTGCGGCCGTGTAATCGACGCGGTGGCCGACGGCGGCGAGCTTCTCCCCGATGGCTGTGCCCACTGCTCCCGCGGACACGATGGATACCCTCATGCGTGGTGCGTTCATGATTGCCGATGCTAGCGCACAGCACACAAGCCCCAGACCCGTGCGGGATCTGAGGCTTGTTAGTGCGTGTGAGCGGTGATGCTTACATCATGCCGCCCATGCCACCCATGGCGTCGGCGTCCGGCATGCCGGAGCCAGCGGGCTGCGGCTTGTCGGCCACGACGGCCTCGGTGGTGAGGAACAGAGCCGCGATGGAGGCAGCGTTCTGCAGCGCAGAGCGGGTGACCTTCACCGGGTCATTGATGCCGGCCTCCATGAGGTTCTGGTACTCGCCGGTAGCGGCGTTCAGGCCCTCGCCGACGGGCAGGTTGGAGACCTTATCGGCCACCACGCCCGGCTCCAGGCCAGCGTTCTCGGCGATCTGCTTCAGCGGAGCGGAGAGTGCGGCGCGCACGATCTTCACGCCGATAGCCTCGTCACCGCTGAGGTCCAGGTCGGAGTCCAGCACGTGGGCGGCCTGCAGCAGGGCCACGCCACCGCCGGCAACGATGCCCTCTTCCACGGCAGCCTTGGCGTTGCGCACGGCATCCTCGATGCGGTGCTTGCGCTCCTTCAGCTCCACCTCGGTGGCGGCGCCGACCTTGATCACTGCCACGCCACCGGCCAGCTTGGCCAGGCGCTCCTGCAGCTTCTCGCGGTCGTACTCGGAATCAGAGTTCTCGATCTCGGCGCGGATCTGGTTGACGCGACCCTCGATCTGCTCGGCGGAACCGGCACCCTCAACGATGGTGGTCTCGTCCTTGGTCACCACAACCTTGCGGGCGGTACCCAGCAGCGGGATGTCGGCGGTCTCGAGGGAGAGGCCGACCTCCTCGGAGATGACCTGGCCGCCGGTGAGGATAGCCATATCCTGCAGCATGGCCTTGCGGCGATCGCCGAAGCCCGGGGCCTTCACAGCGACGGACTTGAAGGTGCCGCGGATCTTGTTCACCACGAGGGTGGACAGGGCTTCGCCCTCGACATCCTCGGAGATGATGAGCAGCGGCTTGCCGGACTGCATGACCTTCTCCAGCAGCGGCAGCAGATCCTTGATATTGGAGATCTTGCCGGAGACCAGCAGGATGTAGGGATCCTCGAGGACGGCTTCCTGACGCTCCATGTCGGTAGCGAAGTAGCCGGAGATGTAGCCCTTATCAAAGCGCATACCCTCGGTGACGTCGAGATCCACACCGAAGGTGTTGGACTCCTCGACGGTGATGACGGATTCCTTGTTCAGCTTGCCGCCGCCGACGGCGTACATAGCCTCGGCGATCTTGGCGCCAATAGCGGGATCCGCAGCGGAGATGCCGGCGGTCGCGGCGATCTGCTCCTGGGTTTCGACTTCCTTCGCACCCTCGAGCAGCTTCTCGGTCACGGCCTTCACGGCGCTCTCAATACCGCGCTTGATGCCCATGGGGTTGGAACCAGCGGCGACGTTGCGCAGACCCTCGGAGACGAGAGCCTGGGCCAGCACGGTAGCGGTGGTGGTACCGTCACCGGCGACATCGTCAGTCTTCTTCGCAACTTCCTTGACCAGCTCGGCGCCGATCTTCTCATAAGGCTCTTCGAGCTCGATCTCGCGCGCGATGGACACGCCGTCATTGGTGATGGTCGGCGCACCCCAGCTCTTCTCCAGAACCACGTTGCGGCCCTTGGGGCCGAGGGTCACCTTCACGGCGTCAGCCAAGGTGTTCAGGCCCTTTTCCAGGCCACGGCGTGCTTCCTCATCAAAAGCGATGATCTTTGCCATGTTGTTTTAGTGCTCCTTATATACAAGTTAAGGGACGACACTCAAGCGTCGATATCGGCGGGCGCCCGCGACGGCTGCAGTTGGTGAGTGTTGGTGATGCCAACTTCACCCGCGTTTATCGTTGTTTCTTTTGTTCTAGGCTGGCACTCGAAATGTCCAAGTGCTAAGACCTGTTCTAGCACTCTACCCTACTGAGTGCAAGAACACCGGAGTGCCGCGTACGCTGGTCACCATGACTACTCCGACTGCGGCGCGAGCAAGCGTCGAGAAGCAAAAAAGCCGTATTTTTTCCGATCTCTCCGAGCTCTGCTCCTTTAACTCTGTGCACAGCGTGGAGGAGCTCAAGGAGGAGCACACCGCCGCCGGCGACTGGGTGCTGGCCGCCCTGCGCGAGCACGGGCTGGACGTGACCGCCTATGACACCATCGACGGCACCCGCACCTTCATCGGCACCAAGGTGATCGATGATTCCGCGCCCACGGTGCTGCTCTATTCCCATTATGATGTGGTGCCCGCCGGCGACCCGAGCGCCTGGACCTCGGATGCGTTCACCCTCACCGAGCGCGATGGCCGCTGGTACGCCCGCGGCGCCGCGGACTGTAAGGGCAATCTGGTGATGCACCTCGCCGTGCTGCGCACCCTCTCAGAGATCGGCGGACTGTCCTGCAATATCAAGGTGGTTATTGAAGGATCCGAGGAGCGCGGTGGCGCCGGCCTTGATGCGCTTATCGACGAACGCCCCGAGCTTTTCGCCGCCGATGCCATTCTCATCGCGGACTCGGGTAACGCCGGCGTGGGCGTGCCCACCCTCACCACCTCGCTGCGCGGCGGGGCACTGCTGAACGTGAAGGTCGATACCCTCGCCACGGCCGTGCACTCCGGCTCCTTCGGCGGCGCCGCACCGGATGCGGTGGCCGCTCTCATGCGCATGCTGGACTCGCTCCGCGATGAGCATGGCCGCACCGTGATCGAGGGCGTGGACTGCACCGCGAAGTGGCAGGGCATGGACTATGACCGCGAGACCTTCCGCAGCGACGCCGGCATGCTTGAGGGCACCCAGATCATGGGCACCGAGGAGGATAGCCCCGCAGATATGCTGTGGGCGCGTCCCGCCGTAAGCATCATCGGCTTCACCTCCACCCCGGTGAGCGAGGCCGTCAATGCCGTGCCCGCTACCGCCGAGGCGCAGCTGAACCTGCGTGTGCCGGCCGGACTGGACTCCGCGGAGGTTACCGAGGCACTGAAGCAGCACCTGATCAACCACACCCCCTGGGGCGCGCACGTGGACGTGACCGTCTTCGACGTGAATTCACCCTTCTCCACCGCCCCGGAAAGCACCACGCTCAGCGTGCTTGGCGAGGCCCTCTCTGCAGCCTATGAGGGCAAGGAGACCGTGGTGATTGGCTCCGGCGGATCGATTCCGCTGACCTCGAAGCTGCAGGAGAAGTTCCCCGAGGCCGAGATCGCCCTCTTCGGCGTGGAGGAGCCCTCCTGCACCATCCACTCCCCCAATGAGTCGGTCGATCCGGAAGAGATCCTCTCCATCGCCGTGGCCGAAACGCTCTTCCTGCAGAACTACGCAAAGTAAGGACGCCTGTTCACATATACGCCCTCCCAGCCAGCTAGGAGGGCGTATATTGCTGTCGCAGGCTTTTCCATAAAGGCATGGCTTCGTCTCCTCATGCCCACCCTGGGAGCAGCGTCAGTTCACCGCACGACGCCGATGAGTGCCGGCGCGCTCGCTGTTGCTTCAACGGCTCCAAGACGTCCTTACTGCCGATGACGCTGAACATGCCGGCCTCGCTATCACAGCTCAACTCCTCGGGGGCTTGGCCGTTCGATATAAGAAGGAAAGAGGCAAGGCCTTCAATGAAGTATCCATGGGGCTCATAGCCCGCCTTGGATACCACCTCTTCTACCTCTTCACTGATGGCGTCAGTATCGGTGGCCATGGGGGTTCCTCCTTAGGAGGTACTGCCATGAATAATCATGTGGGACTTACAGGCCGCACGCTAGGGCGGTGAAGCCGTAGCAGGGCTGGCTCGCCCTCTCCTGCGGCTATAGACACGCATTCCCAGCGACGTCGTTGAGAGCCGCACCCAACGACTGATGCACCTCACCCCACTTGCCATCCCACCCTGTGGGTACCCCCATCCCATTCTACGTCTGACTAACATTTGCCACCGGCATGTGACACGGCTTACTATGCCCCACATGATCACCCGTCAAGCACACAGCCTTCGCGCCCTAGCCGCGAACGCACGCGCACCCCGTGAGAGCGTGGCCCTTCGAGCCGCCGGACTCAAGGGCGTACGAGTACTGAAGGCTACGTACCTTGGCGGAGGAGCGCACAGCGAGGACTGAAACCTCCGCACAAGGAAGTAGTCGTTAAGACCCCCCAGAACCGCCTCATCGCAGGCGATGAAATTTTCAGTGCTTCACACCGTTGTTTTTCGCTCCGTTGTAAAGGAATGTGATCCGGCATCATGCCCACCACCACCTACGCTCCCCAGTCTCAGCGCTCCACCATCATCGAGTACCACCGCCGTCCTACCCCGGCGAGCACGCACACTCCGATCCCCGCCGAGCGCACCACCTCCCGCACTTTTGCCGAGGACCCCTTCCGCGCCCGCTTCGGCCACCGCCTGCCGCGCGGCCTGCGCGAGGAGGCTCGCGGCATGGAATGGCGCACCTTCGCCGCCACCTACGCCCCGCTAGGCGATATGCGCATCACTCACCTGGAGCGTGAGAACCTGCGCGGCGGCCGCTACCGCTACACCGCCCACATCACCGACACCAGCTCCGGTGCCCGCATCGACTCCACCCGTGAGATCATCGCCACCGGCGCCTGCTCTGCTGTCACCAACCTGCTGGCCGATATGGGCCGCCGCGTCGAAATCCTCAGCTACCACCAGTTCGAGATCTTCGAAGCCACCGTCACCTTCATCTACACCTGCGAGAACAACAAGCGGGCATGGGCCATGGGGTTCGGCCCGACCTCGGAGGCTTCCGTTGCCGCAGCACTGAGCACAGCTGCTGCTCGCCTGCACGGCTAAAAGCATTCGGCACGCGGTTCCTCTTGTTTGAGGGTGTGTTGATCTTGTTCTGCGAAGCCACACGTGCGCTCCGCAGGAGATCGAACTTGCCGCCGATTACTTTCTCACTGTCCAGAGGCACGGCACTGTCACAATCCTCCCCGGGAGCCGAGGGTGTCACATGGGTTGATTGGCGGCTTCCCTCTTGCGGCCCTCGAAGGCTTCCTGCCGCGTCTCTACTCCACACCACCATTGCCATCTATTCCGGAGGTGGTAGTGCCCAAGCTAGTACTGGCTGCTCAGTGTCGGTGGACATCAATCCAGGCGTGACGCCCCACCAAGATTGAGCAGGAATTGCAACCATGTGTCGAACCCGGACCTGGTGACAGTATCCATATAGATACTTCTAGGGCGCGTAGTGCCGGGGTATCTGATGAAGCTTTGGACGTGGCAGAAGCACTCAACGAGCTCTACTGGGAGAGAGACATAGGCTATCGGAGCTGGTTCGATCCATCCACGTGGCCGTGGATCTTCATTTCCGCGGCGGTGGGGTGTGCGGCATAGCTGCGAAATACCGCGCTCGCGTGGGGCGTGGTGGTGTCCGAGGCCTCGTTTAGAATGAGACACGTTGCTTCCTCTACTAGATGAGGTGGATGTGTGCTTCTTCTGCTCCTCTGCTTAATTGCCGCGTCGCTACTCACGCCCGCGCTCCTGCGGGTGCTGGGGCGGCCGGCCTTTGGCGTGGTCGCACTGGTTCCCGCCGCCGGGTTCTGGTGGGTGCTCACCACCTTCTTCACCACCCCGGAACCCACCACCCGCACCGCGGAGATTCCGTGGATGAGCGGCGCGCACCTGGACCTCGATTTCCGCCTCGATAGCCTCTCCGCGCTCTTTGCGCTCATCATCTTGGGCGTCGGCGCCCTCGTGCTGCTCTATTGCTGGGGCTATTTCAACGCCAACCCGCGCCGGCTCGCCACCTTCGGCGGCTGCATGGTGGCCTTTTGTATGGCCATGTACGGGCTGGTGATCTCCGACAACCTGCTGCTCATGTACGTGTTCTGGGAGATCACCTCCGTGCTGTCCTTCCTTTTGGTGGGCTACTACGGCGAGCGCGCCTCCTCCCGCCGCTCCGCCGGGCAGGCGCTGATGGTCACCTCCCTCGGCGGGCTGGCGATGCTGGTGGGCATCGTGGTCTTCGGCACCCGCTCCGGGCAATGGACGCTCTCTGGGTTGGTCAGCCACGGTATCGGCCCGGATGCGCCGTGGATGGGCGCGGCCGTGGCCCTCGTTCTCGCCGGGGCGCTCAGTAAATCCGCCATCGCCCCCGCCCACTTCTGGCTGCCCGGCGCGATGGCCGCCCCCACCCCGGTTTCGGCCTATCTGCACTCGGCGGCGATGGTGAAGGCCGGCATCTACCTGGTGGCGCGGCTCTCGCCCACGCTCAATGGCATTACCGCCTGGCATCTGATTGTGCTGCCGCTCGGCATTTTCACCATGCTGCTCGGCGGCTGGATGGCGCTGCGGCAAAAGGATCTGAAACTGATTCTGGCCTATGGCACCGTCTCCCAGCTGGGCTTCATCATCACCGTGATGGGCGTGGGCGCGAAAGCCGCGCTCATCGCCGGCCTGGCGCTGATGCTGGCGCACTCGATGTTCAAGGCCACCCTGTTTATGGTGGTGGGCGCCATCGACCACTGCACCGGCACCCGCAATAAGAATAAGCTCTCCGGGCTGGGCCGGAAGAAGCCCGGGCTGGCGCTGATCGCCGCCCTCGCCGGGGCCTCCATGGCTGGGCTCCCGCCCTTCTTCGGCTTCGTGGCCAAAGAGGCGGTATTTGAGACCCTGCTGCACGAGCCACTCTTGGTGGGGCTACCCGGCCAAGCCACCCTGCTGGGCCTGGTGGTGGGCTCGGTGCTCACCGTGGCCTATACCCTGTACTTCTTCCACGCCGCCTTCTTTCGCAAACGCCCCGATCATCCCAGCGGCGGCGGCATCTCGCCGGCGGTGGCCACCATGGATACGCTGAGCTTCACCCAATGGGCCCCGCCCCTGGTGCTGGCGTTGGCGGGACTGTTTTTCGGGCTGCGCCCCGAGCTGCTGGATCAGGCGATCAGCATTCACGCGGGGACCGTCTACGATGACGCCGAGATGCGCGCCGTCGCCCCCTCCGGCGAGCTGGCGCTATGGCATGGCTTCGGCATCCCGCTGCTGCTCACCGCGGTGATTATCGCCGCCGGTGCGATCATGCACTGGCAGCGCAAAACCCTCGAGCGATTCCACTTCGACAAGCCCGCGCTGGGCTCGGCGGATGCCGCCTATGATTCCACCCTGGATACGCTGCGGCGGCTGTCGCTGCGCATCACCGCGAATACGCAGCGCGGCTCGCTGCCCATCAACGAGGCCGTGATTCTTTTGACCTTCTGCGTGCTGCCCATGGTGGCGATCCTGCTCGGCGAGCGCACCAATGTGCGCATGACGCTCTGGGACAACCCGGTGCAGGGAGTGCTGGCGCTGATCATCATTGTGGTGGCCATCGCCACCACCCGGATGGATAACCGCCTCTCCGCGGTGGTGCTGCTGGGGGTGACCGGCTATGGGCTGGCGCTGATCTTCGCCACCTATGGCGCCCCAGACCTCGCGCTCACCCAGCTGCTGGTAGAAACCGTCTCCATGGTGGTGTTCATGCTGGTGCTGCGGAAGCTGCCGGCGGAAACCTCGGCCCGCACCCGCACCGGGTATCTGCGCGGCCGGGCGTGGCTGGCCGCCGCGGTGGGCATGACCACCGTGGTCTTGGGGGTCTTCGCCATGAACGCCCGCAGCGTGGCCCCGATTTCCGAGGCGATCCCCGCCCTAGCCAAGGACATCGCCCACGGGGCGAACGCGGTGAACGTGCTGCTGGTGGATATTCGCGCCTGGGATACTCTGGGCGAGATCTCCGTGATCGTGATTGTGGCTACCGGCGTGGCCTCGCTGGTCTATCGCACCCGCAGCTTTTCCCGCGTCTCGCGGCGGCCGGTGCTCCACGAGAGTACCTTCGGCGGGCAGTGGCTCTCCGCCCCCGGCGCGCATGAGCGCGAACGCAACCGCGCCCTGGTAGTGGAGGCGGCGACCCGGCTGAGTTTCCCGGCGATGATTGTGCTCAGCGTGTTCTTTTTCTTCGCCGGGCACAATGCCCCGGGCGGCGGTTTCGCCGGCGGGCTGGTGGCGGGGCTGGCCTTTGCCTTGCGCTACCTGGCCGGCGGCCCAGAGGAGCTGGAGCAGACCATGCCGGTGGATCCGGGCAAGATCATCGGTAGTGGCTTGGGGTTGGCGTCGATAAGCGCCGTGGCCCCGCTGCTGCTCGGCGACGCCCCGCTGCGCAGCTATGTGCTGGATCTGCATGTGCCGCTGATCGGCGAGATGCACCTGGTGAGCCCGCTGATCTTTGATCTCGGGGTGTATCTCATCGTGGTGGGGCTGGTGCTCTACATTCTGCAATCGCTGGGCGGGCAGCTGGATCGTGATGAGCGCAGCCGCCGCCGCAAGGCCGTGAAGAAGGAGACCGCTAGGAAGGAGATGGCACGCCATGGTAGTTAATCTCTCACTCGTCCTCGCCGCCGGGGTGTTGGTGGCGGCGGGCACCTTCCTGCTACTCGAGCGCGCCATGACCAAAATGCTCATGGGCCTGATTCTCATGGGCAATGGCGTGAATCTGCTGATTTTGCTCGCCGGCGGCCCCGCGGGAGCGCCGCCGATTATGGGCCGCAGCTCGGCGCTTGACGACGCCGACTCCGACCCGCTCGCCCAAGGGATGATCCTCACCGCCATCGTGATTTCCATGGCGATGACCGCCTTCATCCTCGGCCTCGCCTACCGGCAGTATCGCTATGGCACCGCCGACCTGGTGGAGGATGACACCGAGGACACCGCCGTGGCCACTCGGCCGCTGGCCGCCTCGGCCGCGCCGGACCACGACGCCTCCGATGATCCGCTCACCGGCGAGCCGACGGAGCGCGGCGATCTCTTCGGTCCCTCCAGCTTCGAGGCGCCGGTGCACGGCCAAGGCAAAAAAGAAGGAGACGAGCAGTGATAGATACCCTCGCGCCGCTGTTTCCTTATCTGATCCCCGGCCCGATTTTGCTGCCGGTGATCGCCACCGCGCTCATCCACCTGCTCTCCAGCCGGCGGGTGCAGCACGTGGTGGCCATGGGCACCTTCATTCTGCTGCTGGCGCTGTGCACCCTCATGGTGGTCTACGTGGACCAGGCCGGGGTGCAGAGCCTGCAAGTCGGCGGCTGGGATGCGCCCATCGGTATCACCCTCGTGGCCGATCGCATCTCCACGCTGATGCTCACCGTCTCCTCGCTGGTGCTGCTGGCGGTGATGTGGTTTGCCATCGCCCAGGGCATGCGCGATGGCTCGGAGAAGGACCCGGTGAGCGTGTTCCTACCCGCCTATCTGCTGTTGAGCATGGGCGTGAATATCGCCTTCCTCGCCGGGGATCTCTTCAATCTCTAT
This sequence comes from Corynebacterium sp. TAE3-ERU30, assembly GCF_019209925.1. Taxonomy (NCBI): domain Bacteria; kingdom Bacillati; phylum Actinomycetota; class Actinomycetes; order Mycobacteriales; family Corynebacteriaceae; genus Corynebacterium; species Corynebacterium sp. TAE3-ERU30. The sequence goes on along the minus strand of NZ_JAHUTO010000004.1, from coordinate 274,022 downwards.
GTGGGCTTCGAGGTGCTGCTCGTGGCCTCCTATGTGCTGCTCACCCTCGGCGCGGCGCGGGAGCGTATCCGCGCCGGTATCGCCTATGTGATGGTGAATATGCTCTCCTCGGTGATCTTCCTCATCGGCATCGCCCTCACCTATGCCGCCGTGGGCACGTTGAACCTAGCGCATATCTCCATCCGCATGGAGGAGGTGCCCTCTGGGGTGCGCACCGCCATTTTCGCGGTGCTGCTCGTGGCCTTCGGGGTCAAAGCCGCCGTCTTTCCCCTCTACTCCTGGCTGCCGGACTCCTACCCCACCGCCCCGGCCCTGGTGACCGCGGTGTTCGCGGGGCTGCTGACCAAGGTGGGCGTGTACTCCATTATTCGGATGCGCTCCGTGGTGTTTCCCGATGGCAGCCTCGATACCGTGCTGATGTGGGCGGCGCTATTAACCATGATCTTCGGCATCCTCGGCGCGATGGCCCAAAACGACATCAAGCGTTTGCTCTCCTTCACCCTGGTCAGCCACATCGGCTTCATGATCTTCGGCATCGCCCTCGGCACCGCGGAGGGCTTGAGCGGGGCGATCTTCTACGCCGTGCACCACATTTTGGTGCAAACCGCCCTGTTTTTGGTGGTGGGGCTGATCGAGCGCCAGGCGGGCTCCTCCTCGCTGCGGCGGCTCGGCTCGCTGGCCTGGACCTCGCCGGTGCTCGCCACGCTCTTTCTCATCCCCGCCCTCAACCTGGGTGGCATCCCGCCTTTCTCCGGATTCTTGGGCAAAGTGCTACTCATCGAGGCCGGCGCCACCCGCTCCGGGGCGCTGGTGTGGCTGCTCATCGGCGGCACAGTGCTCACCAGCTTGCTCACGCTCTACACCATGGCCGTGGTGTGGTCCAAGGCCTTCTGGCGGGATCGTTCCGATGCCCCCGAGGGCAACCAGGCTTTTGCTCGCCCCACCACGCTGATCGAAAGCACCGACACCATCGAGATCACCGAGCGCTCCGACGTGGGCCGGATGCCCAGCGGCATGGTGGCCTCCACCTCCCTGCTGGTGGCCGCCTCTCTGGCCATCACGGTGCTCGCCGGGCCGCTGTCCGAGGTGACCACCCGCGCCGCGGAGTCCACCCAGGATCTGGCGAACTATCGCAGCGCCGTGCTCGGCCATGACAGCGGCAACGATGAGCCGGGCCGCCAGCCCGCACTTCGAGGAGACCAGTGATGATCGAAGGATTCAAACGCCGCTTCCGGCCGCTCTCCGTAGTGCTGCTGGCCATCATCTGGGTGATGCTCTATGGCGAGATCACCCCCGGCAATATTCTCGCCGGCCTCGGCATCGGCGTGGCGGTGACGGTGCTGCTGCCGCTACCGAGCGTGCCCATGACGTGGTCCCGCATCGCCTGGTGGCAGCTCCTCCGGCTGGCCGGGGCCTTCGTGGGGGATCTGGTGGTCTCCTCCGCCCGGGTGGCGTGGATCGCGCTGCGCCCCGGGCAGCCGCCGCGCTCCGCCATCGTCTATGTGCCCATGCGCGTCCAAGACGAGTTCGTTTTTGCCCTCGCCGCCACCGTCTTAAACCTCACCCCGGGTGGCTCGGTCTGTGATCTCGATGTGGCCAATCGCCGCATGGTCTACCACGTGCTCGATGGCCGCTCCCCCGCCGCCATCGCCGCCGCCAAAGAAAGCGTGCGCGACCTAGAGAAGCGGCTGATCGCCATCTTCGAAAGCGATATGCAGAAAAACGGGACACACAAAGAGAAGGTGAGCCCTCGTGGATAATGATCTCTACACTGCCCTGCTCATCATCCCCTCGATCATGCTCTCGGTCTCGGCGCTGATCGCGCTGGGGCGGATCCTCGTGGGGCCGAACTCTCTGGACCGGCTGCTCAGCTTCGATGCGATCGTGGCCATGTCCCAGGCGGCCCTGGCGCTGTATATCTGCTACACCCTCGATACCACCGTGTCGAACGCCATGATGGTGCTGGCGCTGCTCGGCTTCATCTCCACCGTGGCCGTCACCCGATTCCGGAAGCGAGACGCCCGCCGATGACCTCCGCTTTGTTGATCGCCTCCTTTGTCTGCCTCACCTTCGGCGCCCTGCTCTCGCTCTCGGCGAGCCTCGGGCTTGCCCGCTTCCGCGACACCATGCAGCGGCTACACGCCATCACTAAACCCCAAACCCTCGGGCTGATCTTGGTGATGCTCGGGGCGATTCTGCGGGTGATCGCTATTGAAGATTTCGGCTCCGCAGAGCGCGGCGATATCACCGCCATGGTGCTGGTGATCCTCTTCGCCCTGCTCACCGCGCCGGTGGTGGCGCAGCGCTTCGGCAGGATCGCCAGGCAGGAAAAGCTTTACGACGCCGAGCTGCTGACCAGCGACGAGCCCGCCGAGAAACAGCGCAAGGAGCGGGAGAAGGAACAGCAGCGGCAGAAGGAAGAGCAGCGCCGCCGCAAAGAGCAGCGGGGGCGCGCGGAGCAGCCAGAAGGCTAGGGGCGACCGCGGTAGAGCTCCTCGATGCTGAGGTCCACCACGTCCTTCCAATCGCCGCTGGCCTCAAAGACGGCCCGCTGCCGGGCATAGGCTGCCGGGCGATCCACCATGCATTCAAGCTCGGTGAACTCCTCGGCACAGCCCAGCTCCTCAGCCAGCGGGCGGAGGGTGGTGATAATTCCGCGCAGCGAGTCGCGCACCCATTCCTCTTCGGTATTGCGGCCGGTGATCACTAGCGCATCCATGCCATAGCGGGCTGCCCGCCACTTATTTTCCGCGTTGTGCCAGAGCGGCAGCTGCGGCAGCTCCGCGCCCGCATCGAGCTGGCGATCGAAGTAGACCACCAGGGTGTGCGTGAGCGCCACGATAGCGGCGAGCTCGGTGATCGTGGAGGGGGCATCGCAGGCGCGCACCTCGATGGTGCCCCACTTGCCGGCGGGGCGGATATCGAGATGCATCGAGCCGGTGTGGCTAATCACCCCAGAGGTATCTTGATCCTCCATGTACTCCGACCACTGCTCCCAGGTGTCAAAGACGAAGGGCAGCCCCGCGGTGGGCAGCTGCTGATAGAGCATCGTGCGATTGGAGGCATAGCCGGTGTCGAGCCCATTCCAGCCCGGGGAGGAGGCCGAGAGGGCCAGAAGGTGCGGGAAGGTGGTCATGAGCGCATTAATCAGCGGCCAGACCTTGTCCTCGTGTTCCACGGAGACGTGCACGTGCAGGCCCCAGATGAGCATCTGCCGCCCCCAGTACTGGGTGCGCTCGATGATCTCCGAATAGGGCCCCTTCTCCGAGACGGGCTGTTCCCGCCAGTCCGCGAAGGGGTGGGAGCCGGCCGACCAGAGCTTTACGCCCAGGTGCTCGGCGGCCTCCTGCAAGGCGGCCAGCCCGTAGCGCAGCTCCTCGACTACCTCGGGCACGGTGGAACCCACCCCGGTAATCAGCTCCACGGTATTGGCCAAAAACTCCCGCTCCACGTGCACCTCTGGATAGTGCTCGTGGATATAATCCACCACCTCATGGGCGCGGGGCACCAGATCGCGGGTCACGGGATCAATCAGGCCGATCTCCCATTCCACCCCGAGAGTATGGGGGCCGCCGCGTTTAAAGCTCTGGTGGTGGGAGACAGAACGGCGCTTCTCACCGGCAGACAGCGAGGTTGACGAAGACTGAGTCATGGTGAAGTACTACTCGATTCCAGCAGGCGGGCGCGCCCACAGGGTGAAAAGATCGCCGACTTTAAGGAGTGCGGAGGTCCTTGGTGAGAATGAGGACGACGCCCTGCGGGGCGGTGGCGACAGCCTCCGAGCGCGGCTGGGCCTGCACGCCCAGCTCCTCGGCGAGGGCGCGGGCGGCGCGCTCCTCATCGGCATTACCGGGGGTGAAGAACACAGTGGTTTCCGGCAGCGGGGTATCGGCGAAGTTGCCCACCTCGCGCACATTCCAGCCCGTATCGCGCAGCTTGGTGGCCACGCTATCGGCCAGGCCGGTGATGGTGGAGTTATTCAGGGTGGTCACCGGCACGGTCTTCGGATCCACCGCAGTACCCTGATCTGCCGGGCGGGCTGGCTTCTCGCCCTCGGGGCGAGCGGGCGGGGCCTGCTCGGCGCCCTCGGGACGCTCGGCGGCGCTGCTCGGCGCGGGGGATGGCGCGGCGGAGCTAGAGGAGCCGGGATCGGCCACCACGGTGTCATTGGGATCATCGGAATCGATGAGGGTGAATACTCCCCATAGCGCCAGCAGCACTGCCACGCTGATGAGGATCATCGCTAGGCCGCGGATGGGCGCCTCGGAACCGCGCGAAGCACCGGCGGCAGCGGGGGCGGCGGCACGCTCGTCGAGCACGGAATCGTGCTCGGTGGACTCGTGGGGGGAGTAGTTCATCTCAGACACGCCTGCCATCTTAACGTGAACTATTGGTGGAGCTGAAAGTGTTTTAAGATCGCCGCTCCCGCAGCCGCCGCAGACGGGCGATGAGCAGCGGCTCGCGCTCGGCTGCGAGCGGCAGATCGATCAGTTCATTCAGGCGCTGGTAATAGCGCACCGGGGTGGTGCCGAGCGAGCGAATGGCCTCCTCCTTCCGCCCGGACTGCACGAAGCGCTTCTTTTCCAGCTCCAGGATCGCTTTGTCGTGCTCACTCAACTGACTCATGGGTCTACACTCTATTGCATGACGATTCGCCCGATTGTGATCTACGGAGACCCCGTCCTGCACACCCCCACCGAGCCCGTGACCGAGCCGGTGAGCGAGCTCGCCGAGCTCATTGCCGATATGCACGAGACCCTCGTGGCCTCCAATGGGGTGGGCTTGGCGGCGAATCAGGTGGGCGTGAATAAGCGACTCTTTGTCTACCGCTGCCCCGATATCGACGGCCCTGAGGGCAGCGATAAGTCCGCGGCGGATATTGCCCGCGATGGGGGCCGGATTCGGGTGGGCTGCGTGATCAACCCGGTATTGGAAACCTCCGAGATCCCGGAGACCATGCCCGCCGAGGATGGCTCCGAGGATGAGGGCTGTCTCTCCCTGCCGGGCGAGGGTTTCCCCACCGGCCGCGCCGATTGGGCGCGGGTCACCGGCCTCGATGAGAATGGCGAGAAGATCGCGGTAGAAGGCTATGGCTTCTTCGCCCGCCTGCTGCAGCACGAGGTGGGCCATCTCGATGGCTATGTCTATACCGATATGCTCATCGGCCGGAATAAGCGCGCCGCGAAGAAGATGGTGAAGCGCAATGGCTGGACGGAAGCCGGCCGCACCTGGCTGCCCGGCACCGACCCCGACCCCTTCGGTTTTGACAACTAATGCTGAGTTTCCCCTTTAGTGGCCGCGCCCCCACAGTGGGCGATCGGGTGATTGTGCGCCGCCGCATCCCCCACACGCCCGGACATCTGACGGATGTGATCGGGCACGTGGTGAGCCTGGAACCGCTGATCCTGCGGCCCCAGTCAGTGGGCGGGCTGCCGTCCTCTGCGCCGACAGTGCTTATCGACGCTTCCTTGGTGAAAATCCTGAAAGTGCTCAGCCCGCGCCGGGTGATGAACTCCGATATCCGCGCCATCGAGCACGCCACCGCCCTCGCGTTCCCGGGCATCGAGCACGCCTGGAGCGAGGACGGGCAGTGGCTGATGCGCGCCGGCGATGGCATTACCGAGCGCTCCAATTCCGCCACCCCGCTGGGCGCGTCGGCCGGGTTTAGCCTGCCGCCATTGGCGGAGATGCGCGAGTTTTATGCCCGCCACGAGCTGCCGGTGCGGGTGCACCTGCCGGAGCGTATCGCCCGCAACGCCGAAAGGCTCTGCCGACCGCCCGCTTGGGAGCTGGGGCCGGACATTATTGTGATGAGCCGCTCGCTCAGCGACTACGACACCGACACGCCACCGACGCTGCCAGAGGGCATGACGGTGAGCGTGGAGGAGCAGCCCGATGCGGCGTGGCTGGAGCAATATCATTTCCGCGGCCAGGCGCTGCCGGTGCACGCCCTAGAGCTGCTCATGCGAGAGATCGAGGGGCGCATGGGATTCGCCCGGATCCGCGTGGGCGAGCAGACGGTGGCAATTACCCGCGCCACTATCACCGAGTCCCCGGATGGGCGGCGCTGGCTGGGCTATTCCGCCGTGGAGGTCAAGGATGCGTGGCGCCGCCGCGGGCTGGGCACCCAGCTCGGGCAGGCGGTGCTGCACTGGGGCGCGGAGAACGGGGCCACCGACGCCTATTTGCAGGTGATCGCCTCCAATACCGCCGGTATCGGGCTCTATGAGCGGCTCGGCTTCATCGAACATCACCGCCACCGCTATGCCACAGAGCTAGGGGCTAGAGGCTAGGGGCTAGTCGGGGCGGATGACGCGCAGCTCGGCGCTGCGATCGTGCGGGCCCATGCCGAAGGCATCGGTGGCGGCATCGGCACCGAGCCATCCCGCCACGCCAAGCGCCGCCACCGGGCCGGCGATGGGGATGTAGTTGAGCAAGATCCACAGGTTGCGTCGAGAAGCGGAAGTGATACTCACCGGCAGGGCGGCCGGAGCCACCACCCGCAGGCCGAGGAGCCGCTTGCCCACGCTGCCGCCGCAGACATCGCCGGCTACCTGATAGAGGTAATAGGCGGCCGGCCAGCCGAGCAGGACGCTCAGGAGGGCGACGGTGCTAACACTGCCGGTGGACACGACTAGGAGCATGGCCAGCAGCGCCAAGGTGACACCGGCGGCATCGAGTGCGTGCGCGGCCATGCGCCGCAGCACCGGGGCGCAGTAGGTATCACGGCGGCCGCGATTCCGGCCCGGGCCGAAGGCCTGGTAGCGCTCCAGCTCGGAATAGGCCACCGGCGGGCTCATGGCATCGCGCACCCCCGCGAAAGGAAAGCCCCGCCGCGGCTGCTGCAGCTGCTGAGTACGCAGGTACTCATCCTCCATGAACACCACATCACTCCTAGGTTGAGGCACCGCCGAAGACGGCACGAATCTCCGTTCTTATCCCCTACAACGTCGGATTACCCCCAGTTGTTCCAACGACTACTGTAGTGGGCATGCGAATTGCCACGTGGAACATTAACTCCGTGCGCACGCGCATTGAGCGTGCCGTGGATTTTCTGCAGCGCCACGACGTGGACGTGCTCGCGCTGCAAGAGACGAAGGTCAAAGACGAGGCCTTCCCCACCGACCCTTTCACCGAGGCCGGCTACGAGGTGGCGCACTATGGGCTCAATCAGTGGAACGGCGTCGCACTGATCTCCCGCGTCGGCATTGCGGATGTGCGCACCCACTTCCCGCAGCAGCCCGGCTATCACAATGATCCCGCGCAGCCGCAGGACATCGAGGCCCGCGCGATCGGCGCCAACTGCGGCGGGGTGGAGGTGTGGAGCCTCTATGTGCCCAATGGGCGCGAGATCGCCCACCCGCACTATGACTACAAGCTGCGCTTCCTCTATACCCTCGGCGCCTATGCCCACAGCCTGGACACCCCGGCGGTATTCGTGGGCGATTACAATATCGCTCCCCGCGATAGCGATGTGTGGGATCCTTCCTTCTTCGCGGGCAAAACCCATCTCACCGAACCAGAGCGCCACGCCTTCGAGTTCCTGTGCAGCGAGGGGGTGGAAGAAACCTCCCGCCGTTTCAGCGAGGGCGACTATAGCTACTGGGACTATACGGCCATGCGTTTCCCCAAGAACGAGGGCATGCGCATCGACTTTCAGGTGGCCACCGCCGCCCTGGCGGCCCGCGCCCGCAGCGGGTTTGTTGATCGCGAGGAGCGCGCCGGTAAAGGCGCCTCCGATCACGTGCCCGTGGTGGTGGATTATGACTAGCGGGGGCGCAGAGTGTGATTAGCGTGCACTTGGAGTGGTGGCAGACGGCGGGCCTGATCATCGACTACTCCATCCGTATCTTGGCCATCGGCATCGTGCCGGAGGGGCGTCGTCCCGCCGCATCGACGGCGTGGCTGCTGATCATTCTGGTGCTGCCCATCGTAGGCCTGCCGCTGTTTCTGCTCATGGGCTCGGCCTATATCAACCGCCGCCGCCACCGGCTGCAGCAGGAGGCCAATCAATCGATTGAGGCCGTGCAGTCCGAGGCCCCCGACTATCCGCAGCACACCACGCTCAGCCCGGAGCTGGAATCCATAGTCAAGCTCAATCGCCGGCTCACCAATATCCCCGCCGTCACCGGCACCACCAAGGGGCTGCTGCCGGATTATTACAACAGCCTGCGCCGCATGGCCGAGGCCATCGATAATGCCAGCGAGTATGTGCATATCGAGATCTACATCATTGCCTGGGATGACACCACGGATCCCTTCTTCCGCGCCTGCGAACGCGCCGTCCAGCGCGGGGTGAAGGTGCGGCTGCTCTTTGATCACGTGGGCTCGTGGAAGTACCCCGGCTATATGCGGCTGGGCAAGCGGCTGGATTCCATCGGGGTGGAGTGGCACGTGATGCTTCCGCTGCGCCCCTGGTTTGGTCGCTGGCGCCGCCCGGATCTGCGCAATCACCGCAAGATGGTGATCGTGGATTCCGAGGTGGCCTTCATGGGCTCGCAAAACCTCATCGATACCAGCTATCTGCTCGACGCCAATATTGAGGCCGATCGCCATTGGATCGATCTCATGGTGGAGCTCGAGGGGCCGGTGGTGAACTCGCTGCGCGCCGTGTTCGCCATGGACTGGTACTTCGAAACCGGCGAGGCGCTGAACGTGCTGGAGGAAAAACCCAGCCCGGAGCTGCCGGAGGAACCGGACTCGGATATCAATATTTTGCAGCTGGTGCCCTCTGGCCCGGGTATTCCCACCTCGCCGAATCTGCGCCTCTTTAACTCCATCGCCCACCACGCGAAGCAGCGGCTGATCCTGTGCTCGCCCTATTTCATCCCCGACGAGTCCCTCTTTGAGTCCATTACCAGCGCCTGCTACCGCGGCGTGCAGGTGGATCTATTGGTCAGCGAGCGCGCCGATAATTTCATCGTCCACCACGCCCAGTCCAGCTACTACCAGGCCCTGCTGGAGGCCGGGGTGAACATCCACACCTACCCCAAGCCCTATGTGCTGCACTCGAAGTTCATGGTGGCCGACCCCGCCTCCTCCGACCGCGATGCCATCGGGGTGATGGGCTCGTCCAATATGGATATGCGCAGCTTCAACCTCAACTACGAGATCTCGCTGATGGTGGCACGCGGCTCGCTCACCACCCGACTCAGCGAGCTGGCCGATAGCTATATCGCCAGTTCCTCGCAGATTGAGCTGGAGGAGTGGTCTACCCGCGGTTTCTGGCGCAAGTATCTGGATAATGCCTGCAAGCTCACCTCAGGTTTGGCATAGGGGGAGGAGATTAGGGCTTCCCACCAGCCCCCATTAATGTTGAGGCCACAGCAACCGGCAGCGCAGGAGGAGGATTCACGAGGTGGCAGCTGACTCACCCACCCGGCTGCCGGGCACCACCCATCCCCGCAATCCGCGGATCACCACCTCCGATTCCGATGTTCTCGCGCCCTCCCTGTTGGGCATGGCGGTGCGCTGGTCGGGCGTGGCAGGGGCTGTGGTGTTGCTCCTTTTTGCGCTCGCATTGCTTGGCGACGCCACCTCGATGCTCTCCCGCGACACCATCGCCACCCTGGTCGCGGCGGCCGCCCACCCCGTGGTGGGGCTGTGTTTGGGTATCGCCGCCACGGCGGTCGTGCAATCCTCCACCACCATCACCACGGTGACCGTGGCCGCGGTGGCCACTGGGGTGGTGCCTTTGCCTTTGGCGATCGCGATCACCATGGGCGCCAATATCGGCACCTCGATGACCTCCGCGATCGTGGCCTTGAGTTTTGTGCGCTCGCCGGTGGAGTTTCGCAGCGCCTTCGCCGCCGCCACGGTGCAGGGCATTTTTAATAGCGCCAGTGTGGCGGTGCTCTTCCCCCTCGAGCTGCTCTTTCATCCCTTAGAACGCAGCAGCCACTGGCTGAGCACTCGGATCCTCGACGAGAGCTCCCACCAGGAAATCCCTACTGCGGAGTTTGTGCGCCGGCTCAGCGATCCCCTCGTGGAATTGGTGGGCACCCGCGGTGCCGCCGGGGCGCTTGTCGGCGCCCAGGCCGCCCCGTGGGTGGTGCTGGTGCTGGGGGCGACGCTGCTGCTCAGCGCCGTCTATTTGATTACGCGGCAGCTGCATGTGCTGATGGCCCAGGCCACCCGCACCCTCATGGAACGGGCCCTGGGCGATTCCCAAGCCACCGGGGTGGCGGCCGGGGCGGCGCTGACGGCGCTGATTCATTCCTCGTCCACGGTGACCAGCTCGATTGTGCCCTTCGCGGCGGTGCGCTCGATCACCACCCGGGAGGCGCTATCGCTGACCCTCGGGGCGAATATCGGCACCACGCTCACCACGCTCATGGCCACGCTCGCGGTACAGGGACCGGCGGGGGCCACGGGCCTCGAGGTGGCCTTGGTGCATGTGCTCTTCAACCTCGTCGGGGTGCTGCTGGTAATGCTCATCCCGCCGGCCACGGACGGCATTATTCGGCTCGCCATCTGGCTGGCCAAGGTGGCCCAGCCGCACCCGGCGCTGAGCACCGCGGCGGTGCTGGCCTATTATCTGGCGCTGCCCGGCGCGGTGGTGGCGCTGTATGTGCTGCTGAACTAGGCGTCGCGCTTCTTCATCGCCAGCAGCCCTGCCGCGAAGATCACGGCGGCCCAGACAGCGAAGTAGAGGCCGCTAACAATCGGATCCCAGTCCGGGCCCTCGATGACGGGCTGGGTGGTCTGGAAGGCGGTGAGATGGTTGAAGGGGCCGTAGCCGCTGATATAGGTGCCCACCCGCGGCAGCATATTTCCTAAGATGAGCTCGAGTCCGAGGCTCCACACCAGCACTACCAATAGGGCGCCGGCGGTGTTGCGCAGCAACCAGGCGAAACCCATGGCAAAGACGATGCTCAGAACGAGCGCCACCGGCTTGGCCCAGAGGGCGTGCTGGACGTAGTCATCGCCCCAGATCTGCATGGAGCTGGCGGCCTCGCCGCCCATGATTTTGCCCACGTAGAGGACAAGGATCAGGGTGAGGAAAGAGAGGATCGCCACCACCACGGCATAGAGCACGCATTTGGCCGCGGCCACCCGCCAGCGACGCGGCATGGCGGTGAAGGTGGCAGTGGACTGATTGCGGCTGTACTCGGAGGTCACCATGAGTACCGCCTGGACCATCACGATGGTGGCAACGACATCGAGCGTGAAGACCAGGCCGCGGGGCTCGACGATGAACTCGACCTCGGATCCAGCAAATTCGGGATTCTGCGCTAGTTGCCGTGTGCCATAGGCCGACATACCGGCCAAGCCGGTGGCGATGAGCACATAGAGCAGCGAGGTGATGTAGAAGGACTTAGTGGTGGTGAGCTTGATGAACTCTGCACGAATGGCATTCCACATGGTTTAGATCTCCCCTTCCGGACGCTGCGGCGCAGCGGTGGTGGTGTGGGATTGGTATTGCACGGAGTCGCCGGTGCTGCGCATGAAGGCATCCTCGAGGGAGCCTCGCTGCTCGGTGAGTTCGTGCACGGCCACCCCAATGGAGTAGGCCAGCCCGCCCACCACATCGGTGGTGGTCCCCTGCACCACGAGGATCTCTCGGCCCTGGGGGTCGTGGGAGCGCTCGGCGTGGAAGTTCTCCTCCTGCAGCGCGGCAGCCAATTCCTGCGGGTGATCGGTGCGCACCAGCACCGTCGACTGCGCGGATTGGCGGATGAAGTCCTCGGTGGGGCAATCCGAGACGAGCCGGCCGCGACCAATCACCAGCAGGTGATCGGCGGTCTGGGACATCTCGGAGAGCAGGTGGGAGCTGACGAGGATGGTACGTCCCTCCTCGGCCAGGGAGCGCAGGAAGGTACGCACCCAGCGGATACCTTCCGGATCCAAGCCATTGACCGGCTCATCGAGCAGGAGATACTCCGGATCGCCCAGCAGCGCCCCGGCAAGACCCAGGCGCTGTGCCATACCCAGGGAAAAGCCCCCCGCCTTGCGGCCTGCGACATCGCTCAGCCCCACGAGCCCCAATACCTCGTCGACGCGACGGGTATCGATACCATTAGAGGCCGCCATCCACCGCAGGTGATTGGCCGCGCTGCGCTTGGGGTGCACCGCCTTCGCATCCAGCAGCGAACCCACCGTGCGCAGCGGATTCTCCAGCTCGGCGTAGGTGCGCCCATTGATCGTGGCCTGCCCAGAGGTGGGGCTATCCAGCCCCAGAATCATGCGCAGGGTGGTGGATTTGCCGGCGCCATTTGGCCCCAGGAATCCGGTAACGACGCCAGGCTTCACGCTGAAAGTGAGATTATCCACCGCCAGCGTGGAGCCATAGCGTTTGCTCAGCCCAGTTACTTCAATCATGTAGCACAGTGTGGCACAGCCCCGCCCGCAGTGCTAGGGCTACCCTTAGCTTGTCGACGCCACCTCGCCGGCAGCGATCACCGAGCGCATCAAGGGAAGCGACTCCGCGAACGCCGACATGAGTGGATAGGACTCCAGTGCGGCCAAGGGCACCCAGCGCAGCTCCACGGATTCCTCATTGCCGGCGGTGGGCAGCGGCTGCGGGCAGGTGGCCAGCACCTGGGTATAGCTCCAGCCAGACACATACGGCCCCGCCGTGGTGATGGCGTCGACCACCCGCACCTGCGCGGTATCGATACTGGTTTCCTCGCGCGCCTCCCGCAAGGCGGCCGCCACCGCGGTTTCGTGGGAATCCCGCGCCCCGCCCGGCAGCGCCCAGGTTCCGCCCTCGGCCGTCCACTGGGCGCGATGCTGCAGCAATACCCGGGGCGCGGTGTGGGGCGAGGCGATGAGAAAAAGCCCCGCCGCGCCAAAGAGGCCCCAGCGCCGTGAGCCATCGGGGGCAAGGCTCCAACCGTTTCCGTCTCCATCCATGTTCGCGAGTGTAGTTCGAGTACTGGGTATGGCGAGATATCCTCGCTAGACTTGTGGACATGACTCTTTCCGGTACGGGCCAGAAAGCCGGCCCCACGGGTGACAGCGTGACAGAGGCTGTCACGGAGTTGAGGGCGGCGTCGACAAGCGAAGGCGATGCCTGGCTCGATCAGCCAGAACCCGCCGAACGGCGATTCGCCGACGTCACCCGCGAATTGGTGGATGTGCCGCTGCTGCAACTGCGGCGCTTTATTCGCTTCGTGGGCACCCCGCCCGGGCTAATGACGCTGATGTGCGTCATCCTCAGCGTGGCGCTGCTGGCGGCGGGGCTGTCGATCGCGCGCTCCTCCGAGGATCAAGAGCGCGACCTGAATCAGCTGCTCGACCATGTGGAGCCCATGAGCTATTCGGCGCTGAATCTCTATACTTCGCTTTCCATCGCCGATACCTCCGCCACCACCGGCTTTGTGGAAAATCGCGCTGGGTCGCCGCGGGTGCGGGAGCGCTACAATGATGCGATTTCGCAGGCCAGTATCGCCGCGGCGCAGACCATGGGGGAGGTCCGCGATAGCAATAGCGAGGAAATGCGGCTGCTGGCCTCCATCAATCAAAAACTGCCGGTCTACACCGGGCTGATCGAGACCGCCCGGGCGAACTACAACATGGGCAACCCGGTGGGCACGGCCTATCTGGCCGAGGCCTCGAGCCTCATGCGCAGCGAGATCCTGCCCAATGCCTCGCGGCTCTACGAGCTCACCTCGGCGACGGTGGCCGAGCAGCAGCAGGACCTCACCCGCCCCCAGTGGGTGCCGATCTCTGGGCTGGTGGCTGCGTTTGTGCTGCTGGTGCTGGCGCAGGCGTGGCTCTATAACCGCACCCGCCGCATCCTCAACCGAGGTTTCGCCGCCGCCACCGTCCTCATGCTCGCCGCACTGCTGTGGGTGGGATCGGCCAATTGGGCCACGTGGAATGCCGGGCAGCAGGGCTTTAATAAAGCCGCCGGGCCGATGAGTGAATTAACCAATGCGCGTATCGCCGCGCAGCAGGCCCGCACCAAGGAAACCTTGGCGTTGGTGCGACGCCAATCCGTGGCCGATAATGCCACCTTGTTCTATGCCAGCATGGACCGCATCGATAACGCGATCGACAGCTATCGCTCCTCGCCCCTGCTGGACTCCGCGCAGGATCGGATGGCCACCAACCGCGCCGAGCAGTCCGTGGAGCAGTGGCGGGTGTATCACGAGCGGCTGCGCGACGCCCAGTCCTCCGGCAACTATGACACCGCCCTCGATGTGACCCTCGGTAATCATCCCCGCTCCGCGGCCACCGCCTTCGATGAGCTCGATGCGAACCTCTCCACGCTCATCAGCGATGCCCGCGCCACCATGCGCGACTATATTGCCGACGGCCTGCGCGCCACCCGCCTGCTCGCCATCATGGTGAGTATCTGCTCCGTGCTCTCTGTGGTACTGGTGTGGATAGGTATTCGCCCCCGACTCTTGGAGTTCCTCTAATGCGCCCGCCCGCACCGCACCGCCGCCTCGTGGCGCTGGGCCTTGCCCTGAGCGCCGGGATCGCCGGCTGCTCCGAGGTGGAACCCGAGCGCGACCCCGCCCCCACGTGGGTGCAGGAGCTGGCGCATGAACAGCGTTCCTTTCCCGCCGGCGCCCAGTGGGAAAAGGCCGGCAGCCAGCCGCCGGTGCAGGTGGACGAGGCCGAACACTTTGCCTCCCTGCGCCCCGATGAGCGCACCCCCGAGGAGCGTATTCCGGACATTGTGCAGCGCGGCTACCTGATCGTGGGCGTGGACCAATCCCAGAACCTGCTCTCCTACCGCGATCCCGCCACGGGGGAACTCTCCGGCTTCGAGATCGAGCTTGCGCGGGAGATCGCCCGGGATATCTTCGCCGATCCCGACGCCGTGGATTTTCGCTTCATCGACGCCTCCGACCGGGTCTCGGCGCTGGATAGCGGCACCGTGGACATGGTGATTCGTACCATGACGATCACCCCCGAACGCCAGGGCCAGGTGGAGTTCTCGGCGCCCTATTTCACCTCCCAAACCCGAGTGCTGGTACACAAGGGCTCCGGCACCACCGGAGTGAACTCGCTCCACGGGCGCAGCGTCTGCGTGGTGGATGAGTCCACGGCGCTGCAGCACACCCGCACCTATGCGCCCAATGCCGATATTCTGCGCGTGCGGAACTGGGCGGATTGCCTCGTGGCCCTGCAACAGGACCAGGTGGATGCCGTGGTGGGGGATGATTCGATTCTCGCCGGCATCGCCGCCCAAGACCCCACCACGGAGATCGTGGGCCGCCCCATTGATAAGGAAAGCTATGGGGTGGGCATCCCGCCGGCCGAGAAGGGCCACGACACCACGGGGCTGGTGCGGCAAGTCAATTCCACGATCGAGCGCATTATCAGCGATGGCACGTGGCAAGACATGTATGCGCAGACCCTCGGCCCCTACCAAACCTCGGTGTCTCCGCCCACGCCCCACTATGTGGATGAGGAGGGAGAACGCTGATGAGCGATGAAGACTATCCCGTCATGGGCACCGAGGCCGTGCCCTTTGACCCCTTCGCAGAGGATGGCGAGGAGGAGCAGGAGCTCGATTCCGATAGCTCCATCCAGGCGCTGCTCGCGGACCTCGGGGCGCTGCGCGATGGGCCGAATCAGCCCACCGCCCCCACCAAAGTGCAGGACGATCCTTCCGAGCGCAGCCGCCGCGAGGCGCTGTCCACCTTCCGCGAGCGGCGCACCCATACCCGCGTGGGCCGGCTGGTGGCCGAGGGCATGGTGCAGCTTCCCTTCGTGCCCCTGCACGATCCCGAACGGGCGCTCATTGACCCCAGCGAGGACATCGCCAACGGCACCGAGCCGCCGGCGCTCAGCCCCGGCGATGTGGTGGCCAACCAGTACACCGTGCTGGGCGTGATCGCCCACGGCGGCATGGGCTGGGTGTATCTCGCCGAGGACAGCAATGTCTCGGGCCGCTGGGTGGTGCTCAAAGGCATGATGGCGGAGACCTCGCACCCCTCCCAGGGCGTGGCCGAGGCCGAGCGGGAATTCCTGGCGGATATCACCCACCCGGCGATCGTGAAGATCTTTAACTTCATCGACGATCCGCGGGTGGAGGGCGGCTTCATCGTGATGGAGTTCGTGGGCGGACCCTCGCTGCGGGACCGGGCGAAGCGCTCCGGCGGCACCATCGATATCGACGTGGCCATCGGCTATATCCTCGAAGTGCTGCCGGCGCTGGCCTATCTGCACTCCCGCGGCGTGGTGTATAACGACCTCAAGCCGGACAACATCATCGTCACCGAGGACCAAGTCAAACTCATTGATCTCGGCGCGGTCTCCGGTATCGGGGCGTTCGGCTATATCTACGGCACCAAGGGCTTCCAGGCCCCCGAGGTCGCCACCGAGGGGCCCTCGGTGGCCTCGGACATCTACACCATCGGGCGCACCCTCGCCGCGCTGACGCTGCCGCTGCCGATGAGCGATGGGGTGTACGAGCCGGGCATCCCCTCCCCCACTGCGGAGCCGTTGCTGCGCCGCTATTTGAGCTTCTACCGGCTGCTGCTGCGCTGCACCCACGAGGATCCCGCCCAGCGCTTCACGGACGTCTCCCAGCTGGAAATCCAGCTCTATGGTGTGCTGCGGGAAATCCTCGCCATTCGCGATGACATCCAATACCCCTCGCACCATTCGGCCTTTTCCCCGCAGCGTACAACCTTCGGCACCAAGCACCTGGTATTCCAAACCGATCAGCTCATTGATGGCGTGGATCGCACGGTGCGCATCACCCCAGACGAGGTGATCTCGGCGCTACCGGTGCCGCTGATTGATCGCTCCGATCCGGGGGCGGCGCTGCTCTCGGGTAGCTCCTATTCCGAGCCCACAGAGACCCTGGAGACCCTGCACCAAGCTATGCAGTCCAGCGAGTATGAACACTCCACCGAGATCCCCCTCGGCGTGGTGCGCGCCCTTTTGGACTTAGGTTTCCGGGACGAGGCGAAATCCTGGCTGGAATCGCTGGAAGAACGACTCGGCGATGATTGGCGCCACCAGTGGTTTTCTGGGGTGACCACGATGCTCACCGGGGATCTCTTGGCCGCCCAACGGCATTTCAACCAGGTGCTGCACATCCTGCCTGGGGAGCCGGCGCCGAAGCTGGCGCTGGCGGCGGTCAATGACATGCTGCTGCAGGAAAGCTCCCACGACCATGTGGCGCTGCTCAGCGACACCGCGCTGAAGGCCGCTCTCCTCGGCCCCGATGCGGCGGAGGTGACACCGGAGCAGCTGAGCTCCATCAGCGATGACTGGAACTATGTCACGAGCGTGCCGGCGAAGCTGCGCTTTCACACTATTCAGCTCTATCAGCTGGTGTGGGCCACCAACCCCACCACGGTGAGTTCGGCCTTCGGCCTGGCCCGGCAGCTCTATGCCGAGGGCCAAACCAACCTGGCGGTGGCGGCGCTCGATCGGGTGCCGCAGGCCTCGCGGCATCAGCGCATGGCGCAGCTGAGCACCATCATGATGCTCATTTCTGGGGAGTCCACCGAATCCGCCATCCGCCGCGCCGCCCGCCGCTTGGAACAGATCCCCACCAACGAGCCCCGCTACCTACAGCTCCAGGCCGCGGTGACCGCCGCCGGGCTCTACTGGCTGCGCAGCAATGACCTCAGTGAGGCATGCTCGCCCAATGAGCTTTTCGACGACCCCTTCACCCAAACCGGCCTGCGCTACGGCCTTGCTCGCTGGCTCCGTGGCCTGGCCCGCAGCGCCCACCACACCCTGCATCGCTATGAGCTCATCGACATGGCCAATAAAGTGCGCCCCACCA
Organism: Corynebacterium sp. TAE3-ERU30; assembly: GCF_019209925.1. Classification (NCBI taxonomy): domain Bacteria; kingdom Bacillati; phylum Actinomycetota; class Actinomycetes; order Mycobacteriales; family Corynebacteriaceae; genus Corynebacterium; species Corynebacterium sp. TAE3-ERU30. The sequence continues at coordinate 256,315 of NZ_JAHUTO010000004.1, read as the reverse complement.
CCTGGCTGTAGACGCCACGAGGCAACCCGTGGATGGGCGCAGCCGCACCACCCATAGAGGGGGACAACTCACAAACCACGCCGGATTCTCTCGCATTTCCCCCCCCCCACGGGTAATGTTTGGTTTAGCTCACTATTGAAAGCAACCTCCGGAAACCACGCGCCACTGGGCGATTCGGATACTCAACCGTTTGGGATACTCGTGATCCCCCAAGAACCACAAGGAGAACGTTCAGCCGATGCTACGTAAAGGCCCACTCATTTCAGGTGCTTTTTTCGCCCTGGCCTGCGCTTTGATTACTATTTCTGCGGCCATCACGGTAAAAGAAGAACTGGATACAGCCAGCAAGGTCCATAACGGCGGTCTGCCCTACTCCGTGTGTTTTCTTCTCGCGGGCTTGAGCGTCACTGCACTCATTGTGTACTCCCTGTATCTGTCCATCACCGGGTGGTCGACCACGCGCTTCCTCCGGGCAATGTGCATGACAGTGAGATTCTCAGCAGTGCTGGCGGTGGTCTGCTCCGTGTGGTTTATCGTGGTCACGGATCTCTTCAACATGGGCGGAGTACTGGGCATCATGCTTGCGCTCTCCTGCATGTTCTGGGCCAATGGCCTCTTCAAGTTACACACCCAAGAACACAGCTAAATACACAACTGTGGCGGTACCCTTGCGGTACCGCCACAGTGCTTTTTGGTGCTAGCTATTCTGCGCCAATTGATCTGCGTAGCGGGCGATGGCGAGTTCCTCGTTAGTGGGAACCACAAAAACCTTCACCTGAGAATCATCGGCAGAGATCTCACGCGGGCCGTCATTCGGCAGCTCATTGCGCTCGGGATCGATCTTGATGCCGAACCACTCGAGGTTCTCTAGCGCATCGGCGCGGACGAATTTATCGTTTTCTCCCACACCGGCAGTGAAGGTAATGGCGTCCACGCGGCCCAAGGCCACCATGTAGGAGCCGATATAGCGGCGCAGCTGGTGGATGTAGATATTGTAGGCCAGCCAGGCGTCATCATCGCCTTCTTCGATGCGCTCGCGCAGCACGCGGAAATCATTCACCCCGGCGATGCCCTTCACACCGGACTTGCGGTTGAGCAGCTCATCGATCTCATCGATGCTCATATTCGCCTGGCGGGCCAGGTGGAAGACGATGCCGGGATCAATATCGCCGGAGCGGGTACCCATCACCAGACCGGCCAGCGGGGTCAGCCCCATGGAGGTATCGATAGCCAGCCCGCCGCGAATAGCGGCACAGGAGGCACCATTGCCCAGGTGCAGGGTGATCTGATTGACCATATCGGCGGGCTTATCGAGCAACGCCGGCACATGCTGCGACACATATTCGTGGCTGGTGCCGTGGAAGCCATAGCGGCGCACCCCATACTCGCCAGCCACCTCGTTGTTGATGGCGTAGAGGGCGGCTGCGGGCGGCAGCGAATGGAAGAAACCGGTGTCGAACACGCCCACGTGCGGGATGTCCGGCAGCAGCGACTGCGCTACCTCGATGCCGTCGATATTGGCCGGGTTATGCAGCGGGGCAAGCGGGATGAGATCGCGAACCATGCTGATGACCTCATCGGTGAGGATCACCGGCTGGGAGAACACCAGCCCGCCGTGCACCACGCGGTGGCCCACTGCGGAGATATCCACATCCTCGATGCCGCAGCCATGCTCGCGCATGAGGTCGAAGGCCAGCTTCAGCCCCACCGAGTGATCGGGAATCGGCGCCTCCACCACATGCTTGTCCCCCAGGTGTTTGAGGGTGACGCGGCCGGAGTCCTCCCCGATCTGCTCCACCAGCCCAGAGGCAAAAGGCTCATCTTGGGCGTGGGAGGCGGGATCCACCAGCTGGAACTTGATGGAGGAGGAGCCAGAGTTAAGAACGAGAGAGTAGCTCATAGTTAGCGGTGTCCTCCGGTCTGGATGGCGGTAATGGCCACGGTATTGACGATATCGGGCACCGTCGCGCCGCGGGAAAGATCATTGACGGGTGCGTTCAGCCCCTGGAGCACTGGGCCCACGGCCAGGGCGCCAGCGGTGCGCTGGATAGCCTTGTAGCTGATATTGCCGGCCTCAAGATCGGGGAAGATCAACACATTCGCCGCACCGGCCACCGGGGACTCCGGGGCCTTCTTGGCGGCGACGGAGGCGGTAATGGCGGCGTCGAACTGCAGCGGGCCGTCGATGGATAGCTCTGGGTCGATGGCCCGGGCGGCCTCCACGGCGGCCACGGCGCGATCCACATCGGGGCCGGCGCCGGAGGAGCCGGTGGAATAGGACAGCACGGCCACCTTGGGATCGAGGCCGAATTGGCGGGCGGTGCGGGCGGAAATCGCGGCGATCTCGCCCAGCTGCTCGGCGGTGGGGTTCAGGTTCACCGCGCAATCGCCCACGGCCCAGATCCGGCCGGGCAGCACCATGAAGAACACGGAGGAGACCACGGAGGCATCCGGGGTGGTTTTAATGATCTGCAGGGCGGGGCGAATCGTCTCGGCGGTGGTGTGGGCCGCGCCCGAGACCATGCCATCGGCGTCGCCGCAGTGCACCATCATGGTGGCGAAATAGGAGACGTCCTTCATCTGCTCGCGAGCCTGCTCGATAGTCACGCCCTTCTTGGCGCGCAGCTTGGCGAACTCGGCGGCATAGTCCTCGGCGCGGGGGGTGGTGAGCGGATTCACCAGCTCGGCGCGGGAAAGATCCAGCCCAGCCGCGGCGGCGCGGGAAGAAATATCCTCCGGATCGCCCAGAATGGTCAGCTCGCACACCTCGGTGGACAGCAGCTGCGCGGCGGCCTGCAACACGCGATCATCATCGCCCTCGGGCAGCACGATCCGCGCGCCGATGGCGCGGGCCTGCGCAAGCAGGGAGTGCTCGAAGAGCTCGGGGCTCATCACCGGCTCCGTGGCAGCCAACTCCTCCTTATTAATAGAGGCCTCCTCGCCCGGCGCGAATACCGCGGCGGCAGGCGCGTGCTGCTCGGCAGCCTTTTTGGTGACCAGTTCGATGGTGGCGGCGGGGGCGTCGGCGAGCAGGAGCAATGGCAGGCCGAGGCCGGCGGCGGCGCGGGCATCAAAATCGAGATCGCCGGTGCCGCACAGCAGGGCGTCCTCGGGATAGCTGCTGCCCAGTACGGTGGACAGCTGCGGGGCGCCGTCGATAAGCGAATGGGGCTTAAGGTTGAGATGCTGGGCGAGAAGAGTGGGATCATAGGTGGCGAGATTGACACCAAGGGCACTCAACAGTACGGCGGTCATAATCGAGCCTTTCCTTCTGGCACATCGCTTGTGATTCGTTGTATGTGATTCACCGCATAAGTCTAGCGGCAACGTAGTACATCTATCGATTAGGCTGCTAAACCTTACTGGGACACAGAATACCGGTGCGCGCTGGACATATCAGCCGAGTGCACGCACCTACCCACACTATATTTGTGGCAAAACACACACCATGGCGGAGTGAGGCTTGCCTGACACGCCACGACGCAGGCCACTGGCAGTTTGTGTTTGCCCAGCGTAAGGTAAATGCGGATTAGCGTCGCCGCCGCACCCTTTCTCTGCGCCGGCGACGCCGCAGATAACGCCCCCAACCAGCACAAGTGAAGGATACGATGTCTCGCCCGATTCGCGTCGCCGTAGTTGGCGCCGGCCCCGCCGGCATTTACGCCTCTGACCTGCTCATGAAGTCCGGTCACGAGGTCTCCATCGACCTCTTCGAGCGGATGCCCGCCCCCTTCGGCCTGATCCGCTATGGCGTGGCCCCGGACCATCCGCGCATTAAGGGCATCGTCCAATCGCTGCACCGCGTGCTGGATAAGCCGCAGCTGCGCCTGCTCGGCAATATCGAGGTGGGCAGCACCGTCACCGTCGATGAGCTCCGCGATTTCTATGACGCCATCATCTTCTCCACCGGCGCTACCGGCGACCGCGCCCTCGAGGTGCCCGGCGCGGATCTGCCCGAGGCCTATGGCGCCGGCGAATTCGTGGGCTTTTATGACGGCAACCCGGACTTCGAGCGCAATTGGAATCTCGACGCCGAGCAGGTGGCCGTGATCGGCGTGGGCAATGTGGCCCTCGATATCGCCCGCATTCTGGCGAAGACCGGCGATGAGCTGCACGTGACCGAGATCCCGGACAATGTCTATGCCAACCTCAAGGCCAACCAGGCCCGCGAGGTGCACATCTTTGGCCGTCGCGGCCCCGCCCAAGCCAAGTTCACCCCGCTGGAGCTGAAGGAGCTGGATCACTCCCCCACCATCGAGGTTGTGGTGAACCCGGAGGATATTGACTACGACGAAGCCTCCATCGAGGCCCGCCGCACCTCCAAGTCGCAGGATCTGGTGTGCTCCACCCTGGAGCAGTACGCCATCCGCGATCCCCAGGACGCGCCGCACAAGCTCTACATCCACTTCTTCGAGTCCCCCGTGGAGATCCTCGGCGAGGATGGGCATGTGAGCGGGCTCAAGACCGAGCGCATGCAGCTCGACGGCAATGGTGGGGTCACCGGCACCGGCGAGTTCACCGTGTGGCCGGCCCAGGCCGTCTACCACGCCATCGGCTATCGCTCCGATGAGGTGAAGGATGTGCCCTTCGACTCCCAGCGCGCGGTGATCCCCAATGATGGCGGCCACGTGCTGGACTCCGAGACCGGCCAGCCCCTGCCGAAGCTGTACACCACCGGCTGGATCAAGCGCGGCCCCGTGGGGCTGATCGGCAATACCAAGTCCGATGCCAAGGAAACCACCGCTATGCTGCTCGAGGACTATGAGGCCGGCACCCTCGAAGCCCCCGCCCACCCGGGCGAGGATGCCATTATTGAGCTGCTCGAGGAGCGCAAGGTGCCCTATACCACCTGGACGGGCTGGCATAACCTAGATGCCGCCGAGCGCGCTGCCGGCGAGGCCGAGGGCCGCGAGCGCAAGAAGATTGTGGAGTGGGATGACATGGTGCGCCATGCCCACCCCGAATACGAGATCTAGGCATCAGCCACAACTCATATCGCGCCCGTCACTGCCCCTTGCGGAGGTGGTGGCGGGCGCTGCTCGTCGGGGGCACCGCGTCGCCGGTTGTGAGCTGGGTAATATCCATGGGCCTGCGGCTCGCGACAACTCTACAAGTAGCTGGCTCTCAGCTAAGGTGGTCTGCGTTGATTTACCCATAGTGTGAGAGAAGGTTATTAAGAGATGACGCAGACATTCCACGAGGCAGCCGGCGGGCATATCCGTTCGGTATCTGGCCGCACCCCCACCGATTCCACCACCATGGAGTTCTGGCAGGGCCTGTCCGCCACGGTGATGGACGCCCTGGCCGAGAACTGGGCGGCCACCACCGAGCTATATAAGAAGGGCCGCCGGCAGCACTATCTGTCTGCCGAGTTCCTCATGGGCCGCGCCCTGCTGAATAACCTGCTCAACCTGGGGTTGTTCGATGAGGCCGCCGCCACCGCCAAGAACTATGGCCTGAACCTCTCCGAGGTACTGGAGGAGGAGCCGGACGCCGCACTGGGCAATGGCGGCCTGGGGCGTCTTGCCGCGTGTTTCTTGGATTCCTGCGCCACCCAAGACCTGCCCGTGGTGGGCTATGGCATTCTCTACCGCTATGGCCTGTTCAAGCAGGAATTCGATAATGGTTTCCAGACCGAGCACCCGGATTCCTGGATGGAGGAGCGCTATCCCTTCATCATTCGCCGCATCCACGAACAGCGCATCATTAGCTATAACGACATGCAGGTTCGTGCCGTGCCCTATGACATGCCGATCACCGGCTATGGCACCGACAATGTGGGCACCCTGCGGCTGTGGAAGGCCGAGCCGATGCAGGAGTTCGACTACGATGCCTTCAACTCCCAGCGCTTCACCGACGCCATCGTGGGCCGCGAAGCCGTGATGGACATCTCGCGCGTGCTCTACCCGAATGACACCACCTTCGAGGGCAAGGTGCTGCGCGTGCGCCAGCAGTACTTCTTTGTCTCCGCCTCTCTGCAGGAGATCGTGGAGAACCACGTCGCCCAGCACGGTGATCTGTCCACCTTCGCGAAGTACAACTCGGTGCAGCTCAATGACACCCACCCGGTGCTGGGCATCCCAGAGCTCATGCGCCTGCTCATGGATGTGCACGGCATGGGCTGGGAGAAGGCCTGGGATATCGTGTCCGAGACCTTCGCCTACACCAACCACACGGTGCTGGCCGAGGCCCTGGAGACGTGGGAGTGCTCGATCTTTGATCGTCTCTTCCCGCGCATCATGGAGATCGTGCGCGAGATCGATCGCCGCTTCCGCATCGACATGGCCGAGCGTGGCCTGTCCCAGGAAACCATCGACTACATGGCGCCGGTATCTAATAACTCGGTGCACATGGCGTGGATCGCCTGCTATGCCGCCTACTCCATCAATGGCGTGGCCGCCCTGCACACCGAGATCATCAAGCGTGAAACCCTGAGCGAGTGGCACGATATCTGGCCGGAGAAGTTCAACAATAAGACCAATGGTGTCACCCCGCGCCGCTGGCTCAACCAGTGCAACCCGCGCCTATCCGCGCTGCTCACTGAGGTTACCGGCTCGGATGAGTGGGTGCGGCAGCTGGATGTTCTCGCCGACTATCGCGATAAGGGCACCCCGGAGATCTATCAGCGCCTGAGCGAGATCAAGCACGCTAATAAGGTGGAGTTCGCGGAGTGGATCCGCAACCGCAGCGGCATGGAGATCGACCCGGACGCCATCTTCGATGTGCAGATCAAGCGCCTCCACGAGTACAAGCGCCAGCTGCTCAATATCTTCTATGTGCTGGATCTGTACTTCCGCATCAAGGACAACCCGGAGCTGGAGGTGCCGAAGCGCGTCTTCATCTTCGGCGCCAAGGCCGCCCCGGGCTATGTGCGCGCCAAGGCCATCATCAAGCTCATCAACGAGGTGGGCCGCATGGTGAACAATGATCCCGCGGTGAATGACACCATCAAGGTGGTATTCGTGGAGAACTACAACGTCTCCCCCGCCGAGAAGATCATTCCCGCCGCCGATGTCTCCGAGCAGATCTCCACCGCCGGTAAGGAGGCCTCGGGTACCTCCAATATGAAGTTCATGATGAACGGCGCGCTCACCTTGGGCACCTTGGATGGCGCCAATGTGGAGATCCTCGACTCGGTGGGCGATGAGAATGCCTATATCTTTGGCGCCACGGAAGAGGAGCTTCCCGAGCTGCGCAAGAGCTATGACCCGCGGCACGAGTATGAAACTGTGCCCGGGCTGAAGCGGGTGCTCGATGCGCTTGTCGACGGCACTCTGGACGATTCCGGCTCCGGCTGGTTCCACGATCTCCACTGGTCCCTGTTGAACTCCAATAACTGGGAGCCGGCGGATGTCTACTACCTGCTGGGCGATTTCGCCGACTATCGCGCCACCCGCGACCGCATGGCCGCAGACTATGCCGATCAGCAGGCGTGGTCCGAGAAGGCATGGATCAACATCACCTCCTCCGGCCGTTTCTCCTCTGACCGCACCATTCGCGACTACGCAGAAGAGGTATGGAAGATCGAGCCGCAGCCCCTCGAGTCCTAATACACTCACCGCACCTCGCCCCCGTTCCTCCCTCCGGAGGGGCGGGGGTTTGTGTGTACGTGAGGAAACACACCTGCACATAAATGTTCAGTGCATTGAACTTAGGCTATCAGTATGCAAAAATTTAAAGGTCGATGAACGTTCCGCCGCGATGTGTCACTGGGCGGCATCGGCAACACTTTGACTGATTTCCTCCACACGATGGGATAACCATGAACATCTACACAAGGCGCGTACTCGCAGCTGTGGCCTCCACTGCCCTTCTTGGCAGCGGCCTGGCCGCCTGCAGCTCCGAGTCCGAATCTTCAGATGACGACATCAAGGTGGTGGCCTCCACCACCCAAATTTGTGACTATGTGAAGCAGCTTGAGGTCTCTCAGGTGGATCTCACCTGCCTGCTGGCACCGAATGCCACAGCACACCAGCTGGAGATGACCCACGAGCAGCTCGTCAAGACCTCCGAGGCTGATCTGATCATGGTCAACGGCGTTGACCTCGAGCACTTCCTCGATTCGGCCATCGATTCCAGCGAGTTCTCCGGCACCATGCTGGTCACCACCGGCGTGCTCACCGCCAGCGATGTGGATGAGGCCCCGACCGATAGGGAGTCGGAGCTGGAGAAGTCCGCCAGCGGCCGCTATGACATCGACCGCGGCATCGCCCGAGTGGACGTCGCCCCGTGGCCCTTCGCCCCGGAGCCCGGCGAGGAGGCAGAGTTCACCTACGATCCGCACGTGTGGACCTCCCCGAAGAACGCTCAGATCCAGGTGGAAAACATCGGCTACGCCTTGGAAAAGGAAGCCGAAGAGCGCGGCAACACTGAGCTGAAGGAAGAAATCCAGCAGAATGTGAAGAATTACAACGCCAAGCTCGATCAGCTGGATCAGTGGGCTCGCGAGTCCATCAGCAGCGTGAACAACCCGGTGCTCTTCACCAGCCACGATGCCTTCGGCTACTTCTCTAAGGAGTACGGCGTGGACTTCATTGGCGCCGCACTGAGCGACTTCTCCGATCAGCAGGACGCCACCGCCAGCCACATCAACGAAGCCGCAGAGACGGTGAAGGAGTCTGGCGCTACCGTGCTGTTCGCGGAGAACTCCAATAACTCCAAGTCCATCGAGGCTGTCGCTAAGGCCGCCGGAGTCAAGGCCGTGGTGGGCGATGACGCCCTCTATGGCGACTCGCTCGGCCCGGCCGGCACTGATGGCGAGACCTACATCGGCTCCATCAAGCACAACGTGAACACCTTGGTGGATGCATGGGATGGCCAGGTCGCTGAACTGCCGGAGCAGCTTCAATGATCGTGTCGCTTCGCGACGCCTCCTTCAGCTACGGCGGCGCAACGGTCGTCGATTCTGTCACCGCCCATGTCAACGCCGGCGAGGGCCTAGCCCTCATCGGCCCCAATGGCTGCGGTAAAACCACGGTGCTGCGCGGCATCATCGGCACTGCCCGACTGTGTTCCGGCGAGCTGGAGGTCCAGGCCCCCCGTATTTCCTATGTGCCGCAGACAGCTGATATTGATCGCACCTTCCCCGTCACTGCCTTCGACGTAGTGGCCATGGGGGTGCTTGCCCAGCTGCGTTTTTTCCAACCGCTGGGTAAGCACAAGCGCCGGGTGCGCGCTGCCCTAGAGAAGGTGGGCCTCGGCGATCGCGCCGGTTCCCACTTCGGCAGCCTCTCGGGCGGCCAGCAACAGCGCGTGCTGCTCGCACGCGCCATTGTGGCCCAACCCGATCTGGTGCTGCTCGACGAGCCCTTCAATGGCCTCGATACGGCCAATCGCGAGATCCTGTTGGAGCTGCTCAACGAGCTCAAGAGCACCGGCACGGCCCTGATCGCTTCGACCCACGACTATGAACTGGCAGAGGGGGCGTGCGATAACGTTCTGGCGCTGTTGAATCCCCCGCAGTTCGGACCGGTGACTGAGGGAGTTGCGGCCTATGTGGACTGAGCTAGCTCACCAAGTGGGCATGGCCCCTTTCATGTTTCGGCCCCTCATTTTGTTGCTCGCCCTTGGCGTAGTTAGTGGCGTGCTGGGGGTTATTGTGAACCTGCGCAGCCTCGAGTTCAATGCCGAGGCCAGCGTGCACGCCATCTTCCCCGGAGTGGTGGCCGGAGCGGTGTTCGGCGGGATCGATATGATCGTGCCCACCGCCTCGGCCGTGGCGGTGGTGGTGGCCATTGTGCTCACCCTTGTCTCCCGCGCCCGCGTCGGCGAATCCGGGGTGGCCATTGTGCTTACTGGTTTCTTTTCGCTCGGCGTGATCATCTCCCTCTATAAGGGAGATCGCTCTGGGCAGTTAGAGGCGCTGATGTTTGGCCGCCTCCTTGAAATCACCGATGACCGCCTCACCACGGCGCTCCTAGTCTTCGCCGTGGCACTCGCGTTGCTGATCGCCACCTGGTCCACCCAGGTGTTTACCGCCTTTGACCGCGATGGTGCCCAGGCCGCTGGGGTGAATTTGTGGATCGTGGATCTCACGATCAACGCCGCCATCGCCGCCGTGGTGGTGGCCTCCGCCGCCGCCATCGGTGTGCTGCTGGTGATCGGCTTCATCATCGTTCCCGGCGCCGCAGCGCGGCTGGTGGTACACCGCGTCCAGCACATGATTCCCCTCGCCATCGGTATCTCGGTGGTTTCGGGCGTCATTGGGTTGAGCCTGGTTCCGCTCGGGCCGATCTCGCCCCAGGCAGTCGTCGCGCTGTCTGTGGTGGCCATGTACTTCGTTTTTCTCATCATTCGTTTGCTGCAGGATCGTCGCAGCCGCACCGTGACAAGGAGGTGAGCCACTCATGCTCGACATTCTCACGCTTCCCATTGTGGAGCTCGTTATAGTGGGTGCGCTCGCCGGTTTGGTCGGCAGCCTCGCCCTGTTGAATAAGCAAATCTTTTTTGCCGAGGCCATCACCCACGCCACCTTTCCCGGTGCGGTCGTGGGCGTGATTATCGGTGCCGCCTTCGGCTTGAACCATTCGCAGCTATCGCTCGCGCTCTTTATCGGCGCGCTGGTGATGTGCTGGCCCATTGGTGCTCTGTTTTCGCTCTCGCGGGTGGGCACCTCCCAATCCGCGGCGGGAATCGTGCTCACCACCGGCTTCGCCTTGGGCTATTTCCTCAATAAGCTCTTCGCGCCGCTACCGATCAAGGTGGAGAGCTTCCTGGTGGGCAGCGTGCTCACCGTTACCCGCACCGATGTGACTCTCGCACTGATCCTGCTCGCCAGCGTGATCATCGTGCTCGCCGGCGGCTGGCGACGGCTGGTGTTCTTTGCTTTCGACCCAGCTGGTTTCGGGGTGGCGCATCGACGCAGCCTCGCCCAGGCACTCATCAGCGCGCTCATCGTGCTCACCTTGGTGGCGCTGATCCCGGCAGTGGGCACCATTTTGTCCATCGCCCTGCTGGCCGCTCCTGCAGCCACGGTGGCGATCTTTGCCACCCGCCCCAGCACCTTGCTGCTCGTTTCGCCCGTGATGGGCATCATCATGGGCTTGAGTGGGCTGGCGATAGCCGTGGTCTTTCATCTCTCCGCCGGCGGCTGTATCGGTTTGACCGCCGCGCTGGTCTACGCCGTGGCGAAGCTCATGTCTCTCGCCGGCCTCGGACGCAGCTAAGACGCGCCAGAGACTATCTGGCACGCACCACGCCCCGCACTCCCCCACTGGAGGATGCGGGGTTTTCTTATGCGCAACGCAGCGCGCCCCGCACCGCAATGAAGGGTGCAGGGCGCAATCAGGACAGGGGCGACGGTGGCCGTTATTCGGCCTCCACTGGCGGCTCCGCGGACCAGGGGAACACGATCCACTCGGCGGTGCGTTTCCACACATAGGTGGGATCTACTTCGCTGGTGGGCTTGGCGTAGAGCACCGCGGAGCGCACATCGGCGCCGTGGGTGGCCAAAAGTTTCAGCACGAGGGACAGGGTACGGCCGGAGTCGGCGACATCGTCGACGACGAGCAGCTTCTTATCGCTAATCGCCTCGATATCCAGCAGTGGCTCCAGCAGCACCGGATCCGGCAAGGTTTCGTGCACATCGGTATAGAATTCCACGTTGATGGCGTCGGAGAGCTTAACGCCCATGGAATAGGACAGCGCCCCAGCCGGTACGAGGCCGCCGCGGGCGACAGCCACAATAATGTCTGGCGTGAAACCGTCATTGACAACCGTCTGGGCGAGCTCGCGGGAAGCGCGGCCGAAACCGTCCCAGGTGAGGATTTCCTTCTCGGGTAGATCCGCTGAATCTGCGTGATAAGCCATGTTTAAACTCTACCCCGCCGACTGTTTTCTGCCTACGTTATGTGTCGGCGCCTTCTTCCCATTGCGCTCACGCCCACTAGAATAGAGCTCATTAATTCCTACGACCCGTGTGGAAAAGAGGCACTGCGTGTATTCCCAGGACTGGATCGGTACCGCCCTTTCCGATACCGCCACGAAAGTGATGCTGCTCGGAGCCGGCGAACTGTGCAAGGAGGTGGCCATCGCCTTCCAAAGGCTTGGGGTAGAGGTGCACGCCGTGGACCGCTATGAAAACGCCCCCGCCCACCAGGTGGCCCACGCCGCCTATGTGCTGGATGTGCGCGATGGTGAGGCGCTCTACGAGCTGGTGAATAGGGTGCGCCCCGACTATCTCGTGCCCGAAACCGAGCAGGTGGATTCCGCCACTCTTGAGCGTATTGAGGCCGAGGGCCTATCGACCGTGGTGCCTTCTACTCATGCCACGAAGATGACGAATTCGCGGGAAACACTCAAGCAGCTCGCCGCCTATGAGCTGGGTGTGCCGACCTGTCGTTTCGCCTTTGCCACGTCCCTAGAGGAGCTGAAACAGGCTGTACTCAATGTGGGTCTGCCCTGTGTGGTGAAGCCCAATCAGGGCACCGCCGCCCGCGGCCAAACTCTGGTGCGGGAGATGGCGGATGTAGAGCAGGCGTGGGCTAACGCGCTGGATGCCATCGATGGTGGCCCGGCACAGGTGATCGCCGAGGAATTCGTGGACTTTGACTATGAGGTGACGATCCTCACCGTGCGTTCTAAGGACCCCTATTCGGATTCTGAGGCCACGTGGTTCTGTGAGCCTATTGGCCATACCCGGTTGGGAGAGGTCGCAGAATTGGGCGCCATGAGTGCTGGGCGCGCCAGTGATAGCGCCGAATCGAGCGGTGATTTTCTGGAGAGTTGGCAGCCCGCCCCGATGTCGGAATCCACCCGTGATCTGGCGCGCTCTATTGCCGCCCGCATTACCAATGCGCTCTCGGGGCGCGGAGTATTTGGGGTCGAGCTCTTTGTGAAGGGCGAGGATGTGTACTTCTCGGAGGTGGCGCCGCGGCCGCACGATACCGGTATGGTCACCATGGCCACGCAGCGTTTCTCGGAATTCGAGTTGCATGCCCGGGCTGTGATGGGCTTTTTTGTCGATGTCACGCTCACCTCGCCTGGTGCCGCGGCGGTGATTAATGGCGCAGAGGATGGTCATGCCGTGCGCTATACCGGCATTTCTGAGGCCATGAGTATCCCCGAGGTGGATCTTCGTCTTTTTGGTAAAGCCGATAGTTATCCTGGGCGTCGCCTCGGAGTGGCGCTGGCTACCGCGGAAACGGTGGAGGAGGCGCGCACCCATGCCCGCCGCGCCGCCAAGGCCGTCACCCCCATTACCGATGATGCCTAAACCCCGCCTCCCGGGCGGGGTTTAAGCTCTCGCTGTTGCGGGAGGAACGCTGAACATACGACTACGGCCGCTTCCTTCTGAGGGGAAGCGGCCGCACTGCGAGTATCCGATTAGGTGCTCTTATTCAGAGCGTCCTCGGCGAGTGCTGAGCCAGGTACCGATGGCCACGAGGAGTGCACCAGCGATCACGAGGCCGATCACGCTAGCACCCGTGCTGGCGAGCGGGCCGGAGCTGCCGCTGCTGCCTGAGGAAGATCCGCCACCGCTACTACCGGGGGAATCCGTGCCAGGTTCACCGGTCTGGGTCGAGGTGGTGGGCTCGTCGGTGTCACCGGGCATCTGAGGATCGGTGACTGGGGTCTCTACATCCGAGGTCGTGGGCGTGCAGCTCCCCACCTGGGTGGTGACGCGATTCGTTTGCACACCTGGAGTGGTGAGGGGATCGAACTGCGGGTATCCCTCAACGAGGACGTAACCGCGGTTGTGAATCTTCTGGCCCGTGGCCTCGGCGGGGCCCGTAGCTTCGAAGGTCCACGAGACAGTGGTTTCTGGATTGCCGCTACGGAGCTTGGCGAGCTTCTCCAGACCCCTGTCTTGGAGTTTCAGCACTGCCACACCGCCGGTGAGCACGACCGAGAAGTCTTCATCGGCGTGTAAGGTGATGTTCTTGCCATCCGGGCCGGGCTGCTGAATGCTGACCTTCGACTTCAGCTTGATGAACTCCAGTTCTGGGGAGATCGGGTCGGCAATCTCGAAGCGGTGGATCACACCGTTGTGATCGGGAGCCGGAGTGGTGGAGGAAATTCCATAGGTGATGGTGTCTCCAGCCTCGATGCACGTTGCGGAGACATCCTTATTCGCCATGATGCGCTGGTCCTTGGCGTTCACTTCGACGCTATAGGTCCATTCGCTGCGGTTGTCGGGATTCGTCGTCGGAATGGTGACGATAAAGGGGCTCACCAGAGAGAGGGAATCCTTTTGTGCAGCGCTCGGCAATTCCTGGACGAGGTAGGCGCCGATGGGAAGCTCTTTGAAATGTGCCACACCGTTGTCATCGGTTTCTTCGATATAAGCCTGGCCCAAGTTGTCGACTTCCCTGCCGCCTTCGAAGTAGTCAACAATAAAGCTGTCTTCGAGTTCGTACCAACCGTCGTTCGTAGTGAGGTCTATGCCCTCGATCCGTTGGATCTGGAATTTCAGGCCTTGGATCGGTTCCCTGCTGAGGTCCGCATCGGGATTGGTGGGATCGCCGAATTGAGTGAGCGGATCGCCGAGCGCCTTGTGTACGGTGAGTTCGCCGCGGGCGTAGGGATCGACAGAGGAGGGTCGCGGTGTGTCGGCAGCCCACGCTTGTGGTGCACACACGACTACGAGAAGTAGTGCTCCGATGATCCAGCCGCAGATACTGTGCAGGCGGTGTTGAGCAGTGGTGGGCATACTCTTACTCTCCTTGTCCGGCGGCGCGCCGGCGCTGTTTCATGATCCACACGAACGTTGCGATGAGCACGGCCACGATGACTGCCGCGACCAGCGACATCCACCATTGCCACGGTGTGTAGGTCTGTTCCAATGTTTGGCTGGCTTCTTCATCATCCAACGGTGCCCGTTGGCCAGTAACCAGCAACCTATGGGAGTTCACGCCGTAGGGGGTGCAGGTGATGAGGGTGATCTTGTCTGCGCCAATTTCTGGCTTGAGGAGATCGGTTTCGTCGGGAAGAACGACGTTGATATCGCTCACCACGTACTTCATCTTTTGGCCGGAGACGCTGAGGTAAATCCCGTCTCCCTTTTCCACGTCGGTGAGGTTATCCCACAGCGTTGCGTGTGATAGCCCGGTGTGACCGGTGAGTACGGTGTGCGTGGATTCCCCGCCTACCGGGAGGGAACTGCCATAGAGGTGCCCGATACCACGATTGAGTGTTTCCTCATCGGTTCCGTGGTAAATCGGGAGGTCGGATTTGATCTTCGGGATGACGATACGGCCCATGACATCGGCGAGGTCGAGCTGCTGCAAATACTCTTGGTATTGAGCATTAGAGCTATCGATTCGCGCGAGCCATGGATCGAGCACTGGGCCTTCTGCGTGCTGTTCGTTCCACTCGTGTGCTCGACGAATGGCGTCGTCCCGCTCTTCTTGGGTGGTGTTATCCACGATTGTCTGAGAGTAGGCCTGTGCTGCTGAGCTCTGCTTCGAGTTCGCCATATACGTGGCGACCACGGGATAGCTGAGGATCGCAAGCCCAAGAAAGATGATGATCAGAGGAACGAGGCGGCGCCGGAGCGACCCCGCACGTGCCTGTGTCGGCCTCGGCGCGTCCGAATTAACGATAGTAGTCACGGCGCCTCCTTAAGTTTCACTAGTTATTGATATCGGGCTATGAAATTACATTTTTCACGTTTAGGTGGGGTCTGTTTAGTCTCTGACCCCAAAAGAGATGTCAGCCGTTGTGGCTAGCTCCTATTAGGAAGCAGCGTTCTGGCGACGGTTGGAGTAGAAGGCGTAAGCGCCGCCACCCACGATCAGCACGCCACCGAGAACCAGCAGCATGGTGACACCGCGACCACCGGTGAGCGGAAGGTCGAAGCCAGCGTTGGACTCAACGTTCTCGATGTTGACGTTGGTGAGGTCGATGGTCTCGCCCTCACCCTTTTCAACGGTGAAGTACACCGGCTCAGCGAGCAGCTCGTAGCCGTCGGCAGCCTCGGTCTCAACGAGGCAGTAGCCGGTCGGGTCGGTTTCCTTAGCCTCGCCGTTCACGTAGTCGTTCACGTGCAGGCCCTTGATGGTGGTGCCAGCGGCTGCCACCTGGATGCCCTCGGTGACCTTGTTGCTCTCCTCGATGGAGTTGGCGTCGTTACAGGTGTAGAGGTCGAAGGTTGCAGCAATACCATCACCAGCGGTGTTGGTCTTGTTGATCGTCACGTTACCGAAGTAGGTCTCCGGCTGATCCTCGTCCGGAATGTCAACAGTGGTGCCCGGATCGTCCTCATCGGTAGAGGTGGTGATCGAGGCGTTGTTCTTGATCGGAGAGGTCTGACCGTCCGCGTTCTCCTTGACGTTGAAGTCGATCTTGGCCTGCACCGTGCGCTGGGCGCCATCCAAGGCAACGACCTTGTCGATGCCGCTCTGGGTCAGCGCAATAACAACCTCGCCGGCGGTGTCGGTGTTGACGGTGTAGTCGGCATCCTGCAGCACGGTGCCGTCGCCGAGGGAAACCTGCTGGACAACAGGGCTCTCGAGGCGATCAGCGGGGTACTGGTCGGTCAGGACGACCTTGGCGAACTCGGAAGCGGAAGGAACCTTGGCAGCAACATCGTAGGTGATGGTGTCGCCGGCCTTGACGGTGGCGGCGTCAGTCACGGACTTGGTGACGACGTCTTCCTGCTTCTTGTTCTTCGGGTAGACGTGCACCTCACGCAGGAAGCCCTGACGGTTATCCGGGTCGGTCAGCGGCACAGCCACGAAGAAGGGATCGGACTGGGTGGCCTCGTAGCCGGTGGGAGCAGCGGTCTCGGTGACGCGGTAGAGACCGATCTCAGTGATATCAAAGACAGCCTGGCCGTTGGAGGTAGTCTTAGAGCCCACCTCGCTGAATCCGGGAGCCTCAGCCTGATCCTTGGCGATCTGCTCGGCCAGCTTCTGACCGTCGTTGGTCTTCAGATCAACGCCAGTGACCCTTTCCACCTTGAAGGTCGCGCCGTCGAGGGGGTCGCCGAGGGAACCTTCGCCCTCGATCTGGGTGCCGTTACCGGCAGGGCCGGGGTTGGCGTTGTCGAACTTGTGGATGTGCAGCTTCATGCCGGCATCCTTAGCAGCTTCCATGGAGCCACAGACGATGCCTTCACATTGTTCGTTGGTCTGGCCCTCTTGAACGCCGGAGTTGGGCGTTTCGTCCTCGGAGCCACCTTGTGCGGCGGCGATTCCTGCGGAGCCGAACACGAGTGCGCCGGAGGCGGCAACAGCGAAGGCGCTGCGTGCGAACTTATTCATAAAAAATCCTTAAAGATTGAGAGAAAGTATCAGGTGTAGCAGGGTGCTAGCACCTAATGGTTGGCGAGGGGGTGGTCCCGCCGTTGAGTGGTGACGGGATGTTTCCAGCTGCTCCTCGCCATCATCTGTTGAAAGCGAGGGAATGAGCTGGGCGGTGCCCATGTCATTCGCTATTGCACCGGGGACGGTCGATCTGCATTGTCACTCCTTATTGTTCTTGTGGTCGTAGCCAGTATCTGCTGAAAGCACCGGCTCTATGCTGTCTTGCGACGTAGAGCGAATGCTCCTCCGAGAGCCAAAGCTAGGCCTGCGAGCAGGAATGGCCAGACTCCTTTGCCACCGGTGAGTGGCATGTTGCCGGTGAGAACGGGCAGCGTGAACAACCACGCATCATCCGTTGCGGACACCGGTGCGATGTCGCCTTCTTCGAGTTTTTGGTTACCTGGCACTGCCGCGCTAGCTGACACCGTTACCCGGTTCGCGTGATACTCGCCGGGCTCCGCTGCCAAGTTGGCAGAGGTCCACGTGCAGGTGATGACAGGCCCATTAGCCAAGGGCTCGTTGGGGATCACCGTGATGGTGTCGCCTTGCTTCTCTACGCGGGAATCACGATTACAGGTGAGTCCCTCGGGAACGATGGCTCCAGCTGGGTTACCGGTCTCTGGGTCCAAGCGCTCATCAGTAATGGTGAACCTCTCCAAGGGGGCAGTTCCATCATTACGGATGTCGTAGGTGATCGTGGTGTCACCGCCGCCGGTAGTAGTGGCTGCCTCTTCGCGGGTGTCTGCATCTTCACCGTTGATGAACTTCACCACGCCCACACTCGGAATGGAGAGGCCGACACACGCTTCGGCGTTGTTGTCGCCATCCAATTCCACGCGGTTGGTCAGGCCGCCGTCCGGGCACTCAAGGTTGCCCTGAAGATCGGCCATGTTGTCCACGCGGTAGATCACATTCACCTTGGCGGAGCGTGTCATCTTAGCAGGGACGGGCTTCATAGCGCTCTTGGGCAGAACCCACGCAGAGCCGTCGTTATTAAGTTCGATAGGCTCCTTGATCAGAGAATTACCCGTAATCTCGGGATCGTCCACCTCTACTCGGAGGATGCGCAGTCCCTGCGGTGCCGCCGGAAGTTCCCGAATGCTTTCGGGAGTTCCCTCTGCGGTACCACTGTTCTTCACACTCACGTGATAGCTAGCCTGGAATTCCTGGCCGTCACTGGTGATCACTCGCGGCTCGGTGCTGGCCGACTTAGCAATGCTCAGATCAGGCTCACCGGCAGTGTTATGAACAGTGCAGTTGACGATGTCGTTGCCCCTCAACCCACTGATAGTGAAGCTATTGTTGGACACATCGGACGTAACTACACGATCCGAGCCGCTGCCGTAGCTGACGTTGACGCCCTTGCCTAAGTTTTTTATTTCGCAGGTTGCGACAGTCTTCTTACCGCCGGACACGTCCTGCGGGCGCAGCTTGTGAACGGAACCTTCTTCCAAAATCTCTTGAATGGACATGGAAGTCGTTCCATCCTTCTCGACCGCGAAGTTAAACGTGGCCAAACCTTTTTTACCGGTAGACCGCTCCACGTCGGACTCTTCCCTCTGATCAACGAAGGCACGATCCGCTCGGAAGGTAAACCCACTGGTGTCGGCTTGATTATTCACCTTGCCGTTGGCATCAACAAGCTTCTTGTTCACCGTGACAGTGCCGGTACAACCAGACGTGAGTGCATCTAAGTGCTCAGCCATCTGATCGTAGTCAGTCTTAATCAGTCGATCCGTTAAGCGGTCGAGATATTCCTTAGTACTCCTAAAGACCCAATTGACGTAGAGAGGTGAGCGGCGACCCTGAGCAAAACCAGTTCGGCTACCAACTTCACCTTGGACCTTGCTCCATTTAGTCTTGACGAGCTGTTTTCGATTCTTATTTTTGCTCCGCACCGCACCTTCGGTGCCACGCTCGAAACCGGGCGGTGGATCTAACTCGTCTGGGAAGTAGTTATTCAAACCATAAGGGCTGTCTGACCAGTATACCTTGGCGTTTTCAGTATTCCTATTATCCAACTTCAGAGATACAAGTCGAGTACCTTCAGCGCGTAACTGGTCGGCGTAATCAATTGAATCAAAAACTCGACCACTGTAGGTGCCGCTCCTACCTGGAACGAGACCACCGTTTTCAATATAGCCATCGCCAATAAGAATGATCTCGTCATACCCTTTACCAAGGGCACTCTTTAGAGCGATACTATAGTTTGAGTTGACAAGGTCATTTTCCGTTTTTATACTCGGCCATTCCTTGTCGAGATCATCAATGAACCTATCGAATTTGGCGAGACCAGGACCATCGAGCTCCACAGGCGCGAACCCCCTATTGGGCCTCGCTGGTGCTTGGTCGGCGAAGGGACGCACACCGACCACAGAGCCGGTACCGGCCAGGTTATCTCGAACCACACGAAGAGCCTTTTTATACTTGTCCTTATAGTTAGTGGTAGAACCAGAGACGTCGATAAGAATGCCCACTCTGTGGCCACAGAGCTTCTGATAAGGATCGCCGGCCGCACGGGGCTTGCGGCTCAGGGTCCTCAACGGTGGCTCGTCAACGGGCTCATCCTCGGAATTTTCCTCGTCCTCGGAGCTGGCCTCGTCCTCAGCTGCGTCCTCCTCCTTAGAGGTGGCCTCTACAGTCTCCGTCTCCTTCGTGGACTCCACCTGCGTTTGTGTCTCTTTGGGCTGAGGTTGCGGAGCCCTAGACGTGCTGGAGGGGGCCTTAGAGGTGCTGGAGGGAGTCTTAGTTACGGAAGGGGAGGACGTAGTAGAGCTGCTGGGCTTAGTGTCTTGCACAGCCTCAGCATTTTCACTCTCAGTCTCCGAGGTCGTAGTGGTAGAGGAATCTTCAATATCCTCAGCATAAGCTGCACCACCGGCACCATACGTAATTACGCCGACAACAAGCATAAGCACCATGAGCACTGCCATGGCGCTCATGAGCCGCCGCTTAGAGGGTTGTGAAGGATTCAATATACTGACCTCGGAAAGTTAGAGGATTAACAAGAAAAAGCACCAAGAATGAGTGATCCTTGGGAGGACTAAAAATTCCTGTAGTTCATAGCTGTAAAATTCAGCGATGGTGCTCATGCTATAGCACCCTGCGCGGCGCCACAAGAGGAAAAAATTATCCTTTTTTCAGGTAAATCTGCGGCGTGTCTACTGGGTAGATCGCGCAGACATACGTGTTCGTTTCATGTCAGTGAAAATTAGCTGAAAAAATTTGCGTACGAAACTCTGCAAATAACCCTATCACCTGCACTTTTAGCAGTGATAGGACGTCCTAAAAAAATCTCTCGCCGGCTCGCTGCGCTCCCCCGCCACGGCTGCAAAAAACCTCCCCCCGTTTGGGCACGGAGGGAGGTAGCTGAGGCTTATTTTATGCCTGATCTATCACATGGTGGAGTGTGAGAGTTTGGTCACGCCCCGGCCCCACGCCGATATAGGAGATGCGGCAACCGGAGAGCTCCTCCAGCCGGCGCACATAGTCCTGGGCCTTGGGCGGCAACTCCTCAAAGCTGCGGCAGCCGGTGATATCTTCCTCCCACGCCGGCATGGTCTCATAGATAGGCGTGGCGTGGTGGAAGTCAGATTGCGTCATCGGCATCTCGTCGAAGCGCGTGCCGTCGACGTCATAGGCAACACAGATGGGGATCTCTCCGATGCCGGTGAGCACATCGAGTTTGGTGAGGAAGAGATCGGTGAAGCCGTTCACGCGAGAGGCGTAGCGGGCCACAACGGAGTCGTACCAACCACAGCGCCGCTTGCGGCCGGTATTCACTCCCACTTCCCCGCCGGTGGTCTGCAGGAATTCGCCCCATTTATCGAAGAGCTCGGTGGGGAATGGCCCGGCGCCCACACGGGTGGTGTAGGCCTTGATGATGCCCAGCGAGGAGGTGACCTTGGTGGGGCCGATTCCGGAGCCCACGCAGGCGCCGCCCGCTGAAGGGTTCGAGGAGGTGACGAAGGGATAGGTGCCGTGGTCCACGTCCAGCATGGTGGCCTGGCCGCCCTCCATGAGCACATGCTTGCCTTCGTCGATGGCGCGATTGAGTTCCAACTCGGACTCGATCACCATCGGCTGCAAGCGTTCCGCATAGGAGAGGAAGTACTGCACAACCTCTTCCGGGTCCACGGCTTTACGGTTGTACATCTTCACCAGAATTTGGTTCTTCTGGTCGAGGGCCGACTCCACCTTTTGGCGCAGGATGGACTCATCAAAGATGTCCTGCACCCGCACGCCCACGCGGGAAACCTTGTCCGCATAGGTGGGGCCAATGCCACGGCCGGTCG
The DNA here is from genome assembly GCF_019209925.1 of Corynebacterium sp. TAE3-ERU30. Taxonomy (NCBI): domain Bacteria; kingdom Bacillati; phylum Actinomycetota; class Actinomycetes; order Mycobacteriales; family Corynebacteriaceae; genus Corynebacterium; species Corynebacterium sp. TAE3-ERU30. Next base: position 234,774 of record NZ_JAHUTO010000004.1, on the reverse strand, counting down.
TACCAATGGCGCGTTTGCCGAGGAAGCGCTCCCCCACACGGTCAATGATCTGGTGGTAGGGGGCCACGACGTGAGCATTCGCGGAGATGCGCAGCCGCGAGGCATTGGCGCCGCGGGCCTCAAGGCCATCAATCTCGTCGAAAAGCGCCTCTAGGTTGATAACCACGCCATTGCCCAGCACAGGGGTGGCGTTTTCTGACAGTACGCCCGCCGGCAGCAGCTTGAGCTCGTACTTCTCACCGCCCACCACCACGGTGTGCCCAGCGTTATTTCCGCCATTGGGCTTGACCACATAATCTACTTGTCCGCCGAGGATATCGGTGGCTTTTCCCTTGCCTTCATCGCCCCATTGGGCGCCGACGATGACCACAACCGCCATGGTGTGTCACTTCCCTTTATGTCTATTGAGAGGTATGGAGTGTCCTAGCCCCCTGAAGAGCCGGAATCAGTCTACATCACCACTATCTCAGCGTTGTGTGGTGTCTTTATAGGCGGCCAGGGCGCGGGCGCGGGACTCCTTCACGTCCACATGTGGCTCGGGATACAGCGGTGTTGCCCACTCCGGAACCCAGCGTTGGATATAGCGGTGCTCGGCGTCAAACTTCTTTTCCTGAGTGAGGGGGTTGAAAATACGGAAGTAGGGGGCGGCGTCATCCCCGCAGCCCGCTACCCACTGCCAATTGAAGGGGTTGGCGGCATAGTCGGCGTCGACAAGGCAATTCCAGAACCACTCCTCGCCGTGGCGCCAATGAATACCCAGGTTTTTTGTCAGCCACGACCCCACCACCATGCGCACGCGATTATGCATTGTGCCGGTGGCCCAGAGCTCGCGCATGCCGGCGTCGACGAGCGGAACGCCGGTGGTGCCGCGCTGCCACTGGGTGAGCTCCTCGGCATATTCCTCGTGGGGCGGGGTCAGCGGGAAGGCGGTGGCGTCGCCATTCCACGCCCACGGGAAGGAATTGAAGTGTTGCCGCACATTCGTTGTGGCCAGGTCCGGATGCTCCCATAGGCGGGTCCAGGCGAACTCGCGCCATAATAATTCGGAACGGAACGTCGGATCGGACACCCGCTGCCACAGGATCGCGGGGCTGATCTCACCAAAGCGCAGATGGGGTGAGAGCCGCGAGGTGGCGGGCACGGCCGGGAAATCGCGCTTATCTGCGTAGTCGCCATAGGATTCACAGCGCTGCGCAAAGCGGTGCAACGCCGCCCACGCCCCCACCTCGCCGGGCTGCCACTGCTCGCGAAACTCCGCCGCCCAATCGATCTCACTGACCAAGCCGAGCGCGCGAATATCCTCATCAAGCTCCCAGGACGGCTCCTGCGGCGCCGGCGGCCGCACGTCAGCGACACCGCCCTGCTCCTCGAGCAGCTCCCCCGCTTTACGGGCATAGGGGGAATAGACCGCATAGGCGGTGCCCTTATTAGTTTTTACTTCCCAGGGCTCAGACAGCAGATAGCCGGGAAAGCTGCGCACAGTATAGGTGGTGGAGAGCTCGGATTTGATGGCTTTATCGCGCTCCGCGAGCTGCGGCACATAGCGGCGCTGCCAGAGCACCGTGTGCGCACCGCACCCCGCTGCGAGCTGCGGCAGCAGCTGGGCGGGATCGCCAGACACAATATGTAAAGGAATGCCGAGAGCGGCGAGGCGACGGCGATGCGCCTGCAGCGAATAGGCCAGCCACCAGCGGCTCGCCTCCCCGAGCGGTCGCAGCCCCGGCGGCGGGGTTTCCCAGATGTAGACCGCGCAGATGTCCTCGCCCTGCTCCCTCGCCCATTCCAGCGGGGCGTGATCGATTGTGCGCAGGTCATCGCGGTACCACACCAAAATCATAATCCCCCAGTGTAGCCAGATACTATGGCAGTCATGTCCACCCTCGTGCTTAATTGTGGTGCTCACTCCTGCCCCCTCGACGCCGGCGAGCTCATGCAGCTGCCGGAGCTGCCGCAACGGCGTGACCTGATGTTTCTCGGCGCGCGGGCGCGCGATATTTTGCCCGAGGATCCCACCCCGAGCCTGGCCGAGATCCAGGCGCGCCCCGATGTGGAGCACCTCGGCCAGCCCCAACCTGCCCCGCAGCAACCAGCGGAGCCGTGGCGGATTATCGTGGTAGGCAGCGATGCCGCCCTATCAGCGGTGCTCAGCCGGTTGATGAAGATCGACGCGCTCTGGGCCGAGATCGGTTTTGTGCCCACGGATCCGGACTCGGTGGCCGCCCGGAATTTTGGGATTCCCACCGAGCCGACGGCTGCCTGGCGGCTGGCGCGCTATGGCTCGCCGCGGCCGAGCTGCCTCATCCGCGACGATAAAGGCAGCGTGATAGCCGGGCATGCGACGATCAGCGACCCCGAGGATCTGCAGCTCGTCGGCGAGATCATCGTCGATGATGCGCGTCTGCACCATAACGAGGAGCACTCCCCCGCTCGGCGCGGGTATTTTGGCGCCCGCGTGGTGCCCATGGTGGATGCGCCCGGGATCGCGGCGGTGCGGCTGAGCACCTCCCTCGCTCCGGCACGCGGTCGCCGGTGGTTTCGCCGCAGCCCCGCCGGTGAACGCGATGCCTCCTCCCTGCTCACGGGCCGTGCCGTGCAGGCCGGTGGGCCGCAGCTGCGGGTGAGTATTGATGGGGTGACCCGCCCGAAGCCAGTAGAGGCTGTGACCTTCTACCGGCACTTACGAGATGCGCAGATTATTCGCCTCTAGCGCGGCTGCGAGCACCTGGGCGGCTTAGTCCTCCCAGAGCTCGGGCGGCACATGCGGGGTATCGGAGGTGGGCTTGAGTACCGCCTGCGCCGAATCACGGGACAAGCCGCATACTTGCAGCAGATCCACCACCAGCGAGCGGGACTGCCCGAGCATCATATGCGCCGAGAGCACGCGCCCCTCGGCCACGGCCAGCCCCATGCGGGCGCCGAGGCGGCGGAGCCGGCGCACCACCTGCGGGATTTGCTGGAAACGAACGTTCTTCTCGCCGCGGTCGAAAAGCTCGGAGAGCTGCAGGGTGATATCCGAGAGCTCATCAATAAGAGCCAGCTGTTCATCGCTGACCGTATCCCCATCTTCAATGAGCACCTGGGCCCGGCGCGCCAGCACGCGGGTGGTGCGCACCGCGTTATCTACCTGCTCCAGGGTGCTCAGCAGCGTATTGACGCGGCGGGAGGCATCGCCCCAGAGGAAAGGCGATACCTCTACCGAGGCCTTGCCCTCCTTGGCGGCGGCGATCATGGAGTTGATATATCCCTGAGTACCTCGCACCTCGTCCAGGGCTTCCGCGATGGCGCGAGCATCATTGCTGCGCAGGGCGGCTGCCACATCGGCCAGGACATCGGAGGCGATGCCGAGCACCTTGGCGATTTCCCGCCGGCCCGCTTTGAGCGGAGAAGCCGGGATGAGCGCCATCATGAGGATGGCGACCAGCCCGCCAATCACCGCATCAATCATGCGGTCGAAGCCGCCGGCATCGCCCGGCGGGAGCAGGGTGGCCACCAGCACCGCACCGATCGCCGCCTGGTTAGAGACCAGCGGGGATTTGTCCATGAAGCGGGCCACCGCCTGGGTGATGATCACCGCGGCCGCGATCTGTATGGGGCCCGAGCCCACTTGCACGATGAGAAGATCGCCGATGCCGACGCCGATGACCACGCCCACCATCAGCTCGATGGCGCGGCGCATACGCCCCACCCCGGAGATACCGGTGACGATCACCGCCGCCATGGGGGCGAAGAAGGGAACGTTGTGGTGGGTGATGTGCAGCGCAATGAAGAACGCGAGACCGGCACCGAGCGCGGATTGAACGATACTCAGCCAGGAATCGTTCAAGCGGTGGGTGCCATGAGTGATGGCGCGTTTCACCCGGCCGGAGAGACTGCTGGGGACGCGGAGCCGGCGGAGAACCCGGCCGGTGGTGGATGACGTGCGGGGTGGCTGGGGCATGGCTCATTATTTTAGGTCGGCCCCGCCTACCCCGCACATACACCCTCCCGAGCGTGAGCAACGGGAGGGTGGGCGTCGATAAGCGCTGTGCTGCTAGAGCAAACCGGCGCGGTCCACGATGGAGCGGATGGCCTCGCGCGAGGGCTCATCCGTGATCTGGGGCAGCGGCGGGGACATGAGGTTGGAGGAGAATACGCCCATCAGCTCGAGGGCGGTTTTAAATGCTCCCACTCCCGCGGCCGGGCCCACCTTGCCCACCGGCTGGAATACGATCTCGAAGAGCGCGGCCAAGCGGTTCTGCTCGGCGATCACCGTGGGGAAATCGCCGGCCTTATAGGCCTGCCACATCCGCACATAGCCGGCAGGATCCACATTGCCCAGCCCCGGCACGCAGCCATCAGCGCCCGCGGCGAAGGCACCATCCACCACAGCCTCGTGGCCGGTGAGCACCACCAGCGGGTGGCCGGCGGCCTCGTTGAGCTGGACGAGGCGGCGGAAGGAGACATCATCGCCGGAGGAATCCTTCACTCCCGCGAGCACGCCTTCCGTGCCAAGGGCCACGAGCAGCTCCGGGGCGAGCTTGGTGTGCACGCACACCGGGATGTCATAGGCGATCACCGGCAGCTCGGTGGATTGTGCCACCAAACGGAAGTGCTGGGTGATCTCCTCCGGGCCAGTGATGGCATAGAAGGGGGCGGTGACCACCACGGCATCCACGCCGCAGGATTCGGCCTGGCGCACGTGCTCGATCACGCGATTAGTTTGGGTATCGATGCAGCCGGCGTACACGGGGACCCGGCCAGCGACGTGTTCGACGGCCGTGCGGAGCACGTGGGTGCGGTCGGCGTCGCTAAGAAAAGCCACCTCACCGGAGGAACCGAGAGCGAAGATGGCATCCACGCCCGCCTCGATGAGCCGATCGATCAGCTTTTTCAGCGCCGGGATATCGATGTCGCCCGTTGCGCTCAGCGGAGTCAACAGCGGCGGAATAATGCCGTGGGAAATGCGCGACATAGCAGTCATTATTGCCTTTCTAGACGCTACAGAATTAGAGCAGCGAGGGGGTTGCGGCGAGCAGAGTCCGGGTGTAGTCCTGCTTCGGGGAGTCGAAAAGATCGTCGGTGGGCTGCTCCTCGATGATCTCGCCCTTGTACATCACGCACATACGATCCGAGACATAGCGGACAGTGTTGATGTCGTGGGAGATAAACACCAAGCCGAGGCCCAGCTCATTGCGGAGATCAGTGAGCAGGTTGAGCACCTGGGCGCGCACCGAGACGTCGAGCGCGGAGGTGGGCTCATCGGCGATGATCAGATCGGGTTCGAGGGCCAGGGCGCGGGCGATCGCCACGCGCTGGCGCTGGCCGCCGGAGATCTGGCGCGGCAGCACCTCGAGCGCCGATTGTGGCAGGCCCACGAGATCCAGCAGCTTCTTCACCCGCTTCAGGCGGGCGTTTTCGCTACCAATCTTGTGCACGCGCAGCGGGTCCAGCAGCTGATCGCGCACGCTCATGCGCGGGTTGAGGGCGGTCGCTGGGTCCTGGAACACCACCGATACGGAGCGGCCGAGCTCCTTGCGCATCTTGGCGTTGTTCTTCATCGGTTGGCCCTTGAAGAACACCTCCCCGGAGGTGGGCTTTTGCAGCCCCACCATCACCCTGGCGAGCGTGGACTTACCGCAGCCGGACTCGCCCACGATACCCACGACCTCGCCGCGGCGAATGCTCAGATTCACGTCCTTATTGGCGTGCACCTTATCGGGGCGGAAGAGCTTACCCGTGCGGGTCTTGTGAATAACGTTGATGTCCTTGAGCTGAATCAGCGGCTCTGCGGCAGCTGCAGCTTTCTTCTTAGCCATCGTGATCTAGGCTCCCTTCAAGCTATTCAGTAGCTGGTCGGTGGCAGCGTAGGAGTGGCTGGGGGAACCATCCACTGGGCGCAGCACGGGCTTTTCATTCAAGCCGATCTCCGGATAGGAGGAGCGGGGGGCAAAGCGGTCGCCCTCCACGAACTCGCGCGGGCTGGGCACGGTACCGGGCACCTGGTAGAGCCGGTCAGCACCGGCTTCGATGGAGAGCACAGCACCGAGCAGGCCGCGGGTGTACTCGTGTCGCGGATCGGAGAGCAGCTCGCGGGTATTGCCCTGCTCCACCACCTGGCCGGCGTACATCACGGTGATCTTGTGGGCCAGCTTGGCCACCAGTGCGAGGTCATGGCTGACGAAGATCATGGAGAAGCCGAGCTTATCGCGTAGCTCATTGAGCAGGTCCACCACCTGGTGCTGGACGGTGACGTCCAGGGCCGTGGTGGGCTCATCGGCGATGAGCAGTCGCGGGTTGCGCGTCAGGGCCATAGCGATCAGCACGCGCTGGCGCTGACCACCCGAGAGCTCATGCGGATAGGACTTCAGGGTGCGCTCGGGGTCGAGACCCACCAGCTCCAGCAGCTCCTCGGCGGAGCGCTTGCCGCCGCGGCGCAGCAGCTGATGCAGCTGGGACTTAATCAGCATGGAGGGGTTCAGCGAGCTGAGCGCGTCCTGATAGATCATGGCCATATCGTGGCCACGCAGGGCATTGTGCTCCTCGGGCGAAAGCTCGAGAACATTCTTGCCATCGAAGAGGATCTCGCCGGTGATGCGGGCGGTATCCGGAAGCAGCCCCATGATCGCCATGGACACGATGGATTTACCGCAGCCGGACTCGCCCACCAGACCCATGGTTTGGCCCGGGGCGACGGTGAAGCTGATGTTATCCACGATGTTCACATCGCCGTGGGCGGCGGGGAAGGCGATGGAGAGGTTCTTCACCTCGATCAGCGGCTCCTTGCCCAAGGTGTAGTCGAGGCGACGATTCTCCTTGGACTCGGCCTCGCGGAGGGTAGCCAGCGAGGTCTGCAGGGAGGCGCGGGCCTCTTCCTCGGAGACCACACCGAGGGTGTCGCGGCCCTGCACGGTCTCGCCCTCGTCCGTGGTAGCGGCGGTGGGCTTGATCCGCGGGGAGGCCATGGCGTCGGTCAGCCCCTCGGAGAGGATATTCAGCGCCAGCACGGTGAGCAGAATCATCAGGCCGGGGAAGAAGGTGGGCCACCACGCGCCGTTGAGCAGCACCTGCTTGCCATCGGCGAGGATATTGCCCCAGGAGGGCTCGGGCGGATTCACGCCGGCGTTGATGAAGGACAGCGAGGCCTCGAAGACGATGGCATCGGCCACGAGCACGGTGGCGAACACCGCGATGGGGGCGATGGTATTGCGGGCCACGTGCTTGAACAGGATATGCGGCACCCCAGAGCCCATCACCTTGGCGGCGGAGACATAGTCCTCGCCGAACTCGGCGAGCACATTGGCGCGCACCACGCGGGAGAGCTGCGGCACATAGAGGAAGCCAATGGCAAAGACCAGCACGGGGATGGAGTTGCCGAAGACGGCCACGAATACGGCGGCCAGCGCGATACCGGGGAAGGACATGATGATGTCCAGCACGCGCATGAGCACCTCGGAAACCACCTTGCCGGCGGTCGCGGCGATGGAGCCGAGCACGGCGGCCACGGCGAGGGCAGCGGCGGTGGCGCAGAGGCCGATAATCAGGGAGGACTGGGCACCATAGGCCACACGCGAGAAGATGTCGCGGCCGATGGAGTCAGTACCAAACCAGTGGGCACTGCTGGGCGGTTCGATCGGGGCGCCGGTGGTGGCGAGACGATCATAGGGGGCAATCAGCGGGGCGAGAATCGCCATGAGTGCCACGAGCAGCACAAAGCCGAGTGCAACTTTGGAGATCAGGGGCAATGCACGCAGACCTTGGAAGCGCGCACCGGCGTTGGATTCGAGTTGAGCAGTCAGTTTTTTACGCATTAGATGCTCCTGATCCGCGGGTTAACGAGAACGTACAACATGTCCACGATGATGTTGATGATGATGAAGGCGATGGCCACGGTGAGCGTCACGCCTTGCACCAGGTACACATCGTTGCGGGTCACGCCGTCCAGAATGAGCTGGCCCATGGCCTGGATATTGAAGATGATCTCGATGATCACCGCGCCACCCATGAGATAGCCGACGCGCAGGCCCAGCACAGTGATCGGGGTGATCAGTGCATTGCGCAGCACATTGCGGGAAATCACTTCCCGCTTCGGAATACCGGAGCCGATGGCGGTGCGCACATAGTCCTTATCCAGCTCCTCCACCATCGCGGTACGAACCACGCGGGTGAGCGAGCCGGCCACCGGCAGCGCCAAGGCCACCGCGGGCAGGAACATGTTATTCACATAGGTCGCGGGATCCTCGGAGAAGGGAACCCAGCTGGTGATGAGCGCGGGGAATACTCCGGCGCCGCCGGGGATAGTGCCCAGCCACTGGATCAGCAGGATGGCCAGCCAGAAGGAGGGGGTGGCCAGCGCCGCGATGGAGAACACGCGGATGACCTGGTCCGGCCAGCGGTCGCGGTAGAGGGCTGCCACGACGCCGAAGATGAGCGAGAGGACAGCGGCGATGATGAGGCCGAGGAAGGTGAGCTGCAGGGTGATGGGGAAGGCTTTAGCGATCACGTCCACCACGGGAGTATTACCGGTGGTGGTGCCCAGATCGCCCTGCACCATGTTCACGAGGAAGCTGCCATAGCGGACGAGGAGCGGATCATTGAGGCCGTGCGTTTCGCGGTAGTTCTCCAGCGCTTCTAGCGAGGCCGCTTCGCCCAGCGCGAGGCGGGCAGGATCGGCAGGGCTAAAGGACATGATGAAGAACACCAAGAACGTCACACCAAGGACCATGATGGGCAGCGCCACCAGGCGCCGGCCGATCAGTCGGATCAGGTTAGACATAGATTCTTCTTCTCATTTCGTGCATACACAAGGCCGCCGTCGGGCAGGTGGGGGTGCTATCCGCCCCACGGCGGCCTAGGAGTGATGCGGCGATGTGGGCCGCGGCGGTCAGGGGTGCCGGCGTCCACGGGCGCGCAGCAGGCTGCGCGGCGCCCCGTGGATCGGCCCCGTTTTATTGGGTGGTGCCCACGCCCACGAAGCTCAAGCCAGTGAGAGAGATCGGCTGGAAGTCCACCAGGGTGGAGGCGTCATAGGCCGTGGGTGCCTTGCGGTGGAAGAGCGGATAGAGCGGGACATCCTCGGACAGGACATCGAAGAGCTCATTCCAGGCGTTTTGCTGGTCGGTGGGATCGGTGGCGCGCTGGCCCTTATCCAGCAGCTCCTGCACCTTGTCATAGGACTCGGTGCCCTTCCAGTGCATGCGGGAATCGGTCCAGGTGTCGCCGGCGTACCACCAGCGCATGAGCAGGTCGGGGTCATTGCCGAAGACGCTCGGGTCGCCGGGGGCGATCACCACGTCATAGGCATCGGGCTTGCCGTCGATGGTGTTGTAGACATCGGAGGACTTCTTCTCGATGAACTCCACCTCGATGCCCAGACCGGAGATGGACTGCTCGATGAGCGGGGTGCACTTCTTCACCCAGTCGTGGTCGGTGCACAGCATCCGCAGCTTGGTCAGGCCGGTCTCCTTGAACAGGCTCTTGGCCTTGTCCGGCTCATAGCTGTAGACGGTGGAGGCCTCGTGGTAGTTCGGGTGCTCCTTCTGCAGGAAGGAGGTGGCTGGGGCCGCCTGGTCGAGCATTGCGGTGGAGATGATCTTCTCCATATCAATGCCGTAGAGGAAGGCCTGGCGGTTCTTCACATCCGAGAAGGGATTGTCCTTGGTGTTGTTGAACATGGCAAAGAGCAATCCGAATCCCTGCACGGACTCCACGGTGGACACGGCCTTGAGCTGCTCCACGGAGAGGTAGGGCACCGAGTCGATGGCCTGCACCTCGGCGGACTGCATGGCGTTCGTGCGGGTGGAGGCATCGGGGATGATCTGCCAGGTCATGGCGGCGGCGCGGGCCGGCTTGGGGCCGGTGTAGTCGTCGAAGCGCTCGAACTGCACCTTCTTGGAGGTACCGCCGTTATCGGTCATGCGGTAGGCGCCGGTGCCGGTGGGGTTGGCGTCGAAGCCCTCGGGATCGGACTCCACCAGGGCCTTGGGCACGATCTTGATGACCGAGAGGCGATCAGCGAAGACGCCGGTCTCGTGCTTGGTGGTGATGATGACGGTGGAGTCATCCTTCTTTTCCACCTTGTCGATGAAGGGGACGAAGGAGGCGTAGAGGGACTTATTGGCATCGTCCATCACGCGCTCATAGGAGAACACGACGTCATCGGCGGTGACGGGGGTGCCGTCATGGAAGACGGCGCCGTCGCGCAGCTGAATTTCGGAGGTGGTGCCGTCGAGTTCTGGCATCTCCTTGGCCAGGGCCGCATAGGACTCGCCGGTGACGGGGTCCATTTCGGTCAGGCCCTCGAGGGTGTGCCAGTTGGCGGCCAGGGTGAGCGCGGAGGTGGTGGTCATCGGGTCATAGCCGTTGGTGCCCAGCTCATAGGAGATGGCGGCGTTGATGGTGCCATCGTCCTTGGCGTCCTCGGCCTTGGCGGGCTCTTGCTGCGCCCCGCCGCCGCCATTACCGGAGCCACAGGCCGCCAGGGTGGCGGTGAGGCCAGCGGCGGCACCGAGAGCGCCGGTGATGCGGAAAAAATCACGACGGCTAAATGGGCGGTGCATTGAATCAGTCATAATGGCTGCTTCCTTTGTTCCTACTCGGTCCCGGCGGTGGAGCGACGCGTGGCGTCTCGACGGGAGGTGCCTGATGCGGAATATGAAATTGAGAGCGGGACAATGCACCGGCCAAGCTGGCACGAGGCGCAGACCCTATGTATTCATTGTGTCAGTGAGGATGTGATTGAACCATAAGGCTCAGAAAGAAAGAGGTCCAGATCACTGCCTGCCCCAATAGTACGTCAGACATCTGATGAGGTAAAGCGCTTCTGTTAAACTTGCCCCTAAAGACAACTGCATCCGGCCACTTTCCCACCGTAGAGCCCGAAAAGGGTCCGCACCCACCCCCCATATAGGTGCACACAACGGTGGCAGCACACCAGGCGGGCGACGTCGATAAGCGTCGATAGCCACCCGCCACCCCGTGGCCACCCCCACCACCCAAGAAAGCTGAAAGTGTCATGCCCGTCCGCAAGAAATCCCACGGCATTAGTCCCACTGCCACGGCGATCGAGGACTATATCCGCGAACATAAACTCACCCCCGGAGACGTGCTGCCCTCCGAGGCCGCGCTCTGCGAGCTCCTCAACGTCTCCCGCTCCTCCGTGCGCGAAGCAATGCGCACCCTCTCCACTCTGGATGTGGTGGAGGTGCGCCACGGCTACGGCACCTATGTGGGGCAGATGTCGCTGGCGCCGCTGATCAACGGCATGGTGCTGCGCATGAGCCTCAATGAGAAGGTGGCGCTGCAGCAGCTCAAGCACGTGGTGGATACGCGCATCGCCTTCGATCTGGCCGCCGCCGAGGACCTCATGGCGCATTATCGCGCCACCTCCACCGCCACCCTGCGCCAGCATGTGGCCGATATGCGCGCCGCCTGGGATAAGGGGCAGTCCTTCGCCGAGCACGATCGCGCCTTTCACCAAGAGCTCATCGACCAGCAATCCAATCCCCTGCTGCGCGAGCTCACCATGGCCATGTGGGAGGTCCACACCCGCGCCATTCCCATCATCGGCGTGACCACCCCGAAGGACATGGAAGACACCATCAACGCCCACGAGCTCATGATCGACGCCCTCGAAGCCGGCGATATGCAGGCCTATAAGGACGTCATCGAGCAGCACTACCGGCCGCTGCGGCGCGTCATCTCCGAGCAATTGGCCGCCGAGGGGTGCGAACAGTGAGCCGGTATGTCATCGGCATCGACCTCGGCGGCACGAAAATCGCCGCCGGCCTCATCGATACCGAACGGCCCACCGAGGTAATCCAGCAGGTACGCACTGCCACCCCCGCGGCCAGCCAGATCATCCCCAGCATCGCCGAGCTCATCCGCCCGCTTATCGACGCCGCCCCGCAGCCGCCACACGCCCTCGGCATCGGCGCCCCGGGCGTGATCGACCCCGCCCGCGGGGTGGTGGTCTCCGCCGGGCCCACTATGCCCGGCTGGGCCGGCACCGATATCCGCACTGATCTCAGCGCCGCCACCGGGCTCGAGGTGCACGTAGCCAATGATGTGCGCGTGCTGGGCCTCGGGGAATCCCGCTATGGCGCCGGTGCCCGCTATCAGCGCACGCTCTTTCTCAGCCTCGGCACCGGGGTGGGCGGGGCATTCGTCTTCCACGGCGCCCTCGCCGAATCCCCCCACTTCACCGCAGGGGAGCTGCGCCGGATCATCGGCCGCGACTTCGAGGGTATGGCCGCCCCCATCGAGGATTTCGCCTCCGGGACGGGACTTGCCGCCACCTATAACCGCGCGGCCGGGCGCAGCGAGGCAGAGGCGCTGGATCTGCGCGCCATTATGGCCCGCTATGAGCAGGACGAACTCGCCCAGCGCGTAATCAAACGCTGCATGCTCAACCTGGGCGAAGCCATCGCCGGGCTGGCCAGCGCCATCGACGTCGATGCCATCATCCTCGGCGGCGGCGTGGGCAATCTTGGCGATGTGGTGCTCTGCCCCTTCAAGCGGGCGTTCCGCACCTATTCCCTGCAGCCGCTGGACACCATCGACATCCTGCCCGCCCAGCTCGGCCACGACGCCCCGATCATCGGCGCGGCCGCCCTGGTTCCTGCCTGAGCTTCCTTCCCCGTCTTTTACGCATTCGTCATTTCAGGAGAATTGTTCATGTCTCTTTCCCTCACAGACTTCAGCACCCAGGTTCGCGGTAGCCTCATCGTCTCCGCCCAGGCTCCCGATGGACATCCGCTCCGCGATACCCACACCATCGCCCGGCTGGCGGCCGCCGCCGAGCACGGCGGCTCCACCGCTATCCGCTGCGGCGGCTATGGCGGACTGGCCGATATCCGCGCCGTGGCCGCGGCCGTGTCCGTGCCCGTGATCGGGCTGACCAAGGAAGGCGATACGGGCGTCTATATCACCCCCACCGTGGCCTCCGCGGTGGCCGTGGCCGAGGCGGGCGCACAGGTGGTGGCCATCGACGCCACCCAGCGGCCCCGCCAAGACGGCTCGAGCTTCGCCGAGCAGGTGCGCGCCGTACACGAGGCCGGCGCCCTGGCCATGGCCGATATCGCCACCGTCTCCGAGGCCACCGAAGCGGTGGCCGCCGGCGCCGATATTGTCTCCACCACCCTGGCCGGCTATACCGAGCACCGCGCCGCCACCACCGGCCCCGACCTCGAGCTGGTGCGCGAGGTTCGCGCCGCCATCGGCCCGGAGGTATTCCTCATCGGTGAGGGCCGCTATCACAGCCCCGAGGCCGTCAGCGCCGGCCTGGAGGCCGGTGCCGACGCCATTATCGTGGGCACCGCCATCACAGATACCGCGTGGGTGACCGCCCGCTTCGTCGAGGCAGCCCGCGCTCGCGAAGGAGTGGATCATGACTGAGTACATTGGCACTCTCATCCAACCAGGCCAGCCCGGCTATCCAGCGCGGGTGAGCATCGATAGCTCCGGCGCCGCCGCCATCGAGCGCCTCGATGGTCCCGTGGACACCGGGCTTGTCATCACCCCGGGGCTGGCAGATCTGCACAACCACGGCGGCGCGGGCTACTCCTTCCCCACCTCCTCGCTGGAGGAATGCCGCGAGGCCGCGCTGCACCACCGGCGCTTCGGCACCACCACGCTGTTGGCCTCCACGGTCTCGCAGACCCGAGAGGTACTCCTGCCCCAGCTCGGCATCCTCGCCAGCCTGGTGGAGGAAGGCAGCCTCGATGGCATCCACGCCGAAGGGCCCTTCGTCAATACCTGCCGCTGCGGCGCCCAGGACCCGGCCGCCATCATCCCCGGCGACCCCGAGTTCTTCCGCGAGATGATCGAGGCCGCCCGCGGCCAGCTGCGCTCGATCACCTTCGCCCCGGAAACCGACCACGCCCGAGAGCTGGTGGATCTGTGCGTGCAGCATGACATCATCGTCTCCTTGGGACACACCGATGCGAACTTCGACGAGACCGCCGCGATCGTGGACTATGCCACCAGCCAGGGCGCACAGGTGACAGCCACGCACCTCTTCAATGCCATGCCCTCGCTGCATCACCGCAACCCCGGGCCCATCGCTGCGCTTCTCGACGCCGCCTCCCAGCGCGAGGACGTCTCCGTGGAGCTCATCGCCGATGGCGTGCACCTGGATAACCACACCGTACAGATGGTGCTCAACACCGTGGGCTATCCCGCGGCCACCTTCGTCTCCGATGCGATGGGGGCGGCCGGAAAGGCCGATGGCGACTATGTGCTCGGCGCACTCGCCGTCACCGTCCGCGATGGCGTCGCCCGGCTGCGTACCGAGGATGGCAGCGAAGGCTCCATCGCCGGCGGCACCTCGCGGGTCAGCGACCAGGTGCGCCTCCAAAGCTCCGTCGGCCTGCCGCTGCCGGAGGTACTGCGCTCCGCCACCTCCGGCCACGGGCTGCTGAACCTCGCCCACCGCGCCAGCGTCAGCGAGGGCCCCGCCAATCTCGTGGTGTGGGACGAGCAGATGCAGGTGCGTGAGGTCTACCGCGAAGGACACCGCGCACAGGCCTAGCTAGCGCCATGTTCAGGGCGTTCGAACCATAGGGTTCGGGCGCCCTTTTCTCTGCCCAGTCAAGGCTGAGCGCGTGGACCGGCGGCTGCGGAGTTATGCGAGTAAGTGAATTTTTTGCTTCCTGCTGGGAGGGGCGGTTATATGCCAGGCCCTGATGGGCAGTTGCTGACGTATCCCCAGTTAAACGCGCCCCTTACAACCGATCCTGAGAGGACGCATAGACGGGACTGCGGCCGATTCGCCCCCACATGAGGGTGGCTGGGGGTGGCGTCGATAAGCGAAAAGAAGGCATATTACTCACAGGTGGGATGTTTTATAATCAGTTCGCAGCGCTTTTCATCTGTTGTAGATTCGTTACCTTCCGGCTTAGGATTTCGTCACCCCCTATCCCACATTCGTGAGAGGATGACACATGTCCCTAACTCGAGCCCTACGCTCGATAGCCGTCGCTGCCGCAGCAGTGACACTTCCCCTGCTCAGCGCCCCCGTGGCCGTCGCCGAACCCGCCCCCGCGCTGGTCGATCAAGGTGACGTACTGCTCACCGACGCCGGCAATGGCCAAGTCAGCTCCTGCACCATCGGCTACGTAGACGAAGCCAATGGCCGCGCCTGGACCGACGCCCACTGCGGCGCCAACGGCACCGAGGTCTACGACGCCTTCTACACCCCCATCGGCCGCCTGCACCACATCTACCCCGACGTGTTCGCCGCCGTACAAAACAGCAACGACTCCCGCTGGGGGCCGGTGAGCCGCATGGCCGACGTGGCCTACATCGAGTTCTACGACTCCAAGTACATCGGCCAGAACTACTTCTCCGGCGACACCATCGCCCAGCCGCAAATCGGCGATAAGCTGTGCACCTACGGCAACCGCACCCAGCGCATCGCCTGCTCCCCGATCCTGTACCTGACCGGCCCGGTGGCCATCACCGCCGACGTGGGCAGCGACCACGGCGACTCCGGCGGACCCGCCTGGATCGAGGGCAAGGGCTACTTCGGCCAGCTGCTCGGCGCCGACTGGATCTGGCGCTCCGATCAGGGCAAGATCACCACCACCGTGTTCCGCCAGATCGGGAACAACGATCTCGCCCGCCCGCTGAACCTGCACCAGCCAGTCGAAGGCTATGAGCCGGACTTCAACCTCGTGCGCAGCCAGCCCGTCACCAGCACCGCCGACGCCGACCGCATCTTGAACGAAAAGCGGGAGCGCGACGCCAAGGAGCGGGAGCGCGTGGAGCGTCACCGCCGCGGCGAGACGCTTGAGGAAGACCTGCGCCGCGCCCGCACCGCCAAGAGCGAGCTGGAAGGCCGCAAGAAGGACATCGAGGAGAAGCTGGAGAACACCACTCCGGAAGAGCAGATCGATTCCGAGGACAAGCTCAACGAGCGCGCCGAGCTCGAGCGCGAGCTGGAGGAAGTCAATTCCACCCTGGAGATCGTCTCCGAGCAGACCGAGATCTACGAGCGCATCACCACCGACACCACCGACTACGAGCGCTCCGAGCGCCGCAGCCTGATCTCGTGGCTCACCCGCCGCTAGATCGCTAGATCGCTCGTGCTCGTTCGCTAGTCTGCTAGTCGGTTCGTGCGCTAGCCGGCTCGCGACAAGCGCATAACACGCACCTACCGCCCCCAGCGCGGCCCTCGTGGCCAGGCTGGGGGCGGTAGTACTGTGCGCGGGGGTGTGCGGGCGGGCAGCGGCGCGGGGTGGATACCGGGGCGCGGGGATGGGAGCTCGAGTGCTGGGGTGGACGCCCGAGCACCCGGGAGCGAAGCGGCGCGTGAGCAGCGCACTGAGCGCACGTCGAAGGAATACCCCCAGACATGCGAAACACCCTCCCCGCTGCGTGGTGTGCTGTGGGGAGGGTGTGAAGGGGGGGTGTTACTTGGACACGGAGGTGCCAGCGGAGTGGAGGTCCTGGCAGGCCTCCACGATGCGCTCGGCCATGCCGGTCTCGGCCTTCTTCATGTAGGAGCGGGGATCGTAGACCTTCTTGTTTCCGACCTCGCCGTCGATCTTGAACACGCCATCGTAGTTAGCGAACATGTGGCGAGCGACGGGGTTGGTGAACGCGTACTGGGTGTCGGTGTCCACGTTCATCTTGATCACGCCGTAGCGCAGGGACTCTTCGATCTTTTCCTTCTCGGAGCCGGAGCCGCCGTGGAAGACGAAGTCGAAGGGGTTGGAGCCGGCATCCAGGCCGAGCTTCTTTTCTGCCACCTTCTGGCCCATGTCCAAAACCTCGGGGCGCAGCTTGACGTTGCCCGGCTTGTACACGCCGTGGACGTTACCGAAGGTAGCGGCCAGCAGGTAGCGGCCGTTCTCACCGGTGCCGAGAGCATCGATGGTCTTAGCGAAGTCTTCCTCAGAGGTGTAGAGGTTGGCGCCAGCCTTGGCCTCCACGCCGTCTTCCTCGCCGCCGACGACGCCGATCTCTACCTCGAGAACGATATTGGCGTTACGGGCCTTTTCCAGCAGTTCCTGGGCGATCTCGAGGTTCTCGTCGATCGGCACAGCGGAACCATCCCACATGTGGGACTGGAACAGCGGCAGCTCGCCGCGGTCCACGCGCTCCTGGGAGATCGCGATCAGCGGGCGCACGTACTCGTCCAGAACTTCCTTCTGGCAGTGGTCGGTGTGCAGTGCGACGTTGATGCCGTAGTGCTTGGCTGCCTCGTGCGCGAAAGCGGCCAGTGCGCACGCGCCAGCAACCTTGTTCTTCACGTTGAGGCCGGAACCGAACTCAGCGCCGCCAGTGGAGAACTGGATGATGCCATCGGACTCGGCGTCAGCGAAGCCCTTGAGCGCGGCGTTGATGGTCTCGGAAGAGGTGCAGTTGATGGCCGGGTAGGCGAAGCCGCCCTCCTTGGCCTTGGTCAGCATCTCGTTGTAGACCTCGGGGGTTGCAATTGGCATGAAGAAAATCCCTCCATAGAGTGTGGTTGGCGACGCATCTTCTCGAGGCGACCGCCGCAGCCCAACCACGGAGGCAGCGAGGCTGCGGATAGCCGATCCGATATGTGCGCTTTGATTTTTATTATGCCAGCTTTAGCGCACTATCGCAGTACCTAAGCCGCCCAAAAACACGTGAAAAACCACACATTCGGGCATGAGCGGGAGCCTTTCTGGGCGAAAAATGTGTCTAAACAAAAATCCGGAGGGTGCCCTGCGGCCCCGACGAACATATGGCCGAGTGTTGAGCAGACAATGTCGCAGCTGTTTCCTAATATCAGAGGCATGACTAACACGGGCCTCACCTTGGATCAGCTGCTCGCCGAGCTCGAGCGTGCAGGAACACAGGGCGCGGAGGAGCAGGCGAATGTATTGCTTGCAGCCACCAACCCTCTCGCGCCCGATTGGAGCGAGGCGGACTATGGCGCCCTGCGACTGATCTTGGACGATCACTACACCGCGCTGCTCGGCCGTGAAGTGGAGAATATGTGCTTCAACCGGGGCCCCGTTCTCGCCGATACCCTGCGGCAGCTCAATCAGCGGCAACTGGCGGTGGCCCTTGTTCTCGGCACGACCCCCGCCCTGCAGAATGCGCAGGCGTGGCTCGCCTGCTCCGAGTATCTCTACCAAGACTCCACCTTCAACCAGCGCCAAGCGCTTCTGGAGCGGATGGACGCTGACTCCCTCAAGCTGCTGGATCTCCTCTACGAGCACTACGACGCCACGCAGCAGGCTGCCGAGCAGCAGCAGGCGGAACAAAGGGAAGCAGAGCAACGGGAAGCAGAGGCCGATCCCACCTGTGCGACCTCCATGGCCGAGTACTTCGGCGATGAGGCCTATGCCCAGGGCCACCGCATGGCGGATTTTCCGTATCCGCTCGAGGAGTACTTCGCACCCCTCGCCACCGCGCAGCCCGACCTTGTGGAGCACTGCGCCACGCTGTTCACTGCGCAGCTCTACGCGGAGGCCAAGGGCAATCAGATGATCCCTCCGGCACGGGTGCCGGAGTTCGCGAAGATCTTTGATCAGTATGTCTTGGCTCGTGCCGCCTCCGAGTCCGCGCTGCCTGAGATGGCGCCGGCACTGCATGCCTGGATGCAGGTGATACCGCTTCTTCCCGCCGCGATGGTGGCGGATATTCCCCAGCTCAGCCGCTATTTGTCCCTCGGCAATCACCTCGAGGCCCAGGCGCGCAATCCCGACGATGTCCGCACCGTGTTGCCGCTGTTTCTGACTTATGTGGACGCCGCCCAGTACTTCAATGACTATAAGGCCGTCGCCGTGTCCTTGGTCAGTATGTGCCGGCTGGCCGAGTCCGTCGGCCCGGAGACCCAACGCGCGGCCTTGGATAAGGCCCTACCGATCCTGCACGACGCCTGTTTCACCGAGCATGCCCCCACGGTGACCACGCAGTACCTATACCTCGTGCGCCAATCCGCCCAGTTGCGTCACTCCAGCGGCGAGTATGAAGCGGCTATTCAGGAAGCGGAACGGTGCGGCGGGATCTTCAATATTGACCAGCTCTCGCCTGCAGCGGCCAAGCAGCTCGCCTATCTCTATGAGCTGCACGCCGCACTGCTGCATCAGCTGCGCGGCCCGCAGGCCTCGGCGCCGCTGTTTAAAAAGACGCTGCGCGCCTTCCGCAAGCTGGGAATGGATGAGGACGCCCACCGCGTGAAAACACGTTTCACCACGGGCCGCTAAGACGCCCGCGCACCTCTCGCCGGGGCCGCCGCTAGAGTGAGAGGCTATGAAACTCGCTGTTATCTCGCCCTCTTTCGCTGCCGCCGGCGCTTTCCCTGAGGTCTACGCCCAGGCGCTCGGGCGCGTGCGGGAGCTCGGATTCGAGCCAGTGGAGTTTCCCACCACCCGCACCGTCGGCGCCTCCGCCGCGGCTCGTGCCCGCGATATCACCGCGGCCTTCGCCGATCCCACGGTCGCTGGAATACTCGCCGTTATTGGCGGCGATGATCAGCTCCAGGTGATCCCACATCTGGATGATGAAGTGATTCGACACAACCCCAAGCCCTTCCTCGGCTACTCCGATAACACCAACCTGCACAACCACCTGTGGCAGCTGGGGATACAGAGCTTCTACGGCGGTTCCACCCATGTGCACCTCGGGTCCGGGCCGTATATCGATCCCGAGCACCGCGCCTCCTTTCTCGCCGCCCTGCGCGATAGCGGCCGCCTCGAGATCACCCCGGTGGACGCCTCGGAGGATGTTGGGGTGGACTGGACTCAGCCTGCGGCCTTGCACAGCTTCGGTGAACGCCGCCCGGCGCGCCCGTGGCAGTGGCGTGGGGCGCGCGATCGCGTCAGCGGCGCCACCTGGGGCGGCTGCATTGAGGTGATTGATCAGCTGGCCATGGCGGGGCGTATGCCGGCGCTGGACAGGCTGCGGGGTCACATCATTCTGCTCGAGGCCTGCGAGAATCTCACCCCGCCGGATCAGATCATGCGGTGGGTGCGCGGGCTCGGCGAGTGGGGGCTTTTCGACGTCGCCGCGGGGCTCATGATCGCCTCCCCGCCGGTGAGCTCGTTGGAGGTTATTCCCTCACAAACGCAGCAGGATGCTGCCTGGCAGGCCCAGTGCGATGTGATCTTCGAGCAGCTTGCGCGCTATAACCCCGAGCTGCCTGCCGTGTTCGGGGTGCCTTTTGGGCATACGCGGCCGCAATGGATCCTCCCCTATGGCGGGCAGCTCACCCTCGACGCCGCGCAGCGTCGAGTCTTCGCCGACTACCAGGTGAACTATCCGCGGCGACGATAGCCAAACCAGGCGCTATTAAAGGGCAGCCACACCAGCACCGCGGCCAGTACCGCGATGATGGTGGCAATCCACAACTTCCCCACCACGATGAGGAAGATGGCGGCCACCGACACCGCCGTCAGCAGCCACCGCCCCCATTGCTGGGCTTTGAGCACGGCAACCACCCCCGTCGCGATGACCGCGATCGCGAGTACCTGCATAATCACCAGCAGATCGCGGGCGTTAGAGCGCATCAATTCTTGGACGAGGGCCGTGAGCAGCCAGCCCACCAACCCCAGATACAGCGCCGCGGCACCCCAGACGGGCAGGGGCGCGGTGCGCATCGAGGTGGCGGTGAAGCTCGGGGAATACTTCGCCGTAGTATCGTGCACCACGCCCGTGGTATAGGAATGCGCGGAGCGGGGAGTGGTGGGGCGCTTCTGCTCGGAGGAAAACTCCCACTGGGGTTCGGTGGAGCTCATCTGCTTAGTCTTCTTTCAACACGTTGCGTTGGGTGAGGATCCACAGCAGTGGATCTAAACAGCGGTAGGGGGCGATGCCTTTGCGACTGAGGCGCTCACCCATTGGGGAATCGCCGAGCGAGGACACCGCAAAATAGGAGTGAACACTGTCCATATAGGCTGCTTCCACCTTGTTCAGCAGTCCCCCGGCATTCATGTAGCCCAGCAGCGACTTCACTTCGAGGTTGAGTACCTTCTGGGCTTCGGGGTTGTAGTCCCAGCCATTGTCGCGGCGGAAAGCCGCGCCACGGTTGCCCATGATGGCCTTCCAATCTCCATCAGGCATGCGCTCGAGAATCTGCAGCGAGTCGAACTTCGAGATCGCGAGCGCCAGTGGCGGTCGGGCATCGCCCAGGATGCGCATGAGGTTGGTGAACACATCCTCGGGGTCGCCTCCCAGCCCGTCTTGGCGCGGCACCAGACCCTGCACATAGGCCTGAACCGAGTGCACCCGCAGCGGATCAAAGAGCATAATCACCAGATCGGCGTCGCGGAAGAAGCTCAGCGCCTTCCGATCCACGCGCGGGTTTTCCAAATCCTCGCCGGCGACGTCGCGAAGCACCACATAATTAGGGCGCTCAACGCCGTCCCTATCGGGCCACGTGCCGAGAGAGAAAATGAAAGGATCCCGCTGATAGGCGTCCTCCTGGCTGCTGGTGGGGGTGGGCGCCATCTGCTTCATCTCCACGTAGAGCGGCTGCTCATAGTATTTGGCGTAGCGCTCCTTCGTGGAGGCAGTCGCCGGTTCCACCACCATGCCCGGGAATTTCTCGTTGGCCAGCAGCTCCAGCTGCTTCACGACGACCGCCAGATAGAGGCTTTTGCCGGTGGCGCGGGCGCCCGCCATCACCACGCAGTGCACGACGGCCTCACCCCAATCGGCCGGCAGCTGCTCCCCGGAGCGAGTGCTCGTCGGTGCGGTGTCGAGGTATTGGAATGTGTCCGGGCAACGCGGGCCCGCATACACCGGAGCGGTCGACATCACCATCGTCCTCCTTCCTTATCGGCGTCGTTGAATCTCATCCTGCCCAGCTCAACCGGCGCATCTTGCTCGGGCGCGCTGTGCTCATCGGCGCACAACCAGTGCACCAGCACCTCGGCCTCGTCCTGGAGATCGGCGCGATCACCCGTGCTCAGTGAGTGGTGCAGGGCATCGTCGATCACCAGCAGATCCAAGGGATAGCGATCGCCATAGGCGCTGCGATACATCTCGGCTTCGCGGCGGGCATCAGGGCCCAGCACAATCACGAGGGTGCGCCGGGTGGGCACGGACAAGGAGGGACGCAGGTGGGTGCTCAGCACGGCCACGCACTCCTCCGACTCCAGCGAGCTGAGATCAGCCCCCACGGTGGTGGCGGCACCCGCGCCGGCAGTGCTGTGATCGTCCACGGCGATAGAAAAGTATTCTGCAACGCCGTCGAGAATCTCGCGGACAGGCCCCAGATCTACCTCCTGCAAGGCCGCGGTGACAGCGGCTGAATCATCCATCCACACGCTGCAGCGCCGAACCTGCGCCCGCGGGGCATCGATACTGGTCAATGCCGAGTACACGGTGGTGGTCGAGCGCGACAGGGTGGTGGAAATACCCCCATCCACGGCAGTGACCTGCACTGCCCCGTCCCGCGGGGAGAGGGTGAGCACGGTCTTCTCATGCAGCCCGTCGAGGCGAATCTCCTCGGTCTGCACGGTCACTGGCTTCGCCGTGGCGGGCTGAATGACGCGCATAATCACGGAGTGGTCTGGGGGAAACTCCGCGCCCCTATCCGGTGTGAGCGCGAGGGTGACATCACCGTGCAGCTCCGTAATCACGGTATCTGCGGCGCTGTACTGGTTGTGGATGAGCTCGCCACGCACATCGAGGCGCACATCCATCTCATCGCCACTGACGCGGGTAGCACTGACTTTGATGAAGTCACCGAGGGGCAGCTCATAGCTGTGGCCGCCGCTGAGAGTAACGGTATTCATATCTCTTAGTACCTTTCCGGTCTCATATCACTGCCCGAATCGCGCAGCAGCCGCTGTATTTGGGGCCCAAGATAGCGGGCACTGTCCTGGTTCTCGGGGGCCTGCATCAGCTCCGCCACCGCGTCTTCGATACATCTAAAAGAAGTACGTTCGCAATAGAGAATCTCTTCAATCGCGTCCTTGTGCGCGAGAAGATCGTCGATCTCCTTAGCAAAGAAACTCTGCAGACGATCGAGATCATGGCGCTGCAACTGGAGTAGCGGCCCTATGCTGTCGCAGGCATGCACATCGCTGATCAACGCCACCAGTGCGCAGCGGGCGCGCAACCGCAGAATGTCATCGCTGAGCGTCGTGATTGCGGCGAGGCGATTCATCCGAATGACCATGCGGGTGTTTGTAACAGCATCCTTCGGTCCTTCGGTGTTGTACCACAGCGTCATCCTCTCCACGAAGACCCGCAGCGGCAGTCGGATCAAACGCAGATCGTCGTCTGTGACCACACATTCTCCGTTGTATATGCCACCTGGGGATAGCTCGGGGACAGGCGGTGGGGCCAGCGGCGCGGACGGAACCACGTCCCGCTCGAGGTCGGCCACAAACTCCTCATCGCTCAACGACAGCTCTGCGTCATCGACGGCCGCCCCCTGCGAGCTCGGCCATTCCTGCTGCAGGGGCCCCAGCTGCTCGAAGCTGAAAGAAGGATAGTCCTGCATGTCTCCAAAGGCGGCCGTGGCAGCGGAGGATCCTTGTTCGCCCAAGCTCATGCGTTCCTGTCCGCCCCATGCCGCACTGCTTTCCTCCTGCTGCGCGGACTCCTGTGGGGGCGCAGCGAGCGGTGCTGCGGCCGGGTCAGCCACAGCCGAGTCAGTCACAGCCGAGTCAGTCACAGCGGGGTCAGCCACGATAGGATCCGTCGCGCTGGTGCTGGGGGCGCGCAGCTCCTCCGGCAGCGGGGCGGTCACATCCAGCACCACCGCGTGTTCTGGCACCACCTCCCGCGCCAGTTCGACATGTTCCGCACGCACCGCCACCAGCTGGGCTTTCGTGCCGAGCATATCGGCGAGCCGCTCGGCGTTGTGGAAGGTGGCAAAGCTCGTGTTCTCCCCGTGGGCGCGATAGACCGCGGCCACCCACAGCGGAGATTCAGCCAGGGGGCAGGCCAGCACCACAGGGGCGCCGGTGCGCAGGGCCGCCACTGCGGCGTCCACATACTCCCGGCGCGGCCCGCCGCTGCTGTGGGCCGAGAGATTCTCCCACGGCACGGGCAGCTCGGCCGACTCGGCCGAGGCGGTGAGGAAGCGGCGCAGCACGACGTCGCTCAACGGCCCAGGCTCGGTGATCGCGGCGGGAAGCGCTGCGGCATCGACCTCTCGTTTGCCAAAGGGTGCAGGGATCTGTGGGGAATACATCATCCTGATCGGGTCCACCTGCGCGGCGGAATCGTGCACCTGCACAAAGGTGAACACATTGCCCGGCCTGCCAGAGGCGTCCTGCCCGGCATGGCAGGAGGCATAGAAGGCCCACACTGTATTGCCTTCGGCATCGCTTGTCGGCAGCCATGCGAAACGCCGATTAAGGTGCGCGATCTCCGCACTACTCGGGTAGTTTCCGAAGCGGGCGCCGTCGACAAGCGTGGAGGGAATAGTGGGACGCAGCTGCGCAATCAGCTGCTGGGTGATCCGCCCCGTGCTATCGCCCACGCCCCAACCACCGGCGCGGGTGGAGCTGCGGCCGAAGGAGGCGAAGCTGAAGGTGCCCAGTACGGGCGAGGACACAGACTCAGGGCTCATCGTATGCCTCCCGGATCGACCTCGAAGATCCGCGAATCATCGTCTACCACCACGCGCTGGGGCTCGTTCGGCCGGCGCCGCTCCGCATCGGCGAGAAAGACGCGCACATAGCCGTGCTGCGAGGGCTCCATCGTCGTGAACCAATAGGTTCCTGAGGCCTCGGCCGCGTCCCAGCTTGCCTCGAGCCGCTCCGGCACCATCTTCGGCGCCGGCTCATCAGGCTCAGAACGCGGGGACCACACCGTGCGGAGCCTTTCGCCATCACCGGCGTGCAGCGGCAGGCGGTCGCGGTTGAATACCAGCACAAAGCTCGGCGGGTGTTCATCCTCGACGCCGTCGCGCCACAGCCACACCCCGAGCAGATAGTTGCCGTTGTCGATGGTTGTGCGGATGCGGTAGCGATACGTCCACAAACCCTCATACTCGATGGTGGTGGTCTCGCCGGTCACCGCGGTGCCGCCGTAGTAGAAGCGCGGCTCCAACTCCACGGTGTCGCCAAGATTCTCCAGCTGGAGACGCACCCCACCCTGGCGGCGATAGTCCTCCTCCACGAGATAGTGATCGATGTGGCTGCTCCGCGAGCGCACGTGCACCACCGAGGCCCCCTTGGGCCAATCGAAGGTGACCAACTGGCTCGATACCCGCTCGTGCAGGGTCGTATCCTTAATCTTCTCCACGCGGTTGACCACCTGATAGTCACCCACCTGGAAGGAATCGCCCACCACGTGCACGGGCACGCAGAACACTTGCGACCACTCCCCCGGCCACTGCACCACGGTGCGGTGCTCCTCGCCGGGCTGATACTGGTCGATCTCGTCGAAGTCGAAGGTATGCACCCACTTAGTGGAGCCGAGGGCATCATCGTCGAGGATGTGCCGCTCCTCCACCGCCTCGAGCGCCAAATCTGCCTGGGGTGCCTGTTCGCTCAGATACACCCGCACCTCGCCCATCGAGGGCACATCCCACGCCAGGCTGATCCGGTCACCAGCGCTGCTGGGCAGGCGCACCGCTTCTTTCATCACTACCTTTTGAATATTCGCGGAAATCTGCACCTGCGCGATCTCCGAGCCCTCTCCCACGCGCCTACTGCCGCGGAATTCGAAAGTGGGAAAGAGCTGGAAGTCATAGGTTTTTCCGCGCTTGGCCACGGTGTGGGTGAAGTTGCGCAAGCCCACCCCGGAGGTCACCCGGTGGCTCGGATCATAGAGCGGGGTCACCGCGGTAGACACCCGAGCATAGACCTCGATATCGTCGATGCCCTGCGGCAGCGCCCAGGAGCCGGTGACCGTACCGTTTTTATCCTCCACCAGGGTGATATTGCGCGGCGGCAGGCCCAGCGCCTCCTCGCCCACGAGCTCCGGCTGCACGCCCAGCAGGCTCCGAGGGCTATCGCCCATATAGGCCCATACCGTGTAGTGCCGCATACCCACCGTGGGTGGAATCACCTCGCGGAAGGCGCGGCCGCGGGTATGCACCAGAGTCGTGCCCTCCTCTGGGCTGAGCGGGCCCTCGCCCACATTCCCCACGAGGCGGTAGAGCACGAAACTCGCAGCGGAGGGGACCTCATCCCAATAGACGAGCACCTGGGTGCCCGCATCGGTGACCTCTTCTACCTCTACCTTCACCAGTCCGCAGGGAGCGGCAACCTGGTGCGCGAAGGGTGCAAAACTGAAGCCACGCAGCTTCTCGTCCATGAAATCCGCCGGGTTTACCTGCGGCTTCGTCGGCTCCGGGCCCGCAGCGAAGTCCCATTCGTCCGCGACGCTTGTCGACGCCGCCTCCGCGCTGTCCTCCGCCGCTGCCGCGGTATCCACCAGCGCGGACTGCTCCGCCCTGGGTTCCGGGATCTGCTGGGATTCGCAGCTGAGCATCGCGGTCGCGGCGTCAACCTGCTGCGGGGTGGCGTCGCGAAGAATGGCGGCTACCCGCTCGCGAGACGGCGCCACTAGGCCACTGAGCTGGGCGATAGCGTCTGCGGGTAGATCAGTTACCCATCTATTGATCGCCATAGGGTCTCTCTTTCCTCAAACTTTCACAAGGCACTGTGCTTAGAGCAGGGTGGATGGTCCGGGGAATCCTTGGGAGTCATCCTCACCGCGCCGGTGCCCGCCAGGGGCGCCGTCGGGGCCGGGGAAGGTATCCGCGTCGGAGCGGTACATCGTCCACCCAAAATCTGCCCCCTGCGCACTGGGGTTGAAGTCCTCCACCTGCGCATCATCTTCGCTGAGCGGCACCAACAAGGAGAGCTTGGCCACCGCGCCGAACTGCTGCTTGAGCACGCTACGGGTGAGCGAACCGCGGCTGGAATCCGAGTGATAGGTCACGCTCTTGTCCTGATCGATCACGGTCGCGCCCCGGGTGGCGCCGAGGGCGCTGAGCGACTCTGCGGGGAATTCCACATCGGCGCGATCCGGCTCCATCAACCCAGAGAAGAACTCGCTGCGCTCCACGGTGCGTTCCTGGCCGTTCTCGTAGAAGATGGCCTGCGGCAGATAGCTCTGCACCGTGGCGGCGCTATTCTCCTGCGAGAGAGCGTCGATAAGGCGCTGCCGGTCCTGCTCAGACAGCTCCGGGATCGTGCGCATCGCACACTGGGCGAGCTGATCCAGCTCCGAGCCCGAACCGAGGCCGTTAAGGCTATAGAAATCGGTGACGCGCTGCTCGCGGCTGCCGGTGGTGGATGCCACCTGGCGGGCCAGCTCGCCCACGCTGCGCTCGAAGGCGCTGCCCGCCCAGCCCTCGCGGCACAAGGACTGCCGCAGCGTATGGGTGAGCTCGCGGCGCTTATCCGGATCGGCCACCGCGCGCCCCAGCCGAGCCGCACGCGGCAGACCGGCGGTGGGGATCTCCGTGGTGGTGCGGGTGGTACGCGGGGCCCCGAAGGGATAGGCGAGCACGCGGCCAAGCACCAAGGACCATGCCAAGAACTGCTGGTAGGCCCCAGTCAGGCGGGCCACATCGCCCAGTGCTGCGTGGTAGTTGTCCATGTAGATCTCGAGGTTTTCTTCCAGCAAGCGGCGTTGGCGAAGCAGGTCATAGACCCCGCGCCGCGCCCGGGCAAAGATCGCCATCTGCACCGCCACAATCACCGCCGTAGTCAGCACCGCAAGGAGCACCGTCCACTGCCAGTTCAGGCCCCGCCATTGCGGGAAAGGCACGCGCCAATCGGGCTTGTAGAAGCGGATGCAGCAGTAGATGAGCAGCAGCATGAGCACCGCCCATAGCCCGCTGAGCAGGCGCAGCTTCCTGGTCAAGCGGCGATTGATGGCCTCCGTATCCTGGCTACCAATCTGGCTGAGTTGCTGCCCGCAGGCCTGAGCGGCGTCGAAGGCGGCGCCCACCCGATGGCGGGCGTCGGAGAGACGATCCAGCAAACCGGAGCCCACCTCGGAGGCAAAGCTGGTGCCGCTCTCAGCGCGCCAGCGCTGGAAATCCTCGCGCAGGTCCAATACCTCGGGATTCGAGGTGCGGGAGACAGCCTTGGTGAGTTTCCTATCGAAGCTCCCCACCCGCACCGCATCGTAGGGGTGCAGGAACTTTTCCGATTCCTCGCGCTTCATAAACTCGTCCAGAATCGGCAGGCTGGCATCGAAGCCCTGCTCCGTATCCGGCACCACCTCGGCGGCGGTGCTCACCACGGCGGGATTGGAGTTATCCACCAGGTTCGGCAGCCGGTCATGCAAACGATCCGAGCCATCGATGAGGGTGAGCGAGGCCGCACAATAATCGGACCACAGGCTCGAGAGATTGGTCTGACTCGTGACGTTGATACCGGCCTTTCTGGAGGCGCCCAGCAGTCGCGCCGAGCTGGCGCGCAGCGCCTCCATCCCGGCCTCGCCGCTGCTGCCGCGGCCCTTCTGCCCCACCACGACGCGAATCATGCTTTCTTCTCCATAGAGATTCTTTTGCACCATATCCCGCATGCGATCCGCCATGCCCTGGTGGAGGGAGGAGCTCCAGATCGAGCGCGAGCCCACCGTGGCGCGGAAAAACTCGCGGAAGAAGGCCTTGAGTGCGGCCGCACCACTTTGCTCTACCTGTTCGGCGCTCTTCGGGGATTTCTCCTGGGTGATGAGCTCGGCCTGATGCGCCTGCAGCAACTCGCTTGCATAGCGACGCACCATCTCCTCGCTCTGCTGCTGGGGTACCGTTTGGCGCCCATCGCGCATATGCGTGACCGGGATATCCTCCCGCACGTTGATCACCGCGTCGCGGAGCTCTTCCTCGGCGGCACTGGCGTCTAAATTACGGAAGAAGCAGCGGGCCAGCACGAAGGAATCAGCCAGACCCTGAATGATCTCGCTGCCATCCTCCTTGAGCACGCCCACCACCGGCGCAGCCGTGAAACGACCGCAGAGCCCGAGCACGCTCGGGGCATAGGCGCGAGCCACCTCGAGGGGGCCATCGTCTTGTTGAATACGGCGCGAGGAGGTCAGAGGAGAATCCGCGTCGAAGGCGGTGAGCGCCACCGTGGCCCAGCCCTCGCGAGGGGCCGGCTCCGTGCTGGGCAGCGGCAGCTGCGGCAGCAGCAGGCGAACGCGGCGCACCGAGTTCTGCGCGGCCTCGGACTGGATCAGACGCATCCACCGATCCACGGCCGCATAATCGGTGTCCGGATCATTGGCGTCCACCACGTGCACCACCAAGGTCAATCCCCGGATATCCCGCAGTGCATCGGAAAGCGCCACGAAGCTCTCGCAGCCGCGGTGCTGCTCAGCGGGTTCCTCCATCAGCCGCACCGTCGAGTGCACGCCGCCGCGAGCGGGATCCTGGGCGCCGGCATCAATCCAGAAGGTGCGCGAGACATGCCCGAGCGTGGTGAGGTCCGCGGCCACGCCGCGCACCTCACCGAAGAGGCGACCCGCACCGATGAAGACAACATCTGTGTTTTTGGTGTAACTCACAACAAACCACCACCGAATCCGGAGAACTCATCATCATTGTCAGTCTGTGCCGAGCTGAAGCCGGTAGGAATACTGCTCGTGCTTTCCGGCTGCTCCGCCACTCGCTGCGCCTCATCGAGCAGCCCGTGCAAGAGATTGGCCATCTCCACCACATCCGCCGCGAAGTCGCGGTAGTAGGGCGTCTTCGAAGCGCGCTCGCGGCTGGTCGGATGCGCCCAGGACTTATCCACCGTGGAGGCGCTGGGGAAGCCCGTATTATCCACCGGCGCCAACATTTCCGCAGTGCGCAAGGCGCGGGCCAGGTGTTCTTCCACCATGCCGGCGCGCTCCGCGATGCTCGTGCCGCGGGTGCCATTGCGCTCGGCGGGCCACTCGCCGGTGCGCAGGAAGTGCGCCAAAGTATTCACTGCCGGGTGGCGCAGACCGCCATCGACATTGCTGGCCTTCTCCGGCGAATCATCAAAGAGCGCCCGCAACGCCCAGTAGGGGTGCAGGGATGCGCCGGGGGCGCCACTGCGATCCCGCTCATGGCTATTGGCATAGGCCAGCAGAATGGACTCCAACACCGCCGGCATCCAATCCACCTCATTGCGCATCTCCCCGGGGCCGGTGAGCATCGGCGAGGGGAAGTGGTACCAGCCCTCGGCGCGCTCCGCGGAGCCGCGGTGGGCGGGCAGGCGCCCATACACATGGGCCGCGGCGTCCGTGGTGCCCTGGTTGGTGATGAGGATGCGGCCAGTGGCCACACCCAGCAACCAGCCGCCGACGAGGGCCTTGCGCTCATCGATACTCAGCGGCAGCGCGGCATCAAGAGTGTGGGTGCGGCGCAGGTTCCAGAAATCGAAGCGATTGTGGCTGGCCTTGAACTCCTTCGCGATCTGCGGCAGCAGGGAGCTGAACACGATCGGCGAATAGTTCGGATAGGAGCCGAAGATATCGATGCGCTGAATATTGGTGCTATCGCGCAGGGCATTGTCGAACTTGGTGCGCGACTGCCCCTCGATCTTGCCCGAACTCAGGGTGCTCTCCAGCTCGGCGGCGACGCGCTGATCCTTGAAGGGGATCTCGGAGAAGGAATAACGGTAGGTGACTCCCTGCCCGTGTACCGCCTGCACCATCGTGGCGTCCACCGCGGCCAAGGGGCGCGATAGGGACAGCGCCTTGGCGAATTCGCTGCGCAGCCGGGCGATGCGCTGCTCGTACTCGGCGTCGCTCAGCATCTCATCTTGGGTCATGTAGCTACGCAGGTCTGCGGAGATAAAGCGCTCGAAACTTTCGCCTGGGCGCACCACCCACATGCGGGCGCGCTCGAGCAGGTCCTTCGGGCGGATGCGGGCCTTAAATACGGCATTGGAGCTTTCGCGGCTTTCCCCTGTGTTCTCGGGGTGGCGTCGCAAATGCTTGCTCGCCCAGCCCGCCCGGTTACCGCCGGGCACCTCGTCGGCGGGGCGCGCCAGAGTATCGCGCGGGGCCTTCACCGCATCGGTGGTCTCCCACTCGCCCTTGATGATGGTGCGGCTAACGCGGGAGGTGGCCTCGGCAAGATCGGTGACATTCGCGTCCTCGCCCGAGACTGCCTCCAGCAGCTGCGCCTCGAAATCAGCGGGGAAGTTATCCACCTCGGTAATCACGATTTCATTCACCGAGCCGCGGAAGCGATCACTGACCTTCTCATCGTGCGGCCGCGGCCACGCCGCCGGCTCATCGGTGGCCACATCCGCGAGATCCAGCGTGGACTCCTTGGCCTTATCGGCGGCGCGCACATCCTTGTGGGCGCGGTCCAGCTCATCGCGCAGGCGGCGCAGCACCCCGAAACGGAAATCCTCCAGTACCGGGCTGAGGCTACGGGCCAGCTCCACCACCATGGCAGTGCGCAGCTGCGGGCTGTAGCAGCTGAGGAGCTGCTCCACCACGGCATCGGCATTGTGAATACGCTTCTTCCCAGTGACCGGGTGCAGGGCTTGATCGGCATCAGCGGGACGTGCCGCCGGATCGAGTCCCTGGTGGCGCAGGATAAATTGCTCGGTGCCCGGCTGGAGTTTGTCTTTCACAATCACATCCAGCTCGGAGAGCATCTTCTCCACATAGGGAATTCCCAGCCGCGAGAGCTCTTCCTCGGCCTCGGCGAGCATGCTGTCCGTGATGAAGTCCGCCCAGCGATACACCGCGCTATAGGCCGATCGCTGCATGACCCTGCGGAGCTCCGTGCTCAGATAGGAGCTCCCCATCACGCTGTCTACCTCGTCGGCCCACTCTTGGCCCTTTTGGCCCTCCACCGGCGTGGGGATCTTCGAGCGCAGTACCGCCTGGGATTCGCTGACGGCGGCCTCCAGCTCCGCATGGAAAAGAACCTCGTACCAACTGCGAATGATGTCTGTGGTGGCGGCGCTCGTCACCAGCTGAGGGTGAATCTTCATCCGGTTCATGCTGTCCGGCAGGCGCTCAGCGAGGCGCTCCCGAAGCTGTTCCTCACCGGTGGAGTGATTGCGCGGATCGATGTGGCCGCGCAGCAATTGATCGAAGCTGGCGCGGGCAATGCGCTGCGCCGCATACTCCTTGTACTTATCGCGCCCCATGCTGAGCTGGGCGTAGCCCATCGAACCCCAGGGCAGGCCGGTCCACTTCAGCTTCTCGTTATCGGCCCAGCCGAGATAGGAGCGCTTCGCATCCGGGGCGCCCGCATTGCCGAGATCGTATTGCACGAAATCCGCGGACGCCTGCTCAGAGTAGACCAGACCAGACAGGGCCCGACCGAGCCCACGATAGATTTCCGAGGGCGAGCCCTCGCGGCCGAAACGCGCCCGCTCCTCACCCATGCGGCTACCAATGGGGAAGAGACGAGCAAAGGTGGAGCCTTGATCTGCGGTAGCGATACCCAGTGCGTGGTAGAGGGAGGCATCGGCCGCGGCGGCGGCCCCGGTTTGGGTGGCGAAGACCTCACCGAACATGGCCAGAGCATTGGGCCAGGCGCCACTCATGGCGTCCTTGGGCAGGGAATCGAATACCTCAGGTGTCAGCAGGAACACGGCGGTCTGCTCGGGCTTGGCATTGGGCAGCCCAGCGAGCACGCGGCATACATCCAAAAACATGGAGGCACCGGAGCCACCAGCCATGGATGAGACCACCAAGATAGTGGGATCCGATTCGCTCTTATCGGAGGAGAAACCTTGGATCTTGCGGTTGAGCTCGTTCAACTCCACATTGGCATCCGAGGTGTTCATATCCTCCAGTGCCTTGCGTAATTCCTCGCGGATCTTCTCCAGCTTGGGCAGGGTGAGCATGCGCCCCAGGGTGCGGCGCTGGGCGGCACCGGCGGAGATAGGAAGCTCAATGGCATTGGGCACCCGCGGCGCCCAGGTGGCGATGTCTTTGAGGCCGTCGCCGCGGGCGAGCTCCGCCGACACGGCGGCGTCGAAGGTGCGATAGGACTGGTGACTACCGATACCGATATAGCGGCCCCCAGCCTGCTCCACATTGGCTAAGCCGCTGGGCCCATCCTCGGCGGCCAGCGGGGCGTCGATAGAGACAAATTGCCACGCCTTGGGCAGGGTATCGCGCCCTGGCTCTACCTCTCGGATCAGCGCCTTGAGCTGATCCATCATGTAGGCCAAGGTTTTCGCTCCCGAGCCGCCACAGCCTACTACCAAAAACTTCCGCATCTTTTCATCTCTCCTTGTAGATATCTACCGTGTCTACTGCCGTATCCGTGTGCGCCTAGGAATCCCAGCCGCGGGAGTCATCTGACCAGCCGCCCGAGGAGGGGCGATGGGGCTTCTGATCCTCGTGTCCGCCCGAGTCCCAGCCGGTGCTGCGGGGCTGATCCCAGCCGCCAGCGCCGGTGTGTGGCGACCAGCTGCCGTCGCTTGTCGACTGCTGGGGCTCGCTGGGCCCGCCCCAGCTACTGGCCGCAGAGCCTGCGGCGGCCGTCTCTGCAGCGCCACTGCCGCCGCTGCTATCGCTGGCGGTGTTCTCGCCGCTGTCCTTCGCTGTGGTGTGAAGATCCTGGGCGAGGCGCGGCAGCTTCTCGCGGACCGAGCGTTCGATGCGCGCCACGGCGTCATCGGTGGCGAAACGATCGACGAGCACCACCACGGCGCCGGCCTCGGGGCGGCCCTGCTGCGGATAAAACACCCAGTGCTGGGCAAGATCCAAGGGCAGCACGGCGTTGTCACCCGAGCGGCGGCCATCATCGGGGATGGACGGCGCCTGCTGGGCGCGGGCCTGCGCAGAGCTGAAGGGGTTCAGCCCCAGGGCCACCCCAAAGCTCTTAGAGCCGATGGTGGCGTGCCGACCGCTGACCATCGTGCCGGTGGCGTCCATCAGCTCCCCGCGATCCACGTGGAAGGGGCGGCCGGTATTGCTCCGGATCACCTGGTGCTCCTTGATCTGCACGGGGATGGTGAGCGCGTAGATCTTCTTGCGGGTCAGGGTGCCGCTGAGATATTTGAAGAGGTACAAGATAGCCAGCGGGATGAGCAGCCCGAGCAGCAGCGCCACCACCATCACCAGCGAGAACACGGTGGTGTTCACGGGGGCGCGCATGGAGCCGGTCAGGGGGATATCTACCTCGGCCGTGCGGCCATCGCCATCGGCGCTCGCGAGGTTGAGCTGTAGGACGCCGGCCAGGGGGCCATCCGCCAGGTGCTCGCTATCAATGGTGAAGGACAGCGTGCCTTCTTCTCCCTTGGCGAGCTGTAGCGGGGCCTCATCCACCTGCACGCTCACGCCTTCGGCGCCCTCGGGCACGGCGTTAAGCACGGCTCCGCCGAGAGTGGCCTCTCCGGGGCCGGTGATGGGCACGGTGAATTGGGCGTGGGTCTCCTCCACTGTCACCTGCACCTCGCCCGGCACCACGGGCATATTTCGCGGGGAGATCGACACCGGGTACTCGGCCACGATCGGCGAGAGCGCGGTGCCCGGCGCATCATCGGTGCCCTTGGTGGTGATCTGGCTCCGCAGCGCGATCGTGCCGTTGACGGGCCGATCGATGGCGTCGAGAGGCACGGCCACGGGGCTGCCCTCGGCGATGGACTGCGCCTCGCCCAAGGGCAGCGGCGCGGCACCATCGGCGGCAACAAACATCGCCTCCAGCGCGGCCTCGCCCTCCAGATCGACGGCCTCGCCATCGCGGTTGAGCAGCTGCACCTGCAGCGGCTCCTCGTTGGTGATACCGGTCTTTTCGCCCTCGCTCAGGGCCGGAATATCGAGGTGCAAACCGGGCAGGATCTGCATCTTTATTTTGTAGCGGCCCTCTTTTTCCGGCGAGTCATAGCCGAAGGTCCACTCCCCTGCCCAGGCATCGGAGCCATTCTGCCGCAGCTCGGCGTCGATCATGCCGGGCAGCACCTGGTTGTCTCCCAAGACCTCTACCTCTGCCCCGGCGAGATCCTGCGTGCCGCTGCCGCCGAGATCAATGCGGTCACCGCGCGGGTTAATCAGATAGGGCTGAACGTTATCGCTGGCGCCGCGCTGCTGCGGCTGCGCGTCCAGGCGGATCTCATCGACGGAGTTATCCAGCACGAAGCGGAAGGTCTCTCCCATGCGCAGCTCGTCCTGCACGGATCCCGCATTGGGCAGGATGCCACGGAAGGCGCTGAAGAGCCCGGCCACATCGTCGGTGGCATTAAAGAAGGCACCATTGGCGGGGGCTCCGCCGCAGGCGGGGGTTTCGGCCATATCGCGCAGCAGCTGCTCTGGGGAATCGGTGCCGCGCGGAATCAGCCCCACGGTAAATAGCTGCACCCCGGACTGGCGGAGCTGGTTGACCGGCCCGGCCGCCGAGCACAGCTGGTCTGCGGCGGCGGCAGCCTCCTCGCCCGGGGTGGTGATGAGACCATCGGTAAAGAAGAGCACGGCACGGCAGGAGTCGCCATCGCTATGCGCGGCCATATCTGCCCCGGCCCCACGCAGCGCGGTCCCATAATCGGTGTAGCTTTGCTGGTCGCGCTCCGCGAAGATCTCCGCCGTGGAGGCGAGCGCATCGGCCTGGTTGGCCACATTGGCCCAGTCGCCATAGGAATCAGGATCGGACTCGTAGGTTTCGCCGAAGCCGGCGAGCTTGACGTTGATATCCGCATCCACGTCCTGGGCTGCGATGCCGAGCTGCCGGATGAGGTCCTGGGCGGCGGCCACGCGCACC
Organism: Corynebacterium sp. TAE3-ERU30; assembly: GCF_019209925.1. NCBI lineage: Bacteria > Bacillati > Actinomycetota > Actinomycetes > Mycobacteriales > Corynebacteriaceae > Corynebacterium > Corynebacterium sp. TAE3-ERU30. The sequence continues at coordinate 199,244 of NZ_JAHUTO010000004.1, read as the reverse complement.
GCGTCTGGGTCGGTGGCGGGAAGATCCTCGAATCCTGAGAGGGACTGGGACTCATCCACCACAAACATCAGGTCTGCGGACTTTTTCTGGGCGATACAGGAGTTCAGGCGCGCGATATTGTCTGCTGCGACTGGCGAGGGTGCCGGCGCTGCAGCTACCTGCGGCGCTGCTGCCACGCTAAGCGCCGCCGCCAGGGCGGCTGCACCACATCGACGAGACGATCCACGGCGCTGGGCGGGGTGGTTCACTGTGTTTCTCGATCCTTAGAGTAAAAGCAATGAAGATAAAAGAGGTGGCGTCGCTACGCTACGCACCGACCGTTTTAGAGATCGCTAGGGCGAATTCGAATGCGGTAATCACTACGCCCACAGCGCCTAAAGCCAAGGCTGCGCGCAGCAGCAACGTTTGTGTCGTGTTTTCCACATAAAAGCTCTCCGCTTTTCGACGATTATCTGCAATCTTGTGAAATCCAATGGCCACAAACGTGAGGATGCCGGCGCATACCCACCCCACGAGGGCATAGGTGCGGAATGCGGGATCGGTGGCCGTTCCCCCGAGCAGCGGGGCGGCGAGAGCGCAGAAAATTCCGAGCAGCGAGGTCAGCCCAGCCACGAGCAAGAGCGGCCACGGCCCCGATACCGGCTGGAGGCGCGGCGGCGGGGTTGCGGGGGCCGCGGGTTGGCTAAAGCTGGAGCCACCACCGAACCCAGGGGAGTCGGAAGCGGCCGAAGAAGAGGAGGGGACAGAATCCCAAGCCCGCGGCGCGGTATCGCCGCGGGAGTCTGCAGGCTGATCAGACCAAGAATCATGAAAATCCGATCCAAAAGTGGGACGTGACACCGTAAAAGATTCTCCTTAAAAAATAGGTTAGGGCCTCATAATAGCGCCACGGCGCGACACGCGCGCCCCTTTTTTCGCACTCCTATTCCCCTTTATTCACGCCAGTCGGCGGCAGGGAACGAGGAATACGGAAGAATCTTTGCGCGTTTTCGCACAGGTGAGCGAGGGGGAGGTATGCCTGCGGGCACCTACCCCCTCTCAGCCCAATTAGATGCTGAGGTCGAGCTCCGCACCCACCTGGGTGCTCACGCGCGCGGCGGCTTCCATGAGCATCCAGCCGCTGAGCTGAACCGACAGATCCCGCTCTGGGATGCCGGAACTGGTGAGCGCTCCGCCCACCTTGGCAGAGACCACACCGGCATTGCGTGGCAGCTGGGCATCCTCGGTCCACTCCGCCGGGAACACCGGCAGGCCATCGATTTCGAGGCGATATCCCCAGGCGGCCTCGGCGGATGCCAAAACCAGCCGCGCAGCGATCTTCTTGGTGGAGGTATTGCGCCCGCCATCATTCGGTAGATTCACGGCCACCTCGGCGAGGTAGCGGGCAAGAATGCCCTTGAACAGACCGCCATCGCCGCCGCGGTTCACCGTGGTGATCGCGCCACGATCATTAGCCAGTTCTTTGGCCACGGCGTGCACGAGCTGCCGCACGCGGGCCACATAATCCATGATGTCCTCGGCGCGGTCGGCGTCCTCGAGAGTCTCGATACGCGCATGGGGCTCCAGCCCTGCCTGGTTGCGCAATTGTTCGATAATGGCCATGCAGGCGCCCATGACCACGCCCTGGCAGTAGGGGTGAATGGGCTTGACGATTTCGGGGCCGTGCATGCGCATACGCACCCCATCCATGATCAAACCCTTTTCATTCATCAGGTTGTCAAAGATCCAATCCGTCATGGTGCGGGCCTCGTCCACATAGCCGGTGCGGGCCAGCATGATCGCGGCGGGGCCGTTGGTGGGCACGTTGAAGAAGTTCTCCCCCTCCCGCCAGGGCAGCACGCCGAGACCGGGGTCCACATTGGCGCGCAGGTTCTCCTCCAGCTCCGCCGCATAGGCGGGCGCGGAGAGCGAATGCACGGTATCCATGCGCCGCAAGGCAAGGGCCAGCCACGCTTTATCGTCGTAGTACTTATTGCGGCTCAGCTTGTAGATATTGCGCACTCTGATCCCACGCACCGTGTGCTGGATGCGTTTCCGGCGGGGCCGAGTGGAGGTACGCAGCGCCGCATCAATCTGGCAGTCCAGATAGTGCGCCTGCCACCAGTAGTGCCAATGCAGCATGAGCTTTTCCTTCACGCCCCCAGGCCAGGCCACTTCGGCCAGGTTGGTGCGCGGCAACGCCCACAGCCCAGTGGCGTGACGATCCTCAATCGCTGCCTCGGCTAGGTCAGCGCGGTGAATCCACTTCTCGGGCACGGTAGTTGTCCTCATTCCATCAAGGTCACGAGCAGCGACCGCCCACGGGGGGCGGAAACTGGTGGATACGCCCCTGGCCCGTACAGGGATTAGGGCGCAGCGTGTGCAAGCCACTGCCAGAGCGCGGTGGCTTCAACTCACGTTCTACACTTTCTCTAATTGAAACGGTAACAGAAACGACACATACCTGTCGTGGCCTGCGCTAACGCTATTCTTTGGGACCATAAGCTACGGGTGAGTATGTGCCGGTCTGCGCGGTTACCAGGAATGGCGCAGATCGGCGTGTTGGCGAATCCAGGTATGCATGGCGATGCCGGCGGCTACCCCGGCGTTGATCGAGCGCGTCGACCCAAATTGGGCGATCGAGCAGGTCATGATCGCCCCCTCTTGGGCTTGGGGGCTGACCCCGGGGCCTTCCTGCCCGAAGAGCAATAAGCAGCGCTCGGGCAGCTCGGCGGTTTCCAGCGGCACGGAGCCGGGCACATTATCGATGGCCACCACGCTGAGATCCTGCTCGCGGGCAAAGGTCAGTACCTCGGCCACGCTGGAGTGATGGCGCAGGTGCTGGTAGCGGTCGGTCACCATGGCACCGCGGCGATTCCACCGCCGCCGGCCCACGATATGCACCGTGTCCACGGCAAAAGCATTGGCGGTGCGCACCACCGTGCCGATATTCGAGTCATTCTCGAAGTTCTCGATAGCGATGTGTAGCTGGTGCCGCCGGGAATCGATATCGGCGACGATGGCCTCCATCGTCCAATAGCGGTAGGCGTCCACCACATTGCGGCGATCGCCCTCCGCCAGCAGCCGAGGATCATAGCGGGAGTCCGTGGGCAGCGGCGTATCGGGATACTCCTCCGCCCACGGCCCGAGACCGCGGGGCGCCTCGAACCACTCGGTGGGCCCGCGCCCCGAGGAACCCTCCGGTTCCGGTGTCTGCTGCTTAGGCAAGACCAAGATCCTCCAAGCCCAGCAGGTAGCGGTAGTCGAGGCCTTCTGCGGCGATCACATCGGCGGCACCGGTGGCGCGATCCACCACCGTCGCTACCGCCACGACCTCGGCGCCGGCCTCACGCAGCGCCTGCACAGCGGTGAGCGGGGAATTGCCGGTGGTGGTGGTATCTTCCACCACCAGTACCTTCTTGCCCACCACATCAGGGCCCTCGATACGGCGCTGCATACCGTGCTTCTTTGCTTCCTTGCGCACCACGAAGGCGTTAATCTCACGGCCCTCGGCGTGCATCACGGCGGTCGCCACCGGGTCAGCACCCAAGGTGAGCCCGCCGACGCTGACATAGTCCAGGTCCTTGGTCTCTTCCCGCAGCAGGGCCCCAATCAGCCGGGAGGCCCGGTGGTGCAGCGTGGCGCGGCGCAGGTCCACATAATAGTTGGCCTTCTTCCCCGAGGAGAGCGTGACCTCCCCGTGCACCACGGCCAGTTCTTTCACTAGCTCTGCCAGTTCTGCCTTTGCAGCCGCAACGTCCATTCTCGCGCTCATTTCCTAGTTGTTAGTGGTGGTGTTCTCATCCGCGTCGCCGCCCTCATCTGCGGCCGCGTCGCGCTCGTCCTGCACGGGCGTCTCCGCCTCGTCCTGGGCCGCAGAGTCATTGAGACGCGCGGCGAACTCGGGGGTGAAGCTGGTGCCCAGCTCTGCGGAGATGTCATTAAAGATAGACGAGGACATTCCCGTATCGCGCAGCACCTTGGTGCCATCGAAGCCGGTGTGCTCGCGGCTATCACCGGAGGCGATGGGGGCGATGTCATCGGTGCCCACACCGCGGGAGCTCACGACCCCGCGCGATACCTGCTGGGCGCGGCTCGGCAGCTCCACCGGCTCTTCGGGGCGGGTGACCACGGCGGGGCGCGGGTCGGAGAATTCCTCCGGCACGCTCACCTCATCCAGCTCGATGGGTTCCACCACCGGCCGGGAAGGATCGCGATCCTCCAATTTCAGATCCAGCAGCGCGCCGCGGCGGGGCGGCAGCGCGCGGGCGGCGTCGGCAAGCATAGAGAGCGGCTGGCACACCGCATCCCAATCCGGCGACTGCGAGTGGGGCTGGAATTGGGCGAGCACCCAGTTGCCCTCGCACCACACGGCGGCAACGGCCGGCGGCAGGGCCTCGAGGGCGGCGTGGACGCGCTCATCGAGGAAGCGCTCGGCCACATCGACTTCGCTGGCCACCACGCGCAGCTCGTGCAGCTCGCCGACGGGCAGCAAATCCTCACCGGTGCCGGGGGCATCCTCCGCGCTGGCGCGACGGGCATCGATCACCACATCAGAGACCGAGCCGCGGCGCATCGCCATCACGCATACCCCGCCGAGATCCACCAGGTGCATCTCGTGGCCGCAGGCGGTGCCGCTGACCACGTTGCGTGCTACCGCGCCTGTGGCGGCCGCGCCACGCGACCACTCATCGCTGAGGAACTCATCGCTTTTAGCGAAGAAGTAGTCATGCTCCTTGGCCCAGTCGCGCCGCTCACGGCGCGCGGAGTTCATAAACCCGGGCAGGGAGAAACGGCGCTTCGAGGCCGCGGTGGCCGGTGCCGTGTCGGCGCCAGCCTGCTCCTCGTTCTCCTCGTGTCCCTCGGGAGCGTCGGGATCTGCGGAGTCCACGGGCTCGTCGGGCTCGGCGGTGGGCGCCTGCGGCGCTGGCTTTGCCTCCTCGTCCGGGTGCGAGGCCGGAAGATCATAGAGAGCCTCCTCGGCGTCCACATCCACCTCGGTTTCTTCCTCGGCGTAGATGGCCGTGGCACCGTCGGGGGCGGGCGCAGGTTCGGCAGACTCGGCGGCTGCAGGCTCGCCAGGCTCGGCAGCTGCAGGTTCAGCGAGCTCGGCGGGCTCGTGTGGCCCCTCCTCTGCTGCGGGCTGCGGCTCCGAGTGCTCGGCCGGGGCGGGCGCGGTGTCAGCGACCGGCAGCGGCGCGGCGGCAGCATCATCCGCCGCGGGGCGCTCAGGCGCCTGCTCGTCCTCGACGGGACGATCGGCGTCGCTGGTGCGGGACATCTCGCGCGGGGCAGTGCGGGTGCGGCGTTTGCGATCTACAACGAGCAGCCAGAGGCCGACGAGGAAGAGGAGTGCCGCAACGATAAAGATAACTAGGTTCATCGCTCACCTAGCTTAATCTCTGCTGAGCGGCGGTGAAACTAATTTCGCACACACTCCGACACACTGGCGACGTCGCCACGCTCCACGGGGTTGCTGGCATCGGCGCACCACTGGGACCAGCCACCGGGATAGAGAGCCGCGCCATCGAGTCCGGCGAGGTGCATGGCGAAGATCGCTTGGGAGCTGTGCACGCCCGAACCGGAGATCATGATGGTCTTCATGCCCGGCGTGATGCCCGCTTTGTCAAAGATCTCCCGAATGTCCTCTGGGCTGCGATAACGATTGTCCTCGGTGAGGAAGTCGGTGACGGGAATATTCACCGAGCCGGGGATGTGGCCGGCCTTGAGATCGAGGAATTCCTTGCGGCCCGCGAAGCGGTTGCGGGAGCGGCAGTCAATGAGCACGGCATCGCCGGTAGTGGCGGCGCGCTGCACGTCCTCATAGTCGGCGACGGCCAGATTGCCCAGGTGCGGGCGGATATTAGAAAACATGGGCAGGTTGCCCGGCCCACCGATGATCTGGTGCCCGTCTGCTTCCCATGCGGCCATGCCGCCGTCGAGCACGCACACATCCTGCACGCCCGCCCAGGTCAGCACCCACCAAGCGCGGGCTGCGAAAAGCCCATTGCCTTCGTCGTAGACCACAACTTTTTGATCGGTATTAATGCCCCACCGCACGAACCACCTAGCTAGCTGGGCGGCGTCCGGAAGCGGGTTGCGTCCCTCCGCGCGGGAGGGAACACCGGCCAGTGCGTGCGCGGTATCGCAGTAGAGGGAGGTGGGGATGTGTTCGGAATTGAATTTGTACAGGCCTTCTTTTTCGCCTGCTCGCCAGAAGGATGCAAGGAGGGTGGTCTTGCGGCCAAAGCGGATGCGGTCTGCCAACTCATCAGGGGTGATGGTGAGATTCATAGCTGCCAGCCTAAGCCACACCACGCCTTTGTGCAGGTTGAGGCGGTTTTCAGAAAGATCAACGGGCAGAAGTTTTGTACTTTTGCGGCTGTTAGGACTGTCCCCTGATATCCCCCAACAGGCGCTCCTCATCAGACCTTCCCCCTATCAGGAGGGGAAATCGGCGCGCCATGCGGTACATTCCACGTCTAAAAAGTGTGAATGTGATCTGTTCTGGGATTCCAGATCACGGCCTCGTGGGCGCGTGCCCGCAGGTCCCCGCGCTAGCCGCGGGTCGCGGCGATGCGATCGAGCTGTGCCTGCGCCAAGGTCTTGACGCTGTTGAGCTCGATACCGCGGGCCAGCACAACCACATTCCCGGTGCGCCCCCGCACAATATAGGTCCGGTGTCCTTCTTCGGCCGAGGAACCATCGACCCACGTCACTGTGGAATAGGCCTGCACATCCTCGGCCCCGCTCAGCGTCACATCGTCGATGGCGGTGTTCTGAAAGTGCTGCGTCACGCTATAGCCAACATCCACCCCACCCACGGGCATCGTGGCGCTGTAGTCGAGGCAGTTCTCCGCAAGGGCACCGTGCTCACCCAGGGCCTCGGCGTCCGCGATCAGCACCGAATAGGCCTCGAGATCGGCATTATCCGTATAGTCCTCGGGCTTGGGCTGCCACATCACCACATTCGCGGCCTCGGGTTTCTCGGCCACGAGCGCGGTAATGAAGCTCTCGCCGAGCGCCACCTCGGCGCATTCTGCCGGCTCTGTGCGCAGCTGTTCCTCTTGGTACTTCTGGCTGCGCGCCAGCTCCGTGCGCTCCTCATCGCTGAGCGCGGCATAGTCCTGCCCATAGTTGGCGTAGCGCAGATGCGGCAGCATCTCCCCTTCTTGCAGGGTGGCGGCAGCGATATCCACGGGTTCCGCCTGCTGCACTGCACTTGTCGACGTCGTCTCCTCCGGCTGCTGTCCCTCCTGCTCATCCGTAGAGCACGCTGCCACGCTCAGCAGGAGGGGCGCCAAGGCAATGCCGGCGCAGAGGCGGTGGACAGGGCCGGAGAAGATTCGATGCATGCGCGCTATTCTATGCCACCGGCGACCGCGGGCGCGCGCCAGCGCGCACCCGCCCACCAGCCGGCGAGGGGACAGCCGGCTCAACCACGGCTCTTAGGAGCTCAGCTCGAGGTCCTCGCCGCCCTCGGCGACATCCACGTGCACGGTGTTGCCATCGTGGATCTCTCCCGCCAATAGCTTGCGGGCGAGCTGGTCGCCGATGGATTTCTGGATGAGTCGGCGCAGCGGCCGGGCACCATAGGCGGGGTCGTAGCCGCGATCGGCCAACCAGTGCTTGGCGGCATCGGAGACCTGCAGTGTGAGCTGCCGGGCGGCGAGCCGCTCCGCCAGCTGGTTCACCTGGATCTCCACGATGTGGGTCAGCTGCTCCTGGGTGAGGCTATCGAAGATCACCACATCGTCGAGGCGGTTGACGAACTCCGGCTTGAAGGTGCGCTTCACGGCGTCCATCATCTGCTCGTGGCTGCCGCCGGCGCCCAGGTTCGAGGTCAGAATCAGCAGGGTGTTACGGAAGTCCACCGTGCGACCCTGACCATCGGTGAGGCGGCCGTCGTCAAGCACCTGGAGCAGAATGTCGAATACATCCGGATGCGCCTTTTCTACCTCGTCGAAGAGAACGACGGTGTAGGGGCGGCGGCGCACAGCCTCGGTGAGCTGGCCGCCGGCATCGTAGCCGACGTATCCCGGAGGGGCACCCACCAGGCGAGCCACGGAGTGCTTCTCCCCATACTCGGACATATCGATACGCACCATGGCGCGCTCATCGTCGAAGAGGAACTCGGCCAGGGCCTTCGCCAGCTCGGTCTTACCCACACCGGTGGGACCGAGGAAGAGGAAGCTACCCGTGGGCCGGTTCGGATCGGCCACCCCGGCGCGGGCCCGGCGCGTGGCATCGGAGACTGCCCGCACCGCGTCCAGCTGGCCGACCACTCGCTTGCCCAGCACACCTTCCATGTGCAGGAGCTTCTCGGTTTCGCCCTGCATCATCTTGCCGGCGGGAATACCCGTCCACGAGCTGACCACCTCGGCGATCACATCGGGAGTGACCTCCTCGGCCACCATGGCGTTGTTCTGGCCATCCTTCACCTGCGACTCGGCGGCGGCGACCTTCTTCTCTACCTCCGGGATCTTGCCGTAGCGCAGCTCGGCCACCTTGCCATAGTCGCCGTCGCGCTCCGCGATCTCGGACTCAGAACGCAGCCGCTCGAGTTCTTCCTTGGCATCGCGCATCTCATCGATCGCGCTCTTCTCATTGGACCAGCGCGCCTTCAGCTCGCCGAGCTTCTCGCGCTCATCGGCCAGCTCCTCGCGCAGCTTCGCCAAACGCTGCTGCGAGGCCGCATCGCTTTCCTTCGCCAGTGCCATCTCTTCGATTTCCAGGCGCCTAACGATGCGCTCGAGCTCATCGATCTCCTGCGGGGAGGAGTCGATCTCCATGCGCAGCCGAGAGGCCGCCTCATCTACCAAGTCGATCGCCTTATCGGGCAGGAAGCGGTTGGTGATATAGCGGTTGGACAGCTCGGCGGCGGCCACCAGGGCGGAGTCCTGGATGCGCACACCATGGTGCACCTCATAGCGCTCCTTGAGCCCGCGCAGAATGCCTACGGCATCATCCACCGAGGGCTCGCCGACATACACCTGCTGGAAGCGGCGCTCGAGCGCGGCATCCTTTTCGATGTATTTGCGGTACTCCTCCAAAGTGGTGGCACCAACGAGACGCAGCTCGCCGCGCGCCAGCATGGGCTTAATCATGTTGCCGGCATCCATGGCGGAATCGCCCGTGGCGCCCGCGCCGACAATGGTGTGGAGCTCATCAATAAAGGTAACAATCTCGCCCTCGGCGCCCTTGATCTCATCAAGCACCGCCTTGAGCCGCTCCTCGAACTCGCCGCGATACTTCGCTCCGGCCACCATCGAGCCCAGATCCAGGCTGATGAGGGTCTTGCCGCGCAGCGACTCCGGCACATCGCCGGCCACAATGCGTCGCGCAAGCCCCTCCACAATGGCGGTTTTACCCACACCGGGTTCACCAATGAGCACGGGGTTATTCTTCGTGCGGCGCGAGAGCACCTGCACCACACGGCGAATCTCGGCGTCACGGCCGATCACGGGATCAATCTTGCCCTCGCGGGCGCGGGCCGTGAGATCCGTGGAGTATTTTTCTAGCGCCTGGAACTGGCCCTCGGGATCCTCGGTGGTCACCTTGTGCCCACCGCGCACCGAAGGAAAGGCGTTTTTAATCACGTCATAGGTGGCGCCGGCACCCTGCAAGAGCTGGGCGGCGTCATCCTTGCCGCGAGCAATCGCAGCCAGCAGCACCTCGGTGGAGACAAACTCATCGCCCAACTCGCCGGCCAGTTCCTGGGCGGCGGTGAGGGCATTGAGCCCATCGCGGTTAAATTGCGGATTTGCCATCCCCTGCCCCTCGGCACTGGGATAGGACGTCACCAGATCCCGCGCCTTGGCAGTAATAGCCTGCGGATCAGCACCCGCTGCCTTGAGCACCGGGGAGGCAATGCCCTCCTCCTGTTCCAGGATGGCCACCAAGATGTGGGCGGGACGGATATCGGGATTCCCCTCGGCGCTGGCGAGCTTCAGGGCTTCCTGTAGCGCCTCAGAGGTCTTTGTTGTGGGGTTAAACCCTGCCATGGTCGTTCTTTCCTCTCATTAATCAGTGTCGTTATATCTTGCCCACGCGGCGGGAGCGCCGTAGGTGGCGTCGATAAGCGCCGTGCGCCATCGCCTCGTGGGGGATTCACTCTCTATAACGCACCAAAACTTGAGTCTGTTCCACTCAAGCAGAAATATTTTCAAAAAAAGTTGAGCAACCCACCCTCAACTCTGGCTTCAGTTCCCAGCTCACTGCGAAATGGTGCAGAATAGGGCCATGGCCACAGAGGATCTGAGTGATATCGCAGAGCGCCTTGTCTCCCGTGCAGAGGCGTTTCGAACCACCACCTATGAGCGACTCATAGCCGCTCTCCCCGATCTCGCCATCCTCTTCTCCGCCACGCCGCAACAACGCCACTACTTTCTCGTACCCGTGCTCGAGAAACTACTGCGCAACACCCCCGCCAGCGGCGAGCTCACCCCACGCATGCAGCGCATCATCGCCCAGCTGGGGCGCGATCACCGTAAATTCCGGGTGCCGGTGCACGTCCTGCCCGAGTTCGGCCGCATCATCAACCGCGGCATCCTCGACAACTGCGCCGATATGTCCGTCGGCCACGTGCTCGGCGCCCAAGAAGCGGTGAGCAAGGCCTGCGACATCATGGCCTCGGCCATGATCGCCGAGGAACATCGCGGCATCCCCGCACTGTATCGGGCGGAAGTGGTGGAAGTGGAGCGCCGCACCAAGCGCGTCAGCGTGGTGCGCGTGGTCACCGACCGGCCCATCCCCTACCGGGCGGGGCAGTTTGTGCCCTGCAATGCCAACCTCATCCCCGGCGAATGGCGCTTCCTCTCGCCTGCCAACCCCAGCAACCCCCAAGGCTTCATCGAGTTCCACGTGCGCATCAACCAGCGAGGACGCTGCTCGCCCATGTTCGGTCTCGCCCGACCCGGCGATGTGTGGTGGATCGGCAACCCCCTCGGCACCCTCGCCATCCCCGGCGACCGTGACGTGCTCATGCTCGCCCACACTCATGGCCTCGCACTGCTGCGCTCGATGATCTTCGATCTCGCCGAGCAGCAAATGCGGGTGCACGCCCACTCCGTGCTCAGCGCAGGCGATAGCACCGCCGCCACCGCCGTGCACACCCCACCCAATGTGACGCTGTTCTATGGCGCCGAGTTCCCCGCCGAGCTCTATGATCTCTCCACGCTCATGCAGCTCTCCGCCAGCCATCCCTGGCTGCGGGTATATCCCTGCGTGGACTCCCCCGACAACCCCTACTGGGCCCACGACACCACCTACTCCCAGCTACCGACGGGGCTGAACCTCAATATCGGCTCCCCCACCGAGGTGGCCATGCGCACCACCCCGCCCGTGCACGCCGGGTCGCACTCGGCGCTGCGCGCGTGGCGCAACCACGACATCTTCATCCACGGCGGCGGCGACTTCATCCTGCCGGCGCGGACGCGGCTGCTCGACACCGGAGTCGATCCGGCGCGGATTCACACCATCCCGCTCGGGTAGCGCAGAGAGCAGGCGGCGTTCGCTGCAACGCGGCGCTAGCTGTATTCGGCCTCGTTGAGCAGCACGGGAATAGAGCGTCGCGCCGCATCCAGCTGCTCGCGGTCGAGCTCCACGTAGAGGATCTCCGGCTCATAGCCGGCCTCGGCGAGCACCTGCCCCGCCGGGCCCACCACGCGGGAATGCCCAATGCCGGTGGGACCATCGTCCTCCCCGGCTTTCGCTGCCCCGCCGGGGCGCGCCTGGGCTGCGGCCAGAATATAGCAGGTGGAATCCAGGGCACGGGCGGTGGTGAGGGCGCACCACTGTTCCCGCTTGCCCTCGCCGTCCTGCCAGGAGGTGGGCACCGCGATCACCTCGGCCCCCTTCTGCCGCGCGAGATCTTTAAACTGCTCGGGGAAACGCACATCGAAGCAGATGGCGCAGCCCAGCCTCCACGACTCGCCGTTACTGCCCGGCACATCCACCACCAGCAGCTCATGCCCGGCGCGCACGGTGTCTGACTCGCGGAATCCGAAGGCGTCATAGCAGTGAATCTTGGTATAGCCGGCGTGCAGCCCGCGCCCTGTCACCAGCGCCACATTATCGACGCGATGGACCTCTTTCCCCTCGCGCTCAATGGTGTCGGCGGTGCAGAACATGCCCACCACGATCACCACGTCGAGCTCGGTGGCTAGCTCGGCGACGGCGGTGGCGAAGGGGCCATCGAGCGGCTCCGCCTGCTGATCCAGCCGACCTGTACCAAAGGCCTGCGAGCTGGCCTCGGGGAACACGATCAGCTCCGCACCTTGGGCGGCCGCCTCCCGGGCCTTGCCAAGCACCTGCTCGAGATTGGCCTCTTTATCATCGCTACTCAGAATTTGCACTACTGCTGCTTTCATAACACCAGCGTATGTGCATAACCCTGGGTTATCCACACGCCGCAGCGCCGCGCCCTCGCCCAGGCGCTGCGACTGGCGCATAGTGAGCGCCATGAATGAACTCAGCTTTAGCCCCCACAGTGTCTCCCCACTCTTTCGCGCCGCCACGGTGAGCGTGCGCCCACCCGAGCCAGCCATGCCGGCCTTCACCAGCCTCGCCCTGCGTGCCGCCAGTGGCCGTCTCACCCACCGGCTGTCGCTTGTCGACGCCGCCCTCACCCAGCACACTCGCAGCGTCGAGGAGTTCGTCCACCGCTGTCTCAGCTGCAATGAGCATCTCGCAAACAACCTCGCCCAGCGGATCGGAGGAGCGCTGCGATGACACGCCTGATCACTCCCGCCCAGCAGCTTCCCCTGGACTCCGGGGAGATGGCGGAGATCGCCGAACGCTATGTGGCCCTCGCGGTGGAGGTATCGCGACAGATCGACAGCAATATTCGCCGCTGGCAGCAGGCCGTGAGCGAAGGTATACGCGGTGCCGCCTTCGATGCTGCCGCCCAGCATGAGGAGCAGGTGCAGGTCCCCGCGGCGCGCTCGGCCGCGCAGATGCAGCAGATTGCCTCGGTGCTAGAGGCCGCACTCCCCTTCCAACGGCAGCTTGAAACCCTCTGGGAGGGGCTGCGCGCCACCGCGCCGATCGCCGCAGCCGCCGGGGCGCCGGTGCTGCAGATACACCAGCGGATGCGGATGTTTCTCCTCGCCACCGGCCGCGGGCTCGACGCGCTCTGTGGCGCCGAGATCGCCCGTGTCTGCGGCGCGGAACTACCGCCCCCGACCTCACGATTGGCGGACTATGCCGAGCTTCCCGCCCGCGATATCGATGTGCTGCAGCGCGCCCAGGCGCCACAGGAGATCCAGCCGCTGCTGGCGGAGAACCCCGATGTCACCGTGCTGGAGGCCTCGGATGGACGACTCGTGGTGGCGGTGGGCGATATTGATGCGGCCGAGTCGATCACCACCGTGGTCGCCGGGGTGGGTTCCTCCGATATCTCCGGCTGGGGCACCTATCTTGAGCGCACTCGCTCGATCGCCAGCGCCACCGGCGGCGCCGCGGTGATGTGGATGGGCTATAGCGCCCCCAGCAACCTCGGCCAAGCGCTCTCCCGTGACAGTGCCCAGCGCGGCAGCGAGGAATTGCGCACATTCCAGCAGTCGCTCCGCGATCGCCGCCGCGCCATCGCCGCAGGCGACGGCCCCGGCGAGGAGCACGTGGCAGAGCCGCGGCTGCTGACCCTCGGCCATTCCTATGGCTCCACCGTGGCCGGCATGGCCGCCCGCGAGGAGGGGCTGGCCACCGATGCCTTGGTGCTGCTCGGCTCGCCTGGGGTGGGCGCGCGCCACCGCGAGGAGCTGGTCTTTGATAACGAGGACACCGATGTGGTGGCCCTGACCGGCAGCGCGGACGTCATCACTCTCGCCCCCGACCCTCACTTCGGGGTGCACGGCCCGGATCCCAGTTCCTCCCGCTTCGGCGCGGAGGTGTGGCGCGGTGGGCACACGCACACCAGCTACTGGGATGATCCCGAGCTCCTTGCCCGCCTGGGCAGGCTCGCCCACCGCTAAACGCCACCGGCGCCGCGCTCCCAGCAGTACTGGGGCCACGGCGCCGGAATCCTCACTCGGGTGTGTGTTTAGAACAGCCCGGTGGGCTTGGGGTCATAGGAGGTGAGCACGCACTTGGTCTCGGTGTAGTGATCGAGCATCATGGCGTGGTTCTCGCGGCCAATACCGGACTCCTTGAAACCACCGAAGGCAGCACCGGCCGGGTAGCTGTGATAGTGGTTCACCCACACGCGGCCGGCGTGAATGGCGCGGGAGGCGCGGTAGGCGGTGTTTTGATCGCGGGTCCACACACCGGCGCCGAGGCCGTAGTTGGTGTCATTGGCGATCTCGATGGCCTCATCAAAGTCCTTGAAGGTGGTGACCACCAGCACGGGGCCGAAGACCTCCTCGCGGAAGATCTGCATCGAGTTTTCGCCCCGCATGATGGTGGGCTCCACATAGAAGCCGCCATCAAGGCTGCCCTCGAGCTTGGCCACGTTGCCGCCGGTGAGCACCTCGGCACCCTCGGCCGGGCCGGAGGTGAGGTAGCCGGAAATCTTGTCCAGCTGCTCCTGCGAGGCCTGGGCGCCCAGCATCACCTCGGAGTCGAGGGGGTTGCCCACCTTGATCTTCTTGGTGCGCTCCACCACACGGGCGATGAACTCATCGGCGATGTCCTCTTGGATGAGGGCGCGCGAGGGGCAGGTGCACACCTCGCCAGAGTTCAGGGCGAACATGACCACACCCTCGACGCACTTGTCCAGGAAGTCATCGTCCTTGCTCATGATGTCGCTGAAGAACACCGAGGGCGACTTGCCGCCCAGCTCCAAGGTCACGGGAATCACCTGATCGGCCACTGCCTTGTTGATCATCTTGCCCACCTCGGTGGAACCAGTGAAGGCCACCTTGGCGATACGACGGGAGGAGGTCAGCGCCGCGCCGGCCTCTTTGCCGAGGCCATTGACGATGTTCACCACGCCCTTGGGCAGCAGATCGGCGATGAGTTCCATGAGATAGAGCACCGATACCGGGGTCTGCTCTGCGGGCTTGAGCACCACGCAGTTGCCGGCGGCCAGGGCCGGGGCGAGCTTCCACGCAGCCATGAGGATGGGGAAGTTCCACGGAATGATCTGCCCGACCACACCGAGTGGCTCCTTGAAGTGATAGGCCACGGTATTGCGATCGATCTGGGAGGTATGGCCTTCCAGGGTGCGGGTGACACCAGCAAAGTAGCGGAAGTGGTCGGCAGCCAGCGGGATGTCGGCGGCCAGGGCCTCGCGCACCGGCTTACCATTCTCCCAGGTCTCGGCTACTGCGAGCTTTTCCAAATTTTCTTCGATGCGCTCGGCGATCTTGTTCAGCACCATCGCGCGCTCTGCCGGGGCGGTGTGGCCCCACTCCTCCTTGGCGGCGTGCGCCGCGTCGAGGGCCAGATTGATGTCTTCTTCTTTACCGCGAGCGAACTGACAGAACACCTCGCCGGTGACCGGCGTGATGTTGTCTAGGTACTCGCCGCTGGCTGGTGGGGTCCACTCGCCATTGATGAAGTTGTCATAGCGCTCGCGGAAGGACATAACCGAGCCCTCGGAATTGGGATGTGCGTAGACAGTCATGCTGTGTTCTCCGTATCTCTCGTCGGACCATATCCATGGCACCGCAGTGTGTGGGGACTTTCTGCACCACCTCTACCCGGCGGGTAGTGATGTGTCACACAGCCTACGCACATTCCCACCATGGTGCATATGACCCACGACACACCTGCGCGGACGGTGCCAGCATGTCACTGGAACCGTCCGCGCGCTGTCTGCAGCCATATCAGCCCTAGTAGCCGCGCTTAATCCACTCCTCCAAGTGGGGCGCCTCGCTACCAATGGTGGTGTGATCGCCGTGCCCGGTGCGCACGATCGTCTCGGCAGGCAGCTCCAGCACGGAGGTGCGCAGCGAGTGAATGATGGTGTCGAAGCTGCTATAGCTCCGGCCAGTGGCGCCCGGCCCGCCCTGGAAGAGGGTGTCGCCACTGAAGAGCTCTGCGGCCTCCGGCACGTAGAAGCAGCACGATCCCGGCGAGTGGCCGGGGGTGTTCAGCACGCTCATCTCCGCGCCGCCGACGTCGAAAAGCATGTCCTCGCGCAGCGCCTCGTGGGCGATATCGGGGTGAGTCTGCTGCCACAGCATCTCATCACCGGGGTGCACATAGATCGGTGCATCAAGGCGGGTGGACAGCTCTGGGGCCACGGTGATGTGGTCATTGTGGGCGTGGGTACACAGGATGCCACGGACACGACGGCCGGCGACGGCGTCGATAATCGGCTGGGCCTGGTGGGCAGCATCGATGATGTAGACCTCGGAGTCGTCTCCGACGATCCAAATATTGTTGTCCACATCCCATTCGCCCCCGTCGAGGGCGAAGGTGCCACTGGTTTCTACATGATCAACTCGGAACATACTTAGATCACCACCACGCTACGCAGGACGTCTCCGGCCTTCATGGTGGCGAAGGCCTCTTCCACCGCTCCCAGCTCGATGCGCTCGGAGACGAACTTGTCCAGCGGGAAACGCCCCTGGAGGTGCAGGTCCACGAAGGCGGGGAAGTCGCGCTCCGGCAGGCAATCGCCGTACCAGGCCGGCTTCAGGCTGCCGCCGCGGGAGTAGAAGTCGATGGCCGGGATGTCGATATGATCGCTCAGGTTCGGCACACCCACCATCACCATGCGGCCTGCATGATCGCGGGAATAGAAGGCTTGGCGCCAGGTGGGCATAATCCCCACGGCGTCGATGGTCACATCTGCGCCGAAGCCATCGGTGATCTCGCGGACGCGCTCGATCACCTGCTCCTCCGATAGTTCGGAGGAGTTGATGGTGTGGGTGGCACCGAAGTCGGTGGCGGTATCCAGCTTGCGCTGGTCCACATCCACGGCGATCACGGTGCGGGCCTGGTTCACCACCGCCCCGGCGATGGCCGCCATGCCGACGCCGCCGCAGCCAAACACGGCCACGGACTCGCCGCGGGCGATATCGGCGGTATTGACCGCCGCGCCCAGTCCAGCCATCACGCCGCAGCCGAGCAACCCAGCCGCAGCCGGATCCTCCGCCGGATTCACCTTGGTGCACTGCTTTTCGTGCACCAGGGTTTTCTCCGCGAAGGCGCCGATGCCCAGTGCGGGGCTGAGCGCGGTGCCGTCCTCGAGAGTCATAGGCTGCGAGGCATTGTGGGTGCTAAAGCAGTACTTGGGCTCGCCGCGCTTACAGGCGCGGCACTCGCCACACACGGCACGCCAGTTGAGCACCACGAAGTCGCCCTCGGCAACGAAGGTGACATCCTCGCCCACCTGGGAGACCACGCCGGCCGCCTCGTGGCCGAGCAAGAAGGGGTAGGCGTCCTCGATATCGCCATCGCGATAGGCCAGATCGGTGTGGCACACCCCGCAGGCCTTGATATCCACCACCACATCGGTGGGGCCAGGATCGGGGATAATTATCTGCGCTTTTTCTACGGGTGCGCCCTTTTCACGGGCGATGATTCCAGTAACGGTGGCTGTCATAAACGTGCCACTCCTTCAGGGTTATAGAGGGGTCATTGTGCAACCCCCCATTGTACCCAGATTTTCAATCATTGCCGATAACATTTTTCACTAGCACACTCGCATTCCCGCTGCGCACCGCATATGCCGACGCATCACCGGCGCTATGGCCGTAGATACACCACCACCCACGAGCCCGGTCGGGGCGTCGTGGGTGGCTGGAGATTCTTAGTGCTGGGGGCGGCTGCGGGAGCGGCGCGGCTCCCATGCCACCACCGCAGTGGAGCGGGGCACGTGCACGATCTCGCCGCGCTTGCGCCCGGCACTGCGGCGCAATTCGTGCACCTCGCGCTCGAGCGCCGTGAGATCCTCGCTGAGCTCTTCATTTGCTTGGCGCAGGCGATCGTTTTCCTGACTGAGCTCGATGATCGCCTTGATTCCGGCGAGATTCACGCCGTCTTCTTGGCTGAGCTTCTGAATCTTTCGGAGCAATTCCACGTCGCTGGGCGAATAGCGTCGCCCACCGCCGCGGGTGCGTTGCGGCGTCACCAACCCGATGCGGTCGTACGTGCGAAGCGTCTGGGCGTGCATGCCCGCCAGTTCCGCTGCCACGGAGATCACATAGACTTCCGTGTGCTCAGAGTGGTCATTCTGTTGAGTCATGACGCTAGGTAGACACCTCCTCACTCACATCCGGTGGTCGTTGGCACGCCGCCGCACGTCTGCGATGGCGCCCCTGGGGTAGAGGCCCACCCAGCGTTATCCAGGTGGGCCTAACGGGTTTAGTCCTGTCCGGCCCAGTCCTTCCGCGGGTCGAAACCGGAGTCTTTCTCGGCCTGGGCGTAGCTGCGTAGCGCCGAGGTAGCGCCGGCATCGAGATGATCTGGGACCACCACCTCGACAGTGACCAGCAGATCGCCCTTGGTGCCGTCACGCTTCGGCACTCCCCTGCCGCGCACCCGCAGGGTGCGGCCATTGGGGGTGTTTTCCCGCAAACGCACCGTGACGGGGCCGTCGAGGGTGGGCACTGTCACCGTGCTGTCCAAGACCGCCTCCGCGAAGGAGATGGGTACGGTCAGCTCGAGATCGTCGCCGGAGCGGGTGAATACCGGATCCGGGCGGACGTGGACGGTGACGAAGAGATCGCCCGAGGGCAATCCATTCGGCCCGGCCTCGCCCTGGCCGGCGAGGCGTACCCGCTGGCCGTCGATCACGCCCGCTGGCACCTTCACGGTGATCGAGCGGGTGCGGTTGACGGTGCCGGTACCGCTGCAGGCCGAACAGGGATCGGTGATCTTGGTGCCGGAGCCATTGCAGTTACTGCAGGGCTTAGAGAACCCGAAGGTGCCCTTGCTCTCCGACTCATAGCCGGTGCCATTGCACACCCCGCAGGTGGCGGGCTTCGCCGAGGCGGAGCCGGAGCCGTGACACTTATTGCAGGGGGCATCGCCGGTGAGCCGGAGCGGGATAGTGGTGCCCTTGGTGGCCTCGCGGAAATCCAGAGTGATCTGGGTTTCTACGTCCGATCCCCGCGTCGGCCGAGTTGCGTGGCGAGCACCACCGCCGCGGTTGAAAATGCCACCGAAGATATCCCCCAGACCGCCTTCACTAGAAAAGCCTCCACTGGGTCCTCCGCCCGTTTGGCCGAAGAGGTCCGAGATGTCGAAGTCCTCCGTCGACGTCGAGCGAAACCCGCCGGGAAATCCGGCGCCTCCCCTCTGGCCGAAACCGCGACCGAATCCGCCCATGCCCGAGGAGAGCATGGCCTTCATCTCGTCATATTCTTTGCGCTTCTGCTCATCGCCGATGACGTCATAGGCCTCGGCGACTTTCTTGAAGCGGGTTTCCGCCTGGGTGTCACCTGGGTGGGTGTCGGGGTGGTTGTCTCGTGCCAGTTTCCGATAGGCGCGCTTGATGTCGGCCTGGGAAGCGGACGAGGAGACCCCGAGGTCCGCGTAATAGTCTTTTTCTGCCCATTCACGCTGTGCCATGAGACGTACAGTCCCCTCCTTCCGCTACACGATATCGTGGGCTTTTTATTCTTGATCCTCTACTGGGTCGTCGATGATCACCATAGCGGCGCGCACGACTGTGTCCTTGTACTGGTAGCCGGGTCGCACCACGGTGCCGAGGGCCTTGTCTTCTCCGGTCGAGGCATCTTGGATGGCCTCGTGGATCTCCGGGTTGAACTCGTCGCCGGTCTCGCCGAAGCGCTTGAGCCCCACACCGCTCACGGTGCTGCGGAGCTTCTCCGCGAAGGGCTTCAAGGGCCCCTGCTCGAGATCGCCATGCTGTTCAGCCATGTCGATGTCATCGAGGATAGGTAGCAATTCCTTGAGCACCTTCACCGTGGCGGCGGAGATCACGCCCTCGCGTTCCCGCTCGGTGCGCCGACGATAGTTGGCGTACTCGGCAGACACGCGCTTGAGATCCTCGGTGAGCTCCGCGATCTGTGCCGCAGCCGGATCCTCGGCCTCAGCCTCGGCCGCTGCCTCTTCCTCAGCCTCGGTGGCTTCGGCGTCGGCGAGCGCGGCCTCTTCGTCGAGCAGTTCGTTGATCTCTTCGTCGAGGGGATCGACTACCTGCTCGCCGCCTGTTGCACTGGCCTCGGCGTCGGCCGCCGCTTCCGCAGCGGCGGCTTCGGCCTCGTTCGGAGAGTAGTTGGCCTCATCCGTGGCGTCGGGATCGCCCGGGTTATCGGGCATCTCGCCTGGGTGGGTCACTTCTTCTCATCCTCCTCGTCGACAACCTCAGCGTCGACAACATTGTCATCAGCGGCCTGGTCGGCGCCCTCAGCCTGGGTAGCGCCCTGGGCGGCCTCGGCCTCGTAGAGGGCCTTGCCCATCTCCTGGGACTCCTTGGACAGGGTGTCCACGGCGTCCTTGATGGCATCGAGGTCATCGCCCTTCAGGGCCTCGTCCACACCATTGGCGGCGTCTTCGACCTTCTTCTTGATGTCCTCGGAGACCTTCTCGGAGTTCTCCTCGAGGAACTTGCGGGTCTGGTACGCCATGGACTCTGCAGAGTTGCGCACCTCCTGCTCCTCGCGGCGCTTCTTGTCCTCTTCGGCGTGGGTCTCAGCATCCTTGACCATGCGGTCGATGTCTTCCTGAGACAGGCTGGAGCCGTCCTGGATCTTGATGGTGTTTTCCTTGCCGGTGCCCTTGTCCTTCGCGGTCACGTGCACGATGCCATTGGCGTCGATGTCGAAGGTGACCTCGATCTGCGGCACGCCACGCGGCGCCGGGGCAATGCCACCGAGCTCGAAGGAGCCGAGCAGCTTATTGGCGGAGGCCATCTCGCGCTCACCCTGGAATACCTGGATCTGCACGGAGGGCTGGTTGTCCTCTGCGGTGGTGAAGGTCTCGGACTTCTTGGTCGGAATGGTGGTGTTGCGCTCGATGAGCTTGGTCATCACGCCACCCTTGGTCTCAATACCGAGGGAGAGCGGGGTGACGTCGAGCAGCAGCACGTCCTTGACCTCGCCGCGCAGCACACCGGCCTGCAGAGCAGCACCCATGGCCACAACCTCGTCCGGGTTCACGCCCTTGTTCGGCTCCTTACCGGAGAGCTCCTTGACCATCTCGGAGACGGCCGGCATACGGGTGGAGCCACCGACGAGCACCACGTGGTCGATCTCGGAAACGGAGATCTCTGCGTCCTTGACTACCTGGTTGAAGGGAGCCTTGGTGCGGTCCAGCAGATCTTGGGTGATGCGCTGGAACTCGGTGCGGGTGAGGGTCTCGTCCAGGAAGAGCGGGTTCTTCTCGGAGTCCACGGTGATGTAGGGCAGGTTGATGGATGCCTGCTGCGAGGAAGACAGCTCAATCTTGGCCTTCTCGGCAGCCTCACGCAGACGCTGCAGAGCCATCTTGTCCTTGGTCAGGTCGATACCGTGGGAGCTCTTGAACTTCTCAGCCAACCAGTCCACGATGCGCTGATCCCAGTCATCGCCGCCCAGCTCGTTGTCGCCAGCGGTGGCCATAACCTCGACCACGCCATCGCCGATCTCCAGCAGGGAGACGTCGAAGGTGCCGCCACCAAGGTCGAAGACCAGAATGGTCTGCTCCTTGTCGCCCTTCTCCAGGCCATAGGCCAGAGCGGCGGCGGTGGGCTCGTTCACGATACGCAGCACGTTCAGGCCTGCGATCTGACCGGCCTCCTTGGTGGCCTGGCGCTGTGCGTCCTCGAAGTAAGCGGGAACGGTGATCACGGCGTCGGTGACATCATCGCCCAGGTAAGACTCAGCATCGCGCTTGAGCTTCATCAGCGTGCGAGCGGAGATCTCCTGCGGGGTGTACTTCTTATCGTCGACCTCAACGGTCCAGTCGCTGCCCATGTGGCGCTTGACGGAGCGCACGGTGCGATCGACGTTGGTGACGGCCTGGTTCTTCGCGGACTGACCGACCAGAACCTCGCCGTTCTTTGCGAATGCGACCACCGAAGGGGTGGTCCGGGAGCCTTCGGAGTTAGCGATAACGGTTGCCTCGCCACCCTCAAGCACGGATACGACCGAGTTGGTGGTACCCAAGTCAATGCCTACTGCACGTCCCATAGTTGTGTTGTCCTCCTGTGTACGTTTGTACGTTTGTGCCCGCCCACTCGGACGGGACTCGTTTGAATTCATCGAGTTGAGTAATGCTCACTCAACGTCTGCGACCACGCTAACAAACTCTCGTCATAATCGCCAACCTTCTTGAGTGAAGCTAACTCAACTTTTCACCTCATACAACGGCACTTCCCGCAAAGTTGTTCCCGATTCGCTCAACTTTTTTATTTTCCCAGCTCACACAGGTTAGGAAGAGACAGAAGCGGCGCCCGCGGAGAGCAATAGCGTGCTATCCGGGGCGCCGCTAGGACGCGCACAAAAACGATAAAGCGCGTGAGTTTAGGAGACGGCCACCAGTGCGGAGGCGCCTTGCGAGAGCAACTCGCGGGCCACCGCAGCGCCCAGCGCGCGGGCCTGTTCCTTGTTCTCGACCGCGCCGCTGGCGCTGTGCACCAGCTGGGCGCTGCCGTCGAGCGCAAAAGCACCGGCGGTGAGGCTCAACTGCCCCTCGCTGAACTCAGCATGGGCGGCCACCGGCGCGGTACAGCCGGCTTCCAGGGTGGCCAATACGGCACGCTCGGCGGCGGCGCAGAGCTCGGTCGAGGTATCCGCCAGGGCCCGAATCGCCTCCACGGCGTGGGTGTCCTCGGCTCGGCATTCGATAGCGAGGGCGCCTTGGGCAGGGGCGGGCATCAGGCGGGTGGCGTCGAAAAGCTCCGTGGCGCGATCGAGCTGCCCGACGCGAGTGAGTCCCGCTGCCGCCAGCACCACGGCGTCGAGTTCCCCATGCAGCACCTTGCCCATGCGGGTGTCGATATTGCCGCGCAGGGGGCGGATATCCAGATCGGGGCGCAGCGCCCGCAGCTGGGCGATACGACGCGGCGCGGAGGTGCCCACGGTGGCGTGCTCGGGGAGTTCATCGAGGGTGAGCCCATCGCGGGCGATGAGGGCCTCACGGCGATCCTCACGGGCTGGGGTGACGAGCACGAAACGATCATCGGGGGCGGTGGGCAGGTCCTTGAAGGAGTGCACCGCCAGATCGCATTCGCCGCGGGCCATGGCCTCGCGCAGCGCCTGGGTGAACACGCCGACGCCGATGCGCTCCACCGGGGACATGTTCTTATCACCCGGGGTGGTGATAATCGTTAATTCGGCATCGTGGCCGAGCTCGGCCAGTGCATCGCGCACATGGCCGGTTTGTGTAGTGGCAAGTTGAGATCCGCGAGTACCAATCCGAAACATGCCCATTAAGACTACTCGCTGACGCTCAGCGAGGAGGGGTAGGTCTCCGCTACGGACTCGGCCCGCACCGGCATATGCCCCATATTTCCGGGCAGCTCGTCCATCGCCACAGCAATGGAGCGCCCCGGCACCGGATCCTGCAGCCCGAAGAGCTCCTGAATCACGGTTTCATAGGTGACGGTGCCCGAGCGGGCTGCCAGCTGCTTCACCCGCACGGTGGGCTGATGCAGCAGCTTATCGACGATGCGTCGCACGGTGCGATTGACCTCATTACGGTCAGCATCCTCCATGCCCGGGGTGCGCCGCATGAGCTGCCCCATCTCGGCCTCCACCAGCTCGGCGGCGTGCTTACGCAGCGCCGAGACCGCGGGTGCTACCTCGCGCACGCGCTGCTGGGAGGTGAACTGCTCGAGGGCATCGCGCACAATGCGCAGCGACTCGGCGTGCACCTGCGAGGTCTCGCCATCGGCGTGGTGGTGCAGCTTCTCGATATTGATCAGGTGGCAGCCAGTGCGCTCCTCGATCGCATCGTCCAGATCGCGCGGCAGGGAGAGATCCACGGCCACTAGGCCCGGATGATCGGCGGGGATGTCGCTGGCGTTGATGGTGAAGCCATCGGCGCCGGTGGCGGAGACCACCATGGACACCTCGTTGAGCACCGAGGTGCGATCCTCGTACTGGATCGCCTGGGCGTTCACCCCTGCCTCGAGAGCGTGGGCCACCAGATTCTGGGCCCGCTCGTAGGTGCGGTTGCACACGATGAGGCGCTCTACCCCCATACGGCCCACATGAGTGGAGGCCAGGGAGGCCATTGCCCCCGCGCCGAGCACGAGAACGCTAACCCCCTTCAGGGGGAGTTCCTCCTCCTCACGGCCCATCTCGGCCACCGCCTGCTGCAGGGCGAAGGAGACCATGGATGCCCCCGCCTCATCAATGGCGGTCTCGGTGTGGACTCGCTTGCCGGTGTGCAGGGCTGTCTGGGTCAGAGAGTGCAGCGCCGGGCCGGCAGTGGCCGACTTCGAGGCGAGCTGGTAGGCGTGACGCACCTGGCCGATGATCTGCTGCTCCCCCACCACCATGGAATCCAGTCCGGCGGTGACCATGAGCATGTGCTCGGCGGCGGCGTCGGCATAGCGCACATAGAGCTTGGCGCGCAGCGTATCGATGTCTACCCCGCTGTATTCATGCAGGACATCCACCACTTCGTGGACGCCGGCGTGGAAGGAGGAGGTGACACAGTACACCTCTACCCGGTTGCAGGTAGAGACAATGAGGGCCTCGGTGAGCGAGGGACGGGTAATCAGAGTCGACGCAACGCGAATCGCTGCGTCATCGTCCATGCTGAGCTGTTCAAGCAACGACACAGGTGCCGACCGGTGGGACATACCCACAATTAGCACGCTCATTGAAATAGCTCACCGCTTCCTCATCAGTCACATTAAAGGCTGATAAGAACGCTAGTCTGCTTTCACCTTCAAGCCAACAAAGTGTTGGCTAACTCGGAGTTGTCTACTTCCCAGCACGCAAACTCCTCATCGTCCACCACAACCACCGGCACACGGTCGCCAAACTCCATGGCGAGCTCGGGGTCCTCATCCACATCTCGCACCTGCCATGTCGCTCCGGCGGCGCGCACAATGGGCTCGATTTGCTTGGCGACGCGCACACAGGATCCACAACCGGCACGGACCATAAGTTCAACGCTGTGGGTGGGCATAGAGAATCGGTGCCTCCATCCTGGGAGTGATTATTAAGACGGCGAGCTGCGCCCTAACCTTATACGATGGCAAGGGTCCCACTTTCGGGCGTGCCTCTCAGCTCTAGCCCCTACCCGGAAAGCCTCTGAACAATCGCCGTGAACTCCAATAACGTTCCCCTTGGTCCCTTCGATGGGCCTAGCTCGCCCTCGGAATTTCTGGCGGCGTGGTCCACCTCGCGCGGGAACCTGCGCCACTTCTTTGAAGATCGCGCTCTCCCGCCGATTGATGAGCAGTCTCAGCGTGCCGCCGGCGAGGCCGCGGTGGCCGAGGTCTTTGGCCTCGACCCCGCTGACTTTGACTCCGGCATGACCAGCGTCTCCGGCGCCTTCGAGGCAGCGTCCGCCCGGTCGGTCACAACTCCCGATCCGGAGATCCCGCAGGACCATACGGCGGCCGCCTTTTTCGATGTGGACAACACTCTGATCCAGGGCGCCTCGATCATCGTGCTCGCCATGGGGCTGGCGAAGAAGAAGTATTTTAAATTCTCCGAGATCGCACCGGTGGCCTATAAGCAGCTGAAGTTCCGCCTCAGCGGCTCCGAGAACGCCAATGATGTGGCCGAGGGCCGCCAGCAGGCGCTGGAGTTTATTAAGGGCCGCGATGTTAATGAGCTCGTGGAACTCTGCGAGGACATCGTGGAAACCCACATGTCGGAGAAGATCTGGCCCGGCACCAAGGAGCTCGCCGAGATGCACCTCAATGCCGGCCAGCAGGTGTGGCTGGTCTCCGCCACCCCGGTGCAGCTAGCGCAGATCTTGGCCCGCCAATTCGGCTTCACGGGCGCCTTGGGCACCGTGGCCGAGGTCAAGGACGGCAAGTTCACCGGCCGCCTGGTGGGCGATATCTTGCACGGCTCCGGCAAGCGGCATGCGGTGGCCGCGCTTGCCGCCGTGGAACAGCTCGACCTGCAGCGCTGCACGGCCTATTCCGATTCCATTAATGACCTGCCCATGCTATCCATGGTGGGCACTGCGGTGGCCGTCAATCCCGACGCCAAGCTCCGCAAGACTGCGCTGCAGCGCGGCTGGGAGGTGCGCGACTATCGCAATGTGCGCAAGGCCGTGCGCAAATTTGGCCTGCCCGCCATCATCACCGCCGCGTTCTCTACCGGCGCCTGGCGCTACTTGGGCAAGTCCAAGAAAAAGAGCTAGGCCTCGCCCAGAGCATAAAAAACACACCGCCGAGCTGTAGATTATCTCTACTGCGGCGGTGTGTGAGCAGGCCCTAGAGTGATATAAAGGGCCGCGCGCATGCGGCTTACTTGCCGAGCTTACGACGCTGAACGCGGGTACGGCGCAGCATCTTGCGGTGCTTCTTCTTGGACATGCGCTTGCGGCGCTTCTTGATAACAGAACCCATAGGGCATCCTCACTTACTTAAGATCGTTGTGCGTATATATACATAGTGTGCGCATCTGCGACGGCCGTGCAGCAGCAGGCCGCTGCCGAGGCGGACGGACATCGTCGGACGCACCGCCCGGCAAGAGAGTGCCGCCACCCCCGTAGTGGGAGCAGGTGTGATGCCACACGAATGCTAGCAATCATACCTAGAGGGTGAGCGAGGATAAAATTCCCCCTCGCTACACCCTGCAGAGCACCCTAGCGCGATAACCAGCCCGCACATGTGCGCCCCAGCCTATCGACTGCGGCGCGGGAGCATGTTTTAGCCGGCGTCGTAGAACGACGCCTCGAGGTACTCATTCACGGCCTTCTCATGAACTCGGAAGGAGCGCCCCACCCGCACGGCGGGCAGCTCGCTGGAGTGAATAAGTCGATACACCGTCATCTTGGATACGCGCATGATGTCAGCGACTTCTGCGACGGTCAAGAAGGTGCCATTGTCCTCGTGTGCCATAGTGTTAAACCCTTCATAACGCGAACGCGCTGCAGGCTTCCCCTCCTGCAGATGGAGACACGATCGTGTTCGAGAACAGCTTAGCGTTAATGTTGTTACGAATGCGAGCTGGTGGGATGGAGTTTATCTCAGCTGCCACATGAGTCAGGTGGGAAACTACATGCACGTGAGTTGCCAAGCCCCACACCCTGCCCACCGGATTTCCCATTTGCCCAGTTGAAACCCCGTGTTCCGGTCTCAGCGGCGGCTCGCGGGACCTCTCCCACCAT
The DNA here is from genome assembly GCF_019209925.1 of Corynebacterium sp. TAE3-ERU30. Classification (NCBI taxonomy): domain Bacteria; kingdom Bacillati; phylum Actinomycetota; class Actinomycetes; order Mycobacteriales; family Corynebacteriaceae; genus Corynebacterium; species Corynebacterium sp. TAE3-ERU30. The sequence goes on along the minus strand of NZ_JAHUTO010000004.1, from coordinate 172,118 downwards.
TGATCGACGCCAGTATCAGCGCGGCGGCGGCCGGCCCCGCAAAAAAGAAGCACCCCACCCATCGGCGGGGTGAAGTGCTACTTAAGGGTTTGCGGCGTGCCGGTTCAGGACAGCTCTGCGGAACGCTTCGCGCAGGCTTCCATGGCCCGATAAAACGCGCCCCGGAATCCGGATTCCTCGAGGGAACGAATGGCAGCAGCCGTGGTACCGGCTGGGGAGGAGACGGAGGCACGCAGCTCCACAGGAGATTTGCTGCCTTCCTTGAGCATGGCGGCTGCGCCGTCGATGGCGTTCACCGCCAGCTGCTCCGCAAGCTCCCGCTTCAGGCCCAGCTGCACCCCGGCGTCGGTCATGGCCTCGGCCATGAGGAACACATAGGCCGGCGAGGATCCGGACATCGCCGTGACGACGTCGATATCCGACTCGCGCACCCGCACCACCTCGCCCACGGCGGACAAGAGCTCGGCGACGGTGTCCATCTCGGCATCACCGGCGAAACGCCCCGCCGCCATGGCAGAGACCCCCTTGCCCACGAACATGGGCGTATTGGGCATCACGCGCACCAGCGGCGTGCCGGCGGAGACCACCTCTTCCATGGCCGCCAGGGAGATACCTGCGGCCATGGACACCACGATCGCGTCCTCGGTGTTCTCATTGAGCGAGTCGGAGATTTCCTCGAGCACATCCACAATCATGTAGGGCTTGACCGCCAAGAACACCACGTCCACGCCCTCAACGGCCTGGTAGTTATCGACGTAGTCGTTGATCTCGAAGCGCTCCGCAAGTTCGCGTCCGCGCTCCTCACGGCGGTTGGACACGTTGATATCCTGCGGGCGGATACCACCGGAAATGAGCCCAGAAATGAGGGCCTCGCCGATGTTTCCGCCACCAATCACTGCAATCTTGGTCATATCACCACTGTGCCAGATGTAGCTGGCAGCGCAAGAAAGAACCCCCGCCGGATCATCTCCATAGCGGGGGTGTTTCCTAGCCGGTGGCGCTTAGAGCCCGGCGATGAGCGAGGGGCCGAAGGTGAGCACCAGTCCGACCACCGCGGCAAGCAGCATGGTGAGCTTGTCGCGATCAGTGCGCATTGCGTGCACGATACCGACGATGCCGCCGGTCACGGCCAGGGCCAGCACCCCGGTGATGAGGTTGCTGAAGTTGGCCCACAGCAGCTCGAAGCCCTTGAAGATGGCGATACCAATCACCACAGCCACCACGGTCATACCGATAATGGCGGGGATGGACACCGAGCGCTCGGATTCCTCCTCCGCAGCCGCCGCGGGGGCCTCAGCGGGCTCTGCATCGGGCTGCGCAGCCGGCTGCTCCGGAGCAGCCATATAGGGGGCCACGCGCTGCTTCTGCTCGCCGGCGTGCTCATCGCGTACCGCCTCGAGGGTGGCGGTCGGCGGCTCATCGCTGCGCGTGCCCTCGGATTCCGGCGAACGCTCGATGGATTCCACCGGCTCCGGCGCGGTCTCGGGCTGCGGTGCAGCGGCCTGCTGCGCCTGCTCGGGGCTCACGGCCTTAAAGGTATCGGTGGTCAGACGCGGCTCTTCGCCCTCCTGGACCACGTCGAGCACCATGGTCTCGTCCTTGTCCTTCGCCGCAGCGCCACGCGGCACACGGTTGAGCTTCGGACTAAAGCCCTCGGGTTTCTGCTCCTCAACCGGGGCACTCGCAGGCTTATCGACGCTCTCCTGCTGCTGCACAGCCGGTTGCTCCGGAGCGGGCGGTGCTGCCTCGGGGGCGGGCTCGGCCGTGCGGGCGGTATTTTCCGCGTCGATCGGCTGAGAGGTGTGTTTGGGCTGCTCGGGGGTTTTATCTACCTTCGGGATCGAACCGGTGAGCTCGGCAACGGACACACCGCCCTCTTCGAGGCTGCGGCGGCGCCGGCGACGCTTACGCGGAGCCTGATCGCCGTTCTCCTTGGATGCGCGGGCTAAGAGCTCTGCGACTGTCAGCTGTTGGTCGCTCATACTCGCTTCCTTTCCTAGTCCAATCCCTTATCAATTCGTCTAAGGATAACCCCTTCACGCAGCGCCCATGGGCAAATCTCGATTTTTTCGAGCCCCAGGGCGCGCATGCTTGCCTCTGCAACGAGGGCTCCGGCGACGATTTGATGGGAACGGTCCGAGCTTACTCCTTCGAGCTCTGCTCGGTCACTAGCTGTCATGCGGGAAATAAATGCGATCAGCTGGCGCAAGCCCGGCGCGGTGAGGGTGCGCTTGACGCGCGGCCCCGCCGAGGAGGGTGCAGCACCGGTGAGACGAGCCAAGGTGCGGAACGTTTTGCTCGTGCCCACAGCCAGATTGGCGTGGCCGCAGTTCTGCAACTGCTGAGCGGGTTCCGCAAGTTCGGCGTCGATGTAATCGCGAAGAATATTGATCTTCTTTCGCGAGGGCGGATCCGTGTCGAACCACTTATGAGTGAGCCGGCCCGCACCAAGATCAAGCGAAAATGCTTTCTCCGGATGCTCGTCGGTACCAGTGGAGAGCTCGAGGGAGCCACCGCCAATATCAAGATTGATGATGCGGCCGGCAGACCAGCCGTACCAGCGTCGTACCGCCAGGAAGGTCAGTATTGCTTCCTCTTCGCCGGTGAGAACCTCGAGCTTGATGCCCGCCTCTTTCTCAACGCGATTCAGAACCTTCTTTTGATTCGTGGCGGAACGCACCGCAGAGGTGGCGAAAGCCATCACCTCATCACACCGTAGTGTGTCGGCGAGATCGCTCGCCTCTGCCACATTCTTGATCAGCTTCGACTGTCCCTTGTCATTGAGGGCGCCGTCTGCGTCAAGGAACTCCACGAGTTTCATCGTGGTCTTCCAATCGCTCATGGGGGTGGGATGTCCACCCGAGCGCGCATCGACTGCCACCAAGTGGACAGTGTTGCTGCCAACGTCCAATACACCTAATCGCACAACTTTAGGGTAGCGGGTCTAAGTTGGAAAAGTGTGAACACCCCGCATGAGACGTCGACATTTCTTGGCTTTCCCGCGACATCCCCAGCCGGCCGATCCATTCGCGCGGGCCGCGAATTACCCCCTGACTTTCCCCGGCAATGGCTGGAATTTCACAATCCAGAGGACCCGAATCACCTGTTCAGCGTGGACATCACGTGGCTGACTTCCCGCTGGCGCTGCCATTTCGGCCAGCCCGAATGCCTCGGTATTGACGAAAACAACCGGGTAGTGGGCTGTTGCAATCATGGGGCTTTTCTCACAGACGAGTCCGATCAGGATCTGCTCTACAATTCCGTGGCCGAGATGCCCGCGCATTTCTGGCAGCTGCGCCCCAAGGACGTCGATGACTACATCGCCGCCGCCGATGCCACCGAGATCGAGCCGTGGCTGGAATGGGATGAGCTAGAAAACGAGGACGGGGAGATGGAGCCGGCGCTGAAAACAAAGCTTGTCGACGGCGCCTGCATCTTTGCCAACCGCAACGGGCACGGCACAGGCGCGGGCTGTGCTCTCCACCAATATGCGGTGGCCAGCGGCCAGGACATCACCGAGATCAAACCGGAGGTGTGTTGGCTGGTGCCGCTGCGCCGCGAAGAGGAATGGACCGTGCGCGCCGATGGCGCCGATATTTTGAAAACCACCATTTCCGAGTATGAGCGGCGGGCATGGGGAAATGGTGGCGAAGACTTCGATTGGTGGTGCACCTCCGCCTCGTCCTGCCACACCAGCGAGATACCGATGTGGCAAAGCTATGAGACGGAGCTGCGGAAGGTGATGGGCGATGCCGCCTATGAGCGTCTCGTGGAGCTGATCACCCAGGTGGGAGGATCCTCGCTGCAGCACCCGGCCACGGTGGCGGCAAGTGAGCGTCGATAAGCGGCTCAGGCCTCGAATTTATAGCCGAGGCCGCGGACGGTCACGAGATATTGGGGCCGAGAGGGCTGCTCCTCGATCTTGGAGCGCAAACGCTTGACATGCACATCCAGGGTTTTGGTATCGCCCACGTAGTCCGCGCCCCAGACGCGGTCAATGAGCTGGGAGCGGGTGAGCACGCGGCCCGAATTGCGCAGCAGGTACTCGAGCAGGTCGAATTCCTTCAAGGGCAGGGCGATCTCCTCGCCATCGACGGTGACGGTATGGGATTCCACGTCCATGCGCACCCGGCCGCCCTTGAGCACCTGCTCGTCGAACTCCTCCTCCACCGCGCGTTCCTTGCTGCGGCGGAGCACCGCGCGAATACGGGCGATGAGCTCCCGAGAAGAATAAGGCTTGGTCACATAGTCATCGGCGCCGAGCTCGAGGCCCACAACCTTATCGATTTCCGAGTCGCGGGCGGTGACCATGATCACCGGCACCTGGGAGCTTTGGCGAATCTGCTTACACACATCGGTGCCGGACATTCCAGGAAGCATCAGATCCAGCAGGACGATATCGATGTCTTTCTTATGAAACTCCACCAGCGCCGAGGGGCCATCGACCGCAGTGCTTACCTCGAAGCCCTCCTTCGCCAGCAGAAATGCCAGCGGTTCCGCTAGGGATTCCTCGTCCTCAACAATCAGAATTCGGGTCATGGTTACTCTGTGCCATCCTTCCGCCTGCTGGCTTCATTGCGCATACCCACATGCTGAGATGCGCTAGTAATTCCCACACGATCCATCAAGCTGTCCTGCCGCGCAGCCGGTTGTTTCTCGGCATTGCGGTGCCCACGTCCCCCGCCGAGGGGACGGAGGGAGCGCCTCGCGCGCTTCGGCGCCGCGACCGAGGTATCGGCGGGAAGTTCTGGGGCCTCAGACGTCAGCGGCTGAGCCTCATTCGTTTCCTGAACATCGAAAACAGGAAGCTCAAGGGTGAACGTCGAGCCAATATTGGGCTGTGACCACAGTTTAATCGATCCCCCGTGGTTTGCGGTGACATGTTTAACAATCGCTAGCCCCAAACCGGTGCCTCCCGTTTGGCGCGACCGGGCCTTGTCTACCCGGAAGAAACGCTCGAATACGCGCTGCTGATCTTCCTCCGAAATACCAATGCCGCGATCAGTCACCCGCACCTGCACGGTCTTCTCTCCGCTAGGGGAATGCACCACCTTTTGGGAGATCGTCACGGGAGTGGACTCCGGCGAATAGTTGATGGCGTTGATAATCAGATTGGTAATGGCGGTAATCAACAGCGTGCTATCGCCGCGCACCTGCACCCCGGAGGGTGTATCGCGAATGATCTCGATACCGGCGGTCTCTGCCGTCAATTTATTGCGGCTGACCGCCTCGTCAATCACCTCATCCACCGATACCGGCTTCATCGCGGGCAGCTTCTCTGCGCCCTGCAGCTTCGACAAAGCAATCAGCTCATTAATCAACGAGGACATCCGATGCGCCTCGTTGAGCAGCCGCTCACCAAAGTGCAGCACAGATTCTGGATCATCCGCGGAGTTCAGCAGCACCTCCGCCAAAAGGGCCATACCCCCCACCGGGGTTTTGAGCTCATGAGAGACATTGGCCACGAAATCGCGGCGCGCCGATTCCATGCGCACATGCTCGGACTCATCCGTGGAATAGACCACGACGAAGCGCTCATCGGTGAGCGTCAGCGGCGCCACCGTCGCATCCACCGCGGAGACCCGGCTGGCGAGCCGGCGGGGCAACTCGAGTGAGACCACTCGGGTGTCTTGATCCGCGAATACCTCCAGCGCGGAGGCCCAAATCTGCTTGTTCACGCTGTGCTCGTGCACGATGCCCATATCGTGCGCGGGCATATTAGAGAGCACAACCGAGCCGCTTCGATCAATCACCGCCACGCCTGTCGGCGATCCCTGCACCGTTAGGTGCAGTACCTGGGAGATGGTGGTGATGCGGTTATCCGTAATCGTTTCGGCCTCGCGGCGGCGCTGCGCCCAGCGCCGCAGAAAACGCGCAAGCGGCATCATCACGAGAGCCCCCATGGCTCCCACGATGATTCCGACTAAGAACATGTCTCTGGCCTTCTCTCGCCGACGCCGCCGGTCCGGCCGGCGGCGGTGACATTGCGAATAATGTGATGGTTCTGTGTCCCACCCAAGCACAGTTTGGGCGATGCCGCTACGCGAGCACACCCGTGGGTGACGTAGACGCCGCCGCGGCCTGCCCAGCACACGGAAAAGCCCGCAGTGCGCACGGACGCACTGCGGGCCTCTTCACTCACCGCGTGATAGGCATGCAGCTACAGTGAGCTCACTGTGAGCGTGAAGGGTTATTTGCCACCCTGGGCAGCCACGGCGGCGGCACCGGCGGCAGCAGCCTCCGGATCCAGGTAGGTGCCACCCGGGTTGAGCACAGTGCCATCAGCATCGAGCTCATAAACCAGCGGGATACCGGTGGGGATATTCAGCCCAGCGATCTCCTCATCGGAGATCTTGTCCAGGTGCTTGACCAGGGCGCGCAGGGAGTTGCCGTGCGCGGCGAGCATAACGGTCTTGCCTTCCTTGGCCTTCGGCAGAATCTCTTCCTCGAAGTAGGGCACGAAGCGCTCCACGACGTCCTTCAGGCACTCCGTCTTCGGCACGGCGGGCAGATCAGCGTAGCGCGGATCCCCGGCCTGGGAGTACTCGGAAGCATCGTCCAGCTCCGGCGGCGGGGTGTCATAAGAACGACGCCATGCCATGAACTGCTCGTCACCGTACTTGTCCTTGGTCTCAGCCTTGTTCAGGCCCTGCAGTGCACCGTAGTGGCGCTCGTTGAGGCGCCAATCGCGGACTACCGGGATCCAGTGGCGGTCAGCGGCGTTGAGGGCGATATTGGCGGTGTTGATCGCGCGACGCAGCAGCGAGGTGTAGAGCAGATCCGGCAGAACACCCTGCTCCTTGAGCAGCTGTCCACCGCGCTGCGCCTCTTCGCGGCCCTTATCGGTAAGATTGACATCCATCCAGCCGGTGAACTGGTTGGATGCGTTCCATTCACTCTGGCCATGGCGGAGAAGAATTAGCTTTCCAGTCATAAGCACCATTGTGCCACGCTCAGGCATCATCGTCTCCCCCTTGTGCTATTGAGTGCCCCACATTCACACACCTCGCTGTGGACTCCGCGAGCGCGGCAGCACCGGCTAGCCGTGCGCCTTACGCGGGGCGCACTGATCCACTGGAGAGTTCAGCGCCTCGGAATACACAGTCAGTAGCCGCTCCGCGGAGGCCGCCCAGGAGAAGTTCAGGGCGTGCTCGCGCGCATTCTCCCCCATCTGGATGCGGGTGACATCGTCGTTGACCATCGTGGTCAGCGCCTCTGCCCATTCCGTCACCTCGTGGCTGTGAGTAAGCAGCCCTGTCTCTCCATGCCGGACTGCGATCGGCAACCCACCCACGCGGGCCGCCACCACCGGGGTTCCCGTGGCTTGGGCTTCCATTGCCACCAGCCCGAAGGACTCGTTATAGCTCGGCACCGCCACCACATCCGCGGCCTGAAACACCGCGACCAGCTCCGAGGGCGGGCGCGGCTCGAGAAAACGCACCACCCGACCAATCCCTAAGCTCTCGGCCAGGCGGTAGTACTCCTCGCCGGTGGCATTCGGCCCCGAGGCCCCGCCACACACCACCACGCGCACATTCAGCTCGGGATCGCGCTCAAGCATCTGGGCCACAGCCTGCAGCAGAATATGCGGGCCCTTGAAGCGTTGCAGCCTGCCCACAAAGGCAATCACCTTGGCATTAAAAGGCAATCCCAGTTCCCGGCGCGCCCGCTCGGTGGCTCGATCATTGCCCGGCGTAAAGAGCTGCGTGTCCGCCCCCGGGTACACAATCTCAATCTTGTCCCGCTCGGCGTCATAGTAGGAGACGAGATTGTCCTCCTCCTCGAGGGTATTGACCACCAGCTTGTCGGCATTATCCACAATCTGCTGCTCGCAGATGCGTCGCGCCTCGGATTCCTCGGTGTCATCGGCGGTGCGGTGCGCATTCTTCACCGCGGCGAGGGTATGCGCTGTGTGAACCAGCGGCACCTCCCAGAGATCCCGAAGCAGCCAGCCCACCTGCCCCGAGAGCCAATAATGCGAATGAATGAGGTCATAAGAGAGCTTGTGGCAGCGCACAAAAGCCAACATCCCGCCGGCAAAGGCCGCGAGCTGCATCGGCAGCTGCTCTTTAGCAAGACCCTCATAGGGGCCGGCGACGATATTAATCACCCGAATCCGCGGCCCAATCTCTACGATCTCGCCCTGGCTCGGCCGGTGAGCACGAGTGAAGATATCGACGTCCATGCCCTGATCCGCCAGCGCTTGGGCCGTGGCCAACACGTAGACGTTCATGCCGCCGGCGTCGCCCTGCCCCGGCTGCTGCAACGGAGAGGTATGCATGGAAATCATCGCGATACGCATAGCTGTCTATTCTAGAGCGCTCCTGCGCCGAGCGGGCGGGACAGAGTCAGCGATAGTCACCCAGAGCACATGTGCTCTTTTTCACGTACCGCGGCTGCAGCAGCCCATTGCAGGGGATACAGCGCTCCCAGCAGCCAGAATCGCCGCCACTGTTCTTATCTTTCGCGCCGTGGGACGGCAGGACAGCGCCTGAACAGCATTCAGTGGCAGTGGGGAGATGCTGCCCCTGACACAATCGCTGCCGAGCGGCGCCCACCAGCGACTATTGCCTTGACACAGCGGCACCTATCACAGCAGTAGGTCCTCATGCGCGCCGCGCATAACCCCACAGTTAAGATTTGGATAAGAACGAGCGATGAGCCTCTACGCCGAAACATGAGGAATTCATCGTTATACTGTTGGCAAACTGACCCTTACACGCCCCAGAAAAGACGTCCGGACCCTCATACGCTTCGACGCCACGCTGATCGAAAGGCGAGTTCATCTCCACCATGACCGACCATCCTGAGAACACCACCACACCGGAACCCGGTTCAAAGCCGTGGCTGAAGTATTACGCCGAGTGGACTCCCCACGCCTTGGACTATGGCGAGACCACCCTGCTGGATGTCTATGACAACAACCTCCAGATCAATGGTGGCCGCCCCGCCACCTACTTCTTTGGTAAGTCACTGACCTTCAGCGAGTTCGACGCCCAGGTACGGGCCTGCGCCGCTGGTCTGCGCGCCCTCGGTGTGCGTCAGGGTGACTGCGTCGGCATCATGCTGCCGAACTGTCCGCAGCATCTCATCGCCTTCTACGCGGTACTCAAGCTCGGCGCCACCGTGGTGGAGCACAACCCGCTCTATACCTCCCACGAGCTGGAACCGCCCTTCGCCGATCACGGTGCACGGGTGGCGATCTGCTGGGATAAGTCGGCCCATGTGCTGGAATCGCTGCGGGCCTCCACCTCGCTGGAGACGATCGTGTCGGTGAACATGATCAACGCCATGCCGATGGTCAAGCGCGTGGCGTTGCGCGTCCCGCTGCCCTCGCTCATTAAGACCCGCAAAAAGCTCTCCGAGCCGGCACGCAACTCGATTCCGTGGGAGACCCTGCTGGATCCCGTCATCGGTGGCGATGGCGCCGACATCACCTCCTGCCCGGACGTCACCCGCGACAGCGTGGCCCTGATTCTCTACACCTCGGGCACCACGGGTCGCCCCAAGGGCGCGCAGCTCACCCACGGCAATCTCTTCTCTAACCTGCTGATGGGCAAGCACTGGGTGGAGGGGCTCGGCGATCGCGAGGAGCGCATGCTCGCCGCCCTGCCGATGTTCCACGCCTATGGCATGACGATGGTCGCCACCCTCGCCTTCTTCGTGGGCGCCCAAGTGCTGCTGCTGCCCTCCCCGGATCTCAAGCTGATCATGGAGGTAGTGAAGAAGAAGAAGCCCACCTGGCTGCCGGGTGTTCCCACCCTCTATGAGCGGATCGTGGAGGCCTCCCAGGAAACCGGGATCGATATCAGCTGCTTCCGCAACGCCTTCTCTGGCGCCTCCACTCTGCCCGTGTCTGTGGTGCAGGCCTGGGAGGAACACACCAATGGCCGTCTCGTGGAGGGCTATGGCCTGACCGAGTGCTCGCCGATTCTCATCGGTAACCCGATGACCAGCGACCGCCGCCCCGGCTATGTGGGCATTCCCTTCCCCGACACCGAGATCCGCATCGCCAACCCCGATAACTTGGATGAGACGCAGCCCTATGGCGTCGAGGGCGAGGTGCTGGCACGCGGCCCCCAGATCTTCCCCGGCTATCTGAAAAACCAAGAGGCCACCGACGCCTCCTTCCACAATGGCTGGTTCCGCACCGGCGACGTGGGATTGATGGAAGAAGATGGCTTCGTCAAGCTCGTTTCCCGTTTGAAGGAAATGATCATCACCGGCGGGTTCAATGTCTACCCGGCGGAAGTGGAGGATGTGCTCCAGAAGCACCCGGATATCACCGACTGCACCGTGGTGGGCATGCCCCGCGGCGACGGTTCTGAGACGGTCACCGCCGCCATCACTCTCTCTGCGGGAGCTACCCTGGATCCGGATTCCCTCAAGAGCTTCTGCCGCGAGCACCTCACCCGCTACAAGGTGCCCCGCGTGTTCTACCACTTCGAAGAACTCCCCCGCGACCAGCTGGGCAAGATCCGCCGCCGCGACGTGCAGCAGCTCCTAGTGGAGCGCTACGGCAGCGAAAACGAGTTCTAGCCCGAGCACGCAGACATGAGTAAGCCCGCCCCACACCGTGGGGCGGGCTTCAAGCATTCAGGGCCTAGCTGGAGCCGCTGTGCTGTACTCGCGGGGCTATCGGGCCTACTTCCGCACTAGGTGGACCACCGCGTTATCGCCGCCGCTGCAGGTGAAACCATCAGCCTTCTGCGGCACGCACTTCATCTCGTATTCCTTATTCGTCACCGGCGAGGTGGCGCGAATCGTGAACACATCGGTGGCATTGGCGTGGGGAACCATCTCCTTGGCCACAGCCTTCGCAAAGGGCTTCGTGGTCACGGAGCTACCCGTGTAGTACTCAAAGGTGTTCGTCGAGCCCGCATAGGTGCCATTGGGGCGGAAATGATCCCGCGGCTCAGTCGTGGTGGAGGGGGATGAGCTCTCAGACGACGAGGTGGAGGACGAACTCGAGCTGCTGGTCTCCGCGGGGGTGCTTTCCTCCTCGGTCACCGTCTCCACCACGGTTTCCACCACGGATTCCTCCTCAGAGCTGCTCCCGACCGCTTGGGTGGGGGTATCGTCCCCGCCACCGCCACTGAGCACCCGGGCGAGCACCATGGCAGCGCCGACGACACACAGACACAGCACGATCACGCCCGCGATAATGGCGGCGGTCTTTCCCCCGGATTTCTTCGGCGGCTGCTGCTGTGGCTGCTGCGGCGGGGGTGTCTGCTGCGGTGGTGGGCCATAATTCTGCGGCTGGCCATAACCCGCGGCCGCGCCGGCGGGGGCGGCGAAATCCGCATCAGGCGAGTAGGGCTGCTGAATAGGCTGCATGTTCTGAGTGGGCGGATCCGTCTGCCCCTGCCCCGCCTGCCACTGGGGCTCATTGGGGTCGCGGAAAGGGCCGGACTGGTTGCCGGGGTTGCCAGTATTCGTCATCGATACTCACTCACTTCTTGTGTCACGGCCGTACACGCCGCGTCGTAGATTGTCGGGTTTGTGTGCCATTCTAAGGTTCCCCCCAGACAATAGGGGTGGTTCCGCCTTAATCGAGGCTCACGCCCACCCAGATCGGTTCCGGTTCGAGAGTCACCCCGAGGCGCTCACGCACCCCGTCACGCACCTCGCGGGCCAGTGCCACGAGATCGGCCGCGGTGGCCGCGCCGCGATTGGTCAGCGCCAAGGTGTGCTTCGTCGATAGCCGCGCGGGCGCATCCGGGCCGGGGTGGCCGCGGTGGAAGCCGGCACGCTCGATCAACCAGGCAGCGGAGAGCTTGGCCCGCCCCTCGCCGCTGGGGAATACCGGCATTGCGGCGGCCTCTTCCTCGCCCACCAGCGCCGCCACATTGGCGCGCACCGTGTCCACATCGGCGGCATCGATGATGGGGTTGGTGAAGAAGGAGCCGGCGGAGTAGGTGTCGGGGTCGGCGTCGTCAAGCACCATGCCCTTGCCGCGTCGCAGCGCGAGCACAGCCTCACGCACGGTCGCGGCAGGGCGACGCGGGGTGTCTTCTTCCGCGGATATCCCGAGCTCGCGGGCGAGCTGCCCGAAGCGCAGCGGCGCCGACAGGCCATCGGTGCGGAGCTGGAATTCTACGGCCAGCACGAGGCCGCGCTGGGTGAACTTCAGGTTGGAGTAGCGATAGGACATCTCCAGGGCACTGGCATCTACCCACTGCTCGGTGTCGGTGCTGCGGTCGTAGAGGTACACGCGGGTGAGCACATCGGCGATCTCCACGCCATAGGCGCCCACATTTTGCACCGGCGTGGCGCCGGCCGAGCCGGGAATGCCGGACAGGCACTCGATGCCGCCCAGGCCGGCCTCGACGCTGGCGGCAACCACATCGTCCCATACCGCACCGGCCTCGGCCTGCAGCAGGCCGCTATCGGTGTCCACCGTGATCGCGCGGAAATTTAAGACCAGGGCCACCAACTCGAGGGGGACGTCTGCCACCACGAGGTTGGAGCCGCCGCCGATGGGGAGCACGGGCACGCTGGCGGCGTCGCACAGCCGCAGTGCCTCGATGGCGGCCTCGGGGGTATCCGCCACGGCGGTGAGGCGCGGCTGCCCGCCGATCCGGAGCGTGGTGAGATCCGCCAATGCTATGTCTTGGAGCGAAAGGCCCTCACACGCAGCAAGTTTCGATGCCAACTGGGAGTAATTAGGGGTGAAAGTCGAGTCGTCCACCCTTCTAACGGTAGTCTTATTGCCATGGCTACTCGTACAACTACCACCGTGACCATTAATTTCCCGCCCGCAGACGTCTACGCTGCGTTTGCAGACAAGGCGTATTGGGATCACAACACCGCCACTCTCTCCCCCGAGCCGGGCGAGGTGCACGAGTTCACTGCCGACGATAACGGCGCCAAGGCTGTGCTCTTCGAGGTCATGCCCACCGACATGCTGCCCGAGGCTGTGAGCGCCATGATCAGCCAGGCACTCAAGATTAAGCGCGTGGTTAACTACACGGCTCTCGAGGGCACCTCCACCGAGGGTTCTTATACCGCCGATGTGAAGGGCGCCCCGGTGGACTTCGAGGGCGACATCGCCCTGAGCGGCGATGACTCCTCCACCACCCTCACCTACAACAACGTCATTACCGTGGACATCCCCTTCATGGGGCCCGCCATCGAGCCCAAGGTGGCCGATGCGGTGGGTGAGCTGCTCGCCAACGAGGCGAAGCTCACCGAAGAGTGGATTTCCTCGCACTCCTAGTCCGCTCGTGTCGCGACTCTCGCTGCGCGTCGAGGCGCTCTGAGACCATGGCCGATCACGCGCATAACCTCGCCTTTTCTTCCCACGCCCTCAGCCGCCCCAGTAGCGGACCTGTGGGCGTGGTGACGCGAGGAACCACCGGAGCGAACCGCCTGCGCAAACTCGATCGCTGGTTGCACTACCAGCCCGAGGTGCGCAGGCTACTGCGTTCCGTAGACGCGCCCCTTGCCATCGACCTCGGCTATGGGGCGTCGTTTCGCACCACCTGCGAGTGGGCGCGCTGGCTGCGCCGCACCCGCCCCGATATTGCGGTGATCGGGCTCGAGATCGAACCCAGCCGGGTGCTGCCGCCGCGGGATGGGGTGCGTTTTGAGCTGGGCGGTTTCGAGCTCGCCGGCTATCACCCGCATCTGCTGCGCGCCTTTAATGTGCTGCGCCAATACGACGCCGCCCATGTGCCCGAGGTGTGGCAGGCGGTGGGCGAACGCCTCGCCGACGGGGGCATGTTTATCGACGGCACCTGCGATGAGCTGGGCCGGCGTAGCTCGTGGGTGCTGCTGGATCAACACGGCCCGCGCACTCTCACCCTGGCCTGGGATCCGCACCATACGCCGCGCCCCTCGTTGGTGGCCGAGCGGCTGCCGAAGATCCTCATCCACCGCAATGTGGCTGGGGAGCGCATCTATGATTTTCTGCGCGCCGCTGACGCCGCCTGGGATCAGGCGGCCGGCTGGTCGAGTTTTGGCCCGCGCATCCGCTGGCGGCACGCGCTAGAGACCCTCGCCACCCAGTATCCGCTGCACGGCTGGCGCCGCGGGGTGCGGGATAATGTCGTGACCGTGGATTTCGCCGCCGTGGCGCCGCGCTAGCGCCCGCCGCCGGCCATAGTTGCCCACTCCCCCGTTTTCGAGCACACTATGAGAGATGTCTGCTTCTCACGGGTCCTCGAAGTCCCCTATGAAAATTCTTATTGGCCTGCTTCTCGCCCTGCTGGTGATCGCGGTGGTGGCCGAGGTAGGTACCCGCTTCTATGTGGGTAAACGCATCACTGAGGAAGTGCCCGGCTCCTCGGTGAGCTTCGGTGCCTCCCCGCTGCTGCTGGGTGCCGCCACGGGTACCGTCAATCACCTCACCGTCGACACCGAGAACACCCTGGAGATTGTCTCCACCGAGGCCCATCCCACGGAACCGACCGTCACCGGCACCCCCAAGGCCACCGTGGACATCGAGGACCTCGATATTCGCAGCGAGCGCCTCATGGCCGGGCACTTCGCGGCCGACGCCATCCTGCCCGATGAGTATCTCTTGGCCATGGCGCAGCGCACCCAGGCGGAGCGCAGCGAGGGCAATTTCTTCGCCAGCCTCATCGAGGTCACCGCTATCGACACCGCCGGCCAGAAGGTGCGGGTGCTCATCAATGATGGCCTCGCCACCCTCACTCTCACCCCGCGCGTCGGCTCCAACCAGCTGGAATTTCAGGTAGACAGCATCGAGGTGGGCACCGTGCGGCTTCCCGACGCCTTCTCCGAGGAGATTGGCCGCGCCCTTCAGGTAGCGGTCGCCGAAGCCACGGTGGATCTTAAGATCACCGAGGTGGAGGTCGTCGATACTGGCCTGCGCGTGGTCGCGGTGGGCGATAATGTGGATCTCAATAGCCTGCAGGAGCAGCTCTAAATCTCGACTCTGTCCGGGTAGAGTCGCCCACAGCCGCGCGCCGCGGCGGCGCTGATGACTCCCCGCACTCCCATGGCCCGTGCCTGCTCGGCGCGGGCTTCGTGCTGTGCTGGGTCCGAGTCTGGGCCGAGCACAATCCACAGCCCCGCGGGCTCTGGTACTGCCTCCGTGAGCAGGGCAACTTCGGAGAAGAAATGGGATTCATCGCCGGCTTGGTCGAGCATCGCCAGCACTCCCTCGGCCCCGGTCTGTACGGCTAGGCGCGCCTCGGAGGCTTTGATCAGCGGGGCGTGGTTGCCGCTCGGCCACCCAGCCGTGGAGAGCACCGGCACGCTCGCGTGCTGCACCAGGTGCAGCTTATGCGGGGGAATTACCACTGCGGCAGCGCCCTCTTGCGCTGCCTGCTCCATGCGGGCACGGATCTGCTCGTCTGTCACGCCCGGGTGCAGGGCCATCAACCATGTCATGGCTTCTAAGGCTAGCGGATCACTGCACGCAGGGCGGCTGCTGGGCGGCGGGGCGGCGTCGATAAGCGCCGGCGAGGGCCTTAGTAGTAGTCGCCGTTGAGGATGCTCTTGATCTGGGGGCGTACATCCCACCAGTAGACGCCGATGACGACGATGCCGACCCAGGCGAGAATCGGGAAACCGATGAGGGTGGCGAGGGTAGAACCCAGCACCATGCCGAACCACGTCCACTTGTCCTTGCGGCCGGCGGCCTCGAAAGCGTCGGGGCGGGTATTGGCGATCAGTACAGCGCCAAGCGCGCCGGCGATGGCGACCGGCCAGTAGAGGATCATGGTGAATAGCGACATCAGCGGAGCTCCTTAGACAGCGGGCGTCGTGGCACCCACCTTACCGTCTCCGCAGCGAGACACCTGTGGTGGGTGCGGGGAATGTGCGGCGCTTAGAGTGCGCCGAAGAGAAGGTGGGAGAGCGCGTAGATAATCAGCCCCGCCAAGGCACCGACGATGGTGCCGTTGAGGCGAATGAACTGCAAATCCTTGCCCACCATGAGCTCGATCTTGTCGCTGGCCTCCTCGGCGTCCCAGCGCTCGATGGTCTCCGAAATGATCGCGGTGATCTCATCTGCGTAGTTATTGGCCAAGAAAGCCGCACCATCGATAATGCGACGCTCCAGGGAGACACGCATCTGCTCATCCTCGCAGATCCTGTGGCCCCAGTCGCGCGCGAACGCGGTGATCTTGGTGCGCAGCACCGAGGTGGGATCCTCGGCGGCCTCCACAATGGAGGAGGATGCGCCCCGCCAGATGGCGGCAGGGGCGCCCTGGATCGCGCTGGAGCCGAGCACATCCGTCTTCCAGCTCTCCAGCTTGGCGATGGTCTCCGGATCGTGCTGGAGATCATGGGCCAAGCGGGCCACCACCCGGCGCATCTCGCGGCGGGCCTCGTGGTTTTTATCGCGGGCCACAGCGGCCGTCCACGCGGTGAGCTCGCGATAGACCTTGTCCGAGACGAGATCATTGACAAAGCGCGGCGCCCAGCTGGGGGCGCGCTCGCCGAGGAGACGGTCGATGAGATCCTCGGAGGCTCGGGCCTTCTCATCCGCCCAAGCGGCGACGGCATCCACCACCGGCTCGGTCTTGCCTTCCTCGATCAGCCCCTCGAGGATGCGGCCAGCAGGTGGTCCCCACTCCGGTTCGGCGAGGCGGTCGATGAGGCCGCGCTGGATAATGGCCTCGGCCTCGGCGGGATCCAACTCCCGCACAATGGCGGCGAGCAAACGACCGGCCTCGGCGGAGGTGCGCTCCGCATTGCCCTCGGCCACCAGCCACTCGCCGATACGCTCCGGGATGCGGGCCTGGGAGACCTTCTCTGTAATGAGCTCGGCATTGAGGAAGTTATCCCCCACGAAGCCCGCCAGGGACTCGCCGATCTGGTCCTTCTTATTGCGCACGATCGCGGTATGCGGAATCGGCAGATGCAGCGGATGACGGAAGAGCGCGGTCACCGCGAACCAGTCCGCCAAGCCGCCGATCATGCCGGCCTCCGCGCCGGCGCGTACGAAGCCAACCCAGGTGGCGGTTTCGCCCGGCTGGGCTTCCAACCAGCGGCAGAGGAGATACACCACCGTGGCCAGTAGCAGCAGTCCGGTGGCGATGGTCTTGTACTTGCGCAGGCCGCGGCGGCGCTCGGCCTCCGTCTCTGGGGAGGGGCCGGGAACGGCGAGACGCCCCGAGGTGGAGTCGGACGCAGTGGGCGCGGTAGCCTCCGCCGCATCTGCGGCGGGGCCGAGTGAGTGTCGTCCCATGGATGTTGTCACTCTCAGCTAGGTACTAGGTGCAGCCTCCGCCTCGGATGGGGCGGCGGCTGGGATGAACTGTTGCACTATAGCGCATCTGCTGCGGTGCGGGCGAGATGTGCCCAGCGTATACGCGTAGTGCTGCGCCATATTATTCGGGCGCGGGTTCGGGCGCGGGCCGCAGGTGCAGGCGCGGGGTGCGGCCTAGATCATGGACAGGCCGGTGCTGATGAAACGCAGCCCCACGAGCAGGGTGAGGATGGTGATGAGCACCATGAGAATGATCCAGCGGGTGCGGTTATTCACGGGCACCTCCTCTCCGTTGCAGTGGGGAATGACATAGCCAAAACCGCCGAGCCAGATCTTCGGGGATCCGACTCGGCGGCTCTGAGTTGAACACGGAGCGCTGACGCTTCACCCGCGCCAGTCAGCTCGTTCCACCCGCCCCGCTGTGCGGGGCCGCGGTGGTGAGGTACTGAACGAGGTTGAGGGGTATGTCAGCGGCCTAGTTGTGGCGTCCTGTGCGCTTGACGTACGCCTTGTAGTCGCGGCGACCGTACTTCACGAGGCCCACTCCGAAGAGCAGCACCGCGAGGGTGGCGACCACACCGACGATGACGTAGGTGGAAGCGTTGGCCTGGGAATCCACCGAGCCTGAAGCCAGGCCGAACAGGATGATGCCAGAGAAAGCGATCGAGGAGAGGATGATGCCCATACCCCACCAGGTGGAGCTCTTGAGCAGCGAGGAGTGCGGTGCCTCCAAGCTCACGGGATCATAGCCCTCGATGTAGTTGTCCTCGATGCGCAGTTCCTTGTCTGAAACCTTCTTCGCAGACATACCCTTGCCTTTCGTTCAAGTTAAGCAAATGTTAAGAATCAGCTTAGCGATCCTTGCCCGAGAATGCAGCTCGGGCCCGCTCATAGTTGATGGATGCCACAGCGGTCAGCGGGATGCTGGCCGGGCACACATCGGCACATTCACCGTACAGCGAGCAGGGGCCGAAGTTGGTCTCCAGCTCGTCGATCATATTGCGGGCGCGGCGACCGCGCTCTTCCTTACCGAGAGGCATCATGCGCAGGTGCACCAGCTTGGCGCCGGTGAACAGGTGAGCGGCACCATTCGGGCAGGCGGCCACACAGGCACCACAGCCG
Source organism: Corynebacterium sp. TAE3-ERU30 (assembly GCF_019209925.1). Taxonomy (NCBI): domain Bacteria; kingdom Bacillati; phylum Actinomycetota; class Actinomycetes; order Mycobacteriales; family Corynebacteriaceae; genus Corynebacterium; species Corynebacterium sp. TAE3-ERU30. The sequence goes on along the minus strand of NZ_JAHUTO010000004.1, from coordinate 153,811 downwards.
ATGCAGGCTGCGTGGTCCAGTGCGAACTCGTTGTCCTCGTAGTTCATGTGCATGGTGTCAGCGTCCGGCGCGGTACCCGCGTTGACGGTGACATAGCCACCCTTTTGCATGACGCGGTCAAGGGCGGAGCGGTCAATAACCATGTCCTTGATCACGGGGTAGGCGGCGGAGCGCATCGGCTCGATCTGCAGCTTGTCGCCATCCTTGAAGTCCATCAGGCGCTGCTGGCAGGCCGGAGTGTTCTTCAGGGGGCCGTGCGGACGGCCATTGACCATCACGCCACAGGTTCCGCAGATACCCTCACGGCAGTCAGAAGCGAAGGCGAAAGGCTCCTTGCCCTCTTCAACGTACTGGGAGTTGACGTGGTCGAGCAGCTCGAGGACCGACATCTGCGGTACAGCGTCCGGAACCTCGACAGGCTCGTAATGTCCCTCGGTGTTTGGGCCAGCTTGGCGCCAAATCTCTAGATGCAGTTTCATTACTTGTAATTCCTTGTCATCAGCGGAACGGCTTCGAAGTACAGCGGTTCGGCGTGGCGGATGAACTTACCCTCGCCGGCGGGCTCCCATGCGGAGACGAAGCACCAGTGCTCGTCGTCACGGCGGGCCTCGCCGTCTTCGGTGAGGTGATCCTCGCGGTAGTGCGCACCGCAGGACTCGTCGCGGTCAAGAGCGTCAACGCACATGAGCTCGCCCAGGTCGATGTAGTCGGCCACACGCAGGCCGTACTCCAGCACCTGGTTCATCTCATCGGCCTTGCCGGGGATGTTGACATTGGCCCAGAAGTCCTTGCGCAGGGCGCGGATCTTCTCGATGCCATCGGCCAGGTCCTTCTCGTTACGGGACACGCCACAGGAGAAGTACAGGATCTCACCGAGTTGACGGTGGAAGTACTCCGGGCCGTGGTCGCCCTTGACGTTCATCAGCGTGGAGATGCGGTCCTCCGCGCGCTGCACGGCGGCCTTGGCCTCCGGGGAGTCCGCGGAGAGAACTTCCTTGCCCAGGTGCTCGCCGAGGTAGTTCGGAACGGTGAACGGAATGGTGAACCAGCCGTCCACAGATGCCGAGAGCAGCGAGTTCGCGCCGAGGCGGTTCGCGCCGTGATAGGTCCAGCCACACTCGCCGGCGGCGAAGAGACCGTCCACGGAGGTCATCAGGTTGAAGTCGGTCCACAGGCCACCCATGGTGAAGTGGCAGGTGGGGGCAATACGCATCGGCACCTTGTAGGGGTTCTCGCCGGTGGCCTCCTCATACATGGTGAAGAGGTTGCCATAACGAGCACGGATCTTGTCCTCGCCGAGACGCTGGATGGCGTCGCGGAAGTCCAGGTATGCCGAGTTGTGCAGCGGTCCAACGCCGAGACCCTTGTTGATCTGCTGGGAGATCGCACGGGAGGCCACGTCGCGGGGCACGAGATTGCCGAATGCCGGGTAGCGGCGCTCGAGGAAGTAGTCGCGCTCCTCCTCGGGGATGCTATTGGCGTCGCGGTCGTCCTTCTCCGTCACCGGAGACCAGATGCGGCCGTCGTTACGCAGCGACTCCGACATCAGGATGGTCTTGGACTGCCAGTGCGAGTTGACGGGCAGGCCGGTCGGGTGGAACTGAATGAAGGACGGGGAGGCCAGGTAGGCACCCGCATCATAGGCACGCATCATGGCGGATGCGTTGGAGTTCTTTGCCAGCGTGGACATGTGGTAGACGTTGCCGTAGCCACCGGTGGCCAGCACCACAGCGTGGGCGGTGTGGGCCTTGATCTCGCCGGTAATGAGGTTGCGCATGACCACGCCATCGCAGTGCTTGCCGCCCTCGCGCTCGTTGATGATCAGATCCACCATCTCGTTGTGGGTGAAGATCTCAACGGTGCCCTCGTGGATCTGGCGCTGCAGCGCGGAAGCAGCGGAGAGCTGCAGCTGCTGGCCTGTTTGACCACGGGTGTAGTAGGTGCGGGAGACCTGCACGCCACCGAAGGAACGGGTAGCCAGGGTGCCGCCGTACTCGCGAGCGAAGGGAGCACCAATGGCGCTCATGTGGTCGATCACGCGCACGGACTCATAGGCCAGACGCCAGCAGTCGTGCTCGCGGCAGCGGTAGTCGCCGCCCTTCACGGTGTCCTTGACGTGGCGGTAGGCGCCGTCGTTGTCCACCTTCTTGCCGCGGGCGGAGTTCACACCACCCTGGGCAGCAATGGAGTGCGCACGACGCGGGGCGTCGTGATAGGTGAAGCACTGGACGTTATAACCGAGCTCGCCGAGAGCCGCGGCTGCGCCGCCGCCGGAGAGGCCGGTGCCCACCACGATCACGTTGAACTTACGGCGGTTCAGCGGGGAGACCAGGGTCATGTGGTCCTTCTGGTATTCCCACATGTCCTTGGTAGGAACGACGCCGTGCGGTGCATTGTCGTTGAGGACCGAGCCGAGGGTGACACCCTCCACTACGGAGGCAGGAGCCTCGAAGTTGTCGAGGAAGGACGTATCGATTTCTTTACTCATGGAACTTAACTCTCCTGGAATCCTTAGCTGACCCAGCCCGCAAGGACTGCGACGGGGATCAGCACATTGCCGATCAGGACGATGGCGGGAACAAGGTAAGCAACGAAGGAGAGCACAGCACGCCAGCGCTTACCCACAATGCCCAGGTCGCTCACTGCCACCCACATGCCGTGGGTGAGGTGCAGGAACAGGCAGAGCTGAGCAATGATGTAGAAGATGGCCACGGCCGGACGGCTGAAGGTTGCCACAACGTTGGCATATACCTCACCGTGCTCGAAGGACGCGGATGCTGCCGGCTGGACACCAACGGTCAGGTCCAGAATGTGGAAGATGATGAAGGCCAGCAGCACGATGCCGGTGACGATCATGGTCTGCGTCGCGAAGCTCTGCAGACCGCCCATCTTGTTGGTGCGGCGGAACTTGCCGCGGGATTGGTGAGCACGGCCCACGATGGTGAAGGCTCCCCAGATGTGGAGAACGATGCCCACCAGCAGGACAATGCGCAGGATCCACAGCACCGACCCATAAGGCATAACGGGCTCACCGACAGTACGGAAGAACTCGCCGTACTCGTCGAGCGCGGGGCGGCCATCATGATCCGGCAAGAAGATCTTCAGGTTACCCACCATGTGGACGACGACGAATCCGGCAAAGATCAGGCCGGTAATCGCCATCGTGAGCTTCACGGCCCAGGTGGGAAAGCCCGGCCGCTCGCGGAGTGGTTTTTCAGTAATTTTGCCGTGCGCGATTGCGTCACGGTCGTCATATTTAACAGTCATGGCACCTCCAGTGTCGCTAATACCTTACGGCCGTTTTCACAGGCGGAACCACTCGCTCCATGACGGGGTGACCCAACTCACAACGCTATAACTAGCATGTATCAAGTACTTTAGGTTAGGCTCGCCTCTAGAAGAAGTGTGCTGCACGGCCATTATGGCAGTTCACTGCGAATTCTCATTCCTCTATCAGGATACGCGGTTGGTGGGCCGTTTCGAGATTCACATTTACCCCAAGCCCCACAATCAACCCCTATCGGGGGCACTTTCGCGATCCGAAATTACGCAACATTTTTGATTCTTAATTCACCTCGCGCGCCGACACCGAGCCCGCGAGCGCTCCGCGTACCCCACCCCAGCCTCAGTTCTGCCATGGCGGGATATATGCCCAGCTCACGACGTCGATAAGAGCCCCGCAGGGAGCGCTCGAGACGGCGCCGCATCAGGGGGAGAACCGCGGAAAAACACACCCATAGGTGGGCGTATATATGCCGCGGCCCGGCGCGCAGGCACCCCGAATACGCGGGTGAACCGGCTCTGCCGCCGCGGCGAGCACTGATCCGGTTGAGGTGATGCCGCTCACGTACTATGTCTCTATGGGAAAAACATACGTGGGTTCTAGGTTGCGGCAGCTGCGGCGGGAACGGGACCTCAGCCAGGCCTCCCTCGCGGAGACGCTGGGGCTGTCTGCCTCGTATGTCAATCAAATCGAACACGATGTGCGCCCGCTGACCGTATCGGTGCTGTCCAAAATCACCGAGGCCTTCGGAATCGATGCCACCTTCTTCTCCCACGAGGACGATTCTCGGCTCCTCGCCGAGGTCAAGGACGTGATCGCGGACAAGGAGCTGGTGGCCCAGCCGGTGGATCTGGCCGAGCTCTCCGAGGTGGTGGCCGATCACCCCACGGTGGCCAAGACCATCGTGGACATGCACCGGCGCTATCGCACCATCCGCGATAAGCTCTCGCTGCTCACCGACGAACGCAGCCACAGCGAGGAGATGAAGGATCACACCGGCGATCTGCTGGACATGCCCCACGAGCAGGTGCGGGATTTCATCCACGCCAATAACAATTACTTCCACCAGCTCGACACCGCGGCGGAGCAGCTGCACCAGAAGCTGGGGCTGCACCTGGGCTCCACACCCGCCACCCTGGCGGCGCTGCACCAGTACATCACCGAAGAGCATGGGGTGACCGTGCTGCCCACCACCACCGGCACCACCCTGCACCGCTATGACCCCAGCACCGCCACGCTGGAGATCTCCAGTCTCATCGGGCCGGGCCAGCAGGCGTTTCGTATCGCCAGTGTGCTCGCCCACCTCGAGCTCGGCTTAGAGCTGCAGCGGCTGGTCGAGGAGGCGGACTTCAGCACCCGTGAATCCTCCCTGCTGGCGCTGCGCGGCCTGGCTAGCTACTACGCCGCCGCGCTGCTGCTGCCCTATACCGAGTTCCACGAGCTGGTGGATAAGACCCGCTATGACTTGGAGTACCTGGCCAATTACACCGGCCTCGGCTTCGAGACCATCTGCCACCGCGTCTCGACGCTGCAGCGCCCTGGGCGGCGGGGCATTCCTTTTACCTTCATCCGCGTCGACCGCGCCGGCAATATGTCCAAGCGGCTATCCGCCGGGGGCTTTCACTTCACTCATTCCGGCGGCACCTGCCCGCTGTGGAATGTCTACGAGGCCTTCTCCAATCCGGGCCATGTGCAGCGCCAATTTGCCTCCATGCCCGATGGCCGCACCTATGTGTGGGTCGCCCGCACCGTCAGCCATCGCTATGGCACCTTTGACCAGGGCGGCAAGGAATTTGCGATCGGCTTGGGCTGCGAGGCTCGGCACGCGGGGCGCATGGTGTATTTCGATGCGCTGCCGGTGAATAACCCAGCCGCCGCGGTGCCCATCGGCCCCGGCTGTCGGGTGTGTGCCCGCACGGATTGCGCGCAGCGCGCCTTCCCCGCCATCCAGGGCATTGCGCGCTTCGACGCCCACTCCTCCTCCCTCGCCGCCTATTAGCAGGCCCGCGGCTACCATGAGATTCATGCTGGAAGCCCTGCCTGTCTCCCCCGCTGATCCTGCCGCCATCCTGCCTGATCTCGCCGCGGCCCTCGCCGGTGAACGCAGCCTGCTGCCGCTGCCCGCCCAGGACCGCTCCCGCGCCCAGCAGCTGGCCCGCACCATGCGCGTCGGCGAGGAGATCGATCCCGAGGTGGCGCTGGTGGTCTCCACCTCCGGCTCCACCGGCACGCCCAAGGGGGCGCTGCTGAGCGGCGAGAACCTCGCCTCCTCGGCGGTGTCCACCCATAATGCTCTGCACGGGCCGGGAGCCTGGCTCTTGGCCTTGCCCGCCCATCACATCGCCGGGTTGCAGGTGCTTATCCGCAGCATCCTCGCCGAGACCACCCCCACCACCCTCGATGTTTCCGGCGGCTTCCACCTCGACGCCTTCGCCCGCGCCACCGCCCACGCCCGGCGCGCTGCCGGGGAGGATCCGCTCTACACCGCACTCGTGCCCAACCAGCTGCACAAGGCCTTGGCGTCACTGCAGGGTATCGAGGCGTTGCGGCTTTACGACGCCATCTTGGTCGGCGGCGGACCCACCACCGAAAGCACCCGCGCCGCCGCGCGGCGCCTCGGGATATCCGTGGTGTGCACCTATGGCTCCTCGGAGACGGCGGGCGGCTGTATCTACGATGGCGTGCCCATCGAATGGGCCTCGGTGAAACTCACGGGACAGCATGGGCGGATTCATCTGGGCGGGCCGATGGTGGCCCGCGGCTACCGCAATGTGAGCTCGGAGGACACGGATGCTTTTGCCCACCCGGGCTGGTTTTCCACCAATGATTGCGGGCATATCACGGATGGCCTGCTGCAGGTGACCGGCCGCCTCGATGCGATCATCTCCTCCGGCGGGCTGAAGCTGCACCCCGAGGTGCTGGAGCAGGAGCTGCTCAATATCGCTGGGGTGGACACAGCGTGTGTCACCGGCATCCCCGATGCGCGCCTCGGCCAGGCCATTGTGGCGGCCTATACCGGCACAGCGCGGGTGGGCGAGATCATTGAGGCGCTCGATCATCTTCCCCGCTGGCAGCTGCCGAAGCAGTTGCTGCGGGTGGACACCCTGCCGCTTACTGGCCCGGGCAAGGTGGATCGGCGGGCGGTGGCGCGGCTGTTCTAGCGCTTCGCCTGATAGAGCTTGACGACGTCATCCCGGGTGTAGAGCCGCGCAATGGCGGCATCATTGCCGTGGGCGAGGTTCTCTCGCACCAGCGGGTGCAGGGCCGCCGAGGGCAGCAGCGGAAAAGTGCGCGGTGTGTGCGCCACCTGCGCCACGGGCAGCTCGGCGCGCAGGGCGGTGTGGTGTAGCAGCAGGTCATCGCAGTGCAGGCTGGGGGCGATATCCTCGCGGCGCAGCTGGGCGAGCCGTTGCACGAATCCCGGCGGGTAGCACACCCCGCTCACCCCGGTGGGCACGTGCAAAAGCGAGGCGCTGGTGCTGCGCACGGGATTCCAGCGGATATAGGGGGCGATGCGCTGGCCCTGCAGCCTGATCCGGTGGGCGCGGTGGGCGGTGATCTGCGTGGGCCGGGCCGCTGCGAGCAGCTGCGGCACACACGCGGGCGGATAGAGCACATCATCGTCGATGGTGATGAGCCAGCTCTGCGGGTGGGCCCGCGCCGCCGGGAGGTATTTGGTGTGCGGCCCCAGGCCCGGTTCCGCCTGGCGGATGCGCAGGCCGCGGGCGCAGAGCCGCTGCAGACCGGCCGAGCGCGGGGCGTGATAGTCCTGCGGTTCGAGCCACAATTCCACCGGGGCGGCATGCGCCACCGATTCGATAGCGAGATGCACCCAGCGCAGCCGGCGGCCATAGCTGCTGAGGCTAATGACCACCTGGGGATGCTGCGGCATCGGGGTGCGCGAGGTGTGGTTGCGCCATACCAGCCGCAGCAGCAAGGGAAGATGACACAGCGCATTTTTCGCCGCGGTACAGAGATAGTTCAGCCACACACGCTCGAGATTAGCCCAGCCCGACCCCGCCGCTGAGTTCAGCACCCCAAGCGCCACGAGGGGACGGGCCGCGGGTAGAAATAGTAGCTATGCAGAACTCCCGCTCCACCGCGACCGCCGCCGACTGGCTCGAAGGGGCCCGACCGCACACCTGGGCCAATGCTTTCGCCCCCGTGATTGCCGGCACGGGGGCCGCCGCCTATGCCCAGGGGGCCTCGCTGCCCCGCGCCCTGCTGGCGCTGCTGGTGGCATGGGCGTTGATTGTGGGGGTGAACTACGCCAATGACTACTCGGATGGGATCCGCGGCACCGATGATGATCGCTCCGGGCCGCTGCGGCTCACCGGCTCAGGCCTGGCGGCGCCGGCGAAGGTCAAGCGCGCCGCCTTCGCCGCCTTCGGGGTGGCCGCACTAGCGGGGATTGTGCTTTCGCTGCTCAGCGCGTGGTGGCTGATCCTCGTAGGTATCGCCTGTATCGCGGGGGCGTGGTTCTACACCGGTGGCTCGCGCCCCTATGGCTATCGCGGGCTGGGCGAGGTAGCCGTGTTTGTGTTCTTCGGGCTTGTGGCCGTGCTGGGCACCGAGTTCACCCAAGCCGGCTCCATCAGTGCCGTGGGCGTGGCCTTGGCAGTGAGCGTGGGCGCGATGTCGGCCGCGGTGAACCTAGCCAATAACCTGCGTGATATCCCCTCCGATAGCGCCACTGGGAAAACCACGCTGGCGGTGATTCTCGGTGATAAGCGCACCCGCACCCTGTGGCTGGCGCTCATAGCCGTGCCGCTGGTGGCCATCCTGCTACTCGCAGTCAGTGCCACCTGGTGGTGCCTGGTGGGTCTGCTCGCAGCACCTTTCCTTGCGGCCGCCGCACGGCCAGTGCGTGGCGGCGCCACCGGCGCGGCACTCATCCCCGTGCTGGGGCTGACCGGGCGCGGGATGCTGGTGTTCTCCCTCGTTATCGCCGCCGCGCTGGCGCTGGCCGGCTAGCGCCGCTTAGCGATTGGCTAGTTCTTCCTCCACCCACTTCTTGTGGGCTTTGCGCTGCTCATCCCACTCGGCCATTTCGCCGGTGACGCGCATCCGCAGGGAGCTGAAGATCAGCAACGAGAGCGGGAAGGCCACGAGGAGGGCCAGCAGCGCGCAGATGAGCCAGGGCACGGGGGAATCAATGAGCACCGCCGCCCCCTTGATGAGCGCGGTGAGTACAACGAAGAGCACGATGCGTGCGCCCGCATACAGCGCGGAGTCTTTCCACGCGCGGCTGCGCAGCTCTGTATCCAACTCCGGTGCGTCCGATTCAACCCTGCTAGTCACAAGCACCGAGTTTAGCCGTATCCTTGGGGGAAGAAAACGTAGCCCGCATCATTGTTTGTAGAGATCGGAGTTGTCAGCGAGTGGGTCGTCTCATCGTTCTCATTCTCATCATTGCCGCCCTGGTGCTGATCTGGAAGGCCTTCGGGCCATCGAGCTGGAAACGCAACAACCAGCTCCAGCAGTCGCAGCGGCCCGTCATCAAGGGCCCCGACGATGATGAGGAATTCCTCTGGGAGCTGGAAAAACGCCAGTTCAAGGAGCGGCGCGCCCGCCAGCAGGAACTCGAGCGCCAGGCCCAAGAGGCCGAGGAGCGGCGCCGCCGCGAACGCAGGCAGGAGCAGCGCCGGCTCGAGGAGCAGCGCGCCGCCGAGCAGCAGCCTGACCCCGCCTCTGCGGATACGCCGCGAGAACAACCGGAGGATAACCCGGAGGAGAATCCCGAGGAGAAACCAGGCTCTTAGCTGGGGCTTAGGCGCGGGCGGCGGCGGCCTGTTCGCGCCGAAGAATCTCGCTCAAGTAGGCGCCATAGCCGGACTTCTCCAAACGCTGCGCCCGGATGCGCAGCTGCTCATCAGAGATCAGCCCCATGCGCCACGCCACCTCTTCTGGGCAGCTGATCTTGAGCCCTTGGCGCTTTTCGATGGTGCGCACAAAATCGCCGGCGTCCATGAGTGATTCATGGGTGCCGGTGTCCAGCCATGCGGTGCCCCGCGGCAGCACCTCCACCTGCAGCGCCTGCCGCTGCAAATAGTGGTTGTTGATATCGGTGATCTCCAGCTCGCCGCGAGCGCTCGGGGTGAGCCCGGCGGCGATATCCACCACCTCGTTGTCGTAGAAATACAGGCCCGGCACCGCGAACTGGGAGCGCGGCTGGGCCGGTTTTTCCTCCAGCGACAGCGCATTGCCCTCACGGTCGAACTCCACCACCCCATAGGCGCTCGGATCCGCCACCCAATAGGCGAAGATCGCCCCGCCCTCCACCTCGGTGAAGCGGCGCAGCTGGGTGCCGAGGCCGGCACCATAGAAGATATTATCGCCGAGAATCAACGCCACGCTGTCCTCGCCAATATGGTCCCGGCCGATGCGGAAGGCGTCGGCAAGACCCCGTGGGGCGTCCTGGGTGGCGAAACTTAAGGAGATGCCGAATTGGGAGCCATCGCCGAGGAGGCGGCGAAACTGCGGCTCATCGTTCGGATCCACGATCACGAGAATGTCATCAATACCCGCCAGCATGAGCGTAGACAGCGGGTAGTAGATCATGGGCTTGTCATAGACCGGAACCAGCTGTTTGGAGACGCCCAAGGTGATGGGCCACAGCCGGGAGCCGGTGCCGCCCGCGAGGATGATGCCTTTCACTGCTGCGCTTCCTCGTTCGCCAGCACCCACCCATCCTTGTACATGTTGAGCAGCTCCTCGCAGTCCTCGACGGTGGGCAGATGCTCGCGAGCCTCGTCCAGCCCTGGGGCGGCGCGGTCCTTATCGCTCAAAATCGGATCAGTGACCGGCCATTCGATACCGAGGCTGCTATCGAGCGGATCGATGCCGAAATCGACGTTCGGGTCGTATTCGCTGGAGGTGAGATAGCAGACGGTGGAATCGCGCACCGCGGCAAAACCATGGGCGAAGCCATCCGGGATGTAGAGGCACCGGCGATTCTCCTCAGAAAGGGTCACGCCCTCCCAGCGACCGAAGGTCTCCGAGCCGAGGCGCACATCCACCAACACATCCCAGATCTCGCCACTGACGCAGGTGACATACTTCTGCTGCCCGGGGAACACGGCGGTGAAGTGCAGCCCGCGCAGGACTCCGGCCCGGGAGACAGACATATTCGCCTGCTGCAAAGCAAAGGGGTGGCCGGTGAAGGATTCAAACTCGGTGGCCTTAAACCACTCGTGGAAGCTGCCCCGCGTATCGGGGTGCACGGTGGGCTCGGTGTAGAAACTGGGCAGGGTGGAGAGTTCATGCAGCATAGGCACCACTATAGTGCCGCGCGGCGCGAGGCTGCACCCCGCTGAGCAGTGCGGCTAGACGCCGCGAGCGGCGTAGAGCTCCTCGGAGCGGGCATAGGCCGCCTGCCACCACTGCGGATTGCGGCGATAAAACTCCACGGTCTCTTCCAACCCGGCGCGCAGCGTGGTGTGCGCCGGCGCCCAGCCGAGTTCCTCGGTGGAACTGGGATCGATGGCGTAGCGACGATCATGGCCGGGCCGATCGCGCACATACTCGATAGCGCCGCCGCCGATGATCTCGACGAGCAGCTCGGCCACGTCCCTATTGGAGGCCTCCCCATCCGCCCCGATGAGATAGGTGGAGCCGATCGTGCCGGCGTCGATAATGCGCCACACGGCGTCATTGTGATCGTCCACGTGAATCCAGTCCCGCACATTGCGGCCATCGCCGTAGAGGCGCACGGACTCGCCCTGTAGCAGCTTGAGGATTTGCCGGGGAATGAACTTCTCTGGGTGCTGATAGGGGCCGTAGTTATTGCTGCAATTAGAAATGGTCGCCTGCAGCCCATAGGAGCGCACGAAGGCGCGGATCATGTGATCGCTGGCTGCCTTCGACGCCGAATAGGGCGAGGAGGGCCGATAGGGGCTATCCACCCGGAAACGCTCCGCGGAGTCGAGGGGCAGATCGCCATAGACCTCATCGGTGGAGATGTGGTGCATGCGCACCCCGTGCGCCACCGCGCACTTGGCGAGGGTCACCGTGCCCTCCACATTGGTACGGGCAAAGACCTCGGGGTGGTCGATGGAATTATCGTTGTGGCTTTCCGCGGCGAAGTGCACCAGGAGGTCGGCGTCGTGAAGCACCTCGTGCACGAGCTGCTCATCGCAGATAGTGCCCTGCACCAGCTGCGCGTCCGTGCCGGCCAGACTATCGGGGTTGGCGGCGTAGGTGAGCGCGTCGAGGACGGTGATGCGCTCCACCTCGGGGCGAGTGAGCCGGGTGCGGCGGACAAAGTTCGCGCCAATGAAACCGGCGCCGCCGGTGACCACGAGATGCACGACAGAGGTCCTTTCTGCGCGGGCGAGGAGCGGGCGCGGTGCGGGCGCGCCGCAGTGGCCACACCCGCTCGGTACAGACAGGGGCGTTAGTTGAGGCCGGCGTAGGAGTGCAGGCCCGAGGTGACCATGTTGATGAAGAAGAGGTTGAACACCATGGTGCCGAGGCAGACCACGTTGATCCAGGCGGCGAATACGCGGCTGAAGGAGGGGATGGCGCGGGCGTGGAGATAGGCGGCCAAGAGCAGCCAGGTAACCAGCGACATGGTCTCCTTCGGATCCCAGCCCCAGAAACGACCCCAGGCGGACTCCGCCCAGATCGCGCCCAAGGCGATACCCAGGCCGAAGATCGGCAGCGCCCAAATGGCCGTCTTATAGGCGATCTGGTCCAAGACCTTCGCCGCGGGCAGCGGCCGGGCCACCCGACCCAAGAAGGTAGCGGGCTCCTTGCCCTTGGGGAAGCGGCTGCGGAAGAGGAACACCAGCGAGCCGAGGCCAGAGAGCATGCAGATAGAGGCACCGGTGACCACGGTGGAAACGTGGATGGGATACCACATGGACTGCAGGGCCGGAACCAGCGGCGCGGACTCGGCATAGAGCTTGGTGCCGCCGAAGAACATCAGTGCCAGCACCGGGGTGAGCACCCACGGCCACAGCGCCGGGATGGCGCGGGAGGTGACCATCAGCGCGGTCACCAGCATGGTGCCGAAGGTGATCACGGAGACGTACTCGTAGAGGTTGCCGAAGGGGAAGCGGGAGGCGGAGACACCGCGCAGCACCAGGGAGGTGGCGTGCAGCACGATGCCGAGGAACACCATGGTCTGCGCCATGTTGGCGAAGCGCCGCGCCTTCGCCTCCAGGTCTGCTGCCTTCTTCGTCGCGGCCGGCGACGGGGTAGCGGAGCTGCCGGACTCGGCATCCGATTCCGAGGCGGAGCTCGCTGTGCCCACGAGCGCGGGGCGTGTGGCGTCGATCGTGGCCTCCGCGGCGGCGGTGTGCTTCACGTAGTAGACGATCGCGAGCGCGAGCGCCAAGAAGTACACCACAAACGCCGAGGCGAAGGTGAGATCCGAAAACGTCGCCACAGACTGATTAACCGGCAGGGAATTCACTAGTCGTCCTATCCCGTCAAGAGTTTATTCTTCGTGAGAGTGTAGCGAACCTTAGGCCAATTTCAATAAGCCTGCCCTGCCCAGCGGGGCCCCGGCGGGAGCCGAGCGGGGGCGCGGCTAGCCCTTAATGTGCTGGGCATCCACCTCGGCGTCGAAGCTCTCATCCTCCGGATCGGGCAGCCCGTAGAGGGCGCGGGCGAGGTCGTCGTGCTCCTCGCCCCAGCCGGCGCGGTCGGTACGGGCCAGACCACCGGTTTCTACCCGGGTGCCGCCCGCAACCGGGCTGACGCGAATCCAGATGCGGCGGCGCTTGATCGCGAGCGAGCCGACGAGCCCCGCCAGGGTGATCATGGTGCTCACCAGCACCCAGATCTGGGTGGAATCGTGGCTGATCTGCAGGTTCACAAACTCCTTGGCGCCGTCGAAGGTGACGGTGGTGCCATCGTCAAGGGTGACAGACTCGCCCTGCAGCAGATTGACGCGCTCCAGCTTCTGCAGCTGGCCGGTGTGCACCAGGGAGGGGTCAAGGCTCCACAGCGACTGCCCGCGCCCGGTATCCAGCCCGGCATCGCCGCGATAGATATCGATGGCGAGGGCGGGATCACGCATCGCGGGGAAGGCGGAGGCGAGCAGCTCATTATTCTCCCCCGACCACGCGGCGGTGGGAGCAAAGAGCCCCTCGAGGGCGATCTGGTTCTGGCGGCGCTCCGAGAGCTCCTCATACATTCCCGCCGGGGGATCGAAACGCATCGCGCCGGAGGAGAGGAAGAAGGTGGGATCATCGGGGCGGAACTGCAGGGTCTGGGTGCGGCTTTCCCCATCCGGCCAGGTGACCGTGACGGTGGGGGCAAAGCCATGGCCTTGCAGATAGACGCGATCGCCGGCGATGCGCAGCGGGTGGTTCACCCGCAGCTCATAGTCCTGCCAGGTGGAGGGATCGGAATATACGTCCTCGCCCTCGGCCCAAGAGACGTTGCTGTGGAACATCTCCGCTTGGCCATTGGGCAGATAGTCGGCGGTGAAGTCGTGGACGTCGATGCAGAAGGGGTTGAGGCTGGTGCCATCGAAGGTGGCGCCGTGGCGGAAGCTGTCATAGTTCGCCACCGCGGTATTGCAGAACTGGGACTCCTCGGTATCGGCCACCACGATCACTTGGCCCTCGTAATAGCTCAAACGCCCCCAGGCCACGGTAATCAACATGCCCACCAAACCGAGGTGAAAGACGAGATTGGCCAGCTCGCGCGCATAGCCCTTCTCCCCCGCCAGCGACCGCTGTCCGCTGCGATCCTCTGTGGCCGAGTACTCCTTCAGCCGCCAGCCCTTCATCCGGCTGCGGGCCGCGGCGAGCACCTCATCCGGGCTCTCCTCCACGACGCCCTCGGAGTAGTGCGGGAGGCGCTCCAGTTTTTTGGGAGCGCGTACCGGCGGCTGCTTCATGGCCTGATAGTGCTCCCAGCTGCGCGGCAGAATACAGCCGATCAAAGAAATAAACAGCAGCACATAAATCGCGGTGAACCAGGTGGAGCTGAAGACGTCGAAAAGCTGCAGCGTATCGTAGACCTCCGCGATACGCCCATTGGTGGCAATGTACTCCTCTACCTTGGACTCATTGAGGCTGCGCTGCGGCAAGAGGGCGCCGGGGATGGCGCCCAGAGAAAGCAGGAAGAGCAGGATGAGCGCGGTGCGCATACTGGTGAGCCAGTTCCATGCGCGAACGACATAGCGGTTGAGGTTTTTCATGAGGTACTCAGCGTTGTCCTTTGAGGAGTCGGAGCCGCGGCCTAGAGCAGGGTGGTGCCGTAATTAACGGTCCACTGCCTGATCACGTTAATAAAGCTATCCCACAACCCCGTGACCAAGCACACGCCCACCACGATGAGCAGGGCACCACCGATCTTCTGGATGCTGCGGGAATGGCGTTTCATCCAGTCCACCGAGTTCATCGCCCGGGCCGACCCCAGCGCCACCAATAAGAAGGGCAGGCCAAGCCCGAGGCAATAGGCAATGATGAGCGCCACCCCGCGGGCGGCGGTGGTGCCTTGGGTGCCGACTGCCACGGAGATGATCGCTGCCAGCGTGGGGCCGAGGCAGGGGGTCCAGCCGAGGGCGAAGACCCCGCCGAGCAGCGGCGCCCCCACCCAAGTGGAGATGCGCTTCGGCTGCAACCGCGTGTCTTTTTGCAGCGCCGGGATATAGCCCATGAACGCCACGCCCATGATGATGGTGATGACCCCGCCGATCCGCTGCAGCGTGGTGGCCTGCACGGTGAGCGCCTGAATGGTGCCGAAGACGGTGACGGTGGCGAGCACGAACACCACGGTAAAGCCTAGGATGAACAGCCCCGCTGCCCCGGCTACGCGGGCGCGGGAGCCGCGCACCACGGCGCCGCCGCGCGCGTCATAGCTGATCTCGCCGCCGACCACGCTGGCGAGATAGGAGATATAGCCCGGCACCAGTGGCACCACACAGGGGCTGGCGAAAGACACCAGCCCTGCGAGCGCGGCGGCGAGCAGCCCCAGCAGGAGGGGGCCGCTGGCCACGAGGTCAGCGACGGCGTTGGTGTCCACTCAGATCCTTAGCTCAGTTCTTGGTTCACTGCCTCGAGCAGCTCGGTGTCCGTGACTTCTCGCAGGAACACGTGTGCGGGGCGGTGCTGTCTATCCAGCACGATGGTAGTGGGGATCACGGTGGCGGGAAAACCGCCGAGCGCCACTGCCGATTTGAAGGGCGGATCGTAGATGGAGGGATAGCTCACCCCATTGTCCTTCACGAAGTCCCGTGGCAGCTGCACATTGTGGTCGCGGACATTGATGCCCAGCACGGTGCCGCCGCGGGGCTCGATATCCTCCTGCACCCGCTGCAGATCATCTGATTCGGAGCGGCAGGGAGCACACCACTGGCCCCAGGCGTTGAGCACCACCACCTGGCCCTCGTAGTCGTCCAGGGAGATTTCTGTGTTCTCGTCCAGCAGCGAGGGCCCCTTGAGCGTGCCGATGGGGGCGCGCTCCTCTTCCGGGTAGTAGATATCGGTTTCGCCGCCGGGGGCCACGAAGGAGAAGGTTCCACCCACGGCCACGGCATCATCGCCGGTGCTGCAGGCGGTGGCCGTGGCGGCGGCCGCCACCAGGCTCAGAATCAGTGCCGTAGTGCGCTTCATGAGATGTCCCGTGCAGGTTCGGTGTAGTGCATGTCCATGATCTCCTCGCCGTGGAAGACCAGCGAGGTCACGGACGCCAGGTTGCAGCGGCGCAGGGCGGGGTTGTGATGCAGCGGCAGGCCCTGCAGATGGCGCTGCACGCAGACAATCGGCAGCTGGTGGCTGATCACAATGGCCTCATGCCCGGCGGCGCGCTCGCGAATATCGGCGATGGTGTCCATCATGCGCTCGGCGATGTGCTCATAGGGCTCGCCCCAGGAGGGCACGCGCGGATCCACCAATAGCGGCCAGCGCACCGGGTTCCACAGCTGGGAGCGCCAGGATTTGATGCGCAAGCCTTCGAAGCGATTGCCGGCCTCCAGCAGGCCCTCATTGGTCTGCAGCTCACGGCCCGTGACCTGCTGAAAGGGCTCGGAGGTTTCGCGGGTGCGCTGCAGCGGGGAGCTATACAGCTGGGTCACGTCATGGCCGGCGAAGGAGGCGGCGGTGGCGGCCGCCTGGGCCCGGCCCCGCTCCGATAGGTGATAGCCGGGCAGGCGGCCATAGAGGACGCGCTCCGGATTGTGCACCTCACCATGGCGGACCAGGTGCACAATGGTGGTCTCGGGGGTGCTGGCCACGTTAGGCTCCATCCTTGGTTGGGGTGGCGGCGGCCGCTGCCTCGGCGGCCGCTGCGAGGGCCTTCTCGATGGTCTCAAAGTCGCGGTCGCTCAGGGCGGTCGAGACGAACCAGGTTTCAAACACGCTCGGCGGCAGGTGCACGCCGTGCTCCAGCATGGCGTGGAAGAAGGCCGGGTAGCGGAAGGTATCGGCGCCCTGCATATCGGCGAAATTGTGGCCCTCGCCCTCGGCGAAGCGCACCGACATCATGGTGGTGGCGCGCTGAATGTGGTGCGCCACTCCAGCCTTGTCCAGCGCCGCGTGGGTGAGGCTGGCCAGCTGATCGGCATTGGCGCGCACCGTGTCATAGATGTCTGCGCTGGCATTATCCAGCGAGGCCTTACCGGCGGCCACCGCCACCGGGTTACCGGAGAGGGTGCCTGCCTGGTACACGGGGCCGTGCGGGGCTAGGTATTCCATGATGTCGCGGCGGCCACCGAAGGCCGCGGCGGGCAGCCCGCCGGAGACCACCTTGCCGAAGGTGGTGAGATCGCCGGCCACGCCATCGACGCCGTACCAGCCCTGGTAGGAGGTGCGGAAGCCCGTCATCACCTCGTCCATGATCAGCAGCGCGCCATACTCGCCGCACAGGGTCTTGAGCTGCTGGTTGAAGCCCTCCACCGGGGCGACGGTGCCCATATTGCCGGCGGCGGCCTCGGTGATCACACAGGCGATATCCTCCGGGTGGGCGGCGAAGGCGGCGCGCACCGCCTCGATGTCGTTATAGGGCACCACGATGGTATCGGCGGCGGAGGCACCGGTGACACCCGGGCTGCCGGGCAGGGAGTAATCGGCCACACCCGAGCCGGCGGCGGCAAGCAGCGCATCCACGTGGCCGTGATAGCAGCCCTCGAACTTGATGATCTTCGACCGGCCGGTAAAGCCGCGGGCCAGGCGCACCGCCGACATGGTGGCCTCGGTACCGGAGTTCACCAGGCGTACCTCGTCCACCGAGGTGCGATCCACGATGGTCTGGGCCAGCTCGACCTCGCCGAGGGTGGGCGCGCCGAAGGACAGCCCCTTCTCCACGGCCTTCTTCACGGCTTCCACGATGGCGGGGTGGTTGTGCCCGAGCAGCATCGGCCCCCAGGAGCAGAAAAGATCCACGTATTCATTGCCGTCCACATCCACCAGCGTGGAGCCGTGGGCGTGGTCGATGAAGCGGGTCTGGCCTCCCACGGAGCCGAAGGCCCGCACCGGAGAATTCACCCCGCCAGGGATGAGATTCTGCGCGCGATCAAAGTACTCAGCGGAGTGCGAGGTGCTAAAAGTCATGTGCTTCATTGTAGACGTCTCCAGCAGCACGCTTATCGACGCCCACTTCCACCCCTACAGCCGCTCGGACACACCCAGAAGCGCGCGGGCGGTGGAGCGCGCATGGGCCACCACGGCGGGCACACCCACGCCGCCGATCCATGCTCCGGTGACCGCCACATCCGTATCAGCGGCAAGGGCCTCCTGCACGGCGGCAACGGTATCGAGGTGGGTGTGGGAGTAGCGCGGGATCCCGCCGTACCAGTACTGGGTGTAGATCTCACTCAGCCCGGCAGCGCGACCATCGAAGCCGGTGATGGCCTGCAGATCGTCCAGGGCCCAGTCCACCAGCTGGTCCTCATCAGTG
This sequence comes from Corynebacterium sp. TAE3-ERU30, assembly GCF_019209925.1. NCBI lineage: Bacteria > Bacillati > Actinomycetota > Actinomycetes > Mycobacteriales > Corynebacteriaceae > Corynebacterium > Corynebacterium sp. TAE3-ERU30. The sequence goes on along the minus strand of NZ_JAHUTO010000004.1, from coordinate 135,672 downwards.
CGCAGGTAGGAATCATCGCCATAGCGGCCGAAGCTGGCGCGCACCAGCGCCCCGCCGCGGGCGGCCAGGTGCGGCCACTTCTTCGAGGAGAGCGTAAAGGCCTTGGTGTGCACATTCGGCTCATCGGCGGCGATGAGGATGCCGGAGTTATCGGGTAGGCCGGTGGCATCGTCGAACTTCATGCCCACCACCACCGAGCCGGCCAGCTCGACCTGCTTGGCCGCGGCCGCCGCTGCCGGGTTGTGCTGCTTCAGCAACAGCGCGGTAGTGGGTGCCGGGGTGGCCATAATGACCTTGTCGTAGACCTCGTCCTCGCCGCCTATGAGGCGCAGCCCGCCCTCGCAGCGCTGCAGGCCAGTGATGAAGGCATCGACGAAGATCCTCGCCCCGGAGCGCTCAGCCAGCGCCTCATAGAAGGTGGCATAGCCGCCATCGAAGGTGGCGAAGATCGGAGTCGGCTCGGTGGCCGGGGCGTCGCTGCGGGCCGCACGCGCGGCGGCGCGCTGCTCATTCATCTTCTTTACCGCCCCCGAGAGCGTGACCTTCTCCCCCGCCTCGACCATGGCGTCGAAGGTACCCGCCAGCGCTGGGATGGTGGCGCGCACGCCCAGGTCATCGGCCTGGCAGGAATACACCCCGCCCAGCAGCGAGCTGAGCACATGATCCACCACATCATCGCCATAGCGCTGGCGCACCAGCTCTCCGACGCTGAGGTCCTGCCCCACCGTCCACGCGATGGGCTCCTGCTCGCCCTCAGCGTCGATGCGGGCAGCCGTCTCGGCGGAAATCAGCTCCCGGATCTCGGCGGCGGTGGCGGGAATTCCCATCGCCCCGCCGCGAGGCAGCGGATGCAGCTCCTCTCCCGAGTACACCAGCGAGCTGAGACCGGAGGGGTAGCGCAGGCTATCGCTGAGCCCCAGCTCCGCCACGAACTCCTTGATATCTGGGCGCAGGTTGAGAAATGCCTCAGCACCCATATCCGTCGGCCCCGAGGCGAAGGGCACCGTGAACAGCTTCCCGCCGATCCGGTCCGCGGCCTCATACACATCGATCTGCGCGGAGCTATCGTGCTTGTTCAGCTCATAGGCTGCGGTGAGGCCGGCGAGACCGGCACCGACAATGGCGTACTTCATGGTTGCTGATGTCACTTCCTAAGTCTCGTGGATGATCTCGACGGCGCGCGTGATCATCTCTGCGTTGGTGCTGGGCAGCACCCCGTGTCCCAGGTTGAAGATATGGCCGGTGGCATCCCCGGCCGCGATGGCCCGCTGGGCCTCGCCCGTGATGCGCTGCACCTCGGAAGAAATCACCTCTGGCGAGGTAAAGAGCATGGCGGGGTCCAAGTTTCCTTGGAGCACCTTGGGGCCGGCGGCGGCACGGATGCGCGAGGCGGCGTCGTCAAGCGGCACGCGCCAATCCACGCCCACCACCTCGGGGCCAGCCTCGGCCATCGCACCCAGCAGCTCGCCGGTGCCCACGCCGAAGTGGATGCGCGGAATGTCATATTGCTCGATATGCGCGAAGATTTCCTGCGAGTAGGGCAGAACGAACTCGCGGTAGTCGCGCTGGCTGAGGAACCCGGCCCAGGAATCGAAGAGCTGCATGGCGTCGATGCCGGCGTGCACCTGGGTATCAAGATAGCCCAGCACGGTGGGCACGATGCGGCGCATGAGCGCATGCCAGTTCTCGGGATCGGCGTGCATCATGGCCTTGGTCTGCTCATGGTTTTTGCTGGGCCCACCCTCGATGAGATAGCTGGCGAGAGTAAAGGGGGCGCCGATAAAGCCGATGAGGGCCTGCTGATCAGTGAGCTCATTGAGGATCAGGCCAATGCCCTCGACGATCTCCTCCACATCGTGATCGAGAATCGGCAGCGCCGAAATATCCGAGGCGCAGCGGATCGGCTGCTCCACCACGGGCCCGCGGCCGGGCACAATATCGATATCGAGGCCCGCGGCCTTGAGCGGCACCACAATATCGGAGAAGAGGATCGCAGCATCAACATCATGCCGGCGGACCGGTTGCAGGGTGATCTCGGCCAGCAACTCCGGCATGAAGCAGGAGTCCAGCATGGCGATGCCCTCGCGCACCTTGCGATATTCCGGCAGCGACCGCCCTGCCTGGCGCATGAACCACACCGGGGTGCGGCTGGGAGTGCGGCCATGCGCGGCGGCGAGCAACGGTGCGGAAGGGATCGAGCGGCGGCGGGCAGAGGCGGAATCTGTCATAGTGTTCCATCATGCCCTACCCGTAGGACACGTCGCTAGCGAGTTGCCCCTTGCCGGAGCACGGCTGCCCTGCGGGCCCGGCGCGGGCGCGGCGCGGGCTCAGCCGAGCACGGTTTCCAGGGCGGTCGCCGCAGCCACCACGGCCAGCAGCGTGGCGAAGGCCAAGGTGAGCTGGTAGGGGCGCACCCGCCGGGTCAGCGGCTCGCCCAGGATGCCGCCCACCACCGAGGCGGCGGTAAAGATCAGCACGGTCAGATAGTCTCCGCCGAAGTCGGTACCCACTCGCGCCGCCAGCCCCGCCAGAGCGCTGATAATCATAATCACCAAGGAGGTTCCGGCGGCCTGTTGCATCCGCATGCCGAGCGCCAGCACCAGCACGGGCACCACGATGAAGCCGCCGCCGACGCCGAAGAACCCGGTGAGAAAACCCGTGGCACAGGCCAATGCCACCACCAGCCACCAGGGGCGAGAGGGCGCCGGTGTTGCCGCGGTGGTCTCGGGCTGGGCGCGATCGCGCAGCCCCCGCCAGCCCATATAACCGGCCACCACAGCCAAGAGCGCCGCGAAGAGCACCAGGAGCAGATCGGGGTTCACCAGCACCGATACCCGCCCGCCGAGGAAGGAGCCCAGCACCGTGAGCAGGCCAAAGCTGGCGCCGCGACGCCACGCCACCGTGCCGTGGCGGGCGTGGCCGACAAGGGAGAACGCGGCCGTGGTGGCCACGATGATGAGGGATCCGTAGGTGGCATCGTGCGGGGCGAAGCCCAGCAGGAAGATGAGGGCGGGCACGGAGAGGATACCGCCGCCGGCACCCAATGCGCCCACCACGAGCCCCACCCCGAGGCCAACGACGATGGTCAGAAGGATCATGGTGTCTAGGGTAGGCGTCGATACGCTAGAAGCGTCGCGCCTGCTGGGAGGACCACTCCGTGATGAAGGAGCTGGTGAGCATGAGCACGGTGGCGGCCATGGGGTGCAGCAAGCCGGCGGCGGCGAGCAGCATGGCGGTGATGTTATACACCCAGGCGAACATGAGGTTGCGGTCCACGAGGGCACCGACGCGGCGCGCTAGGTTGAAGGCCTCGGGGATGGCGGAGACGTCCTGGCGCAGGATCACCACATCGGCCTCGGGCACATCGAAATCATCGCCGGGCTGGACGAGCAGGCCCACATCGGCCACGTTGAGCGGGCCGCGCACGGACTCATCGCCCACCATGCCCACCACGTTGCCGCGGGTGTGGACGCTGCGGACCGTGACGGTCTTCTTCGCCGGGGCGATGCCGGCGAGCACCTTGGAGATGCCCATGAAGTTCGCCAGGCGGCGCGCCACCGGATAGGCGTCGCGGGTGAGCATGACGGTTTCAATGCCCATCGTCTCTAGCTCATCGATGGCGTCCATGGCATCGTCTTTGGGATCCGAGTGCATGGTGATTACGCCACGCGGTTTGCCCTTCCAATTGACCACCAGCGGGGTGCCGCCGGCAGAAATCGCTAGGGCCAGGCGGCCCTCGAGATCGGACTCATCGCGCGGACGCCACAACGAGGCCTCCACCTGGCGCAGCTCCGTTTTCCCGCGGGCGACCTCGATGGGGATTTCCACGAGCCCGGTGAAGGTGCCGTGCTCATCCACATGGGCTTGGGAGACATCGATCCAGTGCGGAATCTCCTCGCCGCCGGCCCCGCGGTCGCGGGCCTCGCGGGCGGCCTTGACCAGGGCCTTCGACACCGGGTGATCGGACTCCATCGATAGCGCCGCAGCCACACGCAATACCAGCTCGGGGTTCTCGCGATCGCTGGCGATCACGGTTTCCACCGACATGGTGTCCTTGGTCAGGGTGCCCACGCGGTTGAAGATCACGGTATTGACCCGCTCCATCACGCGGATGGTCTCGGAGTTACGAATGAGCAGGCCCTTGCGGGCACCCGACTCGATGCCATAGCGGGTGGCCAGTGGTGCGGAAATGGCGAGAGACACCGGCGCCACGCAGGCGAGTATGGCGAGCGCCGTGGCGAAGGCGACATTGTAATTCCCGCGGATGAGCAGCCACATACAAAAATCCACGATGGCGATGGTGACTGCCCAGGGCACCAAGAGGGAGGCGGACCGGGTGGCCAGCTGTGCGGAGTGGTTTTGCACGGCCGTGGACTCGTCGATCCAGCGCAGCATCGCGGCCAGCCGGGTGGCGGAGCCGGAGTGGCGGACGCGAATCTTCAGCGGCCCGCCCAGGTTGGTGGAGCCGGCATACACTTTGGAATTCACCTTCACGGTGCGGGCGTCCTGGTGGCCGTCATCACTATCTACTGCCGAGCGCAGCAGCCCCGAAGCCACCGTGGACGCGCCGCCGACAACGCGGCCATCGCAGGGAATCACCCCGCCGGTGGGCACCAGGATGTCATCGCCCACCCGCAGCTCCTGCACGGGCACCACCTGTTTGACGGCGGCGGCGCGAGGGCCGGCTTTGCGCACCACCGTGACTTCATACATGGTGCCCTCGTGCTCGCGGCGGGCGTCTTCCACCAAGTTGGAGCGGGAGTGGCGCATGGCGATGCGCCCGCCCAACAGCAGCACCGTCATGCCGCAGGCCACGTCTAGGAAGAGCTCTCCATCGAGGATCGAGGGGTAGTTATAGGCGAACCAGCGCGGTTCGGAGGTCCAGCCGATCGAGCCGGCCGGGGTGAAAAAGAGCATGATCATGGACCAGCCGAAGGCGGCGATAATGGCGGCCGCACTGGCCGCGTCCAGCGCGGACATCTTCCGCCGCAATCCCCCCAGCGCCGCCCGGTGGAAGGGCCAGGCGCCCCAGGTGACCACGGGGATAGATAGCGCGAAGCTGATCCACTGCCAGTAGTTGATCTGCAGGGAGGGCACATAGCTAAAGACCAAGATGGGGATGGTGAGAACGAGGCTCACCAGCAGCCGATCGAGGGTGACCAGCCCGCGGGCGGTGAAGAGCACATCGGCATTATCGTTGCGCTCCAGGGTGAGACCCAGGTGCCGGTTTTCGGGGTTGGCCTCGGTGAGTGCCTGCTTGGTGCCTTTGATCCGCTCCAGCAGGGAGCTGCGGTGCGGATGCCGCTGCGCGTGGTGCACCGGCGGGGCGATGAGGCGGTCCGCGCGACGACGCAGCGAGCCTTCCGTGAGCTCGGCCCGCACCCCCATATTGGCCAGCTTCTCAATGATCGTCTCGGGCGGGATGCTGGTGGGCGCGGTGATCCACGCGATCGAGTTGGTGTAGATCAGCGAGGCCCGCACCCCGTCGATGCACTCCAGTGCCTGTTCCACATCCCGTGCCGCGGCGGCCGAGGAGAGTCCTTGTAGCTCGAGGGCAAAGGAGATGAGCTCCGAGCCCTCGCGGGAGGCGAGACGCTGGGAGGCGAGATCAGAGGAGGAGGCATCGGTGTTCAATCCGGCGAGGCTGGCCGCTTTTTTGGCCTCTTTGATGGCCTCGTCCATATCTCGCCAGTCCGCGCGTAGGGCGGCCGGGCTGAGATCGGCGCGACTGCCATTACTCAGGGGGCTCATTATTTACTCCTCGCTCTCGCGATCAGGGGCGGACTCGGGATGAGAATTCTGGGCGCGTTTTTTCCGCCACGCGCTGCAGGCGGCCACATAGTCATTTGCCGTGGGGCGGAAGATGGCCAGCCCACCGAGCGCCAGCACCATCGGTATCAGCCCGAAGGATAGCCCGACGAAGCGGAAAACGAAGGCCATCACGTCGAGCACGATGACGATGGCGAGCACGAGCAAAAGGATGCGGCGCGAGCGGATGGAACCGGAGTGCAGCTGCGCGGCGAGGCCCGCTATCACCAGCCCTAACACCATATTAAAGAAGCCGACGATGCGTTGATTACGCACCACGCTGTCTTGGAACTCCAGCGGCGCAGCGGGATCCCCCTGATAGCCGGCGGTAGTGACCACCAGCCCGGCGAGGATCATCAGCGCCGCCCCGGCGAGCAGGAGGAAAAATCCCACCCGAATACTGGTGGGGGCTACTGGCTGCGGGGCCGAGGCGGGGTGAGTCATGGCGATATCCTTCAACAGCAAGGGGTCGGGCAAAGCAGCGGCGGGGCCGCTAGCGCTCGGTCTCCGTGGGTTCGATCCACGTCTTCGACTCGGGGCGGGAGAAGAACACCAAGCCCAGAACCGCGGCCACGCCCACCACAATTTGCAGGGAGCCGTCGATGAGGAATTGCACCGAGTTCGGATCGGACATCGGCGGCGGAGAGAAGAACACGAACAGCGCCCGAATGGTGAAGTAGATACCAAAGAAGGTGAGCAGGCGCTTCGCGCTGGGCGCTTTCTCCCGAGCGCGGGCGATCACATTCACCATCCACGCCACAATGGCCAAGATCGCGAAGGCAAAGAGCATGATGACCACGTAGTAGCCGATCACTGCCAGGTTCAGGGCGGTATCTCCCAGGTTCTCTAGCTGGGACACTTGCTCCGAGTCCATGGTGGAGATCACTTGGGAGGCGACCTCGCGGGGGTTCATGGCGGTGGTGAGCACCAGCACCACATGCCGCAGCACCTCGGCGATAATCAGCACCCACCACACCTTGACGGCGAGGTCGATCGATTCCGGCCGCTTCTTCGGCTCCTCACCGGCCGGGCGCCCGCCCTGTGGCGGCTGCTGGCGCTGATCGCTACCTGGTCCCGCCGGCCCGTGGGAGGGCTGGGGGTCCGGCTGCGAGTCCCAGGGACGCGAGGGGCCGCGGCGCGGGGTGCGTGGGGTGCGATCACCAGGGCGCTCTGGTTGCGGCGGCTGCGGCTGGCGCTCTGGCTCACCGAGCCCGCTGGGGCGTTCCGGCGGCGGCGCATCGGGGACGGGCTGGCCGCCAGGCGTGGGCTGACCGCCCATCCCGCCGGGGCTGCTGGGTGGTGGTGCTGGGGTGTGGTTGTGCACAGCTGACCTATCTGGCTCTGGGGTGTCTGGTCTCGTCTTTAGCCGCAGCTACGGGCGAGGTCCACGGCAAAGTAGGTGAGAATCTGGTCGGCGCCGGCGCGCTTAATGGACAGGGCGGATTCCATCATCACGGCGTCGAGATCAATCCAGCCATTGCGGGCGGCGGCGTGAATCATGGCGTACTCGCCAGAGACCTGGTAGGCGGCCACGGGCACCTCCACGCGCTCCTTAACGGCGGCCAGCACATCCAGATAGGGCAGGGCGGGCTTGACCATCACGAAGTCGGCGCCTTCTGCCACATCCAGATCGACCTCCAGCAGGGATTCGCGGAAGTTCGCGGGATCCTGCTGATAGGTGCGGCGATCCCCCTGCAGGGAGGAGCCCACAGCATCGCGGAAGGGGCCGAAGAAGGCGGAGGCATACTTGGCGGAGTAGGCCATGATGGCCACGTCCTGGAAGCCGGCGCTATCGAGGGCCGCGCGGATGGCGGAAATTTGGCCATCCATCATGCCGGAGGGGCTCACAATGTGGGCGCCCGCCTCGGCCTGGGCCACGGCCATGCGCTGATAGCAGGGCAGGGTGGCGTCATTATCCACCACGGTGGCCCCGAAGCGATCAGTGGTGAGCACCCCACAGTGGCCGTGATCGGTGAACTCATCGAGGCAGGTATCGGCCATCACCAGCACATCGTCGCCGAAGCGCTCCCGTACTGCCCGCACTCCGCGGTTGAGGATGCCGTCCTCGGCCCAGCTCTGCGAGCCGTTATGGTCTTTGCTGTCCTCCACCGGAACGCCGAAGAGGTCGATGCAGCGCACCCCCGCCTCGGCGGCCTCCTCCACGGCGTGCAGCAGGGAGTTTTCCGTGTGCTGGTACACCCCCGGCATGGAAGAGATTTCATTCGGCGCGTCGATCTTATCGGCGATAAACATCGGCAAGATCAGATCACTCGGGTGCAAGCGGGTCTCGGCCACGAGCTCACGCATAGTCGATGAGCTGCGTAGACGGCGCGGACGGCGGAGCAGTCCGGCATCGTAGTGTGCGTCGCGGGCCCCAGCAGTATTCTCGGAAAACTCAGACATGCTTCCTACCTTAACGCGCGACAGCGCGCGGGGGACTACCCGCGCGCTTGTCTACTTCTTCGTTGCTTTCTTCCGGCTGCGCCGCTTCTTTCGCGGCGGCGGCAGCTGGTCAGTGGCCCGCAACTGGGCCACGTGATCGGCCAGGGCGTCCACCACGTTGTGCACGCTCGCTTCCTCCGGCACCACATCCACGCGCAGCCCCAGCTCCTTGGCGGTGGCGGCCGCCATCGGGCCAATGCAGGCAATGATGGTGCGCTGATGCGGCTTGCCGGCGATGCCGACGAGATTGCGCACCGTGGACGAGGAGGTGAAGCACACGGCATCGAAGCCGCCCGTTTTGATCATGTCGCGGACATCCGCCGAGGGCGGGGCGGCGCGTACGGTGCGGTAGGCCACCACATCATCGACGTCCCAGAACTTGGCCTTGAGACCATCGACCAGCACATCGGTGGCGATGTCGGCGCGCGGCAGCAGCACCCGGCCCACGGGGTCGAGGTCCTCGTCATACTCGGGGAATACCTCCACCAAACCATGGGCGTTCTGGTGCTTCTCGTGCGGCATCAGCTCGGGGCTAATACCCCAGACGCGGATGGCAGCGGCGGTCTTCTTGCCCACCGCGGCGATACGCACCCCAGCGAGATCGCGGGCATCGAGGCCGAACTCTTGCAGCTTCGACCACAGCGCATCCACGGCATTGACGCTGGTGAGCACGATCCACTGGTAGCGCCCCTCCACAATGCCCTTGACGGCGCGCTCCATCTGGGCGGGGTTGCGCGGCGGCTCCAGCGAGATGGTGGGCACTTCCTGGGGGATAGCGCCGTGGCTGGCCAGGCGGGTGGACATGTCCGCCGCCTGCGCCTTCGCCCGCGGCACCAGCACCCGCCATCCATAAAGCGGGCGGGTCTCCCACCAGGAGTATTTCGAGCGAGCATCCACGCCGCGCCCGATCGTGACCACCAGCTGGCCGGGGAATTCCCCGTTCAGCTTGCCGAGGGTGTTTAGCTGGGTGTCGTGGGTGCGCTGCAGCCTCGTGGTGCCATGCACCGTCACCGATACCGGGGTATTGGCGGCCATGCCGCGCTCGCTCAGCTCGGTGGCGATGGTGGCCAGATCATCTTGGGTGGCGGTGAGCACCAGCGGCTGCGGCGCCTCGGCCAGCTGATCCCAGTCCACATCGGTGGCGGCCACATCGGTTTCGGTATAGGTCGATCCCGTGGCGATACCGGCGAAAGACGGCACGGTCGCCGGCAGCGACATGCCCGGCACTACCTGGAATTCGATGCCGCGGCGCGACACCTCGTTGATCTCCCGCAGGGTGTGATCATTAGACAGCGGATTACCGGCCACGAGCCGGATCACGTCATGGCCTTGGCGCACCTTCTCTTCGAGCCAATCCACACTGGCGTGCACACTGGGCTCGGTGGCCGAATCCTCCTGCGAGGCGGCGTCGATAATAGCGGTGACCTCGGTGATCTCCCCTGCCCCGGGCTGCGGCGGCTTCGGCGGCTTGCGGCGCGCCCCCTTGGCCTTCGCGGCGGCGCAGGCGGCCTCATACTCATCATTCCACTGGTCGATCTTGGCCTGCGGCACGCTCAGCGACTGCCCCACAATATCGCGCACGCCCGGCAGTACTACCTCATCAACCAAGGCGTAGACGGTGTGGCTCAACACATCGCGCGCCCGCACGGTGAGCAGCTCGGGGTTGCCGGGGCCAGCCCCAACAAAAAGAACGGTCGCACCGTTCACCCCAGCGGCAGGCTCGCTAACGCGGGTCTGCTCACTAGCGCGATCGTCGGCCTGCAAGTCCTGAGCTGTCATCTACTTCTTTTCTTTTGGCGCGGCGGATGGGGTGGGATCACAAGGTATACGTCGTGGGACGTGAAATAACCCCTTCGACCGTTCGCGGGCCTAGAAATACGCGGTCCTTATCGGCGAAGAGGTTCGTCCACATGCTAGGTAAAGGGTAGAGCATGAATCGGCCTGTGAAAAATCGCCTTATACCACGCCCACCCACGGGCCCATGTACTGGGGTCCCCTCTGTGCCGGTGATCCCGCCGACGCTTATCGACGCCACCCTGCTTGCTCACAAGCCGCACCTCGTAGCTATCGACGTGGCTTAATATAAAGGCTTCAGTCGTAGTTCGTGACATCCCTGAAGGTTCGTTGCCGATGCTCCCCGCCCTTAACCCTGCCGATCGCGGCGCGCTCTCCGCCACAGCCGTGTCGGGCACACCTCGCCATATCTCTTTTTTGCGATGGCACAAGGTGGTCTTCGTACTGATGATGGCCGCGTCCCTCATCTATGCTTTTTATAATGACCGCGGCCTGCGCTATCGCGTGGACATGGAGGTCTACCGCGTGGGCGCCCAGCGGGTGCTCGACGGCCAGGAGCTGTATAGCGGGGCGTTTCAGATCACCCCGGATGTGGTGTTGCCCTTTACCTATCCGCCGATCTCCGCGCTGCTCTTTGTGCCGCTCACCTTCGGTTCACACACGGTGGCCTCGGTGTGTATCACCCTCGCCAATGTGGCCGTGCTCTTCGCGCTGACGCGGCTGATCATCACCCGCTTCGCCGCCGTGGATTCTTCCACCGGATCGTGGCTGGCGCTCGCCACCACGGCAGCGCTGGTGCCGATCGGCCCCATCTGGTCCACCGTGGTCTACGGGCAGATCAATATTTTCCTCATCGCGCTGATCATCGTGGACACCATGGTTCTGCCGCGGCGCTGGCGGGGCGTGCTCACCGGCGCGGCCGTGGCCATCAAACTCACCCCAGCGGTCTTTGGTCTCTGGTTTTTGCTGCAGCGCGACTGGGCCTCGATTCTGCGCATGGGGGCCGGCACCCTAGGGCTTACGGGGATTGCCTGGGTGATTCTGCCGCAGGATTCGCGCACCTACTGGCTGGATACGCTCTCCGCCACGGGGCGCATCGGCAACATGGATTTTCCGGCCAACCAGTCCTTCAACGGCGCATTGTGGCGGGCGGGGCTGCGCGATGACACCTCCGGCTCCACGCTGTGGCTGCTGCTGGCCCTCATCACCATCGCCGTGGTGGCCGCGCTGATGGTGCGACTCTTCCACGCCCACGCCCCCTTCGAAGCCCTCGCGGCCAATAGCTTCATCGCGCTGCTGGCCAGCCCGGTGTCCTGGACCCACCACTGGGTGTGGATTCCGCTGCTCGTTATCGCCGTGACACTGCGGGTGACGCACCCCGCCACCCGCGATAGCTTCAGCAGCCGGATGCGCGTTATCTGGAAAGTATGTGCTGCTGCGGGATTCTGCTGCTTCCTGCTCGAGCCGAAGGCTTTTACTCCCATCCCCGAGTTCGGCGGGGAGTGGAACCTCTTCTGGCACGTGGTGGGCAATAGCTACCTGTGGTGGACCGTGGTGTGCATCGCGGTGTTGTGGGTGCTCTACCGGCCCTTGGCCCAGGGCAGCCACGCTGCGGAGGAGACGCCCGTCACGCCCGTGCCCCATCAAGGGGTGAATCCTAAGAAATAAATAACGCTACTCTAAGATCAGTCGCGTGAATGCAGTATTAGTTGCGGTCATCGTCATGCTGGTCTTGGCTGTCAGCCGCGTCCATGTCGTGCTAGCCCTCTTCATCGGCGCCCTCGTCGGTGGACTGATTGGTGGTCTGGGGGTCGATGGCACCATGCTCGCCTTCCAGGACGGCTTGGCGGGCGGCGCCAGTATCGCGCTCAGCTATGCGCTGCTCGGCGCCTTCGCCATGGCCATCGCCAGCACCGGTCTGCCCAAGATGTTGGCGGACTGGATCATCACGAAAATGGATCGCTCGGCCGGCGAAGCCTCCGAACGGGCAGAAACCACCACCAAGTGGGCACTGATCCTGGGTATCTTCGCCATGGCGGTGATGTCGCAGAACCTCATCCCAGTGCACATCGCCTTTATTCCGCTGCTCATCCCGCCGCTGCTCACCGTGTTCAACCGCATCGGCCTGGACCGTCGCGCGGTGGCGACCACGCTGACCTTCGGCCTCGTCACCACCTATATGTTCCTGCCGGTGGGCTTCGGCAATATCTTCCTCAATGACATCCTGCTGGGCAATATTCAAGACGCCGGCATGGACACCTCGGGGATCAACATCATGCAAGCCATGGGCATCCCGGCACTCGGCATGTTCATCGGTCTGCTCATCGCCCTCTTTATCAGCTACCGCGGCCGCCGCCACTACGAGGATCTGCCGGTTCTTGGCGAGGACACCTCCCGCCCCGCAGAAACCCGCACCCAGCCGTCCACCCCGGCTACCGGCTCCACGGCGGCACCCGCCGTCACTGAGGTGGAGGTGGAATCCGCCACCACCCCGCGGGCCAGCACCTATCAGATCATCGTGGCCCTCATCGCCATCGTGGCCACCTTTGCCATCCAGGTGGTCATGCAGGCCATGGGCGCCGAATCCAACTCTCTGCTGGTGGGCGCCTTGGTGGGCCTGTCCATCATCCTCATCACCGGCGCGGTGAAGTGGAATGAAGCCGACGATGTCTTTACCGATGGCATGAAGATGATGGCAATCATCGGCTTCATCATGATCTCCGCCCAGGGCTTTGCCGCGGTGATGAAGGAAACCGGGCATGTGACCACCCTGGTAGAAGACGCCACCACTGCCTTCGGCAGCAACCAGGGCGTGGCCGCGCTCGTCATGCTGGCCGTAGGCCTGGTGGTCACCATGGGTATCGGCTCTTCCTTCTCTACCCTGCCGATCATCGCCACCATCTACGTTCCGCTGTGTATGGAGCTGGGCTTCTCCCCGCTGGCCACGGTGGCCATCATCGGCACCGCCGGTGCGCTGGGTGATGCCGGCTCCCCTGCCTCGGACTCCACCCTTGGCCCCACGGCCGGTTTGAACGCCGATGGCCAGCACGATCACATCCGCGACTCGGTGATCCCCACCTTCTTGCACTTCAACCTGCCGCTCATGGCCGCAGGCTGGATCGCAGCGATGGTCCTCTAGTTCAGGCTTCTCGCCTCGACCGCACGGCCCCGCCCGCACCTGCTCCCACACTCGGGACAGGCTGTGGCGGGGCCTATTTTTCGCTGCGGCGCTCCGCAGCTCCCCGCAACGTCCCGCAGCTCTTCGCAGCTCTGTCGAGCGGGATGCCACACCTGCTCAGAAGGGCTCGCGCTCTAACTCGTACTGCTCGCTCCATTTAGCGTTGTGCTGGCCTAGTCCATAGAATGTGTCTTACGCTGCTCCCATTCCCAGCACATGGAACGCCCTGTGATTACTCTGAGCAGCCTTTTTATTCCCTTAACGCGATATCCGCGCTCGGTTGTCTAGCGCGCGTGAACGACCTTATATGTCCGATGTCGCGTCCCACTGCGAAAGAGATGGAATGAACGATAAGCCCTACGATGGCCTCGACGAGGTCACCGACACCTTCGACGATGTGGAGCATCGCCCGCGCCACGCGGCCACTCAGGCAGAGGCGGCGCAGTCCGGCCACTCTGGCTCCACGGCTACAGAGCGCGCCAGCGATACTTCGGCGGCTAATCCCAGCCCCGCACCGCTGAGCGAGGGCGGCGAGGAATCCAGCGACGAGGTTGATCGCGGCGCGATTCTCGGCTCGGATGGCCGCTGGTTGGCTGGCTGGGCCCTGCGCTTCGTCATTCTTGTGATTGCCGCTACCCTGCTGTGGTTCGGTCTGGCCAAAATCTGGGTCGGTTTGCTCCCGATCCTCTTGGCTATTCTTCTCTGCACGGTGCTGTGGCCGCCGGTGCGCTGGCTTCGCAGCAAGAAGGTTCCCGCTGGGCTGTCCGCGTTGCTGGTGATTTTGGGCTTCTTCGCGATCTTCGGTGGGGTTATTGCTGCCATCGCCCCGAGCATTACGTCGCAAAGCCAAGTGCTGTGGAAAGAAGCACGCCGCGGCGCGGATCAGCTCGTCGACTGGGTCCAGGGCCCGCCGCTGAATCTGCGGCTGGAGCAATTCAATGGGCTGATGGATCAGGTGGCCTCGCGCCTGCAGCAGCAGTCCAGCCAGATCACCTCGGGCGTGTTCAGCGGTTTGTCTGCCGCCTCCTCCATCGCGGTCACCTTCGTGGTGATGCTCGTGCTCACCTTCTTCTTCCTCAAGGACGGCACCGGTTTCCTGCCCTTCGTGCGCCGCTATGCCGGGCACAACGCCGGCTGGCACTTGAGCGAGGTGCTCACCCGCACCTGGAATACCCTCGCGGGCTTCATCCGCGCCCAGGCCATCGTGTCGCTGGTGGATGCCGTGCTCATCGGCGCCGGCCTGCTCATTCTGCAGGTGCCGCTGGCCTTGGCCTTGGCCACCATCACCTTCTTCGCCGGCTTCATCCCCATCGTGGGTGCGATCTCTGCCGGCACGATCGCGGTGCTGATTGCGCTGGTGTCCAATGGTGTGGGCACGGCCATTGCCGTGCTGGCGCTAATCCTCATCGTGCAGCAGCTGGAGGGCAATGTGCTCTCCCCGATCCTGCAGTCCAAGGCCATGAATCTGCATCCGGTGATCGTGCTGCTGTCGGTGACCGTGGGCTCTACCCTCTTCGGCATCATCGGCGCCTTCTTGGCCGTGCCGGTGGCAGCCACCCTCGCGGTCTGGCTGCGCTATCACTCTGATCTGGTGGCGCTGCGCGCCGGCGAGATCACCGCCGACGATATCGAGATCGCCACCGCCAAGGGCGATCAATCATCGGAAGGCCTGCAAAGTTTCGAGACCATCCGGCAGAAGATGCTGGCCTTGGGCACCCGCAAGGAAAGCTCCTTGCAGTCCACCAAGGAGGCAAAGAAGAGCCAGGACGACGAGGACTAACCCCTCGCTACACAGCACAGCACCGCCGGAAACGTACTCTCCGGCGGTGCTTTTTCGGGCGCCACCGCGCAGGTGTCCCGTAAGCAGGACGTCCCGCGCTTGGGCTAGGTAACTAGGGCCTAGTCTGCTGGCTGCGGCTTTTTAGAGATAATCCCCCACCACGGCGGCGATCTCCTTGGCGCTGTGATCGACCACGTCGAACCATGTGGTGGCGGCGTTCTCGTCCGCAGAGTCGCTGACCTGCTTGAGCAGGGTGATCGGAATATCGAAGAAGCGCGCGACCTCCACGAAGGCGACGCCCTCCATATCGACCAGCTCGGCATAGTGGCCCAGCCGGGCGCGCGTCTCGGAGTCGCGAATAAAGCTATCGCCGGTGGCCAGCCCCGCCGCGGGCAGCGGGCCGACCTTCTTCAGCTCATAGGGCTCGCCCCAGCCGCGGCCGGTGGCGTCTTCAAAGACATCGCGGTCGAGATCATGCTTGAATACGGTGGCGATCTCGAATACGCCAGAGACGCCGTCCTTGAGACCACCCGCGGTGCCGATATTGATGATCCGCGAGGGGGTGCGCCCTTCGGCGCGGGCCTCGGCGAGCAGGGCGGTGAGCTTGATTGCGGCGGCGAGGGTGCCGATGCCGGTGACCAGTACCGGCACATCCTCGGGCAGATAAGCGGCCTCCTCTTTCGTTGCGGAAACAATAAGGGGCCGGGACTCTACGATGTGCGTCATAGAGTTGGAGTCTAGCAAGAACCGCGATCAGCACCGCGGGATTCTTCCCTGCCGCGGCCGTACCCCACTAGCCCTAGAGCCCCACGGATTCGCCGTCGATCTCTGCCCGCGGCGGGTCCAGCTCCACACGCACGTTCATGCTGTTGTTCTCATCGAATACCCGGTAGGCGAGCACCGCGTTGTCGATATCGGTGATCTCTACCTGGGCGTCCTTGATCCAGGGCTGGGCTTGTCGACGCCGTCCTAGCTGCTCATGCAGCGCATACATCCACTTCCCGATCTCGTGGAGTTCCTCCGGGGAGCCGGGCACGGTGGGCCGCACGGCATCGTCGCCGCCAACTCGCTCTTCTTTCACCCCGGTAAAGCCCTGTTCATCGCCGTAATAGATGGCGGGGATACCCGGCAGGGTGTAGAGCAACACCGCGGCGATAGCGGCACCGTGCTCCCCCACCTGGCTGGCGATGCGGGTGGTGTCGTGATTGCCCACGAAGGTCATCGGGGTGAAGGTGAGCTCGGCGTTGCGTTTCAGCGTCCACTCCAGCTCGTAGAAGTTCCGATCCTTGATGGAGCTCCAGATGGCTTTCCACAGCTCATATTGGGTGATCGAGTCCAGATGCGCCTTGGCCACATAGTCGTTGTAGTCGCCGTGAATCATCTCGCCCACAAACCAGGCGTGCGGGAAACGCTCACGCACCCGGGTGGTGACGCGGGCAAAGAACTCCGGATCGGTGGCATACACGGCGTCGAGGCGCCAGCCAGAGATGCCGCGCTCGAGCCAGTGGCACATCACATCCACCACATAGTCCTCCACCTCGGGGGAGGAGTGGTCCAGCTCCAGCAGATCGCTATGGCCTTCAAAGTCGCCGCCGCTGACATGCCCCGCAGTGGCTAACTCGTGGCTTTCAGCAACATGGTTAAACACCCCGTCGAGCACCAGTTCAAGGTTCTTCTCGCGGCACACCTTCACGAGGTGATCGAAATCCTCGTCCGTGCCGAGGCGGGTATCGATCTTCCGATGGTCGATGGTGTCATAGCCGTGGGTGGCGGATTCGAAGATCGGGTTCAGCAGAATGGTGTCCGCGCCGATCTCGGCGGCATAGTCCAGCCAATTACAGATATGGCGCAGCCGCGGGGTGGTCTCGCGCTCTCCCTCGCTGGGGCGCACGGGGGCGCCGGTGAAGCCGAGCGGATAAATCTGCCAAATAATGTTGGGCATCGTTTTTTCTCTGGATCCTTCGCTAGTGACATCGCTGTCGTGGTGTTTCCTCCCTCCAGCTTAGTGAGTTCTCGCCCCGAGTCTGGGCGTATCGCTTAGGCAGTGCTGACAACCGCATGGCGGCGTCCTAAAGCTAAAATGCGAGGGACTACTGCCGAAGCTGAACGGGAAACAACCATGACTACCCTTTTGGGGATTGCGGGCGTCGTGCTGTCATTGCCCGCATGGGCGGTATTTCTGCACGGGTGCTGGCGCATTGTCCGCTTCGTCTCCCGGGGCACGCCCACCACCACCCGCACCGATCGCCCCTTTAGCCGTGCCTTCCAGGTGCTGCGCAAGGTGTTTGGGCATGGCGAAATGATGCCCAAACCCGCGGTGGCGATTGCCCACTGGCTGGTGATGGTGGGGTTCTTATTTGGTGTGGTGGTCTGGTTTGAGGCCTATATCCAAACCTTCAATCCCGCCGGCGGCTGGCCGTGGCTGCATGAGCTGCGCGTCTACCGGCTGCTCGAGGAAGTCCTTGGGCTGGGCACAGTCGTGGGCATTCTCTTTCTGTTCATCACTCGCCTGCGCGTGGGCCGCGCCAACCGCGTCGATCGTTTCTATGGCTCGAACGCCACCGCCGCGCATTTCGTGGAGGCAGTGGTCTTCCTCGAAGGCCTCGGTATTCTGCTGGTCAAGGCCGGCGCCATCGCCACCTATGGCGGCTATTCGCCGTGGACAGACTGGGTGACCGGTCCTCTGTCCCAGCTGCTGCCGGCCGCACCGCTCATGGTCAGCGGCTTCGCCCTATTCAAGCTGCTCACCGGCATGACGTGGCTGATCGTGGTGGGACGCAACCTGCATTGGGGCGTGTCCTGGCACCGCATTCTCGCATTCTTCAATCTTTTCTTGACCCGCAACTACGACGGCAGTCCCTCCCTTGGCGCGCTCAGCCCCCTGATGGATGGCCCGCGTCCTCTCCGGCTCGCCGATCTCGAGCAGAGCGAACCTGCCAGCCTCGGCACCGGCACCGTCGGCGATGCCTCGTGGAAGATGCTGCTCGATTCGGCCACCTGCACCGAATGCGGCCGCTGCCAGGCGGTGTGCCCCGCGTGGAACACCGAGAAGCCGCTTTCGCCGAAGCTACTCATGATGTCGCTTCGCGACGCCGCCCTCCACGCCGATCTCACCCCAGAGGACAGCCACGACGGCGTGGATGTGCTGAAGCTCGTCGGCGCCAACCAGGCCGTGACTGAGGATGTGCTGTGGTCGTGCACCAACTGTGGCGCCTGCGTTGAGCAGTGCCCCGTGGATATTGAGCACATCGACCACGTGGCGAACCTGCGCCGCTACCAGGTGCTCGAAGAATCCGCCTTCCCCTCCGAGCTGACGGGGCTGTTTAAGAACCTGGAGAACAAGGGCAACCCGTGGGGCCGCAACTCCCGCGATCGTCGTGCATGGATTGAGCGCGCCCGCAAGGACGGCATCGAGGTGCCGATCTTTGGCGAGGATGTCGCCGACTTTTCCGACACCGAATACCTGCTGTGGGTGGGCTGCGCCGGCTCTCTCGACGAGGATGGTGTGGCAACCTCGCGCGCCATCGTGGAGCTGCTGCATACGGCCGGGGTGAAGTTCGCGGTGCTCGCCCAGGACGAAACCTGCACCGGCGACCCGGCGCGCCGCGCTGGCAATGAGCTGCTCTTCCAGACCCTCGCCGAGCAGAATGTGAGCACTCTCAACCAGGTATTTGATGGTGTGCCGCCGCGGCAGCGCAAGATCATCACCAGCTGCGCCCACTGCTTTAACACGCTGCGCAATGAATACCCGGACTTCGACGGCCACTATGACGTGTTCCACCACACCCAGCTGCTCAACCGCTTGGTGCGCGAGAAGCTGATCACCCCGGTGCCCCGCGGCCCGGAGAACCGCCGCCCCCTCACCTACCACGACCCCTGCTTCCTGGGGCGCCATAATAAGGTATTTGATCCGCCGCGTGAGCTGCTCGCATCCACCGGTATGGAGCTGCGGGAGATGCCGCGCAACCGCGACGATGGCTTCTGCTGCGGCGCCGGTGGCGCCCGCATGTTCATGGAAGAAAACATCGGCCAGCGCATCAGCGATAACCGCGCGGCCGAGGCCGTGGCGACCGGCGCCGAGACCATCGCCGTGGGCTGCCCCTTCTGTAACACCATGCTGGGTGCCGGGGTGAAAGCCACCGCCAACAAGCAGGGCAACGCCCCGGTGATTAAGGATGTCGCCCAGCTGATGCGCGATTCCATCACCATTGACGGCGCCCTGCCGCCCGCCCGTCCCAAGGCGTTCCTCGAGCGCCCCACCCGTGTGGCCGCACCGCGGTCTGCCACGAAGAACGTACCTCTTCCCGGCCCCGAGTCCCACGCCGCCGAGGATGCGGGACAGACTCCTGCTGCCCCGACCCCTGCCGCGCCGACCCCGGCAGCACCGAAGGCTGCAACTCCACCGGCGGCACAGCCGGCCGCGCCCACTCCAGCGACGCCGAAGGCAGCCAGCCCGCAGGCTGCCGCACCCCAAGCGGCCGTCCCGGCTCCCGCGGTGCCGAAGCCCTCGACGCCGGCGCCAGCCACCCCAGCAGCGCCCCGACCCGCAGCCCCGACACCCGCGACGCCGAAGGCAGCAACGCCCCAGCCGGCTACTCCGCAAGCAACGGTACCAACGCCGGCCACCCCGAAACCGGCGACCCCGAAGGCAGCAGTGCCAACGCCGGCCACGCCACAAGCAGCCGTGCCCAAGGCAGCAACCCCAGCGACACCACAGTCGGCAACGCCGAAGGCAGCGGCGCCCCAACCGGCAACGCCGAAGGCAGCAGTACCAACGCCCGCAGTTCCGAAACCCGCGACACCGGCACCTGCAACCCCGAAGGCAGCTACTCCGCAACCTGCCGTGCCCAAGACCGCAACCCCCAAACCGGCAGCACCCAAGGCAGCTACTCCGCAACCCGCAGTACCCCAACCGGCGACGCCGAAAGCAGCAGCGCCAGCACCCGCGGTTCCGAAACCCGCGACACCGACTCCTGCAACGCCGAAGGCAGCTACTCCCAAGGCAGCAACGCCACAAGCAGCCGTGCCCAAGGCTGCAACCCCCAAGCCGGCAACTCCACAACCAGCTGTCCCGCAGCCTGCGGTGCCCGCGCCTACCGCTCCCCCACCCGCCGTGCCACAACCGATGTCGGGCCGGGATGCGGGCAGTGATGCGTCGACAAGCGCACAGCACGACGACTCCGAGGACGGCACGCAGACATAGCCGCGGCGGCTGGGTACAGTCGTTGCTATGTCGCTCGAAACTGCCCAGCCGGTAGCCCCTATCCGTTCTGTCTACGCCCTCCACGGTTTTCATAGTTCGCCACAGAAGCGTTTGTTTCAGTGGCTGAAGCTGGAGGGGATCATGCGCGGCGCCGTGCTGGATGCGGTGGCTTTTCCCTCCCCCGATGCGCCCGTGCCGAGCCAGTGGCAGGATGTGCTCGACCGGCAGCTGCCGGAACTGGATACGTCGATGGGGCTGGTGACGCACTCCCTCGGCGGGATCACGGCGCTGCGCTATCTCACGCGCGATACCTCTGAGTGGTCGCTGGGGACGTTGGTGCTGGTTGCCCCCTTTGCCCGCCCCTATGAGGGCACGCCTGCGGAGATCCGTGCCTTCTGCGAGGAGGTGGAGTGGGAGAAAATTCGTGACCGGGTCTCCTCTATCACCGTGATTCGCTCCGATAATGATTCCCTCGTGCCCGCCGCCGCCAGCGATGAGGTGGCCGCCCATCTCGGCGTGGAACCCACCATCGTCGCAGGTGCGGGCCATTTCCGTGATAGTGAGAACGTGGTTCAGGTGCCCGAGATCCGCGACGCCGTATTCCGTTCCTAACCCCCTAGCGCTTATCGACGCCACCCTCTATGACCATCGGCGATTCTGCCCCACAGATTCCCCACAGCACTTTCCTGCGCCGGAGGCCAGTGGCATGATGGAACAATGAGCAATGACACCCATCAGCCCCGCGACGAGCGTCGCCCCGACGTGAAGCGCCGCGAGTTCGACCAGTCCGAGAAACTCAAAGACGTCCTATACGAGATTCGCGGTCCGGTGGCGGCGGAGGCCGAGCGCCTCGAGATGGATGGTCACCGCATCCTGAAGCTGAACACCGGCAACCCCGCTGTGTTCGGTTTCGAAGCCCCGGACGTGATTATGCGCGACATGATTGCCGCGCTGCCGAGCGCCCAAGGCTATTCCACCTCCAAGGGTGTGATCCCGGCGCGCCGCGCGATCGTGACGCGCTATGAGATGATCCACGGTTTCCCCGAGTTCGATGTCGACGATGTCTACTTGGGCAATGGTGTTTCCGAGCTGATCACCATGACCACCCAGGCGCTGTTGAATGATGGCGACGAGGTGCTCATCCCCTCCCCGGATTATCCCCTGTGGACGGCCGCCACCTCCTTGGCCGGCGGCACCCCGGTGCATTATCTGTGCGATGAGGAGAACGAGTGGCAGCCGTCGATCGAGGATATCGAGTCCAAGATCACGGAAAAGACCAAAGCG
The DNA here is from genome assembly GCF_019209925.1 of Corynebacterium sp. TAE3-ERU30. Classification (NCBI taxonomy): domain Bacteria; kingdom Bacillati; phylum Actinomycetota; class Actinomycetes; order Mycobacteriales; family Corynebacteriaceae; genus Corynebacterium; species Corynebacterium sp. TAE3-ERU30. Next base: position 114,183 of record NZ_JAHUTO010000004.1, on the reverse strand, counting down.
ATCGTGGTGATCAACCCGAATAACCCCACGGGTGCGGTGTACTCCCGTGAGGTGCTGAATAAGATCGCCGATATCGCCCGCGAGCACCAGCTGCTGGTGCTGGCTGATGAGATCTACGACCGCATTCTCTACGACGATGCCCAGCACATCTCCATCGCCTCCTTGTGCCCCGATCTGCTGTGTATCACCTACAACGGCCTGTCCAAGGCCTACCGCGTGGCCGGCTATCGCGCCGGCTGGATGGTGCTGACCGGCCCGAAGGATCACGCCGAGGGCTTCATCGAGGGCCTCGACCTGCTGGCGGGAACGCGCCTGTGCCCGAATGTGCCCGCCCAGCACGCCATCCAGGTGGCGTTGGGAGGACGGCAGTCCATCTACTCCCTCACCGCCGAGGGCGGTCGGCTGCTGCGCCAGCGCAATGTGGCCTATGAGAAGCTCAACGAGATCCCCGGTATCTCCGTGGTCAAGCCCATGGGTGCGCTGTACGCATTCCCCAAGATCGATCGCAATGTCTATGACATTCACGATGACACCAAGTTGATGCTGGATCTGCTGCGCAAGGAGAAGATCCTGATGGTGCAGGGCACCGGCTTTAACTGGCCGGAGCCCGACCACTTCCGCGTGGTCACTCTCCCCTGGCCCAGCGAGCTGGAGGAAGCGATCGACCGCCTCGGCAACTTCCTCGCCAGCTATAAGCAATAACGTCCGTGGCGCAGCCTCTCGCTTCGCCGCCTTTCCGCCCCGTCCACTCCGCCGCGCGCGGGATGGGCGGGGTTGCTGCTGTCGGTGATTGTTCACTGGGGGCGGCCCCACCCACGCCGCGCTGCACTGGTGCGGGGGTTATTTCCTGCACGGCAGGAAGGTAGTCTTTTCAACTATGGGCAGACACTCGCGGCATTCGGAATCCAAGCGATCAGCCAGCAGCGCCGATACCACGGCGCGATTCAGCATGGCGCAGAAGTTCCTCGGTGGGGCTTTGGCGCTGGCTGCACTATTGACGGTGGTCGGCACCGTGCTGCTCTGGCCCTCCGCTGAGAAACCGAGCGTCGCTGAGGGGTTCGCCCTTTCCGTCCCGCTCGCGCACAAGCAGGTCGATGGCACCGTCGCCGTGGTCCAAGAGGGGGCGTGTGATTCGCCCGGCTCGGGGCAGGTGTTTGAAACGGCCCCCGCGGCTGCTCCGGCTGCTCCGGCAGCGCCAACGCCACCGCCCGCACCCAATGGCCCCACCGCGCCGGGGGCACCTGGGGCACCGAGTCGCGATTCTGCCCGCCCCGTCGAGCCGAACCACACCTGCACCCACTCGATCGTGGATCTCACCTCCGGCGATGATGCCGGGATGCGCACCCTGTTAATCACCAACAATCTGCCTGGCGATCCGGAACTGCAGGTGGGCGATCAGATTCGCCTGCTGGTTAATGACACCCCCAATGGCGGCACCCAGTATGCGTTCTCCGATTTTCAACGCGGAACCCCGATCATCCTCTGGACGCTTCTGACCGCTCTCGGCTTTGTGGTTATCGGCGGCTGGCGCGGCATGCGAGCCCTGGTGGGGCTGAGCGTGAGCTTGGTGGTCATCGCCGTGTTCTTGCTTCCCAGCTTGCTGCGCGGCGGCGATCCGCTGTGGCTATCGGTAGTGACCGGAGCGCTCGTATTGTTCATCGTGATCTACCTGGTACACGGTTTGAACTGGAAGTCCTCGGCCGCCTTGGGCGGCACCCTCACCGCCTTGCTCATAGCGGCGCTACTGGGCCGCTATGCGATTACTACCACCGGTATTCGCGGCCTAGGCGATGAGGACAATCTACTGATCCAGCTCTACCTGCCCGATGTGACGGTGCCAGGGTTGATGCTGTGCGGCTTCATCATCGGCGCCTTGGGTGTGCTCAATGACGTCACCATTGCCCAAGCCTCCACCGTGAACGAGCTCTATGAGCTCAACCCGCGCAACACTCCCTGGCAGGTGTTTACCTCCGCCATGCGGGTGGGGCGCGATCACATCGCCTCGATGGTCTACACCTTAGTGCTGTCCTATACCGGCGCGGCGCTGCCGCTGCTGCTCTTGCTCTCTGTGGCGGATCGCCCGCTGAGCAATACTCTCACCTCGGACATTATGTCCACCGAGCTCATGCGCTCAGCCGTGGGTGCCCTCGCCCTCTGCCTGGCGGTGCCGATTACCACCGGCATTGCGGCATTGACGGTGGGGCCGCACCGCGAGGGAGAGCAGAGCCGGCGCGACCAGGACGCTATCGCCGAGGAGGCCGCGAGCTCCTAGCGCCTCTTTATACCGATCCCGGCTCCAGGCTGGGACGGCCCAGCGCATGCACGCTCCACCCTGCCGCCGCCCACGCCTGCCGGTCCATCACATTGCGGCCATCGACGAGCCGTGGGGTGCGCACCATCGCTGCCGCCTCACGCGGGTCGAGCTCCATAAACTCCGGCCACTCAGTCGCCAGCACCACGCAATCGGCGCCCGCCAGCGCCTCACGCGCATCGGTGGAATAGTGCAAGGTGGGAAAGATCGCGCGGGCATTATCCATCGCCTGCGGGTCATAGACGCTGACTTCCGCCCCGCCCAGCGACAACGCACCCGCCACGGCGAGAGAAGGAGAATCGCGCACATCATCGCTATGCGGTTTAAAGGCGCAGCCGAGCACCGCGATATTCTGCCCGATCAGCGATCCGCCACATGCCCGCTTGACTACCTGCACTAGGTGATCGCGGCGCCGCATGTTGATGGCATCGACCTCGCGCAAAAAGGTGAGCGCCTCATTGGCGCCGAGTTCGCCGGCACGGGCCATGAAAGCGCGAATATCCTTCGGCAGGCAGCCGCCGCCAAATCCCAAACCGGCGTTCAAAAAGCGCCGGCCAATGCGGTTATCGTAGCCCAGCGCATCGGCCACGTCGGTGATGTCCGCGCCCGCAACCTCACATACCTCAGAGACGGCGTTGATAAAGGAAATCTTGGTGGCGAGGAAGGCATTCGCCGCCACCTTCACCAATTCCGCCGTCGCCAGATCCGTCACAATCAACGGGGTGCCCGCCTCGAGGGCCTGGGCATAGATGTTCTCCACCACGGCGCGAGCCGAGGAATCAGGGCGCGCCATACCGAGCACGATGCGATCCGGGGTGATGGTGTCGTGCACCGCATAGCCTTCTCGCAAAAACTCTGGGTTCCAGCACACCTCCACGCGGGCGCGGTCTCCGGCGAGGTCATCGGCCATTTTTTGCAGGCGCGCCGCAGTACCCACTGGCACGGTGGATTTCCCAATCACCACATGCTCGCCCTCGAGATGCGGCACCAGCTCACGCAGCACCCCCTCCACTGCTGAGGTATCAGCGGCGAAGGAGCCCTTGGCCTGCGGGGTGCCTACTGCGATGAAATGAACGTTTGCTTGGGCCGCCGCGCTCATGTCGGTGGAAAAGCGGAGTCGATCATTGTCGATGGCGCGGCGCAGAATAGCCCCGAGCCCCGGCTCATAAAAGGGCGCTCGCCCCGCCGATAGCGCCGCGATCTTGTCTTCATCGATGTCCACGCCCACCACGGAAAAGCCAAGCTCTGCCATGCATGCTGCGTGCGTTGCCCCGAGATACCCGGTGCCCAGTACTGAAATGTTCATGAGTGTTATTCCTAGCTCAGGTGGGTAAACCACCGCTGACCGGGCGCTAGCCCGCGCATGAATGCTTGCTTACAAGCGTATTCCCCCATGTCACAGCACAAAGACCCCACCCCGTGTGGCGGGGCAGGGTCTCAGGCAGGAATGGTGTGTGTCTAGAACACTTCCTGGGTGTACTCACGGGCGATCTTCGCGGGATCTTCCTTATCGGGGCCCACATTGCGCTTATTCAGCTCAGTGAGTTTCTCCGTGGTGAGCGTGCGGTTGACCCACGCAATGGTCTCTCGCGCCTCGCGGCCCAGCCGGCCCTTGGCCATCAGCGGCACAATATTCTGCGGCAGGATCATCCCCTTGGGGTCATCAAGCATCACCAGATTGATCTCCTCGCCCTCGCTATTGAGCACCGGAGAGGTGGTGTAAATATCGGCGATCGTGGCCGCCCCATCGGTCAACGCCTTCACCGTGAGCGGGCCACCACCATCAGAGATGGCCTTGAATTCCATGGAGGATTCCTCCACACCATAGAACTCGCTCAGCCCCTTCGGGCCATAGGGGCGCTCGGCGAGCTCCGGGTTGCCCGCGACAATAATCTCCGGGACAGAGCGGAGATCCTCGAGGCTCTTCAGATCATATTCTTGGGCCACCTCGGGGGTGACGCGGTAGGAATCCTTCGACTGCGCCTCGGCGGCCTCGCCCACAGCGAGATTCTTGGGAGTTACCTCCTTCAACGCGTCGAGCACCTCCTCGCTGGACATGCCCACGGTCACCGCATCCTCATCGCCAGCCAAGTACATCGCCAGGTTTCCGGAGTACTCGGGCACCAGGTCGATCGAGCCTTCCTCGATAGCCTTGATATACACCTCGCGGGAGCCAATGCCGGACTTCACCTCGACATCGATGCTCTGCGTGCGCAGCGCCTCCGCCCAGAGCTGACCGATCAGCTCCGACTCGGGGAAGTTCGCCGTACCAATAACGATGGTGCCGCGGTCCCGGTCCGAGTTCTTCTCGCTATCCGAGCCCTGTCCATCGAGGGGATCATTGCCGGCTCCGCAGCCGGACAGTACGAGGGCGCTCGCGCTCACGACCGCAGTCATGCTCGCAAGACGGGAATTGATGTTCATCTGCTCTACTTTCTCTAATAATTCTCTTGGGACATACTCACTACCTCCACAGTACTGAGTTCACCTGAGTGATGGTCCCTGCACATAAGGGATAAACACGCGATACAGCCGCGCCGAGGATCACACCGGGATACCCGGCGTCCACCGACTGCGTGCACATATGGATCTCTCTATCCACGGGAATATCGGTGACAGAGACAGCGACGCCACGCCCCCTGCTAATAGCCGGTGGCAGGGCAATTCCGGCGCTCGGCACGCTGCAGCACAACTGCTTAGTTTAACAGCCGCTGAGTTTTATTGTTAGAGAAAATACTGCTGAACAGTGCAGACGCGCGATGGGGGTACGACGGCCCCGCCTGGGAACACCGAGGTGGCGGTCTAGGTGCGCGGGCGGGCGGCGCGTTGAGCCACGGCGAGAAGCATGTCCACTATCCACGCCAGTGCAATCACCAGAATGGCTCCTGCGAGCATCTGGGGATAATCCCGCAGGGCCAAGCCGTCGATAAGCGGACGGCCGAGCCCGCCCAATCCGATATAGGCCGCGACCGTGGCGGTGGCGAGGACCTGCACGGTGGCGGAGCGTATGCCACCGATGATTGTGGGCAGCGCCAGCGGCAGATGGACCGCCCGCAGCGCCTGCCAGGGAGAATGCCCCATGGCGACCGCCGCATCCACCACACTGTGCTCGATGGCGGCGATACCTGAGTAGGCGCCCGCCACCACCGGCGGCACCGCGAGAATCACCAGCACGATCACCGCGGGAACCGTGGGCATAGAGATGCCCAGGGGAATAATCAAGGTCAGCCAGGTGACAAGTCCCAGCGTGGGCAGCGCCCGCAACGCCCCCAAGGCGGCGACGATGCTGGTGCCACTCCGGCCGGTGCGGTGAGCGCGCACTCCCAACCAGATACCCACAGGCAAACCAATCGCGAGCGTGAACACCATGGTGAGCAGGGTGAGCTCCATGTGCTCGAGCACGCGCGCGCCAAAACCAGCGGATCCAGTCCAATACTCAGCGCTCGTGATCTGTTGCAAAGCCTCTGCTACAGGACTCATCAGCCCACACCCCCTTGCTGGGAGGCACGCACCCAGGGCGTACACATCCGACCGATAGCCACGATGATGAGATCAAAGACCACGGCCAGCACCACGGTGCCGAGCACCCCCGCCAGAATCTCGGTGGGAAAGGCCCGCTGGAAACCATTGGTAAACAAGGTGCCGAGAGACTGCACGCCGATGAGCGCGCCGACCGAAATCAGCGAAATCGTCGACGCCGATACCACCCGCAGCCCGGCGATCAGCACCGGCAAAGCCAGGGGAAACTCCACCTGCAGCAGGCGCTGCCAGCGGCTATACCCCATGGCCTCTGCGGCCTGCACCGGCGCCTGCGGCACCGAGGCGAAAGCATCCGTGGTACTGCGAATCTGCAGGGCCAGCCCATAGAGAATCATCGCCACCACCACGTTTATTGGCGAGAGCACCGAGGTTCCCAAGAGCAGAGGCATCACGATAAAAAGCGCCAAACTGGGCACCGCATAGAGCAAGCCCACCGCACCGATCAGTAGCTCCCGCGCGGTGGGATAGGACCGCTGCCAAAAGCCAAAAGGCAAGGCCAACACGAAGCTCGCCACGATCGCCGGCACCGCCAGCATCGCGTGCTGGCCGGCGAGACCCGCGATATAGCCCAGGTTGTCCGCTATCCATGACAGATTCATCTATCCCACGATCCCTTGGACCCGGCCGAGGTGATCCACCACGATCTGCTGCCCATCACGCTGCTCAATGTGCACCGTGTTGGTGTGCATGCCCAGGAATTTCTTCACGAACTCATCGGCGGGCTCGCGCACGATCTCCGTGGGGGTGCCCACCTGCGCGATCTCCGCGGAGGTACGCAGCACCACCACCTGATCGCCCAGCGCAATAGCCTCCTGCATATCGTGGGTCACCAGCACAATTGTCTTGTGCAGGCGTTGCTGGAGATCAAGCAACTGGTCTTGCAGCTCCCGCCGCACCAGCGGATCCACAGCGCCGAAAGGCTCATCCATGAGCAAAATAGCGGGGTCGTGGGCCAGCGCCCGCGCCACCCCGACGCGCTGCGCCTGGCCGCCCGAGAGCTCACTCGGGTAACGATCAAGCAATCCCGTGTCCAGCCCGAGCAGCGTCATCAGCGGTGCAGCGAGTTCACGCCCTTCGCTTTTCGACGCCCCCTCGAGGCGCGGCACCGTGGCGATATTCTCCGCAATCGTGCGGTGGGGGAGCAGACCCGAGGCCTGCATGACATAACCAATAGAGCGGCGCAGCTCAACAGGGTCACGATCTGCCACCGAGTTGCCGTCGATAAGCACGCGGCCGCTGGTGGGCGTGACCATGCGATTAATCATGCGCAGCAGGGTCGTTTTTCCAGAGCCGGAGGAGCCCACAAAAACGGTGGTTTTGCCGCTCGGGATCGATAGCGAGAAGTTACTGACCGCGGGGGCGGTGTTATCCCCCTCACGGGCTGGGTAGGTTTTCGTGACGTTCTCGAACGTGATCATAGAATCCTCGTGCTAGCGCACGCGCCGTGTGGGCGCGGCCTAGCGGAAGTTTAAGTACGCCTTGGACGGCGTCGGTCCGCGTTGCCCCTGGTATTTGGAGCCGAGCGCGCTCGAACCATAGGGCACATCGGCGGGCGAGGTCATCTTAAATAGCGCTAGCTGTCCCACTTTCATTCCCGGCCACAGCATGATCGGCAGATTGGCCACATTGGACAGCTCGAGAGTGATGTGGCCATCGAAACCGGGGTCAATGAAGCCGGCGGTGGAGTGGGTGAGCAAACCTAGCCGGCCCAAGGAGGACTTTCCTTCGAGGCGGCCCGCGAGATCGCTCGGTAGCCGGAAACGCTCCAGCGTGGCACCCAGCACAAACTCGCTGGGGTGCAGCACGAAGGGCTCATCCTCTTCGACCTCGACCAAACTCGTCAGCTCATCCTGCTGCATTTTTGGGTCGATGTGCGTGTACCGCGAGTTATTGAACACACGGAAGAAACGGTCCATGCGCACGTCAATGGACGAGGGCTGAACCAGCGTCTCGTCATAGGGGGTAATTCCCAATGCCTGCGAATCGATGGCGGCGCGAATGTCATGGTCAGAAAGAAGCACGTTCGCAAGTGTAGCGGGTACGCGGCATAGAGGTAAGAAAAAGAGCGGACCGCCCCGGCCACGGCAGTTGGTAGAACCATAAAACGTGGTGCTACACTGTGAGCTTGCAACTCAGATGCGGGAAGGCAGCTGCGCGGCCCTATGTGGCCGAGATGCACGCTATGCCCTACCCCGCTGAGCAGCACTGCCGATGTAGTTCAATGGTAGAACATCAGCTTCCCAAGCTGAATACGCGGGTTCGATTCCCGTCATCGGCTCCACCTAAACACCCCATTGTGATACCCCGCTTGGTTTGACCGGACGGCGTATCGGAAGGGGTGTTTTTGCTTGTTATGGCCGGTTCCCTAGCGCTGGTACGGCACCCGCTATATCGGCGTGTTGGCCCGCCAAGCTCCCACAGACAAATCGAATGTGCACGGCATTGTTAGCTAGCTCGCCTATCGCGGTGACTATGTAGCCTAGATGTATCACCACGCCTCCGACGCAGATTACTCCACACATGGGTGAGGAACGATGATGCAGGACACGATGACATGGCCCTCATTGAGACAACTAAGAGGACGGCTGATCATCCTCCTCGGTGCCGTTGCTATGGTGTGCGGCTGTGCGAATAACGATGCTCCTATGCACTCTGAAAAGATCGTCGACTGGACGAAGTATGAGGTCACAGGGGCGAATGAGGTGACTTTCACTGTCACCACCGGCGATCCGAAATGTTTTGGACTTCGAAGCGCAGTGAAGGAATCTCAGGATTCTCTCGAGGTGGCAATCGTAGAGGGTGTTCGCCCGAACCCACCGAAAGAATGCACCGCAGTAGGACGGATCGAAGAAATTAGTGTGACGACTGAATTTCCAGCACGCAGCCTGGACATTCGCACTATGCCACCGGAGGAAGTCGGACTTAATAATCAACCATCGTGGGAGTACACCACCAATGGACTACACCGGTGTAGCTCATGCACTGTGTGGGATATGCCTACATGACCATCGGGTTCTTCGCGGAGAATACAGCTCCTTCTTTTCCTCAGCATGTCTCCGCTATCGATCTATCTGGGAGTTCTTATCAGTGCTCTAGTTGCCGACCTAGGTGCGATAGCATCGGATGACTGGGGGAATTATTCCTTGCCATAGGCACACGGACGGCACAGCCACAGCGGCGTGCCAGCGGCTCATACCTCACCTTCGCTATACGTATTTACGCCCCCTCGCACAGGTGCGCACGCTGGATCTGCTCCGCCGTTAAGCCCAGATCCTCCAGATGTGCACGGCTATAACAGCTGAAGTCATTGGTGTCCTTGCCATCTGGGTTGATCGTGTGCCACGAGTCCCCGCTCCAGTGGGCAATGTGCACAGACCCCGTGTTGGGCCTCCCATAACGGGCAAAACTCTCATCGCAATACAGCACGCTCAGACCCCCTACCCAGTCCACGTCTGCGCGTAGCTTGTCCATGTCACACCTCTGCGCAAGAGAGATAGTAGGTTCGCGTTCCGCCTCCTGCTGCGCACTAGTGCTGGCCGGTGCGGCAGAGCTGCGGCTACGAACACTCGTTTCGGTAATGGTTTCCGTGACGGTGACAGACTCGGGCACGGACTCAGACGCGGACTCGGAGGCAGTCCCGGAGGCAGTCGAGTCTTCAGAAGAGGACGGCAGAGCGGAGCAGCCGGCTATAAGCATGAGCGCGGTACCGCCGCCAAGGATGCTTTTCCAGACAGAAGAAATACTCAGCATGATTTCAGCTTAAGACCCTGGGCCGGCATATGCCCGCATACAGCGTGATTATTTCCCGCGCACACCGCGGAAGTAACTACCCACCACAGAGTCAGGAATAACTTCCAGCGCGATACATCACCCCAGATGGCGCATTCCGTCCATACACTTAGCCGCATTGGGGACATGTCCCTATTGTTTTTCTCGCCCGCACCTACCCCCGTATGGCAGCACTTCGGAACGCCTAGAACGCCCCGCGCAGCATAGAGTGGCAAAAAACACACATACGCATGCCTAACCTCGCCACCAGCACAAATATTTCTGGCGCGCACAGTATTTTCAACGCACACGTCCTATGTGCTTAGGCTAACGATCTCTCTGGCAGGGAATATGGCAAGCCTTTGCTATTATCTAAGACGCCCATGTGGGACTCTTATAGATCCCACATTTTGTACGCCGCGCGCCAGCCTATTCAGTGTGACCAAAATCGTCACATGGACACGCTGAGCGCACAACCCTAAGGAACGACCATATGCGCCGTTTAACCGCCACCATCGTCGCCGCTGCAGTGGGCCTCTCTCTGGCCAGCTGCTCCAGCGGAGGTGACGCCCCCGAGGAGTTCGATAAGGACTCTCCCGATGTTGTGAATGTCTACTCCTCCCGTCACTATGACGTGGACAAGGAGATCTACGATCGCTTCGAAAAAGACACCGGCATCGAAATCAACGTTGTCGAGGGCAAAGCTGACGAGCTGATCGAGCGCGTCAAGCGTGAGAAGTCCAACCCCGCAGCTGACGTGTTCCTCACCGTGGGCGCCGAGTCCATCTACCCCCTCAACGAGGAGGGCATTCTTGGCGACTCCATGACCCCCGAGATCGAGAAGTCGATCCCCGAGAACTTCCGCGGCGACAACTGGATGGGCATTGTTTCTCGTGCCCGCGTGCTCGCCTATAACAAGGAGACCGTGGATCCGGAGGAGCTCAACTCCTACGATGCGATCACCGAGCCGAAGTTCGAGGGCAAGGTGCTCGCACGCTCCTCCAGCTCTTCCTATAACCAGGCTCTGCTGTCCTCCTTCGTCGCCCTGAACGGCGAGGATGAGGCCAAGGAGTGGGCTCAGGGCGTAGTGGACAACTTCGCTCGCGACCCCAAGGGCAATGACCGCGACCAGGCCAAGGCAGTGGTTGCAGGCGAGGGCGACGTCGCCATCATGAACTCCTACTACTGGGCACTGATGAACCGTTCCTCCGATCCCGAGGAGCGCAAGGTCTCGGAGCAGATCGGGCTTGCTTTCCCCGAGAACACCCACCTGAACATCAGCTACGCTGCAGTCCTCGAGGGTGCGAAGCACGCGGACAACGCCAAGACCTTCCTCGAGTTCCTGGCCAGCCCGGAAATCCAGGAACTGATCGCTGAGGAGAACGGCGAGTTCCCGATGAACCCGGAGGCTAAGCTTCCTGAGATCCAGGCATCCTGGGGCGAGTTCACCCCGCAGGATCTCGACTTCGCTACCTTCGGCAAGGAGCGCCCCGTCGCCACCCGCATTTTCGATGAGGTTGGCTGGCAGTAGTGTTCCGCCTATCCACTCCTGTAGATAGAAAGCCGGAGTAAGTGACGGCCAAACGTTTAGTGCCTGCCCGCGGGCAGGCACCCTGGCTCGTGCTGAGTCTGACGGTAGTAGCGCTCATGCTACTACCGCTTCTTGGCATTTTGTCAGGCCTACTTTCCCCTGTTTCCGACACCTGGCGGCATATTCAGAACACGCTGCTGCTGGGCTATATCAAAGAAACCACCATCGTGGTCATCGGCGTGCTGGCGATCACCTGCTCGCTGGCCTCCGCGCTCGCGTGGTTTATCACTGCCACTGAGTTCCCCGGCCGGAGGTTCCTCAGCATCGCCCTCGTGGTGCCGCTGGCAATCCCGCCCTATATCGGTGGCTACACCTATGTGGCCATGACCAGCTACACGGGCACCATTCAGGTCTTTGCCCGCGAAAGACTGGGCATTGATATCCCGCCCTCGCTGATGGACATTCAAAATGTCCCCGGCGCCATCGTGATGTTCTCGCTCTTCCTCTACCCCTATGTGTATCTGGTGGTGCGAGCCTTCTTGGATCGTCAAGCCGGTGGACTCATCGAGGCCAGCCGCGTGCTGGGCGCGGGCCCCATTCGCACCTATTTTCAGATCATTCTGCCGCTCACCCGCAATGCGGTGATCGCGGGTGCCACCCTGGTGGCCTTCGAGGTGCTCTCGGACTATGGCCTCTCGCAATACTTCGGGCTGAATGTCTTTACCACCGCCATCTTTAAGAGCTGGCTGGGTTTTCAGGACGTGAATTCGGCGCTGAAACTCGCGGGCATTCTGCTGCTGGTGGTCACAATCATCAGCGTCGGCGAGAAGGTAATGCGCGGTTCCCGCTCTGCTGCCTATTCTTCGGGCCGAGTCACGCCCATTACTCGCCGCACCCTGCAGGGCCCCAGCAAATGGCTGGTCATGCTGCTGAGCTGGGGAACATTGGCGTTTGCCCTGCTCATCCCGGTGGCACAGATGACCTATTGGGCGATTCTCTCGCTGCCCAATATCCGCACCGAGGGGATGCTCGAGGATGCGATCACCACCGTGTGGGTCGCCGGCATCGGCGCGGCACTGACCACAGTATTCGCTGTCATTGTGGCGAATAACCAGCGGCTGTGGCCCTCGCGGACCTCACGCTTTTTGGCCCGCATCACGGTGATGGGCTACTCGGTGCCCTCCACAGTGATCGCCCTAGCGATCCTGTCGGTGGCACTGTGGATCGATTCCCACTCGCCGCTGCAGCTCATGCTCTCGCCGACGATCGTGATTGTGGCCTATGTGATCCGCTACCTGGCGGTAAGTATGCAATCGGTGGAATCCGGTTTCGAGCGCACCGGCGTGCGCTTCCACGAATCCGCCCGCATGCTGGGCACCGGCCCGACGCGAGCATTCTTCCGCGTGGACATGCCCATGATCTCCACCGCCCTGGTGGGAGCCTTCCTCTTGGCGTTCATTGACATGGTGAAGGAGCTGGCGATCGTGCTGATCCTGCGCCCCTTCAACTTCTCTACCCTCGCCACGCGCGTCTTTGAATACGCCAATGATGAGAAGATCCCGGAGAGCTCTCTGGCCTCGCTCATGATTGTTCTCATCGCCGCCTTGCCGCTGCTGGTGTTGTTGTGGCGACAAAAAACCACCACTACGACCAGCGAGGACGACAGCTCCGCTTCTTCCGCAAAGCTTGAAGGGTCTACCCATGACTAATACTTCCTCCTGCCCCACGATTACGCTGCGCGATGTGTGCTTCAGCTATCCCGGGTCTGAGACTCGGCAGTTGGATAATTTCAACCTCGAAGCCCCCGCTGGGGAATGCACCGCGCTCCTAGGGCCCAGTGGCTGCGCCAAAACAACGGCGCTGCGCCTGATCGCGGGCCTCGAGCAGCCCAGCTCGGGATCGGTATATATGGATGAGACCCTGCTGGCGGGCCCGGGGGTATTTGTGCCCCCGGAAAAGCGCGCCATTGGCTTGGTATTCCAAGACTATGCGCTCTTTCCGCACCTCACGGTGCGCGCCAATATTGCTTTCGGTCTGCGCAAGATGAACCGCGCAGACACCAAGGACCGGGTGCAGGCCATGCTCGCCGCGGTCGGCCTTGAAGGCTATGACAAGCGCTACCCACACGAGCTTTCTGGTGGGCAGCAGCAGCGCGTGGCGCTGGCGCGTGCCCTCGCCCCCTCGCCGCGGGTGCTGCTTTTGGATGAGCCCTTCTCTAATCTCGACACCGCCCTCCGCGGCCAGGTGCGCGATGAGGTGGCCGCCATCATCGAGCAGTACAGCGTCACCAGCGTGTTGGTCACCCACGACGAGCAAGACTCTGCCCGTCTCGCCCAGCACACGGTGCGCATGACGCCCGTGGGGAGCTAAGCCCCCAGGGAGGCGTCGATAAGCGGCGTGGTGGCCTTAGACCATCCGCCGCTGCGCAAGCCACGCCACCACGCTTGTCGACGCCTTCCACAGCACAATGCCCGCGAGGAAGCAGAGCGGCACCGTGAGGAACTCGCTTAAGGGCTGAGCCAGAATATCGAACTGGATCAGATAGATATACAGCGAGGCCGAGGCAATCAACCCCACTGGGCGCACAATCGCGCGCGGTACCGGCAGGCGCACCTCGGAGAGCAAAATCGCGCTCACCACCATCACATATACCCACTGGGTGACGTACTCGAATAGCGTCACCGAACCGGCCACGAGAATGGCCGCGGCGATGAGCTTCTGGCGGCGACTGCGCGCCTGCGAGATCATGATGCCGGCAGCAATGAACCAGATCGCTCCCGGCGGCTCGAATCGGGTCTGGACGATATCCCACGCCCCGACGGCGAAACGCACGATGAGAAACAGGCCGGTGAGCACACAGGCGGTGACGAAGGGCTCATGCCGGTAGCGGCGATACACCGCAGGGATGGCCAACAGCCCCATGATCAGAATCAAGCCCAGCACATAGGTCTCGATAAACCACAAGGATCCACTGGCGCCTTCACTGGGGAATAACCAGTGGATAAAGAGCAGGTTGCTCAGCCCATATCTGCCCGTGGTCGCCATGCCCACCAGCACCAACAGCACTGTGGGCAGCACCACCGCTAGGAGGGAGCGGGCCGTGGCGCGCAGTCGCGTGGTCGAGCTCAGCATAGTCAGGCCAAAGCTGCCCAAGGCCGCGCCGGCGATCACCAAGAGGGAGTGGGCGCCGCCCATCAAGAAGGTAAAGGTGGTGGCGTGGCCCAGCACGATGGTTATGGCGCAGATGGCGCGCAGCACCAGCGAAGAATCAAGCCAGATCAGCGAGGACGGAGCCTGGCCCTCAGCTCCACGCTGCGTGCCTGCGGCCGTTGCTGAGCTGTGCTGAGACTCTGCATTATCGAGCAGCTCCGCGAGGGGAATATGGTGCCAGCCAGTGGGCAATTCCACCCCGGCGCGAGCAAATGCCATCGCCACCGGCACAAAGCTCATGGAACTGCCGCCATTGTCCACGAAGGAGAGGTCGCGGCGCACCGCGCTCGGCACGGTGCCGAGGGCCTGGGCGATGGCCTCAATCACCGACTCCACGCCCGCGGCGCTGCGCGCACCGGCGCCGGCAGCGGGCTGTGTTTCAGTGTCCTGGTCGGCGCCGGCGGCAGCATCGGCTAGCTCGGCGCAGCGGCGGCGATCAAGTTTGCCATTATCGATCAGGGGGAAGGTGGGCACAACCACCACGCGGATGAAGGCCGGGGTGAGTCCAGTGCGGGCGCAGAGCTCCTTTTCGATCTCTGCGGCATCGGGTTCTTCCTGCGAGGTTTGTTCATCGACCGCCACGCGCAGGGCGGTATCATCACCGGTCACGCAGGCGGCGAGGCCCGCCTCGGCGAGCCAGCCACGCACCTGCTCGCAGGAGATGCGCAGGCCCGCGAGTTTCACAAAGTCCGAGGAGCGCCCAGTGATGCGCAGGATCTCCTCTGTTGTGGGCGAGTCCACCTGCACCAGCTCTCCCAGATCCCCGGTATGAAGTTCCTCAATGGTGCGGCCGGTGCGCAGATCCTCTGGGCATTCGGCGTAGCCGAGCATGACCGAGGGGCCGCTAAAGATGAGCTCGCCGGATTCGCTGATCCGCATGGAGTGCCCGACCAGTGGCGCGCCGGCCGCCTCGGGATAGTCGGCCATGAGCTCCGGCGGCATGATACTCATGCGGGCGGTGGCCTCGGTTTGGCCGTACATCACCCGGAAATCCGTGTCGTGTTCGGCCAAAAAGCTGTGCCACCATTGCACATCGGATGTATCCAGCTTGCCGCCGGCCTGGTACACCAGACGCAGTTGAGTCAAGCTCTCGCCGCCATCGGCGGTGCGCAGCACCTGCAGCATGTGCGGCACCACGCCCACATTGCTCACCCCATAGCGCTGCAGCGCGGCAGCGAAGTCCGGACCCGCCACCGAGCACTCCTCCACGGCGATACTCGCCCCGCAGAAGAGATGGGAGTTCAGCACGGACAGCCCGAAGGAGTAGTGCAGCGGCAGCAGGGTGATCGCGCAGTCCTCGGACTGCAGCCCCAGCCCCTGCACGATGGCGTGGGCATTCGCCCGCAGGTTCTCCAGGCTCAATTTCACGAGCTTTTTCGCCCCCGTGGAGCCCGAGGTAGACAAGAGCACCGCGATATCGGGGTGCAGGGGCTCGCCCAGCTGTTCCTGGCGCGGCAGCAGCTGGCCTGTGGCCGGATCGATGCTGGCCGCGGGGCAATAGGTGCGCAGGATCTCCGCATAGGGGCCATCATCAGCATCGGCGTTTGTCCCCGCTGTGTCTGCGGTGAGCAGGATCGGCATCTTCGCCGCCAGCGCCGCGAGATATGACACCACAGCCTCGCGGGTGGGGCGGAAGGACAGGTGCAGCAGCGTGCCGGGCTCATAGCGCTGCAGGAATTCCTCCGCACGCCGCTGCGTCGCCTCCTCAAGCTCCCGATAGGTGAGCTCGCCGGAACTCGTGCGCAGGGCGATATCACTAGGCCGATACGATCCAGCCACTCCTTCCAGCAGCGGCGCAGTGCGTGCGAGGGACACAAGATCTCCTTCCACCGTGCCCCTGTCCGCGCCACCCCTCGATCGGCGCAGGGCGAGGCGCTGGTGCATAAGAGAGGCACCCAGCTCGTTCTCAGTTAACCCTAAAATAACCTAGGCAAGGCGTTCCTGCCTAAAAGTGTTGGGAAGGTTGCACATATCTACGCCGGCAGCACCCCGCCGCTTGTGGACATCTCAGCATGTCAGAGAGGGCCACCCCAGTGCCGTTTTATGCATGTGTTCATGCCCACTCTTCTGCTCCGCTACCCGCTCACGCTTATCGACGCAGTCCTCGCGGCCCCGCCCCTCGCCGCACGCAATGGCGGAGGATGGGTGCCTTATCTGCTCGCGGCTGTGACTTTCCGAGCCATGAAGGCAAAAAGTGCGCCCGCGACGTTGTGCCACACGGCGGCGATCGCACCGGGGATGGCCGCCTCGGGCGAAAAGAACTTCGCCGACATGCCCGAGGCCAGGCCTGCGGACTGTGTGGCGACCTCGATGGCGGTGGTGCGGCAGGCTGGCTCCGGCATCTTTAGTACCCGCGCCGAGAGGTAGCCGAGAATATAGCCCAGCAGGTTGTGCAGCACCACGGCCACGAACACAATCACGCCCACATCCACGAGCTTCTCGGAGGCCTTTGCCACCGAGGGAAATACCACCACGCCGATGCCGAGAATCGATAGCCAGGGCAGCGCCGGCAGGATGCGATCCACGAAGCTATTAAAGAAGAAGCGAATGAGCAGCCCGCCGATAACGGGAAAGAGCACGGTTTGGGCGAGCATCCACGCAATGCTGGGGCCGTCCACGGGTGTCTCGGCATGGGCCAGAGTCAGCATGATGATGGGCGTGACGAGCGGAGACAGCAGCGTCGACACCGATGTCATCGCCACCGACAGCGCCACATCCCCCTTTGCCAAGTAGGCGACCACATTGGAGGCCGTGCCGCCAGGCACCGAACCCAGCATCAACAGCCCCACGGACAGCGCCGGATTCAGCCCCAGGAGCCGAGCCACAGCCACCGCGATCAGCGGCATGATGACAAATTGCGCCACCACCCCGATCGCGATGGGCCACGGCCGACGCACCACTTCTTTGAGGTCGGGGATAGTCAGGGTCAGCCCCATGCAGAACATGATGAAAATCAGCGCCGGGGTGATATAGGCGGCAATCGGCATCACCGGCTCGGGAAAGAAAAAGGCAAGCACCGCGCCTGCCAAGATGAAAGCAGGGAACGCCCACACCGCAATAGCCGCAGAGCGCTCCTCTGCGGCCATCGCCTGAGCCCCTACGCCATAGTGATCTACATCCTTGTCCTGTGCACGCATGTTCTCACTATAAGAGATGCATTTTCTACCATGCGAGATAGCCTCGGATATATGCGTCGCTCGCGAATATAGTGCCTGCTCACGGCGGGTCGCTCAGCTGCGCTCGCTCCCTCTACCCGCCTCAGTTCCTCGCGCCGGCTGTCGATACCACCACCGGGGAACCATCCACATGATGGATATCTACCCGCGCCCCGTAGAGCTCGCCTACACGCTCAGAGGTAAGCACCTCAGAAGGGGTTCCCGTGGCCACGATGTCCCCCTCGTGCATAGCGATCATGCGGTGACAGTAGCGGGCCGCGAGATTGATGTCATGCAGCACCATCACCACGGTCAGGCCGGTACTCGCATTCCGCTGCGCTACCGCCTCCATCAGGGCCACTTGATGCGTCCGGTCGAGATAGGTAGTCGGCTCATCCAACACCAGCAGCGGAGTGTCCTGGGCCAGCGCGCGGGCAAGCCACACACGCTGGCGCTGACCACCAGATAACTGTCCGAGCGGTCGCTGCCGCAAAGCCGTGACATCAGCCAGCGCAAGCGCGCCCTCCACAGCCTCTTCATCCTCCCTACTCCACGAGTGCAGACCGCGGCGGTGCGGATGACGCCCAGCAATCACCACATCCTCCACGGAAAACCCCTCCAAAGCCGCCGACTGCTGCGACAACACCGCGATACGCCGGCCCCGCTGCTGCGGGCTCAAGTCATGTACGGTGCGTACCGCAGCAGCCTCGGCGGCGCCGTCCAGCGTCAGATCCACAGTTCCGGTCTGCGGGGCCATAATGCCCGTGAGGGTACGCACGAGCGTGGATTTGCCGCAGCCATTGGGCCCGATCACCCCGGTAATCATGCCCTGCGGTATCGCCAGGGAAAGATCCTCCGAGACGGTGGTCTCGGCATATCCGGTACGGATATTGCTGGCCTTGAGCGCCGGCGGCGGGGCGCTCTCGCTCGGAGCCGTCACCCCACACCCCAGATGCGGTACCAGCACGGTGCGCTCCCGCCCAGCAAGGAAATGGCAATCGAGGCCGAAAACCTCGTGGTGCAGCTCGCGGTTGAGCACCTCAGCGCACGGCCCCGAGGCGACAATCCGCCCAGCACGCATCACCACCACAGAATCGGCCACATGGGCGGCGGAGTCGACGTCGTGAAGCACCACAATCACCCGGATACCGCGCGCGGCGATCGCCGATATGAGCTCAAGAACGCGCTGCTCGCCACCAATATCGAGATAACTGGTGGGCTCGTCCAAAAATACGATCGGGGTGGTCTGGGCAAGCGTCATGGCGATCCAGGCCCGCTGCTGCTGGCCGCCGGAGAGCTCCTCCATGAGGTGATCCGCCAGCTGGGTGATGCCACACTGTTCGAGCGCATCGTCCACGGCCTGCATATCCGCGTCGGTGTGCGGCTGAAATAGCCCCTGATAGGGAAAACGCCCCTTGGCCACCACATCGCGCACACTCATACCGCTGGTAGGAACGCCGTGCTGGCCCAAGACCGCCACCTGCCGGGCCGTGGCCTTTTTGGACATGCGGGCGATATCGTTTCCGTCGATCCACACGGCGCCACCGCTGGGGCGTAGCAGCCGCGATAGCGTGCGCAATAGCGTGGACTTGCCGCAACCATTCGGCCCGATCAGCGCTGTGACGCCATCACCAATACGCAGGTTAAGGCCCTCGATCACGGCCTCGCCGCGGCGGTTATAGCGGACGGTGAGATCCTCGGCCCGGATACCCGCCTCCATGGGCTGCTCAGAGCTGGAGTCGTGGTGCTTCATGCGCGCTTCCTTTGCACGAGAGTGAACACAATGAGGAAGTAGGGGGCGCCGATGGCGGCGATGATCACGCTCACGGGCACGGCAACGGGGAAGAAATTCGCGCCGACGACGTCGGCAAGCATCGTGAGCACTCCCCCGCACACGCCGGTAAGAAGCAGCGAGAGCCCAGTAATCTGCCCCACCATCAGGCGCACGATATGCGGCACCACCAGCGCCACAAAGCCAATGAGCCCGGCGACGGTGACCGCGAGGGCCGCCAACCAGCACCCCAGGGCGATGAGAATGATGCGCACCCGGCCCACATGCACGCCACTGGTGGCCGCACAATCCTCCCCAAGCGCGATAATGCGCACCGAGCGGCTGTACCAGAGCACGAAGGGCACAGCCACCGCAAGACCGAAGGCAATGAGCGAGACATCGGACCACCGGGCGCGCGAGAGCGAACCAATGAGGAGATTATCGGCCCAGATGACGTCCTTGATGGGGAAACGCCGCACCATATAGGCCTCCACGGCGGTGAGGAAGGTCTGCACGCCGATTCCCACCAGCACCATGCGGTTGGGATCAAGCCGCTCCCGCTTCGCCAGCAGATACACCACCGCCGTGGTGAGCACGGCGCCGCTGAACACGGCAAAAGGCAGGCCAGAAACGTTGTGGGTGAGCAGAATCCACACAAAGCCCGCTGCCCCCGCGCCGGAGGTCACGCCAATAATGTCTGGGGCCACGAGATCGTTGCGGGTCACCCCTTGGAAAACCGCGCCCGACATAGCCAGGGCGGCGCCCACCAAGAATCCGAGCAAGAGCCGCGGCAGGCGGAGCTGGAAGACCACAAATTCAGTTTGGGGATCCGCGCGAGACCACAGCGCCGTGGCCACATCGTTGAGCGCAAGGGGCATATCGCCGAGGGTCATGGCCACGATTCCCACGCCGAGGCCGAGCACAGCGCTCACCCCGAGGATGATCAGGGTGGGCAGGTGGATGCGCATGCTCCACCACGGGCCCCGCCACGCCCGCCAGGGGCCGCGGGTACGAGGAGGTGCTGTCATGACGCCACCTTCGAAGATTGACGAGCGATCAGGATGAAGAAGGGGGCGCCGAGCGCGCCCATCACGATGCTGGCTTCAAGCTCAGCGGGAAACAGCGCGAAGCGGCCCACAATATCGGCGGCGGTGAGCAGGCAGCCGCCCACGCCCGCCGAGAGCGCAATGCCCCATTCCACAGAGCCGCGCACCAAGGGGCGGACGATATGGGGAACCGCGAAGCCGACGAAACCGATAGGGCCGCAGATAGCGACGCTCGCCCCGGCCATCATCACCACCACGATGGAGGCGATCAGCCGGGTGCGGGCGGTGTGCACACCTGCGGCGGAGGCGACATCCTCGCCCATGGCCAGCATGCCGATACTGCGCGAGAGCAGCAGACACACCACGATGCCCACCAGGCACAGCACGATCGCCAGCGGAAAGTCCTGCAAGCGGCGGCCGCCGACGCCACCGACCATGATGTAGCGCACCGTTTCGCGGGTGCGTTCATCGCTGAACACCATGATCGAAGTCCACGTGGTCATCACCGTCCCGCCGATCATGCCTGCGAGCACGAGACGCACTGGGGAGGACTGCCCGCGGGTGCCCTGGCCGATGAGGATCACCAGCAGACCAGAGGCGAGCGCGCCCGCAATGGCCATGACGGTGAACTGCTGTGGACTATCGGCGCCAAAGAAGAACACTGCCGCGGTGATGCCACAGCCCGCTCCCGAGGACACACCGAGCACGAAAGGATCCGCCAAAGGGTTGCGCGTCACCGCCTGCATCACCGCCCCCGCCACCCCGAGAGTGGCGCCCACCAGCAACGCAATGATGGTGCGCGGAATACGCATATCCGTGACCACCGTGTGGTTATAGTCGCGGGCATCGTGGGCGGTGAAGGCCGCAATAATCTCCGCCGGGGTGATCGCCACCGATCCCACACTCACGCTGAGCACGGCAATCACGGCCGTGATGAGCAGCACCGCGAGCAAGGCGAGACCCCGACGCCGGCCCGCGCTGGGCGTGGGGGTAGGCGCCGGCGAGGACGGCGAGCGCTGCGCGAGCGTCACTGGTTCAGCCGTCACTGATCGAGGGAGCCGATGTGCTCGTCGAGATCATCCAGCATGGAGTTCGCCTCCATCACGGACTCGCCATTCCACACCGAGCCCACGAAGAAGGTCTGGTTATTCTTCACCGCCTCCAGCTGATTCCACAGCGGGTGGTTCTTCACCTGCTCGACATTCGCCAGGGTGGCCTTGTCTCGATCGTCCTGTTCCGCAGGATCCTCGTGCACCTGCACCACCACGAACATGATGTCGGCGTCCGCTTCCTGCAGCCGCTCCGGCGAGAGCGGGAAGGCCTCAATGGATTCGCCATTGGTGGCCGCCTTTGTCGCCGCGAGATCAAGGTCTTGGTTGTCGGGGCGCTGAATTCCCACATCATCGAGCACGCCACCGGCAAAGGAGCTCTTGGTGTAAATGATGAGATTATCGTTGCGAATGCGGAGTACCGAGACCGTTTTATCCTTGAGGTACTCGCCGTGCTTTTCTCGGAAGGCATCCACCCTCTCGTGATAGTCGTCCAATAGCTCCTCGGCTTTGTCTTCCTTATTCATCACGCGGGCGAAAAAGCGCAAGGTGTCATCCCAGCGATGCTTGCGCTCATCGCCGGAGGTGATCACCACGGTCGGTGCGATCGCGGCGAGGGTCTCGCGGTAGTCATCATCGCGGGGAGTGGCGGCGATGATCACATCAGGCTCGAGAGACATGACCTTCTCAATATTGAGCTCGCGCTCATTGAGGTCGACGACATTCTCCTCCTGCAGCCGGCTCAACACATCCGGATAGGAGTAGAGATCGACTTCCATGTTGGCAATACCCACGGGAGTGATGCCCAGCGCCACCATCGAGGTGATGCCCTTGGTGGACACGAGGCGCTGCGGGTCCTGCGGGATGGCGATCTCTCGCCCCACATCATCGGTGAAGGTGCGGGTCTGCGCATCGCTGCCCTGGGCCGAGGAGTCGGAGCCCGCATCCTCCGCAGGGGTCACGCCCGAATCATCCGAGCAGGCTGCCAGCACGGTGCCGGCACCAAGCCCGGCGGCACCGAGCCCGAGAGAGGTGAGGAAATGACGACGACTAAAGGAGCTGAGCTGTTCGGCCACGCTGTCCCTTTCATAGGTCACAAAAACATAACGGATAAATGTAGGCTAACCATAACCACAGCTGAAAATGTGAAGCAAACCCCTTTTCTTTCGCTGCACCCACGCACACATACTCATGCGTAGCCATGGATAGCCATGGCATGCCTTTATGCCCAGCACAGCGGGGCACCTACCCCACACAGCCCTCTGCGAAGAACCGAGTCGTGCACTTGTCTGCTTTCCCAGATTGCTCTCTAGCGCACTACTTTTCCTTGCCTCACGCCGCCCCAGCTGCCCACATTTTCCGATCGCTCCCGCTGCGACGGATGCGCCGCCGTCCGCGAGACGCCACAGCCACGAATACGACCGACCGCCACTGCCCCTGTCGCCGCACGGGGGTGCCGCACGGGGGTGGCTAACCTGAGAAGCCTAGCTAAGGGCAGCCTTCGCAAACTTTGCTAACTCAGCCATGTTCAGCAAGGACTCCTTAATGAAAATTGGCACTGTCAAGCGTTCCTGAGAGTCCGCACATAACGATTCACAGTTATGGCAGACACACTGCCCCTAGTGGTTTGGTGGGCCTCACACCCCGCCGCGTTGTGGCCGAGGCCAGCACCGATGCCCCTCGATCAGGCGCGCCCAACCCCCAAGGAGTGGTTGATATGTCCGATACATTCACCGCCGCAGTAGCCACCGAGTTTGGCCCCAACCTCACCATCAGCGAGATCGATCTACCCAGCCCAGGCCGCAATGAGGCACTGGTCAAGCTCCACACCTCCGGCATTTGCCACACAGACCTCCACGCCGCCGAAGGCGACTGGCCGGTCAAGCCCGGCCTGCCCTTCGTTCCCGGCCATGAGGGCGTGGGCGAAGTAGTCGCCCTCGGCGAGGGAGACCACGCCGATATTGAGGTCGGCTCCATGGTGGGCAATGTGTGGCTCTGGTCCGCCTGCGGCACCTGCGAGTTCTGTCGCACCGGCCGCGAAACCTACTGCCCCAATGCCGAGTACGGCGGCTACACCGTCGACGGCTCCTTCGGCCAGTACATGCTGGTCGATACCCGCTACTGCGCCCGCATCCCCGAGGGCGCCGACCTCCTCGAGGTGGCACCCGTGCTCTGCGCCGGCGTCACGGTGTACAAGGGCCTGAAGGAAACTGAAACCCGCCCCGGCCAGTTCGTGGTGATCTCCGGCGTGGGCGGCCTCGGCCATATCGCCGTCCAGTACGCGGTTGCGATGGGTATGCGCGTGATTGCCGTCGATATTGCGGAGGACAAGCTGGAGCTAGCGACCAAGCACGGCGCGGAGTTCACCGTCAATGCCCGCGAGACCGACCCCGGCGAGGCCGTGCTGGACTACACCAAGGGCGGCGCGCATGGTGTGCTCGTCACCGCCGTGCATGAAGCAGCCTTCGGCCAGGCCATTCACATGGCGCGCAAGGGTGGCACCATCGTCTTCAATGGCCTGCCCCCGGGAGACTTCCCCGCTCCGATCTTCGACATCGTCTTCAAGGGTCTGACCATCCGCGGCTCCCTGGTGGGCACCCGCCAGGACCTCGCAGAAGCGCTCGACTTCTACGCCCGCGGCTATATTCACCCCACCGTGAGCGAGTGCAATCTCGAGGACGTCAACGATGTCTTTGAGAAGCTGCGCCACGGCGGCGTCGATGGCCGCATGGCCATCCGCTACTAACGATCCACCCCGGCACAACGCCGAACCAGGCAGTGGGCGTCAACAAGCGCATACAGATGCGCATCGACGCCCACTGCCTGCACGCGTGTGGGAACAATCACACATGCGAACATGCCCGCCGGAGCGGCGCCACAGGGGCACATATCCACACTAAGTGGAACACCCCCTTTCGGATGGGGCAAACGCCGCCCGGCTGAACCGCCTCCCATAATCGGTTCACCGACATCCCCCACACTCCCAGCTCACTCCCATTTACCACCCCCACTGCCCACATCGCGACACATGTTGGTGTGGGTTCTATCTACGGGCCAGCGAGGGCGGGTCACCGGCCGCGTTGCAGGTAGATGCCACTTTATGGCTAGAATCAAAGACTCATTAAGGAACTTAAGCTACACCCGTTGCGTTAAGGGTTGTGGATACTACGGCGCGGATACTGCGAGGCGCGCGAGCGATGAATCGTCTCGACACCACCTCGTCCTCGTGCCAGCAGCGCCGGCCCTGCTGCGCTAGGCGCAGTAGCCCGTGGCGCCCCTCGCCGCCGTGGTTGTCCGCCCATAGCTTCGTGTGTGCCGGCAGAATTAATGATATGCACCACGGCTGAGGCCTCCGTGTCTTCCGGCGGCGCCGCATCCGGCAGCCACCGCGGAGGGAGAGCGCAGCGCCGTGGCGACGTATCACCCACCCGAAGTGCCGGGCGCAGACAGACTGGCGTTGAAGCCAGTCGGGGATACACAGTGCTGAGGAGAGAGCATGTCAGACAGGGAGATCCACACGCAGAGCGAGGAACCCGCGGAGAGCACCCGCCAGTTCCCCGTTGCACCCGCCAGCGCTGCTACGGATACCGACACCGCACCACCTCACGAGGCGGCGGCCGCGGACGACTATGTGCTCGTGGCCGATGGGCTATCCGTGGTGGGCGAGGAAGGTCCGGTGTTCGGGCCCATTGACCTGCGCGTGCCCGATAACACCCTCGTGTTCCTCTCCGGCCGGGGCGGCTCGGGCCGTACCGCGCTCGCCCTCACCTTGGCGGGACGGATGAAGCCCACCGATGGCACCCTCACTGTCTTCGGCCATGACCAGCTCAAAGATATTCGCGATACCGTCGCCATTGCCGGGGTGGACGTTATTGATGCCCTCGACCGCGATGTGCGGGTGCGCGATGTGCTCACCGACCACCGCGCGTGGTGCCATGGCTGGTTCGGCTGGGTGCCCAAAGCCGATGACGCCTACCGCGAGGAGATCCTGTCGAAAGTCTACGGCAGCCGCTCGCTGCCGGATCTGAACCAATATGTCAGCCAGATCCCCGCACTGGATCGCATCCTCATCCGCATCGGCATGGCCCTGCACCCCGCCCACGATGAGAAGATTCGCCTGCTCATCCTGGACGATCTCGAGCAGGTGCGAGAGCTCAGCGACCGCGCCATTTTGCTCAGCGTGCTCAACCGCCTCTCCACGGAGATGACCGTGCTGGTGAACTCCGTGAATCCGCCGAGCGCGGCAACGCTGCCAGGCTCGCAGGTGATTGAGCTCTTCACCGACCGCGGACACATCGCCCCTGAGA
This sequence comes from Corynebacterium sp. TAE3-ERU30, assembly GCF_019209925.1. Classification (NCBI taxonomy): domain Bacteria; kingdom Bacillati; phylum Actinomycetota; class Actinomycetes; order Mycobacteriales; family Corynebacteriaceae; genus Corynebacterium; species Corynebacterium sp. TAE3-ERU30. The sequence goes on along the minus strand of NZ_JAHUTO010000004.1, from coordinate 88,495 downwards.
GCAGCGGCGCCACCGACCAGCACCTCGAGGACCTGCTGGCGCGCTGGACCGCGCTGCGCCAGGGCGATCATCCCCAACCGCGCCACGCCAAGAGCGATACAGCGTCGACCACCACCGAGCCCACTACCACCAAGGAGGAGCAGTAAATGCTTGCCACATTTCATATCGGCAGCGAGCTTCGCCGCTTCGGGCGAGCCAAGCTGGGCAAGATCGCCATCGTGGCCATCTGCCTGCTTCCGCTGCTCTACTCCACGCTCTACCTGTGGAGCTTCTGGGATCCCTTCGGCCGTCTCGACCGCATGCCCGTCGCCCTCGTCAATGAGGACGCCGGCGCCGAGGTCGATGGCCAGCGTATCGACGCCGGCAAGCAGATCGAAGAGGGCCTGCTCGAGGATCAGTCCCTGGACTGGATCACCGTGACCGAACAGGACGCCCTCGAGGGCGTGAAAACCGGCGAATACTACTTTGCGGTGACCCTGCCGGAGAACTTCTCCCAGGCAGTGGCCTCTCCTACCTCCGAGAAACCGGAGAAGGCCCGCATTGTCACGCACTACAATGACGCCAATGGCTGGCTCTCCACGCTCATCGGCCAAAACGCCATGCGCCAGGTGCTCGCCGTGGTCTCCGACAAAATCGGCACCGAGGCCGTGGATAAGCTGCTGGTGGGCGTGGTCAACGCCAGCGAGGGCATTCAGCGGGCCGCCGATGGCGCCGCTCAACTGGATGATGGCGCCACCAAGCTCGACTCCGGGCTGGGCAAGATCCAGCAGGGCGCCGGCGATCTCGTTTCCGGCCTCGAGCGCAATAAGGAAGGCACCACCCAGCTGGTCGAGGGCACCGGTCGGCTTCGTGAAGGCGCCGATAAGCTGCAGGCCGGCTCGAGCGAGCTCGCCAATGGCACGGAGCGCCTAGTGGAGGGCACCAACCAGCTCAGTGGCGGGATCGACCAAGCCATCGGCAAACTCCAGAGCCTCACCGGCGAGGTGCACCACTATCACGCCACCGCCAGCGAAGCCTCCGAGATCCAGGGCTCCCTCGCCCAGGATCTGCGCGATCTTGCCGCGGCGATCCGCCAGATCCCCGATCCGCTGGCGCAGCAGACCGCCGGCCAGGTGGATCATATTGCGCACCGCGTGGACACCGAGGGCGTTGGCCCCCACTCCCCGCTGAAGCAGGATCTCGACCGGATCAATGGCATTGCCGCGGACATCGACCAGGGCAATCTGCCCGGCAAGCTCGGCGAGCTCGTGGGCGGTGTCAATCAGCTCAATGACGGCGCCCAGGCCCTCAACGATGGCGCCCACCGCCTCAACGCCGGTATCGGCGAGCTCGGCTCGGGTGTCACCCGGCTCGATGATGGCGCCAATAAGCTCAATGACGGCGCCACCCAGCTGCTCGACGGCGGCCGCAAACTTGATTCCGCTCTCACCGAGGCCAAGGACGGCTCCAGCAAGCTCTCCGCAGGCAGCAATGAGCTGGCCACCAAGCTCGGGCAGGCCGCAGGCGAGGCCCCGGACTGGTCGCCCGATCACCGCACCACCATGGCGGAGACCATCGGCGGGCCGGTAGAGATCAACCAGTCCAACTCCGGCGGGGAGAACACCTTCGGTGCCGGTCTGGCCCCCTTCTTCTTCTCGCTGGCGCTCTATATCGGTAGCCTCGTGAGCTTCCTGCTGCTGCGCCCGCTGCAGGCCCGCGCCGTGGCCGCCGGCATCTCCCCGCTGCGCGCCGCTATCGACGGTCTGGCCCCAGCCGGCCTGATCGCCATGATCCAGGCCATCGTGGTCGCTACCGCCACCGTGTTGGCGGTGCCGCTGGATCCGGCCACATTCTTCGGCCTCACCGTGTTCATGATGCTCACCGCGCTGGTCTTTGCCGCGATGAACCAAGTGCTCATCGTTCTCCTTGGGTCCGGCCCCGGCCGAGTGGCCAGTATGGCGCTGCTCATGGTGCAGCTCTTGGGCTCCGGCGGGCTCTACCCCGTGGAAACGGAACCGGACTTCTGGAGCTGGATCCACCCCTTCTTGCCCATGACCTACACCGTCAACGGCTTCCGCCAGACACTCTACGGCGACTTCGACGGCCGCATGCTGCAAGCAGTAATCGCGCTCTGCCTCTTCCTCACGATCTTCCTCGTAGGCACCGCCCTCGGTGCCCGGCGCGATAGAACGTGGACCATGAAGAAGCTGCATCCGCCCATCGATTTCTAGCCATCCCCTGCTCAGCACCGCCGCGGCCCTTCTGCTGCGGCGGTGCTTCTGTGCTGCGGGGTGGCGTCGATAAGCGCCAGCACAAGAGCCGCCGAGTTTAACTCCCACCACCAGCCAGAAAACTGCCAATGAGCTGCACTAACACTGGTGCGCCGGGGGTAGTATCCGTATAATCGGCGGCACTATGAGCACTACCGCACCAGCACAGACGCCGCCGTCAAGCGAGCTTGAAATTATCGGCTCCCCCACGGCCCTTGGGTGGGCGCAGGAGTGGACGGCCTCCACCATCGACAACATCGATAGCCATGGCGGCCACCGCACCGCCCTGCAGCAGCGGCTGCGCGCGGCTCTCGATACCGATGCGCGGGTGCCCTATGTGACTCGGCGCGGCGACTATCTCTATAACTTTTGGCGCGATAGCGAGCATCCGCGGGGACTGTGGCGGCGCACCCGCTATGAGTCCTATTGCAGCGAGTCGCCGGAGTGGGAGATCCTGCTCGACGTGGACGCCCTCGCCGCGGCCGATGGGGAAAGCTGGGTGTGGAAGGGCGCGCATGTGCGCGAACCGGAATACGACCGGGCCCTGCTGCGGCTATCCCGCGGCGGCAGTGACGCCACCGTGATCCGCGAGTTCGACATCACTAGCTGCAGCTTCGTGGAGGATAGGCCTTTTACTCTGCCGGAGGATAAATCCGATGTGTCGTGGGAGAGCCTCGATACCCTCATCCTTGGCACCAATGTGGGCGAGAACTCCCTCACGGAGTCTGGCTACCCGGCGCGGGTGTATCGCTGGCACCGCGGCACCGACCCGCGCGAGGCCGAGCTGCTCTTCAGCGGCGAGCGCAGCGATATCGCCTCCGGCGGGTGGGCGGATCGCACGCCCGGGTTTGAGCGGGTGCTCATTGAGCGGCGGCTGGATATGTTCACCGCCGAGAATTACCTGCTGCGCGGCTCGGAGCCGGTGCGCATTGAGGTGCCGGTGGATTGCGAGATTATCGTGCACCGCGACCAGATCTTCCTGCTCCCCCGCACGGATGTCTACGGGGTGCCCGCCGGCGGCGTGGGAGTGGCCGACTGCGAGAGCTTTATGGCGGATCCCGCGAGTACCGAGGTGCAGGTGATCTTTGCCCCCACCGAGTATCAATCGCTGGAGACGCTGCACTTCACCCGCAGCTATGCGCTGATCCAGGTGCTGGAGAATGTCACCACCACCCTCTACCGCGTGCGCCTCGATGCACCGGAAGAGTGCGTGCGGGTGGCCCTGCCGGAGCTGGCGAGCACCAGCGTCGTGGCGACGGCACCGCTCTCGGAGGACCCAGAGATCGGCGAGGAAGTATGGCTCTACTCCTCCAGTTTCACCACCCCAGATAGGCTGCTGCGCGCCGACGCCCGCGACCCGGAGAGTTTCTCTACGGTGGTCAAAAGCGCGCCCGAGCAATTCGATGCCTCTGGGATGAGCACCCGGCAGTACTGGGCCACCTCCGCCGATGGCACCAAGATTCCCTATTTCCTCACCGGCCGCCTGCACGAGGACGGCGCCAGCCCCACCCCGAAGCCCTGTGTGGTGCACGCCTACGGCGGTTTCGAGATTTCCCTCCTGCCCTACTACTCCGCGGTGAACGGCATCGCGTGGCTCGAAAAGGGGCATCTGCTGGTGCAGGCGAATCTGCGTGGCGGCAGCGAGTTCGGCCCGCGCTGGCATTCCCAGGCCACAAAGCTGCAGCGCCGGAAGGTATTTGAGGATCATCAGGCGGTGCTCAATGATCTCGTGGAGCGCGGGATCACCACCCGCGAGCAGCTCGCTGTGCGCGGCGGCTCCAATGGTGGCCTGCTCGCCGCGGTGGCCCTCACCAGCTATCCCGAGCGTCTTGGCGCGGTGGTGAGCGAGGTGCCGCTGATCGATATGCTGCGCTATCACACCCTGCTCGCGGGGGCCTCGTGGGTGGCGGAATATGGCCACCCCGATATCCCCGAGGAGCGGGCAGTGATCGAAAGCTACTCGCCCTTGCAGCGCGTGGTCGCCGCCGCGGACAAACCCTATCCGCCGGCGCTGATCACCACCTCCACGCGAGACGATCGGGTGCACCCCGCCCATGCGCGCTGGTTCGCCGCCGCCCTCGCCGCCGCCGGCCAGCCGGTGGACTATGTAGAAAACTCCGAAGGCGGGCATGCTGGGGCCGCCGATAATGATCAGATCGCATGGAAGCAGGCCATCGTATTTACCTGGCTGGAGCAGCAGCTCGCGGCGGCGAGCGCGGAGGCGCAGCGCTGCGCGGACTAGACTTAGCCGCGATGAGTTCCTTTACACGCCTGCGCACCACCGAGATCCCCGGTACCCGGGACCGCTACACGGGTGTGGACTTCAACCTTGGATTCCACATCCGTCACTACGACCTCGACCTCACCTATCGGGTCATGCCCAACCACCTCAGTGGCACGGCGACGCTGGATGTGCTCAGCTACCTTCCGCTGCAGCAGCTCACCCTCGACTTCGCCCGCACCCTCACCGTGCGGCGCATCACCGCCCAAGGTGTGGGCGGCGCGCAGGTGAAGGTGAAAAAGTTCCGCCACCGCGGCGATAACAAAGTGGTGGTGCTCTTCGACCGCGAGATCCCCGCGGATACCGAGTTCAGCCTGGCCATCAGCTACTCCGGCAATCCGCAGCCCATCACCTCCCGCTGGGGTGAGATCGGCTGGGAGGAAACCGATGCGGGGGCGCTCGTCGCCAGCCAGCCGCACGGCGCCCATAGCTGGTTCCCCTGCGATGACACACCCGATGAGAAGGCCCGCTATGACATTCGGATCACCGCCGATAATCCCTTCAGCGTGATCTGCACCGGGGAGCTGGTGGATACCCAGCGAAACAATTCCACCACCTTATGGCACTACCGGGTGCAGGAGCCGATGGCCACCTATCTCGCCTCGGTACAGATCGGCGAGTTCAGCACCATCCCCCTCGGCTCCGGGGCGGGCGTGCCCGTCACCGCCTATGCCCCGGCCGCCCTGCGCCAGCGGGTGCTGCATGACTTCGCCGACCAGGCCCGCATGCTCGAGTTCTACGCCGAGCTCTTCGGCCCCTATCCCTTCCCCGCCTACCGGGTGGTCATCACCGCCGATCAGCTCGAGATCCCCCTCGAGGCCCATGGGCTGTCGATCTTCGGCGCCAATCACGCCGACGGCCACAAGACCTGGGAACGGCTGATCGCCCACGAACTTTCTCACCAGTGGTTCGGTAATTCCCTCGGCGTGGCGCAGTGGGACGATATTTGGCTCAACGAGGGCTTCGCCTGCTACTGCGAGTGGCTGTGGTTCGAGCACTCCACCGGCACCCCCGCCGAGCACTACGCCCGCGAGCACTATCGCGGCCTCCAGCAGAAACCGCAGGACCTGCTCCTCGCCGATCCGGGCCCGCAGCACATGTTCGACGATCGCCTCTATAAGCGTGGCGCCGTCTTTGTGCACGCCCTGCGCCTGCTGCTCGGCGATGCGGACTTCTTCGCCGCGCTGCGCGACTATGCCCGCCGCGACCGCCACGGCGTGGTGGAGCCGGTGGATCTCTTCAATATTCTGCGCGCCCACCTCGCCCCCGAGCGGCACGCCGAATTGGATGAGCTGCGCTCCGCCTGGCTGCTCGCCCTGCCACTTCCGCCCTTCCCCACCGCCTAGGACCACTGCCATGCGCGCGCTGTCTCTCGCCACTATTTTCGCGGCCCTCTCGGGGTTCGTGGTGGTCATCGTCGCCTCCTGGGCCCTGCCCGAGACCATCAACGCCGACTTCCAGGCCTATTGGGGTCTCTTCTTTGCTCTCGCGGGGCTTATCGACGGCATCACGCAGGAAACCACCCGCGCAACCTCCGCGGTACGCGCCGGGGCCAGCCCCCGCTCGGCACGGCCGGTACGGCTGGCCGGGGTGGTGGCGCTCATCGCCGGGATCAGCATCCTCGCCACCGGCGGGGTGTGGATGGGATTCCTGCTGCACCACCCCCATCCCGCGGCGATCGCGCTCTTTGCCATCGGCCTATCTTCCTATGTGTTCCAGGCGCTGCTCTCGGGCGTGCTCTCTGGGCTCAAGCACTGGGGCGCTTATGCCTGGTTGGTGGCCATCGACTCTGGGGTGCGCATGCTGGCCGCGGCATGCGCGTGGTGGCAGGGCTGGGGTATCGGCGCCTTCCTCCTCATTACCGTCATGGGTGCCGCCACCTGGCTGCTCATCATCGCCTTCTCCCCGCAGGCCCGCGCCGCGCTCCAGGCTCCGGTCGATGTCACCTCCGCCGCTTATCGACGCGGCGTTGTCTCCGCCATGGCCGCCACCGGGGCATCGGCCGCCCTGATTACCGGCTTCCCGCCGCTGGTGCGCATCACCCACGGCACCGGAGATAGCTCCGTGGATGGCGTGAGCGTGGCCGCCATCATCATGGCGGTGCTCCTGACCCGCGCCCCGATCCTGGTGCCCACCCAACGTTTCCAGTCCGCCCTCGTGGTGTACTTCGTGGATCGGCGGGAGCGCCTCCTATCCGCCCTACTGATTCCGCTGGCCGTGGTCGGCGCCGTGGGCGTTGCCGGGGCGGGCCTGGCGTGGCTGCTCGGACCGTGGATCCTCGGGCTCTTCTTGCCCGCCAGCTATGTGCTGCCCGGCTGGCTACTGGCCGTGCTCACCTTCGCCTCCGCCTGCACGGGCTCGCTGATGATCACCGGCTGTGCCGCCCTGAGTCACGAGCGCCATAGCGTGTACGTGCTCGGCTGGGTGGTGGCCACCGCCAGCGCCTTCGGTGTGCTGCTGCTGCCCTTCTCGCTCACCACTGCGGTCTGCGCCGCATTGATTCTCGGCCCGCTCATCGGCATGGCGGTGCACGTCTATTCTTTGCTTGGCGCACATGTGCGGCGCGTTCATTAAATAGTATTTCCGGTCGATATTCTTATTATTTTCACGTACTTCCGTGTTTTGCTGAATCGAACCTTTATGTAGGGTGTGTAGGCGTGACTGTAATTAAGGATATTTTCCAACTCATTGCCCGCATTATTCTCGGCACCGTGCTCATCGCGCACGGCTGGCAGAAAATCAACGACATCACCATCTCTGGTGTGACCGACATGTTCAGCAACTTGGGTGTGCCCAACCCTGAGCTCGCTGCCCAATTTACCTCCTACTTCGAGTTTGCTGGCGGCATCGCCATCGTGCTCGGCCTGCTGGTCCGCTTCGTTGGCCCGGTTCTCTTTGCCCTGATGGCCGGCGCCGTCTGGTTCGCCCACCGCGATGGCGGCGTGTTCGTCTCCGATGGCGGCTGGGAGCTCGCCGGTGTGATCGGCGCTGCCGGTCTGCTGCTCGCCGCTGCCGGCGCTGGTCGCGTCTCGCTGGACCACCTCTTGGTGCGCCCCTTCCGTAACCGCAAGGACGCGGCCGATGAGGACGCCACCTCCGCCGCTTATGCCCCGGCCACCACCACGGCCACCACGGCCACCACGGCACCCGCCGCAGGCACGACCTCCAGCTTCGATGCCGAGACCACGGCCTTCGATAGCTCGGATATCAACAACACCAACAGCACCACCGGCTGGGACGAGCCCAACCGCTAATGCGTCGCTGCCCCCGCGCAGCACCACCGCCCCGACGCCCTTGTGCGCGGGGCGGTTTTCCTCTCTTAGCGCCGATATATCCTCGTGATTAGCCCCCGAGAACGCAGGCTAAGCTACCGAACCGTTAGTTCCTCGGTATAGTTTTAAGGAACACCCGCATTGTGCGGCCATGCAGCGCTAGACCCCGAGCAGAAGGAGGACGTGAAAAAAGTGAGCGAGCATACCCGACGACATTCTTCGCGGGTCCCAGCAGCCACCAACGTCCTGCGCATTCTCACGCTGCTGACCAGTATCGATGTGCCCGTCTCCGCCGCCCGCATCTACACCGAGCTGGATCTTCCACGCTCCACGGTCTATCACCTGCTCACAGTGATGGAGGATGCCGGCTATGTGGTGCGGCTGCCCGAGGAAAAGACCTATGGGCTGGGCGTGGCCGCCTATGCCATGGCCTCGGCATATACCACCCAGCAGCCGCTGGTGCGCGTCGGCGCCCGCCACGCCAAGTTCCTCGCCGAGCTCATCGGCGGCAGCGCCCATATCTCCAAACTTTCGGGCAGCGATGTGCTCTACATTTTGGAAGAGCGCAGCAAAAACGCCAATAGCCTGCTCTTCGATGCCGGGGTGCGCATTCCGGCCTTCATTACAGCCTCCGGCATGGCCATGCTCTCGCTCCGCTCAGAGCAGCAGGTCAAGGCCACCTACTCCACCTCCCCGGTGCCGAATCACATGAGCTTTCGCGAGGTGATTGAGCAACTGGCCATTATCCGCGAGCGAGGCTGGGCCGAGGAGAATGAGCGCATCGACCGCGCCCACCGCTCCTTTTCCGCCCCCATCCTGGACCACCTCGGCCAGCCGGCGGCGGCCCTCGCGGTGTCGTTCCATATCGACTGCCCGGTGGACCCCCGCGAAATCCTCGGCGAGGTACGCACCCGCGCCGAGCTCATCTCCCACACCGTATTCGGCCACGAGCACTAGCCGCTGCGGCGGCTTAGGCCTGCTCGAAGCTGGCGGTGTCGATTACGCAGCGGAACTGCACCTCGCCATTGACCACCCGCTCATAGGCCTCATCCACCTCGTGCACTGAGACCTTCTCGATGCGGGCACGAATGCCGTGCTCGGCACAAAAATCCAGCATCTCTTGGGTCTGCTTGATGCCGCCGATATTGGATCCGGCGAGCACCTTCGCCCCGCCGATAATGGAGCCGAAGTGGAGCTGCTGCTGGTTCGGCGGCAACCCCACAACCACCATCACTCCGTGCGGCTTGAGCAGCCCGAGATAGGCATTGACGTCAATATCGGCGCTAATGGTGTTGAGGATGAAGTCGAACTCGCCGCGATGCTCTGCAAAGAATCCCTCCTCGGTGGTGGCGAGCGTGCGCTCCGCGCCTAGTTCGCGGGCCTGCTCCCGCTTGCGCAGACTGCGCGAGAGCACCGTCACCCGCGCTCCCTTGGCAGCGGCGATCTGGACCGCCATGTGCCCCAGCCCGCCGAGCCCGAGCACGGCCACACGATCGCCCTCCTTCACACCCCAGCGATCGATGGGCGCATAGGTGGTAATTCCCGCGCACAGCAGCGGGGCCGCGTGCGCATCATCGATGCTATCGGGGATGCGGCAGACGAAATTCTTGTTCACCACCACTTTTTGGGAGTACCCACCTTGGGTGATGCTACCGTCCACATCCTGCGCGTTATAGGTACCCACGGCACCCTGGAGACAGTCCTGCTCCTGATGGTTGCGGCACTGTTCGCACTCGCCACAGGAGTTCACCATGCACCCCACTCCCACGCGCTCACCAGGGGTGAATTCCGTGACCTCGGACCCCACCTGGGAGACCACACCGGCAATCTCATGGCCCACCGTGAGCGGAAAGTGGGCCTCACCCCACTCATTGCGAATGGTGTGGATATCGCTATGGCAGATACCGGCCGCGGTGATATCGATCACCACATCATCGGGGCGCGGATCACGGCGCGTGATCTCGGCGATCTCGAAGGGGGAATCAGGGGCGGTCTTTTGCACAGCTTTCACGCGAAATGTCATGCCGCCCACGCTACAAAACAACAGCTAGCGGTGCTGTTTTTCATTAACGCGCGCTAGTGGCAGAGCTAGTGCTGGGGCAGACCCAGAACCTGCGCAGACCTTCGAATTTTCTTAAGATAGTTCTTATGTTTGATTCCTCAGTCACCCTAGAAGGCAGCGTTATCACCCTGACGCCGCTGAGCACCGACCACGCAGAAATCCTCGCCAGCGCCGCCGTGGACCTGCACAAACAGTACTGGTCGGGGGTGCCTGAGCAGGAGGGCATACCCGCGTATCTGGAGCGTCTCTGCGCGACGGCCGATACCGGTCGTTCCCTGCCGCTGTTGGTGCGGTTGAATAGCGATAACCGCGCCGTGGGAGTCACCGGATTGACCATCGATAACCCCGATGTTCCCACCGTCACACTGAGCCACACCTGGGTCACCCGTGGCGCCCAGTCCACCCGCGTCTTCCCGGAAATCTTGGCGCTGCTGATCGCCTATAGCTTCGATACCCTCGGCGCCCAGCGCTTCTCCATGGTGGTGCCGCGCACCAATATTCAGGCCCGGCGCGCCGCGGAAAAGGCGGATCTGCGCTATGAAGGCACGCTGCGTAGTGCCTCGCGCCTGGGCGATGGCAATGTGGACGATGCCTTGGTGTACTCGGTGCTGCCCCACGAGTTCCCCTCGCTCATGGCTGGTCTGCAGTACCGCATCGATCGCCCCATCCTTCCCGATATCGCCACGGTGAGCACCCCCATCACCGAGTCTGCGGCTCAGTCCCAGGCGAAGGTAGAACCGGCCCACGAGGAACTCCCCGTCTTCCGCTACCACCCCGACCCGGTGATCACGGGCGCCATCGTGCGCAATGAAGAGGCCGAGTGTCCCTGCTGTGAACGCACGACTGGCTGGGCCTATGTGTATCGCCCCTATGCGCTGGAGCGCGTGGAGAATCTGTGCCCGTGGTGCATCGCCTCGGGTGCCGCCGCCGAGAAATACGATGCCCGCTTCGTCCCCACCGCCCCCGAGGGCATGCCGCCGGAGCGCGCGGAGGAGCTCATCAAGCGCACCCCCTCCTTCGCCTCCTTCCAGGAGGAGCAGTGGCAAAGCGCGGACGGCGATGCCTGCCAGTTCCTGGGCGTGGCTACCGCCGCCCAGCTAGAGAGCCTCAGCCCCGAGGAGCGCGAAGAGTCCGGGCTGGATGAGTCCTTCTTCAAGGAGGAGTATCTCACCTGGCTGCGCGCCCAGCCGCGCGAGGAGCTACGGGCCCACGCCGACCCCTGTGTCTTCGCTTTTTCCTCCTTGAGTTCAGACACACTGAAGTTCTGGATGGATCACAGCTAGTTCTCAGCCCAGCAGGCTAGGCTTAGGGCCGCTGAATCCTTCCGAGCTGAAAGGTGTACTCACGGTGACTGGTCCAAGCCTGACGGTGCTGATGACGGTGTATCACGGGACAACCGCGACGCACATAAGCCAGGCTTTGGAGAGCCTCTACGCCCAGACCCGGCCAGCGGAGGAGATCCTGCTGATCCAGGATGGCCCCATTAGCGAGGATGTGGCGGCCATCCTCAGCACGGCCGAGGCCACCCGCCCCGAGGTGCGGGTGCTGCGGCGAGAGAAGAACGAGGGCAATGCGGTGGCCACGGCCGCTGGATTTGCCACCCTCACCACCGAGTTCTATGCCCGCCAGGACAGCGACGATATCTCTTATCCAGAGCGCTTCGAGCGCCAGCTCGCCTTCCTCGCCGAGCATCCTCGGGTGGATCTGGTGGGCTCGGCCATGACGGAGTTCGTTCATTCCCCGGACGAGCCGGTGGGCGTGCGCACGCTGCCGGAAAGCCCCGCGGAGATCAACCGCTATCTCACCATCAATAACCCCATCAACCACCCGACAATCATGGCCCGGGTAGAGGCCATCCGTGAGGTCGGTGGCTATCAGCCGGTGCACTTGATGGAGGATTATGACCTCATGGCACGGCTCGTGGCTGGAGACAAAGTGCTGGCCAATATGCCGGAGCAGCTGGTGTATTTCCGGGTCGGCGAGGAGCAGCTATCGCGGCGTACGGGTCTGGATATGATCCGCGCCGAGCTGAGCATGCAGCGCAACCTCGTGGACTATGGGACCGTCGGCGCGTTTCGCGCGGTGGGCAATTTCCTTCTTCGCTCCCTCTACCGGCTGCTCCCCAAGCGCCTGCTCGGGCGGGTCTATCGCCTCCTGTTCCACCGCCGCTAACTGGGTCGATGGGACGCGAGGACGGCGTCGTCACGCATGCGCTGGGCGAGGGCTCCGATTTTCATTCACTGTCTGCCGCGCGTGGCTGCCGCTGTGTCTGTCCGAGAAGTTACTAGCATGACAGGCATGCCCGTTGTTGATACTCCCCGCCCCGCCGATGACGCCTGCCGTCACCCCGGCGACTATGCGGATACGTGGTTGGTGATCCCGTGTTTTAACGAGGGACCCGTCATCGGTGATGTGATCCGACATGCCCGCCAGACTTTTCCCAATATCGTGGCGGTTAATGACGGTTCGAAGGATGACTCCGCTGCGGCCATCCACGCCGCCGGCGCGCATCTGGTGAATCACCCCGTGAATCTCGGCCAAGGCGCCGCCATTCAAACCGGTGTGGAATACGCCCGCGCCCAACCCGGCGCGCAGAACTTTGTCACCTTCGACGCCGATGGCCAGCACCAGGTCAAAGACGTGGTGGCCATGATCGATCGGCTTCGCACCGAGGATGTGGACATCATCGTGGGCACCCGTTTTGGTCGGCCCCGCGCCGCCGATGATCAGGTGCCACTGATCAAACGCATCGTGCTGAAAACGGTGGTGCTGCTCTCGCGGCGCACCCGCAAGCTGGGGCTCACCGACGCCCATAATGGTTTGCGCGTATTCAATCGCACGGTGGCCGAGCAGCTGAATCTCCGCATGAATGGCATGAGCCATGCCAGCGAATTTGTCACGCTCATGGACACCAATAATTGGCGCGTGAGCGAGCAGCCGGTGGATATTCTCTACACCGAGTATTCGATGAGCAAGGGCCAATCGCTCTTTAATGGAGTCAATATTCTGGCCGATGGATTTATAGCGAGGAACCTGTCATGAGTTCGGGACAAAGCATTATTCAGGTGGTGCTGCTGCTCGCCACCATCGGCTTGGCCATCTTTTTTGTGAGCAAGCGCAAAAAGGCCCGCGCCAAGGCCTGGGTGAAACTCGGCTTTGTGGTGTTCTTTATCTCCTGCATCTGGGCGATTGTGCGCCCCGATGACCTCACCGTGGTGGCCAATTGGCTCGGGGTGTCCCGCGGCACGGATCTGCTGCTCTACCTGTTGGTGGTGGCCTTCATGTTCACCACGATCTCGAGCTACATTCGCTTCCGCGAGCAGGAACTGCGCTACGCTAGGCTAGCTCGCGCCGTCGCCCTGCAAACGGCGATCCGACCCGAAACACCTGATCCATCCCGCGATGGCACCGACCCCACGGCCAGCGGCCGTGCAGAAAAGTGAGACGACGACATTTATGCCTAAGGCCCCGAAAAACGGACCGGACCACACCCCCAACCCCGAGGACGCCGAGGCCGTGACTCCCGCGGCGCCCGACGCTGCCGACGCTGCCGACGCGACGCGTGTCGACGCCGACTCCACGGCCGATTCCGCGACTGATTCCGCAGCCACTGCGGACACTGCAGCAGCCGAGACTACCGAGGATGCCGAGGACGCCGAGGCCACAGCCGCCTCCCCGATCTCCCAGGTGCCCACCGTGGTGTGGGCCCTGTTTAGCGTGCTGCTGGTGATCGCCGGTCTCGGCGGCTACCTCGTGGGCACGCAGACCACCGATAGCGCCGCCACCCAAGCCGCGCCCTCCTCCGCACAGCAGGACTCGGGTACTGCCGCCGCCCCGGAGGAGTCTGCGGTGGAGAAGCTGAGCAAGGAGGAGATCGCGGAGCTGGTGGCCCAGGTGAAGCCAGGGACGGGCTCTCTCGACGCGGAGTCCGAGGACGGCTCCTTCGACGCCACCATCTACGGCCCCGGTGGGGAGATTCAGTCCGTGGCGGACATCGTGAAGGTGGCTCGCCGCGATGCGGCCGATCCCTTCGCCTATGGCGCCGTGGATGCCCCCGTGGTGATCTCGGAGTTCTCGGATTTCGAGTGCCCCTTCTGCTCCCGCTACGCCAATACCACCGAGCCGGAACTCATTGACCAGTACGTCAAGGATGGCTTGGTGCGCATCGAGTGGAATGACTATGCCATCAATGGCCCCCACGCCGTCAGCGCCGCCCAGGCGGGACGTGCCGCAGCCGCCCAGGGCAAGTTCTTCGCCTTCAAGCATGCGCTCTATACCGCGTCGAAGGACATCACCGGCCACCCCGAGTTCGGCCGGGAGGACTATATCCGCTTCGCCAAGGAGGCCGGGGTGGAGGACATGGACGCCTTCACCGAGGCTTTAGACAATGACACCTACGCCGAGCCGGTGGCACAGGCCCAGAGCTACGCCACTGGTTTGGGGATCCAAGGCACCCCGAGCTTCGTGGTGGGCACCCGCTTTGTGTCTGGCGCCCAGCCCACTGAGACCTTCGTTGAGGTCATCAATGTGGAGCTAGCCAAGGTGGCTGCCGGCGAGGTGAGCGTTCCGCAATGATCTCTATCGGACTCTTCGGCGCCATCGTCGCCGGGGCGCTCTCTATTCTCAGCCCCTGCTCGGCGCTGTTGCTTCCGGCGTTTTTCGCCTACGCATTTAGCTCCCGCACGGAGCTGATCACCCGCACCGTCGTGTTCTTCCTCGGCCTCGTCGCCGTCCTCGCCCCCATCGGGGCGGGCGCCGGCGCGCTGGGCCAGTGGCTCAGCAGCGAACGCGGCACCCTCATCATGGTCGGCGGCATCATCATGATTGCGCTGGGCGTATTCATCTTCTTCGGCGGCGGCTTCCAGATCCCGGGTCTGTCCTCCCTCGCGGGCAGGGTGGGCATGAGCGCCGCAGGATGGGTGCCCACCTTCCTGCTCGGCGCAGTCTATGGCTTCGCCGGGTTCTGCGCCGGCCCCATGTTGGGGGCGGTGCTCACCACCGCCTTCGTCAGCTCCAGCGTGCTCTATGGCTTGGCCATCATGGCCGCCTATGCCTTCGGCATGACCCTGCCACTATTCCTGCTGGCCGCACTGTGGGAGAAGTTCAACATCGGCGAGGCCTCCTGGCTGCGGGGCACGCAGGTACAGCTCGGCCCGCTCACGCTGAACTCCACCAATATGCTCGCCGGGGTGTTCTTCATCATCCTCGGCGTGCTCTACATGGCCACCAACGCCACCACGAGCCTCGGCGGGCTGCTCTCCACCGAGACCCAGTCCGCCATCCAGCTGCGCGTGGCCACGCTGCTGATGAATATCAATGGCGCCATGGTGCTGCTGTTCATCCTCAGCATCGTCGCTATGGTGCTGGCCTATAAATCCGTGCGGGTTCCCGCCAAGAACAGCGAGTAACCGCGCTTCGCATGCTTATCGACGCCACCCTCGCCCCAGCGTTTCAGGGGAATAGAGGGTGGCGTCGTCACGCATAGGCCCCCGCCTTAGCGGCTGCGGAAATACTCCACCGTGCGGGCGATACCCTCGGCCACATCCACCTCGGGCCGCCAGCCGAGCACCGCCTGGGCACGGCTGGAATCGAGGCAGGAGCGGGGCACATCGCCCACCCGGGCCGGCTCGAAGCGGGGTTCATCCGCCACGCCCACCGCCTGGGCCACGAGGCTATGCAGGGCACGGTCGGTGGTTTCCACCCCGGTGCCGATATTGAAGCGCATGCCCGAGCCCTGCTCCCCAGAGGCGGCCACGAAGGCGCGCACCAGATCGCCCACATACACATAGTCGCGGGTATTGCTGCCCTCGCCGAATACCACGGTGGGGGCACCGGCCAGCAGATTCTTGCTGAAGATCGCCACCACCCCGGCCTCGCCGTGGGGATCCTGCCGCGGGCCGTAGACATTCGCCGGGGCGATATGCGTGCAGTCCAGCCCGTAGAGGCGGCGATACATGTTCAAATAGGTTTCGCCGCCCACCTTCGAGGCCGCATAGGGAGACATCGGGCGCACCGGCTCCTCCTCGCTGACGGGGAAGGACTCTGGGCGGCCATAGATAGCACCGCCCGAGGAGGTGTAGACCACCTTGCGCACCCCGGTCTGGCGCGCCGCCTCAGCAATCCGGATCGTAGAAATGGTGTTCATCTCGGCATCGAATACCGGATCAGCCACCGAGGAACGCACGTCGATCTGCGCCGCCAAGTGGAAGATCACCTCGGGACGATACTCCCTGCACACAGCAAGAAAATCACAGCTGAGCACGTCATCTTCGAGCAGTGTCACCTGCCCCGTCTCCAGCGCATCGCGCAGGTTGTCCCGTCGGCCATGGGAGAGATTATCCACCACAACCACGGTATCGCCGCGGGCCACGAGCGCATCCACCAAATGGGAGCCGATGAAGCCAGCGCCGCCAGTAACAAGAGTGTTCATGCTGAAAATCGTAGTACTCTTCGGCGCACAAAGGCGATAGCGCCGCCAGCAGCTGCCCGCCCTCGTGGCAGGAGGCAATCTATTCACGCGCTAAGCTCGCTAGGAGAACGCGAGGTGCCCACCGCACCCGCGCATGCTGGCGCACCGAGTCCGAGAAAGGGGGCGAGCAGCCTACCGTGGAAGAGATCGTATTCCAGTGGCTGGAGCCACTGATGGCTTCCCCCTGGATCTATCTGCTGCTCGGGGGCGTCACCCTCGGCGATGCGATCGTGCCGGTGATCCCCGGCGAGCTGCCCATGAACCTCGCCGGCGCCTACTCCGGTATTTTCGGCTTCCCGCATCTCATCCTCATCATGATCTGCTGCGCCGCCGGGGCGATCATCGGCGATAATATCTGCTTCGTTTTAGGCCGCAGCCTCACCAGCGCCATGGGGTATCTGCGCAAGCGCAGCCGCCTGCAGAAGGCCATCACCTGGGTAAACGATAATCTCTACCGCCGCGATGCCTCGGTGATCGTGATCGCCCGCTTCATCCCCGGCGCGCGCTGGGTAGTCACCGTGATGCTCGGCTCCGGCCACTACTCCCACGCCCGCTTCGCCTTCTTCGACGCCATCGGGGTGATTATTTGGTCGGTCCAGGGCACGTTATTCGGCTATCTCGGCGGCTGGGTATTTCGGGAGCAGCCGCTGATCGGCTTGGTCTCCGGCATGGTGCTGGGGGTGGTTTCAGGCCTCGTGGTCGAGCGCCTCAGCCACCGCTTTGCCCGCCACCTTCCCGAGCACACCACAGCTGCGGCCGCGCAGGCCGCTAGCTGCGAAAAGTAACCGACTCAGCAGGCAACTGCTCCAACTCCCAGCGCTCCAGAATCTCCGCCGTGGAACGGGTCCCAGGGACCCCGAGCGATGCGCCGAGCGCCTGCACCACATCAGCGGTAGAGCGCTGCTGCTCCATCTCGCGCAGGGTCACCGCGCCATCGCGTTTCGCCAGCCGCTGGCCCTGCTCATTGAGCACCAGGGGCACATGCAGGTACAGCGGCGGCTCATAGCCGAGCAGCCTGGCGAGATAGGCCTGCCGCGGGGCAGAGGACAAGAGATCATCGCCGCGCACCACATGGCCCACGCCCTGGTAGTGATCGTCGACCACAACCGCGAGGTTATAGGCCCAGTCGGGGGCCTGGCCGCCGCGCCGCAGCACGAAGTCATCCACATCGCCGCGATAGTTGCCGGCCCAATAGTCCTCCACTGTGGCGGAGGTGGCGTCGCTACGCAGCCGCAGCGCGGGGTGCCGACCTGCGGCGCTGAGCTGCTCCCGCTTCGCACGACGCTGGTCCTCATCCAGATCACGGCAGGTGCCCGGATAATGGCCGGGGATGGCGTGCGGTGCCGAGGCCGCGTGCGCGATATCCTTGCGCGAGCAATAGCACTCATACACCAGCTCCCGCCCGCGCAGAGTCTCCACCACCTGCTCATAGGCGGAAAAACGCTGGTGCTGGTAGAGCACGTCCCCATCCCAGTCGAGGCCAAGGCGGGCGAGATCCTCCAGCTGCGCCGCCGCCGATTCCAGCGAGCTGCGCTGGGTATCGACATCCTCAACGCGCAGCAGAAAAGGCAGCCCGTGCGAGCGGGCCACCAGCCACGAGATCAGCGCGGTGCGCAGATTACCGAAGTGCAGTTCTCCGCTTGGCGACGGCGCGTAGCGGCCAGCACCGGCGATACGGGCATCAGCGGTTCCACTCATGCACATCAATCCCTTGGGCCGGCATCTGCTCCTGCAGCTCCTCCGGCGAATATGTGATCGCATACTCCAGCTCCTCCGGCGTGAGCAGCAGCAGCTGCAATGGCAGGGTGAGCTGGCCATGAGAGCGTCCGGTCTGCTCGGGTTCTTCCCACAGATGGGGCACGCCCTTCTCCCATAGCTGCGGCGCGACCAGAAGCCCGTGGCGGGTGGACAGCTCCGGCATGAGATCGGCGAGGATAGCGCCCGGCTGGGGTGCCACCTGAGAGTCGGCATCACTCAGCACCGCGAGGGCGCGGCCCAGCGCCTCGGGCAGCTGCTCTCGGTGAGCATCCGTGGTCTGCAGAATCAGCTCCACCCGAATATCTGCCTCGCTCAGCGGGTTCTGCGCCTCAGGCGGGGCCACCGCCCGCAGGCCCGTATCCACCGTGGACATATCTAGGGTGACTGCGGTGGCCCGACCGTCAGAAGAAAAGCTGGCGGCGCGATGGCCGGCGACGCTGTATTCCTGCCATTCGGGCTGTTCGCCCAGCTGGAAGAGCTGCGCAAACCAGACACTGATCTCTGCTGTGTTCATTCCTCCAGTGTGGCACATCCACCGCAGCCGAACCGGCATCTGCACGGGCATAAGCGCAGCTGCTGGCGGCTGCCCAGCGCAGAACTCCCCCGCCCCGCGCGATGCGGGAACGAGGGAGTACCTGAAAAGAGGAAGATTTACTGCGCGAGCTTTTCAACCGCGGCGAGCAGCACACAGGTGGCCACACCATCCATGGCGACCTCGACCTCATTCAGCGGCGGCATCGAGGGGGCGAGGCGGATATTGCGGTCGTTGGGGTCCTGCTTGAGCGGGAAGGTCGATCCAGCGGCGGTGAGCTTGATGCCGGCTTCCTTGGCCAGTTCCACCACGCGAGAGGCGGTGCCATCCACCACGTCGAGGGAGATGAAGTAGCCGCCCTCCGGCTTCGTCCAGGTGGCGATGCCGAGCCCGCCGAGGCGCTGCTCGAGGATCTCCAGCACGCTGTGGAACTTCGGCGCCAAAGAACCGGCCTGCTTGCGCATCACCTCGCGCACCCCGTCAGCGGAGCCGAAATAGCGGGCGTGGGCCAGCTGATTCACCTTGTTCGGGCCGATGCCGCGAATACCCGCATGGGAGGCGTACCACTCCAGGTTGGCGGCGGAGGAGGCGAAGATAGCCACGCCCGAACCGGCGAAGGTCACCTTCGAGGTGGAGGTGAGATACCAGAAGCGGTTGGGGTTGCCGGCCT
This sequence comes from Corynebacterium sp. TAE3-ERU30, assembly GCF_019209925.1. NCBI lineage: Bacteria > Bacillati > Actinomycetota > Actinomycetes > Mycobacteriales > Corynebacteriaceae > Corynebacterium > Corynebacterium sp. TAE3-ERU30. The sequence continues at coordinate 69,202 of NZ_JAHUTO010000004.1, read as the reverse complement.
TCTTGGCCATCTCGAGCACATTGTGGTTCTCGGGGAACTCATCGAATACGTGCACCGCATAGGCGTTGTCCCACATGATGCGGAAATCGGGTGCCGCGGTCTCCATCTCGGCGAGCTCTCGGCACACTTCCTCGGAGAAGGTCACACCGGTGGGGTTGGAGTACACCGGCACCGCCCACATGCCCTTCACGCTCGGATCCTTCACCAGCTCGCGGATGGCATCCATGTCCGGGCCGTCCTCGAGCATGGGCACGGTCACCATCTCGAAGCCATAGTGCTCGGTGATGGAGAAGTGGCGGTCATAGCCGGGCACCACACAGATCCAGCGCAGCTTCTCCTCCTGCGACCACGGGCGCGGGGAATCACAGTTACCGAAGGTGTGGGTCCAGCTCATGATGTCGAACATGATGTTGAGGCTGGAGGAATCGCCGGCGCATACCTGGGAGACATCGAGTCCGAGCAGCTCGGCGTAGATCTCACGGATATCGACGATGCCGTTGAGGCCACCGTAGTTGCGGACATCGACCCCATCGGCGGTGCGATAGTCGCCCTTCCCGGGCAGAGCCAGCAGCTCTTCCGCGAAGTCCAGCTGCTCTGCGGAGGGCTTACCGCGGGTCAGATCCAGCTGCAGGTCACGCTGAACGAGCTCCTCATAACGATTGCGCGCATCGGCGGCAATCTCCTCGAAGTCCTGTTGATTCATATCCTTCAGTTCGGTCACGTCGCGACCCGCCCTTCTGTATTTCTGGTTGTTCTCGTGGTCAGTCACGCCACAGGTGATAGTCATGGGCGATCATTTCCGCCCTTACTCTACTGCTCGGCCTGTCGTTTTTCTATGATCGCGCACAGATGAGCAGCGGATTCTAGCCCTGCAGGGCGCGATAGCCGGCTGTCTGATCCTCGCCCGCGCGGCGACGTCGAGGCGCACTATGGCAAAGCAATGTCGAGCAGCGACGTCGATGGGGTCGTCGATCCACCCGCAGGTTCTTGGCTAATCATGATTGACTGCGCCTGCGCGACGCCGTCGATCTCCACGTCCATCTCGGGCAGTACCTCGGCGGATTCCATCACGCCGACGGAACGGGGACCGGAATCCTCCACAAGCCACATCTGATAGGCCTGATCCGGTGGCGGTGCGGGAACATCGCGCAACATCACCTTCGCCGTGTCAGCGCCTGGGGCATACTCCACAGTCACCGTGCCGCCAGCTACCCGGCGTTCACTAGTGCTCACCTCGGCCTGCTCAGTCTCTGCCCGATCGGAGGAGGCATTCATGGTGGTGAAGGTAATAGCGCCGCTGGCCAGCACCGCCACTGCGCTGGCGCTCGCCAGCCACAGCGGCAGCCGGCGCCGTCGAGACGCCACGGTATCCACCGTGGCCACAGGGGCAATATCTCGGCGCAGACGCTCCCAGGCAGTCTGGGCATCAGGCATATCGACATCGACGCTGAGGCCGGCGAGGACATCACGGTACTGCTGCTGGAGATGAATGAACTCGTCATTATCTGCAACGCCCAGATTTTTTTGCTCATCGAGCGGCAGCGACCCTACGGCCGAGAGAGCGGCAAGCGCCTCGAGTTCCTCCCGCGATGGTTGTTGTGTAGTCACGAGTCCATACACCTCCTTAAGGTTTTCATTGCATCTCGTAGACGGGTTTTGATCGCAGAGTGAGATACTCCGAGTCGATCAGCTACTTCTTGATAGGTCAGCCCCTCAAAATAGGTCAGAGCAAGTGCCTGACGCTGTTTTGCGGTGAGTTGTTCACAACACTCGGCTAACTCTGCATGCTCATCAATACGAAGCAGATGAGCATCTGCCGCATCCACGGACTCAGTAAGACTCATGGACTGGGCATATTCAGCGCTGCGGCGATGGTGGGCTTCTCTGCTGCGTACGACATCAACTGCCCGGCGATGGGCCATGGCAAGCACCCAGCCCTCGGCAGATCCTTTATGTGAGTCGAATGACGAGGAGTTTTCCCATACCGATAGCCATGCTTCGTGGGCGGCGTCTTCCGCCAAATTACGGTCGGTGAGAATGCGCAGCGTTAATCCGTAGACGCGCTTATGCAGAAGTGTAAAAAGTTGCTCAAAAGCCTGTACGTCCCCCCGCGAGGTGGCCTCGAGCAGAGCGTCGAGGTGAGATTTGACGTTAGGCACAGGGCTAAGCCTACACACGAAAATAATATTTCGAGCTGCACCCACCCGATCCTTCTTTGGCTCCGAACACTTTGTGAGGGCAACAAAATAGTTGCCTGTTTTTCAACAAACGAAGTGGATATACATGCGACTTAATCGCCACCCAATTTTCACGGCAGCTGCCATTCTCGGCGCCACCGGACTTGTACTCAGCGGCTGTAATGCTGATGATTCCGATAGCACTGAGGCCAAGGACAGCATGTCCAGCACCTCCAGCATGACCAGCTCTGAAGACAGCCCCTCCAGCGAGGCTGAGTCCGAGACTGAGACCGACACCGAGGCCGCAGCTGCAGCCGAGGCCCCGAGCGGCCCGCTATGCCAGGCATATGCCGACGCCCACCCGGACGGCCCCGCCTCTCTCGAGGTCATTGCCGGCCAGAACATCGTCGAGGCACTGCCGAATATTCCGGAACTCTCCACGCTCACCGCAGCACTGACCGGAGAGCTCAACCCTGACGTCAATCTCGTGAGCACCATTGAGGGCGGGCAGTGGACCATTTTCGCCCCGACCAACGGCGCTTTCGAGAAGCTTGACCCAGCGACCATCGAGGAGTTGAAGACCAACTCCAACATGCTGACCAGCATTCTTACCTACCACGCCGTGGAAGGCCAGGCCGGCATGGATGCGATCGTAGGCGAGCACACCACCGTTGGAGGCTCCATGCTGACCGTCACCGACGGCGAACCGATGATGGTGAATGACGCCACCGTGGGCTGCGCAAACGTGCCCACCGAGAACGCTCGGGTCTACATCATCGATACCGTCCTGATCCCGAACAAGTAATTTTTTACTCTCTCAAAGGAGAAACCTCTATGAAACGCTTCACCAAATGTGCCGCCATGACCGTACTGGGTGGCTCCATGATTCTCGCTCCGGCCGCGGCCCAGGCCGGCACCCTCGAGGATGCCCTCCAGCCCGCCCTCCCGGGCTTTAACGTCGCTGGCGCTCTTCCCCAGTGGGATGTTGAGAACGGCCACGCTCACGCCAAGGCTGATGACGCCATCGCCCTCGGCATCTCCGTGCTCAATGGCTCCGCCACCGCCCACGCCTCCAACTTCTCCGGCCCCGCCGCTATCGCTGTGGGCGAGGGTGCAGTAGTAGAGGCCCACGGCGTTCAGCCGGGTCTCGCCATCGGCATCGCTGGCCCCGACACCATGGTCAAGATCGACGGCACCACCGCGGTGGTCTGCGATGGCCAGGCCGGTTTCGCGGGTGACTTCCAGACCCTCACCGGCTGCGCCGCCTACCCCAACATCGACGGCAGCATCCAGGTCATCCACTTCGACGGCAGCACCGCTACCACCCCGTTGACGCTGCGTTAATCTGAGGCCTTCCATCCCCTGCAGGACATATCCTGCGGGGGATTAGTCCTGTCTCGGGCCAGGGAGCTTCTCGTCGCGGGTGCAAAGATGCCATCATCGCCTCGCCGCGCGCCGCATACAATCACGGTGCGGGTCGTGTGCCGCCTGCTAGTATGTATTACAAGCTACTATGTACGGCAAGTACATCCCATAAGAACAATCGAGGACATCATGAACACATTCGACGCTGTGCAGGATCTGCCCACGTACCTGCTGGTCCTTCTCGCCCTTCTCATCGTGTGCCAGCTCGGCGCGATGGTGTGGGCCCTGCTCCGGCTCTGGAAAGATAAGCGCGAGCGTATCGCCGGGCTGCCTCGCTCGATCTGGACAGCCATCATCCTTATGGGACAGCTTCTCGGCCCTGTTGTGTTCCTCATCATGCACATCAGGGAAGAGCGGGCGATGGCTGAGCAAAAGCGTTTCCATCGCGCCCAGAAACAGCAACCACGTGGCCACGGCACGGACGTCTCGTCTGTGATCGACAGCGTGTATAAGGAATAAACCACCATGGAATGGGCTATCACGACGACGAAGCTGTGCAAAAGCTATGGCAGCCACCGCGTGCTCACGGACGTGGAGCTGCGGGTACCACGGGGCGCTGTCTATGGCTTTGTCGGGGCGAATGGGGCCGGAAAGACCACCACGATCCGGATCTTATTAGGCCTTGCCGCTGCCAGCAGCGGCCAAGCCACGGTGCTGGGCACTCCTCGCGGCACGTTGCCGCCCACACCACGAGGAGGGGTCTCGTATCTTCCCGATGTGCCACAGCTCAGTCCGTGGCTCGGCGCCACAGACGCCCTCATCACCCTTGCCCGCCTCGATAATGTGCCCTCGGAGGTGGCGTCGCACAGAGCTTCTGAGCTACTAGAACTCGTAGGGCTGACACATGCACCGGGCACCGTCGGCGCGTTCTCGAGGGGAATGAAGCAACGACTAGGGATCGCCGCGGCACTGATTACTGCACCGAGCCTGCTGATCATGGACGAACCCACCAGCGCCCTGGACCCCATGGGGCGTGCGGACGTGCTGGCGATCATTCAGGAGCTCAGAGGGCACGCAACCATCATGTTTTCCTCCCACATTCTGGCGGATGTCGAAAAAGTATCCACCCATCTTGGAGTGCTCCATCGCGGCCGGCTTCTCGCCCAGGGGCAGATCGACGAGCTCCTCGAATCACGCGGGATGCCGCGGGCGCACTTTACCCTCAGCACCCGCGCCGAGCACGCCGAGCGCATCACCGCAGCCATTCACGCAATCGACCCGCAGTCACGCATCGAACCGCAACATCAGGGACTCGAGCACTTCTACGCCCGCCTCACCAAGGGAAAGGAGGAGCAGTGATGGCGTCTCAGCAGCTACTACCCCTATGGCGCTACCACGGTGTGCGGCTACTGCGCTCAACCAGCACGTGGGTGATGCTCGCGCTCATCGTGGCGATGGCAGGCACCCAGGGCGTGATGAGCTCGCACCTGCCCGAGATCATGAGCAGTCTGGCCGGGCCAGAGATGACCGAGCTTCTTGCCGCCACGATGCCTGAACCATCGTGGCACCACGCCTATGCAGGATGGATGAAAAACCTGGCGCAAATCATCACGCTCGGGCTGCTCACCATCAACGCACTCGGATACGCGCAGCTGAGCAGCAACGGCGATATTCCTTTTATTCTGACGAAGAACCTGCGCCGCTCCTACTACCTAGCGACGGGGGCCATCTCTACGTGGTGCGCCATCTTTGCTTATGCGGCCATCGGGGCGACAGTCACCTGGGCAGGAACCGCACTGGTATTTTCTGACGCCCCCTATCTCCCAGTCCTCGTTGCCAGCCTGGTGTGGGGCCTAGAAATGACGCTCATCAGCGCAGTCCAGCTCCTCGCCACCACACTAAAACCGGGTATCGGAGCCCCAGTACTGGCCGGAGTCGGGCTCTATCTTCTCATTGCAATCGGCGGAACATTCGACAGAATTGCCGCCTATAGCCCACTGGGCCTGTCGCGCCTGAGCACTGAGATCTCGAGCCAGGACGCGGTAGGGGCCTGGCTGATTCCCGTGGGGAGCTCACTGGGCCTAGTACTCGTGGTGTTCCTGTGGGGAATCTGCAGATTCAACCGCTGCGAGCTCGCTTAAGCACCGCACCGCCCCACTGGAGGACATAAAAAATCTCCCGGCGCATCTATCAGGATGCGTCGGGAGATTTGTCAGTGGCGGAGGATGTGGGATTTGAACCCACGAGGGGCGTGAACCCCGCACGCGTTCCAGGCGTGTGACATAGGCCGCTAGTCGAATCCTCCATGCCAAACACAAGCGCAGAGCGCCTCTGTTCGGTAGATACACTACACACACTCGACCGCAAAGCCAAAAACGCCTTGTCAGCCGCCCTCTTTTCGCCGCTCAACCAGCAGCCCGGCGCGCCAGCCTCCCCAGAGCCCGCCGAGATCGCCTGCCTTATTGCTTCTCGCGGCTGGCTATTGCTACAGTGGTACACGGATTCCACGCGGCGTCCATCTTGTGAACTCCCCCAGGGCAGGAATGCAGCAAGGGTCAGCGAGCTCTGACGGGTGCGTGGGATCCCTTTATTATTTCTGGGGGTAGGTTCGCGACGCCGCTTATCGACGCCACGAGCACGCCGCTCCGCACTACTGAGCGGCGAGAATATCCTCCACGATCTCCGCGGCCGCTTGGCCGGAGGCGATAGCGCCATCTGTGGACGCATTGCCGAATTGATCGCCGCAGGCCACCACCAATTCGTGCCGCAGCGCGCGGTCGCCGCCCGGCTCGCCAGGGGCCACGGCGGGCAGAGTATCGGGCACATCGTGGGTGGCCACACAGCGCCACGCGGTGGTGTCCACCCCGTAGATCTCACCTAGGTGGCGGCGCGTATCCTCCTCGCTCGGCTCGGTATCATCGCTGAGCGTCAGCGCGGCAATGAGATGCTGGCCGGCCGGCGCATACTCGGGCGCGACATGGCTTAGCACGCAGGTCGTGGTCACAGGCCCATATTCTCCGGAGGTGCCGCGCCCGTCGATATGCACCGCAGCGCTATCACTGGGGGCCTCCTCGGCGGCGAACCAGAAGGTGCGCGTGCCATGCATCGCCGGGGTATCAGTACCCATCAACTCAGCCGAGGACTCCAGTCCAGCAGCGAGCACAATGCTGCGCGCGTGCAGCTCTGTCTCTCCCACCCACACGGTGGCCGTGGTGGTATCAATTCGGCTCACCGGCTGGTTCAACCGCACATCGAGGCCTTCAGCCATGATGCGCGGCAGGGTGCGCATGCCGCCGCTCGGCAGGCCAGGAGTACCGGCCATGAACATCGACAGCAGCCACGCGGTGTGCCTAAAGGAGGTACTGCCCTCTCGTTCTGCCACCACGCCAGCGAGGAAAGGATCGAGAACGTGGCGTCGTAAAGCGCCACTAAAACCGGCCTTATCGAAGGCCTCGGCGCGCGTGGTATCGGCGCTGGGAATCCCCTTCAGCAGGCGCAACGCGGCGAGATCCTCCTTGGCCACCAAGCCAGATTTCAGCACGGCGGGCAGCGCCTGCGGCCGGCGCGTGGGATCGTTGAGCTCCACTAGGTCGGAGCCGGTGCGCACCCGGAGCGCGCGGGGAAAAGAACGTAGCCCAAGCCGGGTGGTGTCGATGCTCGCCCGCAGGTGCCGGTAGGCGGGGTTGAGGATTTGGAAGCCGCGGTCGACGAGGAAGCCATCGACCTCCTCAGTCGTGATGCGGCCGCCGAGGCGATCGCTCGCCTCGAGGACGATGACGCTGTGGCCGTTGTCCTGCACGGCGCGGGCCGCGGCCAAACCGGCCACGCCGGCGCCAATAACGATGACATCATAGGTGGTCATAGGCGTGTGCTCCTAGGGTTGGGGGAAGAAATCTACAGCTCGACGGTGCCGCTATCGCCCGAGGGGCGCTCATCGGAGACGAGACCGGTAAAGGTCTGCACCAGCAGGGAGGGGCGCGAGGGGCTTTCCCAGTACTGGGCGGACTCGCCACGCACGATCAGAACCACCTTGTCGGTGTTCTCGGGGTGCTCGCCCTCCTCCGAAAAAGCATCGGTGCCTGGGCCCCAGAGCTCGGCGAGTAGCTCGGTGTCGTGGGAAATCTCGCCCACTCCCGCAACGGAGACGAAAGACATGTCATCGTTGAAGGCCAGGTTCACCTGCGCCCCATCTGCCTGCTGGGCGGTATCGCCCTCCTGGGGCAGGATAAATACGATCTCGCCGTTGTCGCGGACCGCCTGGACCGTCATGGGACGAGACACCAGCGAGCCAGCGCTATCCGTGGTGGTGACCATGGCAAAACGCGCCGAGCGGATGAGCTCGCGCACTGTGCGCCGCTGCTGTGCAGCGCGATCGGTGGAGTCAGGGGTGGATTGTGATGTGTGTGTAGTACTCATAGGGCCATCCTAGGCGTCATTCGGCACTGCCGACGCGGGGCAGGATGGATGGCCGAGCGCTCAGTCCGCCGCCCGCAGCTGGGCATCGAGCGCCGTCAAGGCGCTGCGCACACACGCGATCTTGAGCCCACCGCTGATCACCGGCCACGCCCACGGCGCGGCTGCCCCCACAATCTGGCGTCGCTCGGGCCGCAGCGCCGACCAGAACGTGGCATGCAGTGCCAGCAGTGCCATGGCTTGTGCGCCACATAGCTCCGCCCGCGATGCCACCGAAAACGCCTGCGAGAGATCTGCCTCCTGGGGCGCCTCCGAGCCACGACGCTGCGTCGCATAAGGCAGCACTGCGATAACACCGACGATCCCCGCCGGCAGGGCCGCCGCCACGATCCCCGGCCCCCACTTCTTCGGCTGCCCACCCAGCGACCACTGGACGGGCGCCGTCTTGAGACTCGCCACCGCGAGGGCACCAGCAGCCACGCCAACACCGCCGATACGCGGCCCGAGCTGCAGCACGCGACGCCACCGAGCAGGAATATGCTCGGCGAGATCCGGCAAGGAATCATCGGGGCGAATCCAGCCCGCCTTCACCGCCACCGCCCCGAGGTTGAGATCCCAGCCCAACCCCAAGGTGCGGGGCACACATAGACGCGGATTTTCCGGCTCGAAGTTATCGAGCACCGCATCTCGATCCCCCGCCCAGAACGAGGACACTGGCAGCCCACACACGCGCCGCTGCCCATCCTCATCAAGAGTCCACCAGTTCATTGTGCTCACTCATGCCTTCCGTGTTGTTGCCGCCACCGCCGCAGCGAGCTGCTCCCATTCCTCTGCCAGCTGCGCGAGGCGGGTGCGCCCAGAAGTGGTGAGCTCATAGATTTTGCGCGGCGGCCCTATAGGAGACTCCTCCCACGAGGTGCCCACCATTCCGGTTTTGCGGAGTCGAGCGAGCAGCGGATAGACCGTGCCGGAGGAGACCTCCAGGCCCGCCTCCACGCGCAGCCGCTCGAGCACCTCGCCGCCATAGGATGCTCGTTCCTGCAGCAACCCAAGCACAACCAGCTCGATAGCTCCCTTGCGCAATTGCGATTCCGCCATATAGCCCCCTCGCCCAACCTAGTAGCGTGTCATACACAGTAGCTGCCGAAAAGACACCCACCAAGAAACACCCGCGGGCGCCGCCTAGCCCCGCAAGAGATGGCGCGCCACACCCGTGGGGTTGCACCGGCTATATGGACGGGGGAGTCTCGGAAGCATGCCCGTGGAAAAGGGTGTACTCGATGACGTCAGTAGGAAGATCCGGCCGCCATCGTTCATGCGCTGCCTCCACCACATCGAGATATGAGGTGTAGCCGGCAGGTGTCCAGCCTGTCGTTGTCTTCCACCCCAGGGACTGCGCCACCCTCCTATCGAGAATGAGCGGGTGCCGGGTATCGCTCGGGCTAGGCTGCCCCGCGGCGAAGTACAGCAGCTTGGTGAAGAAGCTAGGCCCCAACCCTGTAATCTGTGCCGGCCCCGAACGATAGAACAGTGCATAGCTCTCGGCCGCCGGCACTGTCGACGCAGCTGTGATCCCCTCCACGAGCCTGCCGGGCGCGCCGGGCTCGTGGAGGGGACGAACACTTCGAGAAATCTGCAGAGCACTCGTCCCAGCACCCCAGGAGCACACAGCGACGTAGAAGTTCACGGCGTCCTCTTCGGTCTCCACGGATTGCCCGATCTCGAACAGCCTCTGCCGAGACACCGAAAGAGCCGGCTCCTTTCTCTCCAAGAACCACGGCAGGGGAAGTTCCGCCGGCCACTTCTTCTTCCACGATGCGGGGTAAAAGCTGACTGTCTGCTCCCACACGGTCTCTGGGGATACAGCCTCCTCCGGTGCGCCCAGAACAGCGAGAGCAGCACTCAGAGCTTTCTGCGATACCGCCATGACATCTCCTCCACAGACCCCACCGCCACACGGACACCACGTATCTCCAGTCTCAGCTGACAACGCCTGCGCCTGTGCCACAGCGATTGTGCTCAGCTCGACTGCTCATACCCACTGGGCATTCCACCCAATCGGCTCTTGGCACTGGTGGAGAAGAGCCCACTCAGCTTCGCGTCTTGATAGAATTATACACCGGATCTGTGTCGCGACCCCAGCCCCGCCAGAGTCCCTGAACAACCTGTACCGAATTCCGCTGGGGATAAAATATCGAAGGATGTTTCGATGAATGGCAAGCAAGTTCGGCTCTACCTCGTCGACGGCACCGTCGGCGGGTTGATGACCGCCGAGATTCTCAACTGGACTGGGCACATGCTCCGGGCACGCCGCAAGGACCTCGCTCGGCTCAAGAATCGCGAGGAAGCCCAAAGAACTGGCGTGTACGTCCTCTTCGGCACTAATGAGGACGGTGAGCCGGCCGCCTATATCGGCGAAGGCGACAATGTCATCAGACGGCTGGAGAATCACAACGCCCGCAAGGACTTCTGGGAAGACGTCGTCATCATCACCTCCAAGGACATGAACCTCACTAAGGCCCACGTGAGGTACCTCGAATCGGAGCTGATCAGGCTCGCCAAGTCCATCGGCCGAACCTACCTTTACAATAGTGTCTCCCCGACCGGCGGAGCTGCCCTGCCCGAGGCTGATCAATCCGACATGCATTACTTCATCACTCAGATACGGATTCTCATGCCGGTTCTCGGCTTCGATATCTTCCGGGGCCGCACCACCCCACTCCCCGCCGCCAAGGGATCCACTGCCCCGGTCGCTGCTTCGCCTACTGATGAAGCCACTGAGTCTTCGGACAGCCCCGTCTTCTACATCAAAAACCAAAAAGGGGCCGACGCCCAGGCACAGCTCATCGATGGCGAGTTCACTCTCTTGGCAGGCTCCATCATCCCCGCGACCATGAAGGACAACCCCGATTGGTCCGATACGACGAGGAAACAATTCGCCAAGCGCCAAGCCCAGCATGCGACGATCGTGGAGGCCTCCACGCCCGGCCCCACGCCGGATCTAGTCCAGCTGCTAAAAGACGTCGTGTTCACCTCCCCCTCCGCCGCCGGGGCCATCGTCTATGGCTCGGCATCCACGAATGGGCGGATCGCCTGGAAGACGAAGACAGGACAGACCTTGGGCGATTGGGAGGAGGGGCAAGAAACGACCACCACCGCAGGTCAAAGCCACCAGCCATAAGGAAAAGCCCCACCTTCCTTTCCCGGAAAGTGGGGCTGACCTGCTTTTCAGTGGAGCCGCCTGCGAGAATCGAACTCGCGACCTTCTCATTACGAGTGAGATGCTCTACCGACTGAGCTAAGGCGGCCGGTATCACGACGCCAGAGGCGTCGCCATTACCGACTGGAAGTGTAGCGCACCACAGCGCACATTCCTAAATCCGCCCGTCGGCTACTGCTCCACCCCATACGCCAGCCGGAATTTCCCGATCATCGCATCCAACGCCACCGTGGGGCGCACATTAAATGTCAGCATCTCCCGGCATTCTGCAATCGCATCGATGCAGCGCAGCAGCCCTGCCACCCCCACCTGTTCGGCGAGATCGCGCGAGAGCCCCGCAAAATCTGGGTGCGTCAGGCTTGTCGACGCCGCGCTCGCCACAATGATCGCATCCCTATACAGTCCAGCGAGGTCGGTGAGAGCCAGATCGAGCGCATCCTGGGTGGAGCGGGTCCGGCGCCGCTTCTGCTGCTTTTCGAGCTCTTTCAGCTCACCCCTGCTGCCCCGCAGCGCCGCGGCGGTGCCCTTGCCCCGCGACCCCATGCCGAGGGACTGCTTCAGCTCGTCTGTTTCCTTTTCATTGTGGGCGGCGAGGGTGCTCTCGGTTTCGTCTTCGATCACTTTCACCAGAGCCGCCACGTCTTGGAAGGCACTGGAGCCGTGGTTGACGAGTTCCGCAAGCTGCAGCACTCGTGCCCGTCGTTTCTGCGCCTGGGTGTCGGTGGCGAGGTGCCGGGCGCGGCCGATGTGCCCGCTGGAGGCTGCCGCCGCCAGGTGCGCGGCCTGCTCGTTGGCCACCCCCTCCCTCATCAGTAGCTCGGCCACGTCCTCGGGGCTGGGCATGGGGATATAGAGGTGGCGGCAGCGCGAGCGCAGCGTCACCGAGAAGTCCTCGGGGTCGGTGGAGGGCGCGCAGAAGATCATGACGGTGCGCTCCGGCGGCTCCTCCACAGTCTTCAGCAAGGCATTGGAGGACTCCGATCCGAGCCGGTCGGCGTCTTCGATGATGATCACGCGCCACCGCCCGTGGGTGGGCGAGGTATTGGCCAGCGGGATGATGCGGTCGCGGACCTGGGCCACGGGGATCACCACGCCCTCGGGCACGAGGTGGAACACATCGGGGTGGGTATCGGCGAATACCATCCGGCAGCCCTCGCACTGCCCACAGCCATAGCCACCGGGGGTGTCGCACACGAGCGCGGCGGCAAAAGCTCGCGCGGCCACTGATCGTCCAGATCCGGGCGGGCCAGTGAGGAGCCACGCATGGGTCATGTGCTCGGGGTGCGAGGCGGCGTCGACAAGCGCCCGTGCCACGCTCGTCGCCCCAGCGAGGCGGTTGAATACTTCGGAGCTCACGACAAACTAGCGTAGCTCACCGAAACGGAGATCAACTGATTAAAGTAATGACTATGAATCGATTGGCACGGGCACTGACATGGCTCTGGGGAACTGCGTGGCCGCTCTATGGCGCCACTGTTCTCGGGTCGAACCTTTTGGGTGCCGTGGCCATCATGGCGTTCATCCACTACCTCATCCCGCTGCCTGAGGGCACGAACTTTGGCCAGTCGCGTTTCGACGTCGCCTCCATCGGCATCTTCTACGTGTTCTTCGCCATGATCGTGGGTGCCATCGCCACCTACTACCTCTTCAAACCGGTGCTGATGTGGCAGCGCCACCCCGATGAACATGACCGCAATATGGTGCGCAATCTGGTGATGCGCATCCCCGTCTACCAGGCGATCATTGCGGGCGTGGTGTGGCTGATCGGTATCGCGATTTTGACCATCGTCGCCAGCAGCGTCTCGGGGCGTTTCGCCGCGGTGATCTTCTTCGCCACCTTCCTTGGCGGCTCCGCGGTTGTGCTGCTCACCTATTTCGAGGCGCAGCGCCTCGTGCGTCCCGTGGCCACCCAGGCGTTGGCCCGGCGCTTCGAAGATTCCACCCTCGAGCCGCCGGTGTCGCATCGCATGCGGCTGACCTGGCTGGCCACCACCGCCATGCCCATCGTCGGCATCATCTTGCTGCTCACGGGGCAGTCGGTGGGATATTTCACCACCGATCCCGCCGATATTCTGCCCGCCATTCTGGCGCTCTGCGTCTTGGCGCTCATCACCGGGCTGCTCGTGACCACCCTGCTGATCATGAGCGTGGTGGATCCCATCATGGAGCTACAAGACGCCATCAACCGGGTACGCCGCGGCGAAAAGGACGTGGCCGTGGACATCTACGACGGCTCCGAGGTGGGTGTGCTCCAAGCCGGTTTCAATGAAATGATGCGCGGGCTGCGCGAGCGCCAGCGGGTGCGCGATATCTTCGGCCGCTATGTCGGCGCCGAGGTGGCCAGCCGTGCTCTCGAGGAACGGCCCACCTTGGGCGGCGAGGACCGCAAGGTGGCGGTGCTCTTCGTGGACGTTATTGGCTCCACCACCTTCGCCGTGCACCACACCCCAGAGGAAGTGGTCACCGTGCTCAACGAGTTTTTCGAGCACGTGGTGGAATCGGTGCATGAGCACCGCGGCATCATCAATAAGTTCCAGGGAGACGCCGCCTTGGCCGTGTTCGGGGCGCCGGTATCGCTGTCTGATTCCACCGGTGCCGCCCTAGCCACGGCCCGCGATCTGCAGCGCCGGCTCAAGGACAGCCAGCTGGAATGCGGTATCGGTGTCGCAACTGGGCACGTGGTGGCCGGGCATATCGGCGGCCATGATCGCTTCGAGTACACCGTGATTGGTGATGCGGTAAACCAGGCCGCCCGCCTCACCGAACTCGCCAAGGACACCCCCGGCAAAACCCTGACCTCTGCCTCCACGCTGCGCGACGCCAACGAGGCCGAGCAGGCCCGCTGGACCGTGTTGAAGTCCGTGGAGCTGCGCGGGCGCCAAGAGATGACGCAATTGGCGCGCCCCATCCGCCCCACCTTGGCGGAGCGCTCCTAGGCGCCGAGGCGCGGCAGAATCTCCCGCACCATCAGTGGGGCGCACTCCACGCCATAGTCGGATAGCCGCTGCGGATCCATCCACAGCAGCTCCTCGATCTCAGCGGCGGGCGCGATGGCCGCGGCCTCGGCCGCGCTGAGCAGACGGGTGCACACAAAGACATCCGCCGAGACCACCCAGCCCGCCTCATTGGCGGCTGGGGCCTCGAAATGCCCGAGCGAGTCCAGCTCCTCTGGCTTAAGCACGAGCCCGATCTCTTCGCGCAATTCCCGAATGCCGGTGTCTGTGGGGCTTTCGCCCGGCTCCGGTTTCCCGCCGGGCTGCATGAACCGGGTGGTGCCGCGCTTACGCACGGCGAGCACGTGGCCGTGCTCATCCCGCACCACCACGGCCGTCACCCGCACCACGCCTGCAGCCATTACTTCGTCGAACGCCGCCGCGATCCGGCCTTCACCACGTTCTTGGTGGTGCGCTTCACCGACTTCTTGCTGCTTTTCTTCGTGGCCTTCTTGCTGGCTTTCTTGCTCGCCTTCTTCCGCGACTTCTTAGCGGACTTCGAGGCCTTGGGGTTCTCCGCTTCCTTCGCGCGCCGCTCAGAGAGCAGCTCGCAGGCGCGAGCATCCGTCATGGTTTCTGGGGTATCGCCCTTGCGCAGCGAGGCATTGGTGGTGCCATCGGTGACATAGGGGCCGAAACGGCCGTCCTTGACGGACATGGGCTTGCCCGAGACATCGTTATCGCCCAGCTGCTTCAGCGGCGGCTTGGCGGCGGCCCGGCCGCGGCGCTTCGGCTCGGCATAGATGCGGCGCGCCTCCTCGAGAGTGATGCTGAAAATGTGCTCTTCATCGCCCAGCGAACGGGAGTCATTGCCCTTCTTCAGGTAGGGGCCATAGCGGCCATTTTGGGCGGTGATGAGCTCATTATCGGCCGGGTCCACGCCCACCTCGCGCGGCAAGGACAGCAGCTTCAGGGCTTCGTCGAGGGTCACCGTGGCCGGCTCCATCGAGCTAAACAGCGAGGCCGTGCCGGGCTTGAGGCGCTCGTCGATGATCTCGCGGATCCGCTTTTCCTTCTGCTTCGCCGCAGTCTTGGTCTCCCAATTCTTGGCGCGCTTGCCCTCCTTGGCCCGCTCGGCGTCCTCGGCCGCGCGCTCCTCGGCGATGATCTGCTCCGCTACCTCGAGGATGTGGCTTTCCTCATCGTTGGTCACCAGCTCCGTCACATAAGGCCCATAGCGGCCCTCCTTGGCCACCACCATGCGACCATTCTGTGGGTTACGGCCCAGCTCACGGCCGCCCTGCGGGGTGGCGAAGAGCTTTTCTGCGGCCTCGAGAGTGATCTCATCGGGGGTGGTGGAATCCGGCAGGTTCGCCCGCTGGTACTCGGGGCTGCCATCGGATTGGGTACCAACAACGCGCTCCAGATAGGGGCCATAGCGGCCCACACGCACCACGATGGGGCGCCCCTGCTCGTCATCAAAGAGGGTCAGGGAATTGACGGAGCGAGCGTCGATGCTCTCCAGGTTGTCGTCGATAAGCGACTTCAGCCCACCGGAACGCGCGATCGACTCCGCCGTGTTCTCGGATGCGGCCTTGTTGCCAAAGTAGAAATCGCTCAGCCAGTGGTGGCCATCCTCATTACCCACGGCGATATCGTCGAGCTCATCCTCCATGGAGGAGGTGAAGTCATAATCCACCAATGCCGAGAAGTTGGACTCCATCAGCCCCACGACAGCGAAGGCCACCCACGAGGGCACCAGCGCATTGCCGCGGGGGAAGACATAGCCGCGATCCTGAATGGTCTTGATAATCGAGGCATAGGTGGACGGGCGACCAATGCCGAGGTCTTCCATCTTCTTCACCAAGCTCGCCTCGGTGTAGCGGGCCGGAGGATTGGTGGCATGGCTTTCCGCGTGCACATCCTTGGTGCGCAGCTCATCACCGGAGCTAAGACGCGGCAGACGCTTCTCGGCATTATCGGCAACATTGCGACCATCGGCGAGACGCGAGGTCTCCACATAGGCCTTCAAAAAACCGGGGAAGGTGATCGAGCGACCGGTGGCGGAGAACTCCACCTCTTGGTCCCCGGAGGACAACTGGGCGGTGCCCGCGATGCTCACCTTCATGGAGGTGCCCTTGGCATCCGCCATCTGGGAGGCCACGGTGCGCTGCCAAATCAGCTCATAAAGCTTGAACTCCTCGGCATCCAACTGGCCCGACAGGGAGGCCGGGGTGGCAAAAGACTCGCCGGCGGGGCGAATCGCCTCGTGCGCCTCCTGGGAGTTCTTCACCTTGCGGGAGTACTGGCGCGGGCTGGAGGGCACATAGCTCTCGCCATAGAGTTCCCGGGCCTGCACCCGAGCCGCCTCCTGGCCGGCGCGCGACAGCGTGGTGGAGTCGGTACGCATATAGGTGATATGACCGTTTTCGTAGAGGCGCTGCGCGATGCGCATCGTCCGCTCCGAGGTGTAATGCAGCTTGCGCCCAGCCTCCTGCTGCAGCGTAGAGGTCATAAACGGCGGATAGGGCTTACGGGTATAGGGCTTTTCCTCCACCGCGCTCACCCGCAAGGGCTGGCCCTTCAGGCCCTCCTCGAGAGCCTCGGCGGTGGACTTATCCACCACCACAACATCATCCGGCTTACGCAGCACGCCCGCATCGTTGAAGTCGCGGCCCTGGGCGATGCGCTTGCCCTCCACCCCGGTGAGCTTCGCCTGGAAATCACGCGGCTCATCGGCCTTCGCGTTCTGCGCGGCCACCTCCGCCACCAGATCCCAGTACTCGGCCGAAACAAAGGCCATGCGCTCGCGCTCGCGCTCGACGATCACGCGGGTGGCCACCGATTGCACGCGGCCTGCGGACAGCCGCGGCATCACCTTCTTCCACAGCACCGGCGAGATCTCGTAGCCATAGAGACGATCGAGGATACGGCGGGTCTCTTGGGCATCCACCAGATTCATGTCCAGCTCGCGGGTATTTTCCGCGGCGGCCACGATGGCGGGCTTGGTGATCTCGTTGAACACCATGCGGCGCACGGGGATCTTCGGCTTCAGCACCTCGAGCAGGTGCCACGCGATGGCCTCGCCCTCGCGATCGGGGTCTGTTGCCAGGTAGAGCTCGTCTACCTGCTTCAGCTTCTTTTTAAGATCGGCGACCTTTTTCTTCTTATCGGGGCTCACCAAGTAGAGCGGCGCGAACTCGTTGTTCACATCCACGCCCAGCCGAGCCCACGACTCCTTCTTGTATTTCGCGGGGATGTCCGCAGCACCACGCGGGAGGTCACGAATGTGCCCCACCGATGCTTCGACGATGTAATCATCGCCCAAATACGGCTGGATCTTCCTCGCCTTGGTCGCCGACTCGACAATCACTAGGCGCTTCGTTCCTTCAGCCACGGTTACCTTTCCTCGCGTGGTGCAGCCACGGTGCCGTCTCAGCGGTACTCGCGGCTGCTGCTCACGTGTATTGGAGCTATCTCAAGATGGTTAGTGAGGTGGGCGGTGGTGTGCATGAAGCGGTCACTTCCTGCCGCGGGAGCGTCCAGGACGCTCGCGCTACCGCACGATCCGACCACGATGAACACTAGTCACATTCCACGCGTCACCGCGCAGACACATCTGCACCAGTACCCATCTTCTTTATCTGTGGTCATTTAGCGTACACAGTAATATATGGGTCTTCCACGGTGCTATCTGGGGTACCAGCAACGGGGGACGCCATGCGCTGGCACAAGCGCAGGCCAGCAGGCGATCGCGGGGGCACGGTGACAGCGGCAGCTGTTCCCGCACACATCCCGCACACACCCCGCACGCACCACAAAAGCCCAGCGCATTACACGCTGGGCTTCAAGCAGATCGACCCGAAGGCCGACACGCAAGGAGGTTTAGAGGGCAGTTACTGCCTGGGCCTGCGGACCCTTAGCACCCTCGCCAATTTCGAACTCAACCTTTTGGTTCTCCTCGAGAGTACGGAAACCGCCACCCTGAATCTCGGAGTAGTGGACGAAGACGTCTTCAGAGCCGTCCTCAGGGGCGATGAAACCAAAGCCCTTTTCCGCGTTGAACCATTTCACAGTTCCCTGTGCCATAAAAACTAACTCAAATCTTTTTCTTGAAGTGCGATACGACCTGGCTCCTATTGCACGAGCCATGCCGGGAGGGCGTCTTATTCACCGGATTGTTCACAACGTGGTGTGGCGCTCTATGTGGCGCTTACAAACTCTTCGATTCCTCTGTGTGCCCACTCAGTGGGCTGGTCACATCTGATGCTTTTCAGCTATCAGAAAACGTCCGACCGAGTCCCAGTGTGTCATGTTTTTCAGCAAAGGGATAGTCTATATTTGAAAATTACTGCCTTTCCGCAGCTCAACGCGCTAATACTATTTTTTATAAGCACACAAAACCAACAGAAAGTGGCGCAGTTATGTCCTCTTTTGGTGCCGAACTCACCACCATCATCAGCACTGCGCTTCCCACCGCCACACCCACGTTCATCGGCACCCGCCCGAGCCGACCCGCCGCCTACCAAGACTGGCCCGACTGGGTGCTGCCAGAGCTGCGCACCCACCTCGAACACGAGGGCATCACCCGCCCCTATGCCCACCAGGTGGAATGCGCCGAAGCGGTCCATGCCGGCCGCGATACCATCATCTCCACCGGCACCTCCTCGGGAAAATCCCTCGGCTACCTGCTGCCCATCCTCAGCGCCCTCGCCTCCGATGACCGCGCCTGCGCGCTCTACATCACCCCCACCAAGGCCCTGGGCAATGACCAACTCCACACCGTAGCGCGGCTGTGTTCCACCATTTCTGCGCTTGACGACGTCGCCCCGCACCCCTATGACGGCGACACCCCCATCGACGCGCGCCGCCCCATCCGCGACGCCTCTCGCTTCGTGTTTAGCACCCCGGATATGCTGCACGCCTCCATTCTGGCCGCCCACGGCTCCTGGACCCGGCTGCTGCGCAACCTGCGCTATGTGGTGATCGACGAGGCCCACGTCTATCGCGGCATGTTCGGCGCCCACGTGGCGCTGGTCCTACGACGGCTCCGCCGGCTCTGCGCCCACTACGGCGGGCACCCCACCTTCGTTCTGGCCTCGGCCACCTCCCGTGATCCAGCGGCACACGCCAGCAGGCTCATCGATGTCCCCGACTTCGATATCACCAGCGTGGAGCGCGATAGCGCGCCTGCGGGCGAGCAGACCATCATGCTCCTCGAACCCTCCCTTCTCCCGAGTGAGGATGAGCGGCAACCGCCCCAGCGGCGAGCCGCCAGTACCGAGGCCGCCGATGTGATGGCGCTGCTGCTCGCCGAAGGTGCTCGCACCCTGACCTTTGTGCGCTCCCGTCACACTGCGGAAACCGTGGCGCTACGCTGCGCCGAAGAGCTCATTCACGCCGGTCACCGCGACTATGCCCGCCGGATTGCCAGCTATCGCGCCGGCTATACCCGCGAGGATCGCCACGCCCTCGAACGGGCCCTCGACGAGGGGGAGCTGCTGGGCGTGGCCACCACCAATGCCCTCGAGCTGGGCATCGATATCGGAGGTATTGATGCGGTGGTCTCTGCCGGCTTTCCCGGCACCGTGGCCTCGATGTGGCAGCAGGCCGGACGTGCGGGGCGCCGCGGCCAAGGCTCGCTCTATGTGCTGGTCGCCCGCAGCGACCCGATGGACACCTATCTCATCCGCCACCCCGAGGCCCTGCTCGAGCGCCCCTTGGAAGAACACGTCTTTGATCCCACTAACCCCTATGTGGTGAGCGAACATGTGCTCTGCGCGGCCGCAGAAAAGCCGTTGAACTTGGCGGATATCGACGCCTTGGGCGCGGGGCAGGTCCTGCCCCAGCTGGTAGAGGATCAGCTGCTGCGCCACCGCCATGGCCGCTACTACCCCGCCGATCCACGGCAGGTAGACACCATTCACAGCCAGGTGGCACTGCGCGGCAACGACGGCGGCGAGGTGCTCATCGTCGATTCCACCGACGGCCGCATGCTCGGCACCGTGGACCCCGCGCGCGCCCAAGCCCAGGTCTTTCCCGGTGCGGTGTATCTGCACCAGGGAGAAAGCTTCGTGGTGGATGAGCTCGATGTGGCAGAGAATCTCGCCCTCGTCCACCCTGAACAGCCCCCGTACTCCACCTTTTCCCGCAGCTCCACCACCTTGCGGATCCTTGCTGCACCAGAGGAGGAGGCACTAGTGAATTATGCGCCTGGACTCTGGGTGGCCAACCTCGAGGTGGAGGTGACGAAGCAAGTGGTGGGCTATGTAAAGCGCTATACCAACGGCCAACCGCTGGAGGAGATTCCGCTGGAGATGTCTCCCCAGGTGCTGCGCACCCGCGCCGTGTCCTACACCCTGGATCCCGCGATTCTGCAGCAGCTGAAGGTCTCCGCGGCGGAGGCGCCTGGGGCATTGCACGCGGCCGAGCACGCGGCCATCGGCATCCTGCCGCTGCTGGCCACCTGCGATCGCTGGGATATCGGCGGGGTATCCACGATGGAGCATCCCGATACTGGGCTTCCCACGGTATTTGTCTATGACGGCCACGAGGGCGGGGCGGGCTTCGCCGATACCGGCTTTCGCCGTTTCCCCGAATGGATCAGCGCCACCTTTGAAGCGGTGCGCTCCTGTCCCTGCGCCGAGGGCTGTCCCTCATGTGTGCAGTCGCCCAAGTGCGGCAATGGCAACCAACCCCTGGATAAGGATGCAGCCATCGCTGTGTTGGGGGCGGTGGTGAGCATGACCGGC
Source organism: Corynebacterium sp. TAE3-ERU30 (assembly GCF_019209925.1). Taxonomy (NCBI): domain Bacteria; kingdom Bacillati; phylum Actinomycetota; class Actinomycetes; order Mycobacteriales; family Corynebacteriaceae; genus Corynebacterium; species Corynebacterium sp. TAE3-ERU30. The sequence goes on along the minus strand of NZ_JAHUTO010000004.1, from coordinate 48,342 downwards.
GACGCAGGTGACTAAAGAGGCCCGGCGCGGGCCACAGCCTCTCGGCCACGCACGACAGTCTGGACGATGATATCGGCACCATCGACTGCGCAGGAGCCGAGAGCTGCACTATTGTGCCGCGCCACCTCTTCTGCCATACGGCACCCATCGTGGCCGTCGCTATGGGCATAGGCACCCGCCACGGCCGCCATATCGGCAGCCAGCTGGGCCTGATGCCGGGCGATGAGCAGGCTGCCCACGGTGGCCATGCCCGCCAGGATGCTGCATAGCACGGCGATCATGGCCACCAGCAGGACAGTGGCGTAGCCGCGTTCATCGCGCCACATCAGCTATCCCCAGGTGCGCCGCCGGCGGTGTATTCCACCGGAAAGCGGGCGGTAGCATGCAGAGTGCCGACAGGCGAGGGCATGGCCGCAGTGGCCTCCATGACGCCGTTGCTGGAGGTGATCTGCACGCTTCCTCGGGGCGGTATGAAACTCTCGCCGATAGCGGCGGCACGGGCCGCGGCCCCTGCGGTATCGATGGCCGCAAGATACGCCGCCAACGCCACTACGCCACTGATCGTGAGGGCAAACACCACCACCAGCGAGGCCAGCCCGAGAGCGGCCTCGATGGTGACAGAGCCCTCCTCCGCTGCGAGGAGCCGGCGGCTAGCTCGGGGAATTCGACAGCGCATCGGTGATGATGGATTCAATCGCGTCCGAGACCGCTCCGGAATTGATGACGAGGAATAACACCCCGGCAAGCGCGGCAGCCGCGAGGCTGCCCATGGCGTATTCGATGGTGCTCATCCCCTCCTCCTCGCGGTGGAGCTGGGCAAGACGGGCCTGGATGAGGTGATAGATGGTGTTCATGATGATGACTCCTTTAAGTGGTGGTGTGGGTTTAAAACAGGGTGCTGGCGATATCAACGATGATGGGAATGAGTCCCAGAATGAGAAAGGCCGGAAGGAAACACACAGCGAGGGGGATGGCGATGAGCACCCCGGCGCGCTCAGCGGCGGCGCGCTGGTTGTTTTCTGCTGTGTGCCGCACCGAGGCGGCGATCCTGTCGAGCCCGCTGGCAATAGAGGTTCCACCGCGGCTGCTCAGCACCGCCAGTTCGGCGACGGGAGCGAACACGGAGTGGTGCAGGAAGGGCTGCCAGGATTTCTCGGCGCTGCAACCCAGTCGGAGCAGGGCTGCCACGGTGTCCCATAGCTGCCGGTCTGCGGGCGCGGCCACGGTGGCCACGGCGCTCACGGCAGCGGCATGGGACATACCGCCGCTGATACAGGCCGCAAGAAGCTCAATGTCTGCGGCGCGATCCTGCGGCCTGACCACCGGATCATCGCGGGGGCGGCGAGTTCTCGAGCTGGGATCGGTGCCCAGTCGGGTGCGTGCTGTGGGCTGGGGATAGGCGAGCAGGGCGAGGGCGAGAAAGAGGAATGTCATGGTGGTTTAGCTCCCCCGTGCGGTGTTGATGATCGAATATGTCCAGAGGACACCGCTGCACATCAGTGCGGTGCCGAGCATGAGGAGCACTCCGCCGAGGGTGGTGCCGCTGAGAAAGGCCAGCGGCGCTGCGCCCATCAGGCTGCCCAGCCCCACCCCGAGTGCAGGCAGCACACTCAGGAGCACGGCGGTGGCCATCGGCCCTTGGAGTGCGGCCTGCACAGTGCTGTCATGGCGCTGTGCCTGATCGAGTTGCTGCTGGGTGCGCTCCAGCAGTGCCACCAATCCGATGCCGTGCTGCTCGCTGAGCTGCCAGAGCGCCCCAATGCGCGCCAGCTCGGGAATCTCGGTGGCGCCGCTGAGCGCGGGGGCGGGGCTACGGCCACTGCGGGCGCGGTTCACGGCGGCGGCTAGGGGCTGCGCGATAGGGGTGGCAGCGGCGGTCTCAGCGGCGGTCGCTAGGGCGTGGTGCAGGCTTGCCCCGGCGCGGATACTTGCCGCCAGCACCCCGGCGCACTGGCCGGCGGCCGCGGCGGCGCGCTGCTGCCGGCGCCGGCGGTGCATATCGCGCACGACATAGCCGATCGTGGCCACCACCACGAGTGCGGCGCAGGTGAGAGCCACCGCCCCGAGCACACAGATGATGGCCACCACGGCGATCGCTGCCCACACCCAGCCGGCGCCGCCGCGCCGCCGTCGGGCGCGGTGGCCGATGCGCTGCCGCGGGCACGCACCTGTGGTGCAGAGCAGGGCCGCAGCGAGGGCAAGGGGAGTCAGTGGTGCTATGGAGATCATGGCTGCCAACTCTCCGCAATCGCGAGACCATCAGCTGCGGGATGACGCGCATCCCAGATCACCTCGATACGCACAGGCTCGGAATGCACCACACCGATTTGGCTGATGATCCGGCCCGTGGCGGTGCGCCGCATCGCAATCACTATCTCCACGGCGGCAGTGAGCTGGGCGTGCAGCGCCTCCCGCGACATCCCACCCAAGGCAGCCAGCGCCTCCATGCGGGCGGGCACCTCGCTGAGCGAGTTGGCGTGGAGGGTGCCAGCACCGCCCTCGTGGCCGGTATTGAGCGCGGCCAGGAGGTCAACGATCTCCGCGCCGCGGATCTCTCCCACCACAATGCGATCGGGTCGCATCCGCAGCGCCTGGCGCAGCAGATGCGAGAGCGTGATCTCCCCGCGGCCTTCCGCATTGGCTCCCATGCTCACGAGATTCACCACATGCGGATGCGCCGGTGATAGCTCGGCGGTGTCTTCGATACAGATGATGCGCTCCCGCGGATCCACCTCCGCGAGCAGGACCGAGAGCATGGTGGTTTTCCCGGAACCGGTCCCGCCTACCACCACAAAGGATTTCCGCGCCGCCATCATGGCTTGTAAAAACTCGGTGACCTCCGCCGGCATGGTGCCGCGTTCTTCTAACTCCGTGAGGCTGGCGGCCGCAGAGCGCAGCATGCGCAGGCTGATAAGCGGGCCGGTATCGCTCGGTGGATCCAGCAGGGCGTGCACCCTGATGGAGCTGCCGTCGGCGCGTCGCAGCTTCCCATCGGCACAGGGCTGGGCATCATCGAGGCGGCGGCCGCAGGCGACAGCCAGGCGTGTCGCTAGGGCGCGAATCTGCTCGGGCGAGTCGAAGCTCAGCGCGGCGTGTTCCATGCCGTGCCCGCGATCAAAATAGATGCGATCTACCCCGTTGACCACCACATCGGTGACTCCCTCGAGGCTGCACAGCCCTTCGAGGATGCCGACGCCAGTGGAGTCATGGCGCAGCTTCTGCAGCAGGGTGAATACTTCCCGATCAGAGATCACCCCCGCTTCTTGGCGGATGAGCTCCGCGATCACGGCGGCCTCGGGCTGGGGCTGCTCGGAGGCAGCGAGCCGGGCGTGCACGGCATCCAGAATGCGTTCGCTATTCATGGCCGCCTCACCACTGCTGTCCGCGCTGCTGGATGTGCTCTATATCCGTGCAGATATCCTCCACCGCCCGGGCGAGGATCCGCGGGCAGCGGCCACGCAGCCCGCCTTGTTCGAGTTGTTTGGCCACCCCGGTGCTGCAGCGCACATCCGCGCTGACGTTAATACCCGCCACGGACTCCACCTCAGCTGTGCTCAAAGAGGCCCAGGTGCGGCTGATGGTGACAAAACTTAAGGGCACATGGGTGCGGCGAAGCTGCGGCAACTGCGCGGCCACGGCGCACACGCCGCGCACCTCGCGGGGAACGAGCACCACGAGGTGATCGAGAGCAGCCACAATGTCTGGGTCCAGGGCGTCGGCTCGGGGCAGGTCCACCACCGTGTAGCCCTCTTCGCGCAAGGTGCGCAGGGCACCAAGGATGGTGTCGGTCGACGGCGGCGGGCCAGCACCGCGATCGCGGCGATGGCTGACACAGCTGGCGGCGGCGGTGGGCAGCACCGCGCGCACATCGGCGGCGGCGAGATCACCCTGGTTGAAGTCCAGCTCATCCCAGCGCGGGCCAGGCTCCTCCTCCACTCCGAGGATGAGATCCATCCCGCCACTAGGGTCGGTATCCACCACCGTGGTGGGGGCGCGCTGCGCGAGCTGCACGCCCAGTGCGCCGGCAAAGGTACTCACGCCGCAGCCACCGACGCAGCCTGTCACCCCCACGACGAGGCCTTCCTGACTGCGCGTATCCCGCCCGAGGTCGGTGAGCAGGGCTGCCGCCTCGGCCGGCAGGGCATAGGCCTGCTCGGCGTGAATCTTCATAGCTAGCTCGAAGTTCACCGGCGTCTGGTCTGCGGCGACAAGAAAGACCTTGTCGCGGCGTGGCTGGGGCCGCTCGAGAAGGAACTGGGCACCCTGCTCATCCACCAGGATGGCAAAAGCAGAATGGTGGTGGCGCGCCAATTCCTCAGCAGTGGACACCTCCACCACCTGGCGGACGGTCGCGGCGGCGATATGAATGGATTCCGGGTGGACGAGAGGATCACAGACGGCGATGACAACGGGGGCCTGGGACTGATCACGGGTGGCGCTCATGGCCCCAGAGTGTGGCCCATTCAGCGTTGAGCGTCGCCCCTCGCACCCCGGGGGCTGTGCATAACCTGCTGCCGCGGCGAGTTGTGCACAGCGGAGAATATGTGCCGGTGCGATAAGCGGGTGGCCCCACTAGCGTCAGCGGGTTGGCCCCGCGCGGCGAGTACCCTGCCTCGCGCGGGCGACAGCAGCGGCGAAGGATGGCCCCAAAAATTAAGAGACGGCCCGCGCGGGATGGGGGGTGGTATGCGCGGGCCGTCTGCGGTTACCCGGCCACTTGGGGGGGGACGGGCCGGGGCAGACCACACTGTATATCGGGGTCGTGCGGTTCCGAGTATGTCACAGCTTGAATAGCACGTCAATAGCCCCACAGAGGCCTAAAGATGCAGGCACAGCCACTTCTCAGTAGCATCACTCTTAGTCACTTATTTCACATCAGTATCACGCGAGGAGGTGGGTCATGGCGTCCGAACAGCACCCAGAGGCACCCGTTGCTGCCTTCTTCGATTTGGATAAGACGATCATCGCCACCTCCTCCGCTTTTGCCTTCAGCCGCACGCTCGTTTCCCACGGAATGCTCAGTACCAAAGAGGCGCTCACTCTGGTGCTCGCCGAAACGGGATACATGATCGCGGGGCACTCCCAATCCCAGATGGATGACACCAAGGATCAGCTGACTCAGATGGTCAAGGGGCTGCGCATCGAGGATCTGCAGCACACCATTGACCACACCCTGCTGCATCGCGTGGTGCCCACTATCTTCGCCGAGGCCCGCGAGCTCATCGAGGAGCATCATGCCCGCGGCCACGATGTGATCATCATTTCCGCCTCGGTGAAGGAGCTGGTCGATCCCATCGCCCACGAGCTGGGCGCGGATCACACCATCACCACCCGTTTAGAAGTGGTCGATGGCGCCTACACCGGCAAGCTCGAGCTCTATTGCCGTGGTATTACCAAAGCGACCGAGATCAGCAAGGTGGCCGGCAGCCACGGCTATGATCTCGCCCGCTGCTATGCCTACTCGGATTCGGCCACCGATATTCCCATGCTGGAGATGGTGGGCCATCCGCGGGCCGTCAACCCCGATCGCGTGCTGAAAAAGCATGCGCTGGCCGCCGAGTGGCCGGTGCTGAACTTCAAAAACCCCGTGCCGCTGCTGTCTAGCCCGTCGAAAAAGGATCTGGGCATTGGTGGCGCCGTGGCCGCCGCTCTGGCGCTCGGGATGGGCAGCTGGTGGCTCAGCACCCGCTGGGGCGCACTGCGCTCCAGCTAGCAGGTGCGGCGCGGCGGGGCAGGCTACAAGCGATCGGCTACCCGTGCGGCTTCCTCGCCGCCGCGGCGCCAGGCAGCAAAGTGCGCCAGCGCGAGAGAATCGACCTCGCCGCGGCAATAATCGCGAATCAGGGCGGTGTGCGCGGCCGGGTCGCGCAGTAGATAGGGCTCTGGCATCGCCAGCCCTTTGGGATCAAGCCCCGCGGCCATGGCATTAAGCCGCACTGTGGCGTACCCCACGACGACCGAGCGGGGGCCAAAGATGCGGTGGCCCAAGATCTCCCCCTGCAGCAGCGCGCACGTTTCTACCTGCCCCACGAGCCGCGCCAATACGCTGAGCCGCGAGGCCTGGCGCTCCGGCACCCCCTCCCCGCCTGCAATGCGGTCTAATTTCGCCATCACCTGCAGCGGGGCACGCTGGAATGTCTCAGCCAGCGCCGGGGTGAGCACCCCGTAGACCTCGAGGGCGGATACCTCAGAATCAGCTGCGATTTTCTTGAGAGCCGTGGCGCCAACGAGCGCGGAGTGGGCGCTGGTGGCGGCGGCATCACGTAAGTTGGCGCGCTTGCGATGAGCAGTCGCAATACTCGCCGATGCGGCATTGATATGCTGGTGGATAGCTGGATTGCGGAATATTTCCATGGCGGCCGAGCTGATGACTTTCCGTGTCGAGTTCACAACCGCGCCGAATTCGTGGCACGATGGTGCACAACTAGAGTTTAAGAAAATACCACTAACGGAGGATCAAGACGGTGAGCAGTTCTAAGGGAATGTACAGCGAAGGGGCACCCGCTTTTTCGCCGAAGGTTAACTCGATTCCCCTCAGCGACGCGGATACCCGTGGCCCCGGTGAGGGCTCTATCGGCAATCTCGTGAGCGACGCTACTGCGCAGATGTCCAATCTTTTCCGCGCTGAGGTCGAGCTGGCCAAGGCCGAGGTTGCTCAGGAAGCCAAGAAGGGCGCCATTGGTGGCGGTCTCTTCGGCGTAGCCGGCACGATCGCCCTCTACTCGTCCTTCTTCTTTTTCTTCTTCCTCGCCGAGCTGCTGTCCACCTGGCTGTCGCGCTGGGCGGCGTTCCTCATCGTGTTCCTCATCATGGTGGTGCTCGCTGCTGCGTTCGCCCTCTTTGGCTGGCGCAAGGTGAAAACCATCGGCAAGCCGGAGAAGACGGTGCAGTCGGTGAATGATCTCAAGACCCTTGTCCCGGGCAAGGCCACCAAGAATCTCGAGAAGCGCGAGCAGGACGGCATGTACACCTAAGCCGTCAGTGCACCCGCTCTGATCCCCTTTTCCCTCAGGTATTCTGCAGGGATAAAGGGGGTTTTCCATATCGTTCCACCCGCACCGTATGTCTAAGGAGTCTGCTGTGTCCCGTCGTCCGCTGAGTCAGCGATTGCTCCCGCCACGCTGGCGACGGAATCACACCGAGCATTCCCCCGCCATTCCCAGCGCTGTGGCCCTCGAGGGCCCCTTTACGCACGAATGGATCCACACCCGCGGCATCCGCCTCCACGCCGCGACCGCCGGCGATCCCCACGATCCGCTCATCGTGTTCGTGCACAGCGCGCTCGGCGGCTGGTTCGATTATCGCCACGTGCTGCCCACCGTCGCCGCTGCTGGCTACCACTGCGTGGCCATCGATATGCGCGGCTTCGGCATGTCGGATAAGCCACCCAGCGACTATGATCTGCGCACCCTCGCCGGGGATGTCTATGGCGTGATCCACGCAACCGGGCATAAGGATGCGGTGGTCGTGGGCCATGCCGCGGGCGGCGCGGTGGGCTGGGCCTTGGCCATTCATCATCCCGAGGCCGTGCGCGCGCTGGTCTCGATTGCCGCCGCGCACCCCACCGATCTGCGGCGCTGCACCTTCAGCTATCCGTGGATGTTCGGCACCCCGATTCTGCGCCATCTCAGCGCGCTGCTGCCGCCGCGCCTGCATGCGCTACTCACCACCCCGCAGTCCACGGCCCGGGTGAATCTGGTGACTAATACTGCGGAGGGCTTTCATACCACCACCGCCGGCAAGAAGGAGATGCAGCTGCGCACGGTGGCCTATAGCATCGCCAATACCTCTCCCGCGCGCGCTAAGGTGGCGCGCATCGAGCTCGCCCCCGTGCCGCTGCGGTGGATGACCGCCCCGGTGGAGCAGCCGGTGCTGCTGCTGCAGGATTCTTCCACCCCGTGGGCACGACTGGCCGAGCGCGCCGCCAAGCGCGTCAAATCCGAGACCAGCGTGGTGCACATTCCGCAGACGAAAAACATCCCGCATCTCGAGGCACCCGCTAGTTTCAGCTCCGTGCTCGTCTCCTTCGCGCGCTCTCTCTAGGGCGCTTATCGACGCTTCCTCGGCTAGCCCACAACGCAGGCCCCCGTATTCACGGGGGTTTCAAGGCCCGTGGCATCGGCCACGTGCTTCTCTACTTCGGCACGGGTGAGGGCATAGCCGGTATCGGTGTCATCGGCGGCGGCGCCGAAGACCACACCCAGCACGTGCCCGTCCTCGCTGAGCAGCGGGCCACCGGAGTTGCCCTCGCGAATGCTGCCGCGCACGGTGTACACCTCGCGGTCGATGCGCTGATCGGCGTAGATCGTGGGGCTATTGATCAAGAGCGAATCGATAATGCGGGCGGGGGCGGCCTCGAAGGGGCCGGACTCGGGAAAGCCCATCACCACGGCGTCCGCGCCGCTCTGTGCCGGTTCCTCCGCCCAGGGCAGAGGATCAATCCCGAGGCCATCGGTGGCGAGGATCGCGATATCAATCACGGGGTTGTAGTACACCACCCGTGCGGTGTGGAAGCCCAGCACGGTATCAAGATCCACCTCGTTCGTGCCGGCCACCACGTGCGCATTCGTCATGATGCGATCCGGGGCCACCACGAAGCCCGAGCCCATGAGCCGGCGCTGGCATTGCGGGGCCTCGCCGATGATATGCACCACCGAGGGGCGCACCCGTTCCACCATCGCCACATCGCTGACTTCGATGCGGGGAGCCTGCACCTGCTCCGGCTTGGGGCTCTGGAAAGGCGAGGTGATCATGGGCATGCCCGAATCATTGAGCAGCACCCGCAGCTTATCCGTGAGCGCGGCCAGGGCCCGTGGGGAATGGGTATCCACCTGTTGCAGCACGGTGGAATTGCGCACTCCCTTCGCCAGCCGCGAGTTGCCCTCTGCCAGCGGCGTCGCCAGCAGCCAGGCCACGATGAGCACCACCATCACCTGAAAGAAGGCGCCGGCGAGGGAATCGACCCGGCGCAGCTGCGGCTGGGTGACTTTCTCGCGCAGCGAGGCCCCGGCGGTGCCGCCAATGAAATAGCCAATGCAGGAAGCAAGCACCAGCACCGTCACGGCGATCACGATGCGCAGCTGGTTGCTCTCGGTTTGCTGCATGGCCAGCGGGGCCAAGGCAAAGCCGATGACTAACCCGGCAGCGATGCCGATAAAGGAAAAAACCGACCCCACCATGCCGTGGCGCCAGCCGTCGATAAGCGCGAAGAGCAGGAGAAACACCACAACGCCATCCACTATCACGCTGGGATCCATAAGGGCGCCTCTCTTCTCTGCGGCAGGGACATAGTGATTCTAGGGGCTAGGAGTGGCGTTCGTTGTTACGCGACGCGGCTAGGGTGGCGCCCAGATCGTACACCCGATCCTGCGCCCACGGCTGCGCCCAGCCGGCGTGGTCCAAAGCTGCACTCAGAATACCGCCTGTAAAGCCCCACACAATGTAGCCACGACAACGAAACGCCGGACCCCGCCAAGAACCGTGCTCCACCATGAGGCGATTGTCTGGTTCCACCAGCTCCGCTATGGAGGCTCGGAAGACATCATCCGCCTCCTCGGGGCTTACCGGCGCCACCGCCGCGGGGGCGTGCTGATACGCGATCACGGGATGCACCGGGTAGCCGCTGCGGCGCACGTGCACCTCCTCCATCTGAGCCACCGGTGTCACCGCCATCCGGTCGAGGCCCGTCTCCTCGTGGGCCTCGCGCAGGGCGCAGTCCACCGCGTTGATATCGGTGGGATCCACCCGGCCGCCGGGAAACGCAATCTGCCCGGAATGATGGCGCATCCGCGGTGAGCGGTGTGTGAGCAGCACGGTGGCGCTGGCCGGAAGCTGGTGTTGCTGCGGGTCGCCGTCGATAAGCATGAGCACCGCCGCCTGTCGATCGCGGCGGGGGCCGCTCTGGCGCGCCCGATCCGAGAGCGCCCGATGCACATGGCCCTCATCCACGGCCCGCACCAAGGGTGCCAGCCAGGGCGGGGCCGCCTCGGGGCGCAGCCGAGTATTCACCCCGCTGGCGTCCAGAGTCATCGCACCGCCTCCTCGAGGGCCGCCACCGAATCGAAGGGTTGCGGCAGGATGCGCTCCACCTCGCCATCGCGCAGCACCACCGTCACCGGCACCACCCCGGGCAGTGACCACGCCGCCGCGGCCGCCCCACGATCATCCTGGAAACTGGGAATATCCACCCCGAGATCCTCGAGCAGCGCCGCACCACGGCCGGCATCCCGATCCGCGTGCACCCCCACCACCGTCATCTCGGGGTGGCGGGCGGCGAACTCCTCGATCACCGGCAGCTCCTCCCGGCAGGGGCCACACCACCACGCCCACACATTCACCAGCACATAGGGCGAGGCCTCGCCCTCGGTCGCCGCGCCCAAACAGGGCAGCTCCACGCCCAGATCCGCCGCGGGACAAGCGGGGCGGCTGGCCGTCACCGGGGAGGTCTCGGTGGGCTGTGGGGAATCGCTCGCTTCCGGAGCGGGCGGGTTCTCGCCGCTGAGCAGACGGGTGATGATGAACGCGATGAGCACGATCGACACCACCACGAAGGCCAGATATAGGCGAATATGGGTGCGCATCTAGGCCTCCTCGATCCCCGCGAGCTGCAGCAGATGCCGTTGGGCCTGCTCATCGGGGGCGCGCAGCAGGCGCAGTGCCTCGGGCACCTCGGTGGGGCCGACACGGCCATAGCTGGGGCACTGCTGCCGCAGAAAACACACCCCACAGGCGGCGGTACGCGAGTGGCAAATCTGGCGGCCATGATAGATGATCCGGTGCGAGAACATCGTCCAGTCGGCGCGAGGCAGCTGCTCGGCCAGCACCGACTCCACCTTCACGGGATCGCTCTCTTCGGTGAGCTCGAGCCGGCGCACACAGCGGCCAAAGTGGGTGTCCACGGTGAGGCCGGGAACATCGAAGGCATTGCCCAGGACAACATTGGCGGTCTTGCGGCCCACCCCGGGAAGCGCGGTGAGCTCCTTTAAGGTGCCCGGCACCTCCCCGCCGTACTGCTCGGATAAGGCCTTGGCAATGCCGGCAGCGGCCTTGGCTTTATTGCGATAAAATCCAGTGGGCCGAATCAGCTCCTCGAGTTCCTCAGGGCTGGCCTCGGCCATCGCCGCGGCGGTGGGAAAACGGGCGAAGAGATGCGGGGTCACCTCATTGACTCGTTTGTCCGTGCACTGGGCACTGAGTACCGTCGCGATAAGCAACTCAAAAGCGTTGGAGAAATCGAGGGCGCAGTGCGCATCCGGATAGCCGGCTGCGAGCATCCTGCTAACCTTCCGTGCGCGTCGCGTGCGGGCGAGCGGGGTGGTGCCAAAAGTTCGTCCCATAGATATAAGACTAAGCCACACACGATCACCCCCGCCTGTCCCACTAGTAGAATGGAGTCCCATGAGTTCACTTTTTGCACTTGCAACCCCAGTTGTACTGACGGTTTTCGCCATGGGTATGGAGCGCTGCGAGAGCTCCTCTACGACCTCCCGCGCCCGGAAGCAGCGGCGCGAGCGCGAGCAGGCCGCACCGCTGGCCCAGGCAGAGCGCGACACCACCACAGAGCGCACCCCAGACCAAGCCGCGGCATAAGACCTCCTACCTTTTTGCTTGTGTGAGTTTCTCAGCCGCCACTGAGGTGATCACATATAAATCACCTAGCGCGCTAGGTCACACGCTAGGAATGGGTTGCTCACATTCACCCCCAAATTTGCATAACTACACAGCGGCCCGCCATCCCGCGATCGCATTAAAAATCCCCTGACCAGCGGCTTATCCGAGATAGCTGGGCAAGATGTCAAATAGTGACACACTCCATAGTAGGATGAGTGAAGACAAACACGGCGCGGGTGCCTATCCCACACTGCCGATCTTGACCGATAGATGTCTGGATATGTTGGTATACAGACGCTCCTCGACATGTGGGCCCACTTTGCTGCATCCTTCGCGCCGTACTCAGCGAAGATACAAGGAGTTAGACAGTGGAATCCGTACAGGAAATCTTGTCGCGGGCAGGCATCTTTCAAGGCGTCGACCCAGTGGCGGTAGCCACCCTCATCCAGGAATTGGAAACGGTGCGTTTTCCGCGTGGCACCACCATCTTCGAAGAGGGCGAGCCCGGTGACCGGCTCTACATCATTACCTCCGGCAAGGTGAAGCTGGCCCGCCACTCCGCCGATGGGCGGGAGAACCTGCTGACCGTGATGGGCCCCTCCGATATGTTCGGTGAACTCTCCATCTTCGACCCCGGCCCGCGCACCAGCGCCGCTGTCTGCGTCACCGAGGTGGCCGCGGCCACCATGAACTCGGAGATGCTGCGCAAGTGGATCTCGGCCCACCCCGAAATCTCCGAGCAGCTGCTGCGCGTGCTGGCCCGCCGCCTGCGCCGCACCAACAACTCCTTGGCCGATCTCATCTTCACCGATGTGCCCGGCCGTGTGGCCAAGACGCTGCTGCAGCTGGCCAACCGCTTCGGCACCCAAGAAGGCGGCGCCCTGCGCGTGAACCACGACCTCACCCAGGAAGAGATCGCACAGCTGGTGGGTGCCTCCCGCGAGACCGTGAATAAGGCCCTGGCGACCTTCGCTCACCGCGGCTGGATCCGCCTCGAGGGCAAGTCCGTGCTCATCGTCGCCACGGATCAGCTGGCCCGCCGCGCCCGCTAAAACATACAAAAACACCGCTGCCTCCCCAGTATGGGAGAAGGCAGCGGTGTTGCTGTATGCACGGACAGCCGCAGCTGCGCAGAGGACGGCACCGCCGCACGCCGTGCCGCCCTCATGTACGCAGGTTTATTTCGAGGGCACGTCCACGCCCAAATAGCGCAGGGTCACGCGGGTGGACTGCTCTGCGGCGTGGCGCAACACCGGATCCACATCGGTGTAGATCTCATCGATCAGGCCACGCACGGTGGCTTTATCGCCGAGCTTCTCGAGCGCATCCTCCACCTGCTGCAGACGCATCTTGCGACGCTCCAGGTACTTCTTGGCAAAGACGGAGATATCCTCCGCATCCGGGCCATGGCCGGGCAGCATGCGCACATTCTTGCCCCGCTTCTTCAGCATCTTCAGCGTCTTCAGATAGTCCTTGAGATCCCCGTCCGTCTCGGAAATCATCGTGGTGTGGCGGCCAGCGATAGTATCGCCGGTGATAATGCCCTCCAAGGTGGACTTGCCGGGCTTACCCGACCACACGAACAGACACACGGAGTCACTGGTATGGCCTGGGGTGTGCACCACCTCGATCTGCGGGGTCACACCCTCGACCTTGATGATCTCGCCATCTTCCAGCGCCGGCCCACCCAAGCAGTAGCGCTTATCAAAAGCCCGCACCGGCGCGCCGGTGAGCTGGCGAATACGCTGGGCGGAATCGGCGTGATCCGCGTGGCGGTGCGTCAATAGCACCTCCGCCACTTCGGAGGCATTCTTATTGAGCACATTCAGGTGCCCCTCATCCTCTGGGCCGGGATCCACCACGATGCTGCGCGGATCACCCTTGGCACGAATAACCCACGAATTAGTGCCCTCGAGCGAGCTGTAGCCGGGGTTAGGGCACAGCACGACTCCCACGGACGGAGATACTGGGCGTAGCTGACTATAAGCGGGATGCTCCATACCCACTAGCTTAACCCTGTTGCCTCGTATACGACTATCAATTTAGGCACGCTTTTCGACGACGAGCTCAACCTCGACCGGCGCGCCGAGCGGCAGCTCCGCCACCCCGACAGCCGAACGCACATGCTGACCGGACTCACCGAAGATCTCACCAATGAGCTCCGAGGCGCCATTGACCACTCCGGGCTGGCCGGTGAAGCCCTCGGCGCTGGCGACGAAGCCGGTAATCTTCAGCACCCGCGCCACATTATCGATACCCACCACGGCATCCACGGCGGCCAGCGCATTGAGCACGGCCAGGCGGGCGCAGTCCTTCGCCTGCTCGGCAGAGACCTCCGCCCCCACCTTGCCGGTGGCGTGCAGCTCACCCTCCACGAAGGGCAGCTGACCTGAGGTCCACACCTGGTTACCCACCTCGGCGGCGGGAATATAGGCCGCCACGGGCGCGGCTACGGCAGGAAGGGTGATGCCAAGCTCCTGCAGGCGGGCGCTGATCGAGCTAGTCATTTTTCACCCGCTTCATATAGGCCACGAGATTTTCCGGATTCGGGCCGGGGATCACAGTTACGAGCTCCCAGCCGTCCTCTCCCCAGGTATCGAGGATCTGCTTAGTGGCGTGGCTAATAAGCGGTACGGTGGCGTATTCCCATTGAGTCATGCGCCCCACCTTAGTGATCTCGGCGCCACGACGGGACCCCGCCCCACCCCCAAGGGGACGTAGATGCACATCACACACATACGGGCCCGCAAGTACGATAACTTACGGGCCCGTCGTTTTTGCCATAAAAAGTGCTGGCTGTGTTCGCTGTGGCTAAATGCCCACCAGTTCGCCGCCGCGGGCGAGATAGTTGGACCAATTCTCGATGTGCGGGTTTTTCCGCAGCAGCGCACGGCGCTGGCGCTCCGTCAGCCCACCCCAGACGCCGAACTCGATCCGATTATCCAGAGCATCGGCCAGACAATGGGTGCTCACGGGGCATTCTTCGCAGATCTGGGCCGCCCGACGCTGGGCTGCACCGCGCACGAACAAGGCATCCGGATCGCTGTTGCGGCAGCGCGCGCGAGTCACCCAATCCTCGCGTTCAACGGGTTCGGTGGAAGAGGAGTGCATTCCGCTGCGGGCCGCTTCTCGATTCAAAATGAGTGAAGTAGTCATCTGCAAAACACGCCTCTCATTGATCAGCAATTTGATACTTGTAAGTGTATTCACAGTGTCGCGGAAGTGTCGAATACGGCATAAAAAGGGGGTACTTGTGGATTCACAAGCGCCAAGCGGTTGCGTACTGTAAGGGAAGTGACCAGCATTGCATCCTTGGGAAAAGTTCTCCTCGCCACCGTTGCCGCTGGTGTGCTAAGTGCCGTGGCACTGACGCCACTGGCAGGGCTCTCCGGCGCGGCAGTTGCGCGCGCCCATGAGTCGATGGCGGCTGACATCGAGAATCTCACCGACGGCACCACCCCGGGCGTCACGGAGATCCAAGACCGAAACGGCGCCCCCATCGCGTGGCTCTATAAACAGCGCCGCTTCGACGTGCCCCCGGATCAGATCTCTGAGGCCATGAAGCGCGCCATCGTCTCGATCGAGGATCGCCGCTTCTATGCGCATGACGGGGTGGACTGGCAGGGCGCCGGGCGCGCCATGGTGAAGAACCTGCTCGCCGGTAGCGTGCTCGAGGGCGCCTCCACTCTGGATCAGCAATACATCAAGAACTATGCGCTCTTGGTGGAGGCGGAAAATGATGAGGAGCAGGCCGAGGCCATCGAAACCTCCTATACCCGCAAGTTCCGCGAGATCCGCGCCGCCGCAGAGCTGGAAAAGCGGCTGGATAAAGACGAAATCCTCGGCCGCTATCTCAACCTCGTCCCCTTCGGCAATGGCGCCTACGGGGTAGAGGCTGCGGCCCGCACCTACTTTGGCATTAGCGCCGCCGAGCTCACCGTGCCCCAAGCCGCCACCTTGGCGGGCATTGTGCAGTCCTCATCCGCGCTGGATCCCTATACCAATATTGCGGGCGTCACCTCGCGCCGGAATGTGGTGCTCGACGCGATGGCGGAGATGAACTACATCTCCCGCGCGGACGCCGAGGCCTTCGCCATGGAACCCCTCGGGGTGCTGGAGCAGCCGCAGGGGCTGCCTAATGGATGTATCACCACCGGCGATCGCGGTTTCTTCTGCGACTATGTGATCCGCTATCTGGAGGAGAAGGGCATTAGCGAGGAGGACCTGCGCACCAATGCCTATACCATCCGCACCTCCCTTGATCCGGAGGTCCAGGCCGCCGCGAAAAACGCGGTCACCAGCTTCACCGACCCCTCCACCCCGGGCGTGGCTCAGGTGATGAACGTGATTAATCCGGGAAAATACTCCCGCGAGATCCAGGCGATGGTGTCCTCGCGCACCTATGGCCTCGATGGCGCGGCCGCGCAAACGATCCTGCCGCAGACCTCCACCCTGGTGGGCAATGGCGCCGGCTCGGTCTTTAAGGTCTTTACCGCCGCCGCCGCCATCGAGCAGGGCATGGGCATCGACACCGAGCTAGCGGTGCCGAAGCGCTATGAGGCCTATGGCCTCGGCGAGGGCGGCGCCGAGGGCTGCCCGCCCGGCGCCTACTGCGTGGAAAACGCCGGCCAGTACCCGCCGAAGCTCTCGCTGAAGGAGGCGCTGGCAAAATCGCCAAACACCACCTTTGTGGAGCTTATTGAGAAGGTCGGGGTGAGCTCCGTGGTGGATATTTCGGTGAAGCTGGGCCTGCGCTCCTATACGGCACCGGGCAGCTTCGATGGGGAAAGCTCCATCGCCGAGTACATGAAAAACGCCAATCTCGGCTCCTATACGCTCGGCCCGACGGCGGTGAACCCGCTGGAGCTATCGAATGTTGCCGCCACCATTTCCGCCGATGGCGTGTGGTGTGAACCCAACCCCATCATGGAGATCACCGACCGCGAGGGCAAGGAGGTGCAGCTCGATCGCCCCGAGTGCGAGCGGGCACTCTCCAGTGGCGTGGCGCAGGCGCTGAGCGACGCTCTCAGCGATGATTTCCGTTCCGGTACCGCCTCCGAGTCGGCGAAGTCGATGGGCTGGAACGGCTCGGCTGCGGGCAAGACCGGTACCACCGAGTCCAACCTGTCGAGCTCCTTCCTCGGCTTTAACTCCGGTTTCGCTGCCGCCACCTACATCTACAATGACGGCACCTCGGCCGCCCCGCTGTGTACCTCCCCGGTGCGCCAGTGCGGCCGCGGCGATCTCTATGGCGGTAAGGAGCCGGCGCGCACCTGGATTGCTGCGGCGCAGCAGATTCCCGCAGCAGCGCAGGGCTCCCTCTCCCCCGCCCACGGGCGTTTCCGAGAAGGCACCGCCAAAGATCGCATCCCGAAGGTGGTGGGCATGCAGGAAAAGGATGCCGTCCGCGCACTAGAGGAGGCCGGGCTTCGCGCCCAGGTCAAGTTCGTGGCCGGCAATGGCACCCCGCGCGGTGAGGTGAAGGGCATCGAGCACGAGCCCATCATCCACCAGGGATCGACGGTGACGCTGAAGATCTCCGATGGCTCCGCGCCCCCGCCGCCACCGCCGCCGCCATCCTCGCGGTCGAACCCGGAGCCCCCGCCGCCGCTGCCCGATCCCGACGAGATTTCGAACGCGATTAACGATCTTCTGCGGAATTTCTAGCTGAGCTTGGCCTTGACCACAGCGGAGATGCGGGCGCCATCGGCGCGGCCGGCGGCCTGGGCGGTGGCGGACTTCATCACCGCCCCCATCTCACGCATGGAGCTCGCGCCCGTCTCCGCGATGCAGGAGTCCACCAGCTGCTCCAGCTCGGCGTCGCTAAGCTGCGCCGGCTGATAGCTCTGGAAGACGGCGATCTCGGCCTCTTCCACCGCGGCAAGCTCCTCGCGCCCGGCGTCGCGATAGGTAGTGACGGATTCGCGGCGCTTCTTGATCTCGCGGGCGATGACGGCGAGGATATCGGCGTCGACAAGCTCGGTGCCGGAGGAGGTCTTCTCATACTGCACGGCGGAGAGCAGCTGCCGGATGGCATTGGAGCGCTGCTTGTCGCGCGCTTTCATGGACTCTTTGAGATCGGCGCGGATCTGTTGTTCTAATTCGCTCATGCCTCAACGATATCGCTAGGGTGTGAGGTGTGACTGCATTATTCCGCCGACTTGGTTCCGCGAGCGCCGCCGTCGCCGCCCTTGGCGCGGGCGTTGCGCTCAAAGGCATCACTAATACCAGCGACTTTCGCCTCGACACCCTCGAGCTGCCTCTGCTCGAGCCCGGGGTGCTGCGCGAGAAGGATTCCTTCGACATCCTGCACATCGCCGACCTGCACATGCTGCCCTCCCAAGGCAGCAAACAGCAGTTCGTCTCCGGGCTAGCCCAGCTGCACCCAGACCTGGTGATCAATACCGGCGATAACCTGGGCGATCCGCAGGCGGTGCCCTATGTGCTGCAGGCCCTCAACCCGCTGCTGGATGTGCCCGGCATGTTCGTCTTTGGCACCAATGATTACTTCGCCCCGCGGCCGGTGAACCCCTTCAACTACCTGCTGGGGAAGAAGCGCACCCCCTCCCGCGTGGAGCTGCCGTGGCGGGGCATGCGGGCCGCCTTCATCGAACGGGGCTGGCACGACGCTACCCACCAGCGGGTAGAGGTGAAAGTAGGCGATGTGCGCCTCGCCGTGGCCGGGGTGGATGACCCCCACCATGACCTCGACGACTATGAGCAGATCGCCGGCCCGCCCAATGCCGATGCGGATCTCGCCATCGCGCTCACCCACTCCCCCGAGCCGCGGGTGCTGGAGCGTTTCGCCGCGGACGGCTACCAGCTGAGCATCTCCGGGCACACCCACGGTGGCCAGATCTGCCTGCCCGGTGGGCGCTCCATCGTGACCAACTGCGGCATCGACCGCGAGCGCGCCCACGGGCTGCACCGCTTCGATGGGATGCACATGTATGTCTCCCGCGGCCTCGGCACCTCGAAGTATGCGCCGGTGCGGCTCAACTGCCCGCCCACCGCCACCCTGCTACGCCTCACGGAACGCCACTAGCTGCTGTTTTGTAGTTTCTTCCGGCGCTGTCCTATAGTGTTTCAGGTAGCAACGGGATATGGCGCAGCTTGGTAGCGCGCTTCGTTCGGGACGAAGAGGTCGCAGGTTCAAATCCTGTTATCCCGACCACTGGAAAAGGTCAATCATCCACCGGATGATTGGCCTTTTCGCATGTCCGGCGGCGTTATTTAAAGCTCGCCGTAGACCAGCTCCCCGCCCAGGATCGTGGCCAGCACCTGCACGCGGCCGATCTCCTCGGGCGCTACCTGCAGCGGGTTGCGATCCAAGAGCACGCAATCGGCCAGCTGCCCGGGCATGATCTGGCCCTTGCGGCCCGCCCAGCCGGTGGCCGCCGCCGATCCGGCGGTATAGGCGTAAAGAGCCTGTTCCGCGCTGAGGCGCTCGCTGCCATAGTAGAGCTGCCCGGACTGGGTGGTGCGCGTCACGAAGGACTCGATGGCCTGCAAGGGCGCCCCGTCGGTGACGGGACGGTCCGAGCTTCCGGGCAGGATGAGGCCGGCGTCGAGAAGCCTGCGAGCCGGATAGGAGAAGGCGGCGCGCTCCTCGCCAAGCACCCGGATCACGGCATCGCCGAAGGCGTGCACGAAGCGCGGCTGCGGCGCAATCACGATGGGGCGGCCGTTGATCGCGGCCAGCTGATCATCACGCACCACCCCGCCGTGCTCGATGCGGTGCGGAATCGCCGGCGCGCCATAGGTGTCAATAATCTCGGAGAGAATAGCCACCGATAGATCCACCGCCGCATCGCCGAGCGCATGCAGGGCCAGCGACCAGCCGGCCGCCGCCGCGCCGAGTGCTTGTCGACGCATCTCTGCCGGATCCCCCTGAAAATAGCCGCGGTGCGGGCAGCACAGGTAGTCCTCCGCCATCGCCGCAGTAGTGCTCAGTATCGAACCATCCATAAACATTTTGGTGGGCCCGATCTGCAGCCACTCATCGCCCAAGCCGGTACGGATGCCGCCATCGAGGCCATAGCCATAGCCATCCGCCGAGTGGCCGGCGATCTCGTGCAGGGCGTCGATGGTGGGCATGATCTGCATCCGGGTATGGCGGGTGGCCTGCTGATAGGCCCCGATCTCCCGCGGGCTATGCCCAATCCAGCCGCCGGCCACGCCACAATCGGTGACCGAGGTCAGCCCCTCGGAGAGATAGTGCGCGGTTGCCTTCTCGATGGCGGCGGCGATCTCGGTGCTTGATTCCGGCAGCAACACCTGCTGCACCAGCCGCATCGCATTCTCGTCGAGCAGACCGGTGGCCGCCCCAGTGCTATCGCAGACCACCTCGCCGCCGTCCACCAGCGGCGGGTGAGAGGGATCCACCCCGGCCGCCCACAGGGCTGGGGTATTGACGGTATTCGCATGGCCCGAGACGTGTTTGATCAGTAGTGGCCGTCCCGCCGCGGCGCGGTCGAGCGCGGCGATAGACAGCTCGCCATCCTGCAGGGCGCGGGGGCGAAACCCGGCGGCAATCACCCAGTCCCGCTCCCCCACATCGGCGGCCGCGGCGGCGATCGTGTCATAGACCTCGGTGGTGGTACACGCCGCCGAAAGATCCACCTCAGAGAGCGTCTGGCCAAACCACACGGTGTGGGCGTGGGCATCATTAAAGCCAGGAACAAGGGTGGCGCCGCCGGCGTCGATGCGTCGATCCGCGGGCAGGCGGCGGGCATCCTCGTCGAGCGCCACGAACCGCCCCTGCAGCATCGCCACCGCCGTGGCGCTGGGCTGCTGCGGATTCTGGGTGAGAATCCTCGCGTTCTCCACCAACACAATCGGACTGTGGCTCATAACAACTGCTGTCTCCTCGGATCGAACATGCATCATGCGGGCTATGCGGTGGCCCTCTGGTGGGGGATACATCCTGCACCAACCCCGCCGCTGCCTCTAGCCTTGACTGCAATGCCCTATACAGAGCTAGGAGGCTCGACATGAGCAGGACTGAACCCACCATCGCGGACGGCGACCCACAGGGGCCCGGCACCGTGGAGGTAGATTCCCGCGAGGTGGGCAAGATCGCCCGCGCCGCCTTCGTGGGCACCGTGTTGGAATGGTACGACTTTTTTCTCTTCGGCACCGCATCGGCGCTGGTGTTTAATTATCTTTTCTTCTCCAATGCCGATGACACCACCGCCACGCTCGCGGCCTTCGCCACCTTCGGCGTCGGTTTCTTCGCCCGCCCCTTCGGCGCACTACTCTTCGGCCGCATCGGCGATAAGCTGGGCCGACGGCCAGCGCTCATCCTGTCGATCGTGGTGATCGGGATGGCCACCGGCCTGATTGGCCTACTCCCCACCTACGACTCCATCGGCCTCTGGGCCCCCGTGCTGCTCACCGTGCTGCGCCTCGGCCAGGGCGTGGCGGTCGGCGGCGAATGGGGCGGCGCCACCACCATGGCCATTGAGCACGCCCCCGCCGATAAACGCGGCCGCTATGCCGCGCTCATCCAAATCGGCTCCCCCGTCGGCACCCTGCTCTCCTCCGGAGTATTCGCCCTGGTTCTGCTCATGCCGGAGGAGACCGTGGACTCCTGGGCGTGGCGCATCCCCTTCCTCTTGGCCTTCCCCTTCCTCGGCATTGCGCTGTGGATCCGCCTCAAGGTAGAAGAATCCCCCGTCTTTCGCGCCCTCGCCGCCGAGGCCGACAACGATGCCGAGGAGCAGGGCTCGCTCACGGAGCTTTTCGGCTCCTACTATCGCCAATTGATCCTGGCGGTCTCTGCGGCGCTGCTCGGTATTGGCGGCTTCTTCGTGCTGACCACCTATGTGATGAGCTATGCCACCACCGCCCTCGGCATGGCCCGCCAGGACGTGGTGAACGCCACCCTGCTGGCGGCAGTCTGCCAGATCTTCATCAACCTCATCTTCGGCCGCCTCGGCGAAAAGATCGGCCCGGGCCGCATCATCGGCTGGGGCTCGATCGCCACCGCACTACTGTCCTATCCGGTGTGGATGATGATCGACACCGCCAATGTGGCCCTGCTGACCCTCGCGGTGTGCATCGGGCTGAGCGTGGTCACCATCAGCTACTCGGTCTCCGGGCTTTTGCTCTCCGAGCTCTTCCCCGCCCAGCTGCGCTACACCGGCATCGCCATCGGCTCCAATGTGGCCGGGACGATCTCCGGCATGCTGCCCTTCGTGGCCGCCTGGCTCAATAGCTCGGGCGAGCAGCCCTCCGCCTGGCCCGGCATGCTCATCCTCGTGGTGGTGGCGCTCATTAGCGCCGCCGGCGGTTTCCTCGGCGAACGGCACCGCGTCCGCGATGAGGTCGTGCTCGAGGCCACCGATGCCGAGTAGCTAGCTGCTCTCCGGCGGGTCGGCGGTGGCGTCAGGGTGGCGTCGATAAGCCAGCTCTGCGAGCTCGCTTTTTAGCGTGGAGGTCTCCTCCCGCAGCTCGCGCACCTCGTGGGAAAGATCCTGAACGGCCGTGAGCAGCTCCCGGTGGCGGACGGAATCCATGAACTCCTCCGTCTCCGAGGAGGTGGTTTGCACCTGCTCCACCAGCCAGGAGGACAACATCGCGGTCACCACACCGGCGATCGCGATACCGGTGAGCATCAGCACCGACGCCACCAACCGGCCCTGGGAGCTCACCGGCGCAATATCGCCATAGCCCACCGTGGTCACCGTCACCAACGCCCACCACACTGCGTCGCCGAAATCCACAATCTGGCTGCCATCCTGCGTCGCCTCCGCCTCATAGAGCGTGATCGCCGCCACGAAAATCACGAGCACCGCCGTGACCGAGGTGTACCACGCCACGCTCACCCGGGCATTCGCCGCAGAAAAACGCTGCAAAATCACCAACGTCGGCAAAATCCGCAAAATCCGCAGCGGACGGAACATCGGCAGCACAATCAGCGCCAACTCCCACAGATGGCGCACAAACCAGCGCCAGGAATTCTCCGCCAGCACCAGCCGCACCGCATAGTCGACCAAAAAGCACAGCCAGACGCCCCACATGCCCACATTGGCGATCTTGGTCAGCAGCGCATCATTGGCGCCCAGGGCCGTCCACGCATACAGCACCAAAAACAGTAGTGAGGCCACCAGCATCGGGCCCTCGGAGTGGCGCTCCCACTTCTTCTGGGCGCTCACATGGTGCGGCACATGGGGCGCAAAGATCTCCTTAAGCACCACCGAGGTCTTCCGCCGCAGCGGCATGCCTGAAATATCAACGGGCCCTGCGTCCTTATCGGCCCCACTGTCGGTATTTTTCTCAGTCGAAGCAGCCACGGCCCCTACTGTGCCACATGCTCCGTCGCCGCGGGCTTATCGACGCCATCCTCTCGCACCTCAGCCGGCTCGGCGGAGCTGGGGCTCTGGCTCTGGCTCTGGCTGGCGCTGGGGCTGGGGCCCTGGCGGCGGGCGAGCCAGAGACCACCAGCGGCCATGATCGCGAGCACCGCCGCCGAGCTGCCCGCCATCACCCCGTGGGCGCTATTGCCGATGGCGCTTAATCCCGCGGTGGCATAGTGCAGCGGCATCAACCCCGTGGCGATCTGCGCCCCGAGCTCCACCGTGCCGGTCGTGGCGCTCTTCCACACCAGGCCCACGACGAGGAGCTGGAGGAGGAATACTGCCCCGACAACACCTGGGGCGAAGCGCTGCGGCAGGAGAAGCTGCACCAGCTGCGCGATGGCCGACCCAGCAATCGTGGCGAGCAGCAGCAGCCCAGCGGAGAGCGCCAGGGCGAGGACTCCGAGATCCCCCACAATGGCCAAGGCCACAGCCGCGCTGGCCGCGATCCCCACAGCGGCCACGAGCTGCTGCAGCAGGGACAGCCGGGCCAGGCCCACTGCCGCTCCGAGCCCCATGGCGAGCGCCGCGATGAGCAGCGCATAGAGCGGGGGCAGGGCGTTGGTGAGGGCCTCCGGCACCTCGGCGGGGTCTGCCTGGGCCGTGTGGGCGGGGAGGGCGCGCTGGATACCGGTGATGGAGTTCTTATTATCCTCGGCCAGCTTCTCTACCCGCTCAGCACCATCGGCCAAGGCCGTGGCCCCCTCCTGGGCGCGGATACTGCCGCGTTCCAGCTCGGCGAGGCCCTGGTTGAGATCCTTGGCGCCCTGGGTGGCCTGGAAGATGCCATCGTGGAAGGCATAGCCGGGGGTATTGAGCTGATTGGCGAGTTCCCGCGAGCCCTCCCGCATGCGGGTGAACTGGGCTTTTTGCTCCTCGCTGAGGGTGATATTTTCCAGCTGCGGCCGGTACTCGTTGAGCTGTTCGCGAAGCTCCTCGGAGCGGGGATCCACCGACTCTTCAAGCTCTTTGTCGATCTGATCCAACGCCGCCAGCAGCTGCCCGCGGGAGGCCTCCACCCCCACCAGCGCCCCGGCGACCTGCTCGATGCCATCGGCGAGTTCCTGGGCGCCCGGGCCCATCTGGCCCACGCCGGCCTGCAGCTGCACCATCCCCGCGGAGAGCTCGCCGGAGCCGCTGTGGGCCGCGGAGATGCCGTCGCGAAGCTGGGTGGTGCCCTCGGCGAGCTGGCGGGAGCCATCGCTCAGCTCCTTCACACCGGAGTTTAAGAATCCCGATTGGGTGCCGGCACTACTGGCTGCCCGGCGCGCCGCGAGGAGATCCGCATCCGAGTAGCCGGCCGGGCTGGCGGCCGCAGGCGCGCCGGAGGGCTCATCCTTGGTGGACCACGCATCGGCGGGCTCCATCCTCATCACAGCCGCCGCAATAGTGGCGAGAAGCACAGGAGCAACAATCACGAGCACAGCCAGGAAGCGAGTGAGCATGGAAGAGCTTTTCATGAGCACTAAATCTATCGCTTTCAAGGACGATTCGGCGAGAGGCCCACCGATTTACCCAGCTGGTAACGTAGAATGCGGCAATTTTTCCCGGACTCCTAGTGTGGAACTTTCTATGACCCTATCGACCGTATTGCTGTTAGTGGCAGCCACCGTGGTGTTGGCTCCACTAGCAGTTCGCTTGGGTGACCGGCTTGCGGGCTGGCCGCTCGCGCTGCTGTTCTTCGCAGCAGCGGGTGTGCTGGCCGCCAAGCTACCGGACATCATTGACGGCGACTCGCCCACCTTCTCCATGACGTGGATCAGCGATTTCGCCGCCACAGGCGTAGATGTAAACCTGAATTTTATTGCGGATCCTCTCAGCACCTTCTTTGCTTTGTTGGCGCTTGTGATCGGCGGCGTGGTCTTCATATATTCCGCCGCCTATCTGCACAACGATGACTTCAACCTCAGCTTCTACTGGCTGATGTCCGCGTTCACCTTCTCCATCCTGCTGCTGGTGCTCACCGACGACATCGTGGTGCTGTTCATCGCCTGGGAGCTGGTGAGCATGGCCAGCTTCATGCTCATTGGGCGCGCCAAGGGATCCAGCGGCCAGATGGGCGCGATCCGCACCCTGATCCTCACCTTCACCGGCGGACTCACCCTCCTGACCGCGGTGGCGATCATGGTGGCCAAGACCGGCACGACCTCCATCAGGGAGATTCTCGCCTCCGACTTCTGGGCGGCGGATCCGAACCTTACTACTGTTTTGGCGGTCTTGGTCGCGGTCTCGGCCTTCACTAAATCCGCCCAGCTGCCCTTCCACTTCTGGCTGCCCGAGGCCATGGCCGCCGCCACCCCCGTGTCGGCGTTCCTGCACGCCGCCGCCGTGGTGAAGGCCGGCGTCTATGTGCTCATGCGTTTCTCCGCGGTCTTTGCAGACAACCACACCTGGAATGTACTGCTGATCTCGGTGGGCATGACTACTGCTGTGATGGCGGCATTCTTCGCCATCCAGAAGACCGATCTGAAAAGCCTCACCGCCTACTCCACCGTCTCCCACCTGGGCTGGATCGTGGCGACTATCGGCGTGGGCACCCCCTTCGCGCTGGCCGCCGCCCTCGTGCACACCCTGGCGCACGGGCTGTTCAAGTCCAGCCTGTTCATGCTCATCGGCGTGGTCGACCACCAGGCCGGCTCCCGCGATATCCGTCGCCTGGGGCCGCTGTATAAGAAGATGCCCTTCACCTTCGCCTCCGCCGCCATCGGCTTGATGTCGATGGCCGCCGTGCCGCCGCTCTTCGGCTTCGTCTCCAAGGAGGGCATGCTGGAGGCCTTCACCGAGGCGCCGCTGACCTCCACGGGCGTGAGCTCACTACTGATCGCGGCCGCCGTGGGCGCATGGTTTACCTTCTCCTACTCCGCACGCTTCTTGTTCGGGGCGTTTATCGACGGCGACCGCTCGGTGGATGACGTCCACGAAGCGCCGGTATCTCTGTGGCTGCCCGCCGCCCTGCCGGGCCTGATGTCGCTGCCGATCGTGTTTGTTCTCGGCGTGCTGGATAAGCCCATTGCCGCCGCCGTGGGCTCGGTCGCCGCCGAGCCGGAACTGCACCTGGCGCTGTGGCACGGGGTGAACACTCCGTTCATGATCTCCATGGGTGTGCTGGCCGCCGGCCTGCTCACCATCATCTACCGCAAGCCGCTTTTCAAGGCGATCGGCGAATACACCTTCGCTCCCTTCACCGGCAACCAGGCGCTCGCCGTGCTCATGGGCTCCGCCGCCGGCTGGGGCAAGGCCGTGGGCCGCATGGCGGATTCCTTCTCCCCCTCCCGGCACCTGGCCCCACCGCTGGTGGTGGTGTGCATCCTCGGCTTCATGGTGAGCTTCTTCAGCGGCGGAGTCGATGGCGTTGCCATGCCGCCGCGCGTGGAGGGCACCGATACGCTGCTGGATTTGGTGCCACTACTGATCGTGGTGATGTCCGTCAGCGGCCTCATGCGCGCCAAGTCCCGGCTGCACGCAGTAGTGCTTGTGGGCACCGCTGGTGTGGGCGTGACCCTGCAGGTGCTGCTTTTGGGCGCGCCCGACGTGGCACTGACCCAGTTCACCGTGGAAATCCTCATCACCGTCATGATGATGCTGGTGGTGCGCTTGCAACCGCGCTACTTCCACCGGACCTCGGACCGGCGCCGCTACTGGTCGGCCGTGCTGGCGATCGCCACCGGTATTGTCACCTTCCTCGCCGTCTACGGTCTGCTGGCCCGCAATGGCGGCCGCTCCGAGATCGCGCAATGGTACATCGATAACGCCCCCGAGATCTCCGGCGGCACCAATATCGTCGCGGTGATCCTGGTGGAGTTCCGTGCACTCGATACCTTGGGCGAGCTGTCCGTGCTGGGCATGGCCGGTGTGGTCATCTACTCGGTGGTGTACTCGGTGCCGAAGCACAGCTTCCTGCCGGGCACCAAGCCGCCGCGCTTCGGCTTTGAGGATCTCAACGCCACCCCGCTGCGGCACGTGTTCAAGGTTGTCGTCCCCGTCCTCATGGTGCTGTCCGTGCTGATCTTCCTGCGCGGCCACGAGGACCCGGGCGGAGGATTCGTGGCGGCCCTCGTCGCCGGCGGCGCAATCGCCCTCGGCTACCTGGCGAAACCCGCCGACGAGCGCATCGTCAAACCCAATACGCCCTTCCTGCTCATCGGTTTCGGCATCATCCTGGCGCTCACCCCCGGCTTCTTGGGGCTGACGGAAGGCTCCTTCCTCTACGCCATCCACGGCCACATCGGTGATATCCACCTGACTACCTCGCTCATCTTCGACATGGGCATCTACCTGGCGGTGCTCGGCATGATCACCATGGGCATCAACGCCCTCGGTGGCCGCCTGCGCCCCGGCGCCTACCCCGGCGATCTCGCCTTCGTCCGTGACGACGAGTCGCCCCTGCCCGATGTCAGCTTCGACGAAGACCCCGAGGCGGAACTGACCGACCCGGACTTCCACCACCAGATGGACGTCGAAAAGCAAGAAGGAAAGAAGGTGCACCAGCAATGATCATGGCCCTGACCATCGCGGTCCTCGTCGCCGGCGGTGTGTACCTCGTGATGCAACGCGGCATGATGCGCATCGTGCTCGGCATGTCGCTCATCAGCCACGCCGCGAACATCATCATCCTCGTCGCCGGCGTCCCCGCCTACCGCGGCGAAGTCTTTGGCGACCGCACCGACATCGCCGACATGGCCGACCCGCTGCCCCAAGCCTTCGTGCTGACAGCCATCGTGATCACGATGGCCACCGTCACCTTCATGCTGGCGCTCGCAGCACTCGGCCTCGACGACGACACCCGCAACCCCACCGACCCCGAAGCGCCCGCCGCGTGGAACACCGCCGGCCGCAAAGTCCGCACCAATCAATCACCCCGCCGCGCCGAAAAGCTCAAGCAACGCTATAAGCGGCACCTGAAGGATGCGGAGGAAAACGACTAATGGACATTGTTCTTCCGCTGTTTGTTGCGATCCCACTACTGATCGCGGGCATTGCGACACTACTGCCCAACAAAACCGCCCGCGACGCCCTGCACCTCATCGTGCCCGCGGGGACCATCATCGCCGGGCTGTGGCTCTTTAGCTACACCGCCGAACACGGCCCCATCGCCCACAACGTGGGCAAATACGTGGGCGGCGTCGCCATCCCCTTCGTGGCTGACCCCTTCTCGGCGGTCATGATCGTCACTACTGCCATCGTGGCATTGTCGGCGAACTGGTTTGCCACTACTGTCGGCGAAACCCGCGCCCGGTTCTATCCGGCGCTCACGCTGATGCTGCAAACAGGTATCAACGGTGCACTACTGACCGGCGACCTGTTCAACTTCTTCGTGTTCATGGAGGTCATGCTGCTGCCCTCCTATGGTCTGCTCGCCATGACCGGCACCTGGTCGCGCATGGCATCGGGCCGACTATTCGTGCTGGTGAACCTGACCGCCTCGACACTACTGCTCATTGGCGTCGGCATCCTCTACGGTGTCGCCGGCTCGGTGAACATCGCCGCCCTCGCCGGGGCAGGGGCAGGAAACGGCCCCGTGACCGTGGCGCTCGGCATCGTGATGATCGCCCTCGCCATCAAGGCCGGCGTGTTCCCCGTGCACACCTGGCTCCCCCGCACCTACCCGGGATCCTCGGCGGCAGTCATGGCGCTATTCTCCGGCCTGCACACCAAGGTGGCGGTGTACATGATCTTCCGCATCTACACCGTGATCTTCGACCTCGACGACCGCTGGAACACCCTCATCATCGTGGTGATGGTGGCCTCCATGCTCGTCGGCGGCTTCGCCGGCCTCGCCGAGCACACCATTCGGCGCGTACTCGCCTACCAGATGGTTAACGGCATGCCCTTCATCCTGGTCATGCTCGCCTTCACCACCCTGGACCCGCAGCGTGCACTCGCCGCCGGCCTGCTCTACGCCCTACACCACATGATCACCATCGGTGCCCTCACCCTCACCTCCGGAGCGATTGAGGAAACCTACGGCACCGGCCGGATCATTCGACTCTCCGGGCTGATGCGGCGCGACCCGCTCGTAGCCGCAATCTTCGCCGCCGGCTCCTTCTCCATCGTCGGCTTCCCGCCACTATCGGGCCTGTGGGGCAAGCTCTTCATCATGGCCGAAGTGGCGCGCCCCGCCACTACTGCCTCGTGGATCGTGATCACCACCATCATCGTGGCCTCCATGGGCGCACTACTGAGCATGCTGCGCGTGTGGCGGAAGGTGTTCTGGGGCAAGCCGATGCAGACCTCCCAGTTCCCCGCCGACTACGTGATCGCAAAACCGATCATCGCGCCGGCCGCCGTCATGATCCTGCTGTCCTTCGCCATGTTCATCTTCGCCGGCACCATGTTCGATGTGGTGCTCACCGCCAGCGAAGGACTACTGGACGTGAGCAGCTACCAGCAGGCAGTCCTAGACAACTTCGATCAGGCCGTCGGCGTCGTCGCCGGGGCGGCAGGATAGGACAACAATGCACTGGATTAGCTACACCATCTGGTTGATTGGCCAAGTGATTGCGTCGGCAAGCAAAGTCGCAATCGACACGGTTCGCATCAACAACACCCAAGACCCGATCATCGTCAACTATCCCGTGCGGGTCACCGGTGAATGGGAGCGCACGCTGTTCTCCACCTCCATCACCATGACCCCGGGCACCCTATCCGTGGGCTTCCGGCCCGTCGAGACCATCGACGGCGCCGAATCCGAATCCGGCTACATCCTGCTCGTGCAGGCCGTATACGGATCCGATCCCGCCGAAGTGATCGCCGATCTGGCGCACATGGAAGAAAAACTGGCGCCCCGCGTCGCAGACACACCCCTGCACTACAGCGCATGGATGTATGCCGGCAACGTCGGCGACGGCTACCGCAACGATATCGACTTCCCGCTCGCGGAACTCGACGAAAACAGCGCCAAAAGCAAAGAGCAAAAGCGCGTCGACCGCGTCAAACAAGCCCGTATCGAGGCCGCCAAACGGCAACAGCAGCAGAAAGGAGACAAGAAATGAGCGTTCTTGAGATCATCTGCTACCTCGGCATCGCCACCTTCACCATCGCGCTGACCATCGCGCTGTCGCTCGCCATCCGCTCCCAGGACCCGGGCACCCGCGCACTACTGGCCGACATGGTGTTCTACTGCATGCTGGGCATCTACCTCATCTGGACCCTCACGCACCCCGTATCCATCGCCTATGAGGTAGCCCTCCTGGCCTCGATCATGGGTGCGCTCACTACTGTTTCGCTCGCCCGCATCCTTTCGAAAGGCAGGAGGTAGTCATGACCATCAGCGACATTATCGTCGGAGCCCTCGTGCTCCTGGCCGCATTCATTGCCATGGTTACCGTGCGTTCCATTTGGGAGGCCAAGGATGCGCTGACCCGCGTGAATCTTTTGAGCCCGCTCACGGGAGTAGCACTACCACTGCTGATTATCGCGAACCTGGTGAACGACTTCTCCACCAAGGGGTTTGACCCCAATAACCTCGTTCGCGCCATCATTTCGATCGCTTTCCTACTGGCAGTAGTAAGCGTCTCCAGCTTCTACCTGGCCCGCGCCATCTACGGTGTCTCTGTGGATGACCGCGTGCGCCTGGCCAAGGAGCGTTCCTCCCAGCAGGAGGACGATGCGCCTGCTGAAGGCTCCGCCGCTGAGCCCGATCCGCAGGTGTCTGAACAGTAGTACTGTTCTCGCCACCAACCCCCAAGGAATCCTGATCCTTGGGGGTTGTTTTGCGCGCACCTGAAGCCCCACCGCATTCTGGGCGCGGAGGGGCTGAGGCGACTAGGGGTTTAGCTCGCGGGTGGTTCGCACCCGGGCGGCCATGGTTGGTTGCGGATGCGTCTGCCGGCGGCGCGGGAGGCGGCGTATCCGTTGTTGATGTTCACCGATGGGTGCGGGGTGCCGCGGGCGGTGCCGACGATTCCGGTGTGGGGGTCGCGGCGGGCGTGGTGTCTTCGCGGGTCGCGTTGGGTGTCGTCGTTGTCGGTGTGGTGGGTGCGGCATCTCGCGGTGAGGTTTTCGATGTCAGTAGTGCCGCCGTGTTCCCACGCAGTGATGTGGTGGATGTCGGATCGCGACAGCGGTGTGGAACAGCCTGGGTGGGAGCACACCCCTTCGGAGGCGAAGAGGGCGAGCCGTTGGGCGAAGGTGGCGGTGCGACGCATGCGGCCGACGCGCAGCGCCATCCCGGTGGAGGGGTCGTGGATGACGTAGAAGCCGTATTTGTTGGCCCCGAGTTCTTCGATCTGGTCGAGGGTGAGGTTGATCCCGGTGTTGGTGGGCAGGGTGTAGCCGGCGGCGATGAGGTCGTCGCGGTCGAAGTCTTTGGCGGAGAAGCTGAAGACCATGGCGCTGCTTCGGCTGGTGTCGCCGCGGTTCATGACGGTGCAGGCGGCGTCGGCGCTGCGCTGGTCGAAGGTGCGGGTATCGCCGTGGGGTCGCGGCTTCCGGAGTTCGGCGTCGAGTTGGGCTTTGAAGTCGGCGATGGCGGCGGCGGGGAGTTTGGCGTTGATGGAGCAGGTGCCGTCTTCATCGGTGCGGGTAATGCGGAAGAAGCGCTTGCGGCGGCCGCGATCGGGGTTGGCGCCGAGCCGGGCGTTGAGGGTGCGGACGCGTTCGATGGCGGCGGCGCGCACGTCGGCGTAGCTATGGGTGGTGGCGTAGGTGACGAGCTGATTGCGCAGGGTTTCGCGGATCAGGGCGTTGTCGGTTTTGAGTTTGGCGAGTTTCGTTTCGATGACGGTGCGGGTTTCTGCGGAGATGAGGGCCTGGCGCAGCAGCTGTTCACTGGCGGTGCGCAGCTCGGCGGCCTCGGCGCGGCGGGCGCGGACCTCGTCGTCTTCCTCGGTGGCGTCATCCACCATGGGTCCGTAGAGCCGGTGCGCCTGGGTGGAGACAGTAGTGGCGCGGCTGCGGGACCAGCCGAAGTCTTCTTCGAGCACCCGCACGGATTTCCCCGTTCCGGCGACCACGCTGGATAGTCCGTTGGCGAGCCGGTGCGCGAGTAGCACGTCGATGTGCGCTTTGAGCCCCATGAGCGCATCCATGGCGACGATCTCCTCCCACTGCTCGGCGATCTCGGCGTCGCTGGCAGTAGTGAGCACCGATTCGGCGGCCTCGAGGGCGGCGGCGAGATCGGCGCGGGCGCGCTGCAGGGTGGTCATGGCTCACATCGTGGCCCACCCGCCCCGCGTTGTCATCACGCTGCACGCTTATCGACGCCATCCTGTGCATAACCCCTTTTTCTATCCACAGCCCCTAGCCGAGGAGCATCACCCAGCCGAGGATGCCGGTGAGTACCACGATGGGGATGGCCACGGATACTACTGCTATGTCTTTGTAGGATTGCCGGTGCGTCATTCCGCATACGAGCAACATCGTGAGCACCGCGCCGTTGTGCGGCAGGGAGTCGAAGGACACTGAGGCCATGGCCATGAGCCGGTGCAGCAGCTCGGGGTCGATGTTTTGTTGTGCCGCGAGCGCCGCTAGGTCGGGGCCGAAGGCTTCGAGGGTAATGGATAGCCCACCGGAGGAGGAACCGGTGACTCCGGAGATCGCGGCCACCGAGGTGATGCCGACCAGGATGGCGTTGTGGGCGAGATCGAAGATGGCGTCGCGAAGCACCGCGAACACGGCGAGGGAGGCCACCACCGCGCCGTAGCCCACCTCGGAGGCAGTAGTAAGCGCGGGAAGGATCGCGTTTTTGGCGCCTTCGGACAGGTCTGCGACGAGCTCGGATACGTGCCGGAAGCGCATTGCCATGATCAGCAGGATGCCCGTGGCCAGCGCCACCACGACGCTCCACAGCCCTCGGACGGCGTCGATCGTGGTGGAGCCGTATTTCTCCGAGTCCAGGTAGGAGAAGTCCATGGCCTCGCTGAGGACGTAGATGAAGAGGAAGTTCATCACGATCACTACTGCAATGGGCAGCAGTCCGCGCAGGCCACGCAGCGCCACGTGCTCGGTGCTCGATTCAGTAGTGTCCTCAGGCTCATCATCACCGAAGGGCTCCCCGGCGCGGATGAGCGCCCGGGCGCGCCGGTTGAGCCACGCCATGCCGAGCGCGAACATGGCGATGGAGCCGATGAGCCCCACGACGGGTGCCGCGTAGCCGGTGGTGCCGAAGTAGCGGGTGGGGATCACGTTGTGTACCTGCGGGCTGCCGGGCAGGGCGGCGATGGCGAAGGTGATGGTGCCGAGTGCCAGCGCCGCTGGCATGAGCCTTTTCGGGATCCCCGCCTGCCGAAATAGCGGCGTGGCAATGGGCACGATGGTGAAGGCCACCACCCAGGCGCTCACACCGCCATAGGTGAGCAGGGCGGTGGCGAGCACGGTGGAGAGGATGGCGCGCTGCGGGCCGAAGAGCGCCGAGATGCCGCGGGCGAGGTCGGCGGCGAGTCCAGAGCTGGTCATGAGCCGGCCGAAGATCGCGCCGCTGAGAAAGAGCGGGAAGAAGCTGATAATGAACCCGCCGAGCGCCGGCATGAAGATTTGGGTGTAGGTGGCCAGTAGTGGGGCTCCGGACAGTAGTGTCGCGAGCAGTGCCGCGATGGGGGCGACGATGATCACGGAGTGCCCGCGGTACGCGAGCACGAGAAGTACACCCAGGGAGAGGAAGATGCCGCTGAGTCCGAGTACCATGTTTTCTGCCTTTCTGGGCACCGGCGCTGGCCGGTGTACTTATAATGCGGGGCATGAGCACTGATTCGGCGAACGCCCGCACCCGCATTCTGGTGGTGGCCCGCGAGTTGTTTGCGGAGAGCTCTTTCGCGGGGGTGTCGTTGAAGGAGATCGCCCAGGTGGCGGAGGTGTCGCCGGCGCTGATCGTGAAGCATTTTCACAGCAAGGAGAACCTGTTCGCGGCTACTCTCGATTTTTCGGAGTCGGCGCGGGCGCTGTTCGCGGGCCCTTTTGCCCAGCTGGGTGCCACCGCGATCGAGGAGACGCTGACGGCACCGTGGGCTGCGCCTTATTCGATTGTGCGGGCGTTGACGATCGCGGATGGTTCCTTGGCGTCGTTGCAGGCGATCGGCGAGCGTATTCAGCGCGATATTTTGCAGGTGCTCACTGACCGCATCGCGGCGGAGGCCCCGCATCCTTTTCCCGCGCCGCGGCTGCGCGCCCAGGCGGCGATGTCCCTGCTCACGGGCTTATCGTTGATGCGCCGCTGCGGGGATGTGGAGTTTGCCTCCTTTCCCCACGAGCAGCTGGTGGGCTTTTATGCCACCCAGCTGCAGTCGCTTATCGACGGCCACCCGCAGCCACGCTAACTACTGCGCCGCACGCACCTGGTTGATCACCACGGAGAAGTCCCGCTCCCCTTCCCCGGCGTCCTGCAGCTGGGTGAATAGCTCGAGGGCGTGCCGGCCCAGCTGGGTGTCGGTGCTGGTCTGGGTGGCGGAGTCGATGGCCAGCGCGAGGTCTTTGCAGATGAGGTTGGTGGAGAAGCCGGCGGCGAAGTCCCTATTGGCGGGGGCGCTTTCGACCACATCGGGTACGGGGCAATTAGTAGTGAGCGCCCAGCAGCTGCCGGTGGAGTGCGAGACCACGTCGAAGAAGGCGCGGGGGCTGAGGCCGAGCCTTTCGCCGAGCACCATGCCCTCAGCGATGGCGATCTGCTGGATGCCGAGGATCATGTTGTTGCATAGCTTGGCGGCCGCGCCGGCGCCGGGGCCGCCGCAGTGGGTGAGGGATGCCCCCATGACTTCGAGCACGGGGCGGGCCTGTTCCACGGCCGCGGCCTCGCCACCGACCATGAAGGCCAGCTTCCCGGCGCGGGCGCCCACCACACCTCCGGAGACGGGGGCGTCGATGTAGCGGTGCCCGGCCGCGGCGGCGGTGGCGGCGTTGCTGGTGGCTTCGTCGACGCCGATGGTGGAGGAATCAATGAAGAGCGCGTTGCCGGGGTGCTCGGCGATGATCTCGCGGAGGGTGGCGTCGACAAGCGCACCGTTGGGGAGCATGGTGATGATGATGCTGGCGTCGCGGGCGGCGGCAGCGGCGGATTCGTGGACGTCGATCCCAGCCGCGCGGGCGGCGGTGATGGCCGGTTCCATCACGTCGAAGCCGGTGACGGTGTAGCCGGCGGCGTGGAGGTTGCTGGCCATGGGCCCGCCCATGTTGCCGAGGCCGATGAAAGCGATGGTGGTCATTGCTCTCTCCTTGTCTCTTTAGTCCACGACCGGCATCACGAAGTGGGAGCCGGAGTGGGGGGTGATGGCGGCGTCGTCACGCGTCCAGCGGGAGGTGACGGTTTTGGTCTTGGTGTAGAAGCGGAAGGCGTCGGGGCCGTGCTGGTTGAGGTCGCCGAAGCCGGAGGCCTTCCAGCCGCCGAAAGTGTGATAGGCGATGGGCACGGGGATGGGGACGTTGATGCCCACCATGCCCACCTGGATGCGCTGGGCGATATCGCGGGCGGCGCCGCCGTTGCGGGTGAAGATGGACACGCCGTTGCCATAGGCGTGTTCGGTGGGCAGGCGCAGGGCCTCGTCGATGCTCTCGGCGTGGACGATGGTGAGCACGGGGCCGAAGATCTCGTCGGTGTAGATCGACATCTCGGGGGTGACGTGGTCGAAGAGGGTGGGCGCCAGGTAGTAGCCGCCGCTGAGGTCCTCGCCTTGGAAGTTGCTATCGGTGGCGCCGCGCTCGCGCCCGTCGACGACCAGCTCGGCACCGGCCTCCACTCCGGCGTCGATATAGGAGCGCACCCGCTCCACCGCGGAGGCGGCCACCAGCGGGCCATAGTCGGCGTCTGGGTCCAGGCAGTGGCCCACCTTGAGGCCCTCGATGCGTTCCACCAGTTTCGCGCGCAGCGCGGTGGCGGTCTCCTCGCCCACGGGCACGGCCACGGAGATCGCCATGCAGCGCTCGCCGGCCGAGCCATAGGCGGCGCCCACCAGGGCGTCGGCCACCTCGTCGAGGTTGGCGTCGGGCAGGATGAGCATGTGGTTCTTGGCGCCACCGAAGCACTGGGCGCGCTTGCCGGTCTCGGCGCAGCGGGTGTAGATGTACTGGGCGATTGGGGTGGAGCCGACAAAGCCGATCGCTTGGATCACCTCGGAGTCGAGGAGGGCGTCCACTGCTTGTTTATCGCCGTGCACCACGTTGAATACTCCGTCCGGCCCGCCGGCGGCGGTGAATAGCTCGGCGAGTTTCAGGGGCACGGAGGGGTCGCGCTCGGAGGGCTTGAGGATGAAGGCATTGCCGGCCGCGAGTGCGGGGCCGGCCTTCCACAGCGGGATCATGGCGGGGAAGTTGAAGGGGGTGATCCCGGCGACCACGCCGAGCGGCTGGCGCATGGAGTAGGTGTCCACCCCGGTGCCCACCGAGTCGGAGAACTCGCCTTTGAGGAAGTGCGGGGCGCCGAGGGATACTTCCACCACCTCGAGGCCGCGTTGGACATCGCCCTGGGCGTCGGCGAAGGTTTTGCCATGCTCCAGCGATAGCGCGGTGGCCAGCTCATCCATGTGCTCGTTGATCAGCCGGATCCACTCCATGAGCACCCGCATGCGCTTTTGCGGGTTCAACGCGGCCCATTCGGGCTGAGCAACTCGAGCGTTATTGATGGCTTCCTGCACATCGGCGGTGCTGGCCAGCCGCACCTGGGCTTGGACGGTGCCGGTGGAGGGGTTCATCACGTCCTGGGTGGCAGTGGAGCTGCCCGCCCATTCGCGGCCACCGACGTAGTGGTTGATGGTCTTCATGGGAGTCTCCTTACTACTGTGCGAAAGTGTTATACGCCACACAGTAGTGAGTCACCCGTCACATTCCTAGGGTTTCTGCGATGGTGAACACCATTTACCCCAGACGCGAAAAACCCGCCCCCGGCACACAGGGGCGGGCATTGCGCGCGGTCTTAGCTCTGGGTGAAGAGCTCCTTGACGCGCTGGGAGAGATGGGGGTCCACCTTGCCCCAGTACTCATAGACCTGCTGCTCGACCTGCTCGCTCACCCCGGCCATGGCGCGGGCAATATTGCCGGCCATGCGCTCGCGGGCGGCGTCGTCAAGCACCTCGCGGTAGAGCATGCCGGGCTGGGCAAAGTCATCATCCTCGGGGTGCTGCACATAGGCGCCGCGGGTGAAGTCGGTGCCGTGGGTCTCATCCCACAATCCGAGATCCCCGGCCACGCCCACGGTCACGCCGGAACCGGAGGTCTCCTTATCGTCGTCCGTACCGGCGCCCTTGGCGTAGGCGTTCGGGGAGTAGACGGGATCGGAAGGATCATTGAACTCATAGGCCATCGCGCCATCCTTGGCGTAGGTATTGACCTCGTTCAACGGGCGGTTCACCGGCAGGTGGTGGGCATTGGCGCCCACGCGGTAGCGGGCCGCATCGGCATAGGCGAAGCTGCGGGCGATGAGCATCTTGTCCGGGCTGAAGCCGATGCCGCGCACCAGATTGCTGGGCTCGAAGGAGGCCTGCTCGATCTGGGCGAAGAAGTTCTTCGGGTTGCGGTTGAGCTCGAAGTAGCCGACATCGATGAGCGGATAATCCTTCTGGGACCACACCTTGGTGAGGTCGAAGGGGTTCCAGCGATAATCCTCAGCCTCGTCGAGGGGCATAATCTGCACCTTGACGTCCCAGCGCGGGTAGTCGCCACGCTCGATGGCGTTGAAGAGATCCTCACGGGAGGTATCGGCATTGGCGCCCACGGCGGCCTCCGCCTCCTCATCGGTCCAGAACTCCCAGCCCTGCTGGGTCTTGAAGTGGTACTTCACCCAGAAGCGCTCGCCGTCTTCATTCACCCACTGGTAGGTGTGGGAGCCGAAGCCGTCCATATGGCGGAAGTTCGTGGGAATACCACGATCGCCCATGAGGTACGCCACCTGGTGGGCGGACTCCGGGGTGCGGGTCCAGAAGTCCCACTGCATATTGGCATCGCGCAGGCCGGTATCGGGCAGGCGCTTCTGGGAGTGAATGAAGTCCGGGAACTTTATCCCGTCGCGGATAAAGAACACCGGGGTGTTATTGCCCACGAGGTCATAGTTACCCTCCTGGGTGTAGAACTTCAGGGCGAAGCCGCGCACGTCGCGCCAGCCGTCCGGGGAGCCCTGCTCGCCGGCCACGGTGGAAAAACGCGCCAGCATCGGGGTGACGCGCCCCGGCTGGAAGAGATCGGCGCAGGTATAGCGGGACACATCTTCGGTGATGTGCAGCTCGCCGAAGGCGCCGGAGCCCTTGGCGTGCACCACGCGCTCGGGTACGCGCTCACGGTTGAAGTGGGCCAGCTTCTCCAGCAGGTGCACGTCGCGTAGGTCGACGCTGCCCTGCTGGCCCTGCGTGACGGAGTGGTTTTCACTGCTCACAGGGGCGCCATTCAGGCGGGTGGTCTGCTCGCCGCCGGGGGTGCGGGCACCGCCGTTGACGATGGCATCTAGGTCAGAATTGTGCTGTTCAGCCATGGGTCCTCCTCAAAGGAATTTTTATAGGCGCCATCTAATTGATGGCTACTGCTTAATAAGTATACCCGTTGTATCTAAAATTCCAATTAATCATCGCCTAACCCATAGGTATTACCGAAGGCAAGCCTTAGTTCGCGATCCGTTTTGCTAGGATCATCAGGTATGAGAGCACCCGCCGGCGCAGGGAACCCCGAGCGCGATGACGAGCACGTCACCGAACTCGCACTCGCCGCTGGGCGCGGCAATAAAGCCGCCCTCACGGAGTTCATTCAGGCCACCCAAGCAGATGTCTGGCGCCTGCTCGCCCATCTCGCCGGCCGCGATCACGCCGATGACCTCACCCAGGAAACCTATCTTCGCGTGATGAAGGCGCTGCCGAAGTTCGCCGCCAAGTCCAGCGCCCGCACCTGGCTGCTCTCCCTCGCCCGCCGCGTCTGGGTCGATAGCGTGCGCCACGATATGGCGCGCCCCCGCAAATCCATCACCGAAATCGATGACGTCCCCCGCTCCACCACCCCGGCCGCCTTGCCCGAGTGGATCGATGCGCGGATGGTGATTGAAAAACTCCCCCCGGACCGCCGCGAGGCCCTCATCCTCACCCAGGTACTGGGCTATAAATACGAAGAGGCAGCCAAGATCGCCGGCTGCCGCGTCGGCACCATCCGCTCCCGGGTGGCGCGCGCTAGGCAGGACATTATCGCCGCCACCGCCACCCAGGATTCCCCCGCGCGCAGCTCCTAGCGCTTAGCTGCGTAGTAGCGCCCCATGAACTCATCCCGGAACTCGTAGTAGTAGCCGCCCTCCAGCGACGCCCGGATACGATCCACCAGCCCCACCATGAAGTAGAGGTTGTGCATGGTGCAGAGAGTGCCGGCCAAAAACTCCTTGGCCTTGAGCAGATGGTGGATATAGGCGCGGGAGTAGTTCTCGCTCACATAGCCGCCGAGCTCCTCGTCGATGCCGCTGAAGTCGCGCTTGAAGCGGGCGGCGGCCAGATTCATCCGGCCATCGAGGGTATAGACCCCGCCGCGCCGCCCCAGCCGCGTCGGCGCCACGCAGTCGAAGGTATCGGCCCCGGATTCCACGGCGGTGAAGATATCGTCCGGCTCGGAAATGCCTAAGAGGTGGCGGGGGCGATCCTCCGGCAGCTCATCGCATACCCAGCCGACGATGGTGCCCAGATTCTCTTTCTCCAGCGCCCCACCAATGCCATAGCCGCCGAAGCCGCGCTGGCCCTGTTCTTCCTGCTCATTCGAGAGCTGCACCAGCCCCCGGGCGGCCTGGCGCCGCAGGTCCTCATATTGGGCTCCCTGCACCACGCCCCAGAGCGACTGCTCCGGCCGGTGCTGGCGCTCCTCGGAGAGCCGCTCGTGCTCGAGCAGGCAGCGCTGCGCCCAGCGGTGGGTGCGCGCCACCGACTGCTCCTGATACTCGCGGGTATCCACCAGGGTGGTGAGCTCATCGAAGGCGAACATGATGTCCGCGCCCAGCTGGTGCTGGATCTGCATGGACACCTCGGGGGTGAAGCGGTGCTTCGAGCCGTCGATGATGGAACGGAAATCCACGCCGTCCTCATCCACCAGCGCCATGCGGTCCTTCTTCCGGGCGCGAATATCCCCCGCATCGAGCCCGGAGGTGTCCATGGCCAGCACCTTTTTAAATCCCACGCCGAGGCTCATCACCTGGAATCCGCCGGAGTCGGTATAGGTGGGCCCGTGCCAGTTCTCGAAGGCGGCCACCCCGCCGGCCTCGTCCACAATATCGGGGCCGGGCTGCAGGTAGAGGTGATAGGCGTTGGAGAGAATCGCCTGCGCCCCGCTGAGCCGAATCTGCTCCGGGGTGAGGGTTTTCACGGTGGCTTTCGTGGCCACCGGAATGAACGCGGGCGTGGCAATATCGCCGTGCGGGGTGTGAATCACCCCGGCGCGACCGTGCTGGCCCTCGAGGCGATTGGTGACATCAAAGTAGTTCATGGCTATAGCTCTTTTCCTGCTTATCGACGCCCACTCGCCGTCGATTCCATCTCTTTTTCTAGGCTAGTTCCCTCCACATCCAGCGAGGGCAGGATGCGATCGAGCCAGCGCGGCATCCACCAGGTGGCCCGGCCCAAAAGGAACATGGTGGCGGGCACGAGGGCCATGCGGATGAGGAAAGCGTCGACAAGCACAGCGACGCCGAGGGCGAAACCGAAGATCTTCACAAAGGGCAGCGGCTGGGTGATATTGGCGAAAAAGACCGCCATCATAATCAGCGCGGCGGCGGTGACCACGCGCGAACCCAGCAGGAAGCCCTGGACGGTGGACGCATCCACCAAGCTGAAGGGGGTGGTGTTCTCCTCGGGGTGTTTCTGCAATTCGATATAGCGTTCCCGCATGCGGGTGACGAGGAATACCTGATAGTCCATCGCGAGGCCGAAGGTGACGCCGATGAGGAAGATCGGCATGAAGGAAATGATCGGCCCGGGTGTGTCCACGATGCCCCATAGCCCCTGCTGCCAGAAGAGGATGGTGGTGCCGAATGCGGCGCCGACGCTGAGCAGGAAGCCGAGACCAGCGACCAGCGGCACCATGAGCGAGCGGAAGACCATGAGCAACAAGACGATGGCCAGGCCCACCACCACGGAGAGATAGATGGGCATGGCGTGGTCGAGCTTGGTGGTCACATCCTGCTGCACGGCGGTCAGGCCGGTAATTCCGATCTCGATGCCGAGGCTGCGGCGCAGGTCATCGGCCTGGGCGCGCAGTGCGTGCAGCAGCTCGGTGGAG
This sequence comes from Corynebacterium sp. TAE3-ERU30, assembly GCF_019209925.1. Taxonomy (NCBI): domain Bacteria; kingdom Bacillati; phylum Actinomycetota; class Actinomycetes; order Mycobacteriales; family Corynebacteriaceae; genus Corynebacterium; species Corynebacterium sp. TAE3-ERU30. Next base: position 7,222 of record NZ_JAHUTO010000004.1, on the reverse strand, counting down.
AGCGGATCATTGGGGCCCAGCCGCGGGGTCACCAGAATCTGGGCGGAGGTGCCGGCCTTATTCACCCGCACCACTTGGGCGTGGGCCACATCGGCGTTGGCGTTAAATTTCTCCGCCGCCATCTGATAGGTCAGCGGGGCCAGCTGCTCCACCCCGGCATCCTCCGGGATCCCGGCGGCGGCACGATAGGAGCTCAGCGCCGCGGCCTGGGTGTTCATATCGCTGACATCCATGACCACGAGGAAGGGGGCGTTTTTGCCCTCGCCGAATCCTTCCGCCAAGAGCTCGGCCGACTTGCGCTGGGTGGTATCGCGCTCCGCCACCGAGTCCGAGGGCAGCGCCAGATCGAGGTGCGTGACGGGGATGCTCAAGGCGCTCAGGCCAATGGTCACCGCCGCCAGCACCAGCGCGGGATAGCGCTGCACCTTCGTGATATAGCGATAGGCCAGCCCGGAGCTGCGCTGATAGGAGGGGCCTGCCTCGCGCTTGGTGGAGCGCAGCCCGGGGATCTTCAACCCAAATACGCGCCCCTTGAGCACGCCCAGCAGGGCGGGGATGAAGGTAAGGGCGATCAGCACCGCCACAAAGACTGTCGCCGCGGCGGCAATACCCATCCAGGAAAGGAAGGGAATCTTCGCCAGGGTGAGCGCCGCCAGGGCGATAATCACGGTCAGGCCGGCAAAGACCACCGCCGAACCGGCCGTGCCCAGGGCCATGCCCGCGGACTCCTCCAGGGATTGCTCCTCGCCTTTCTCGTCCAACTCGGCGCGATAGCGAGAAAGAATAAAGAGGGCATAATCGATGCCCACGGCCAGGCCGAGCATGAGCGCCAGCACGGGCGTGATGTTATTCAGATCCACCACGGCAGTACCCAGCACAATGCCGAGCGCGCCAATGCCCACGCCGATCACCGCGGTAATCAGCGGCATGCCGGCGGCCACCACGGAGCCGAAGGTAAACAGCAGCACGATCAGCGCCACCCCGAGACCGATCATCTCGGACTTGGACTGCACCTCAATGGGCTCGGCGAAGCCCGGGCCGCCCGCTTCCACGGTGATTCCCGCCTCGCGGCCGAGCTCGATGGCCTTATTCACCGCATCGCGTTGCTCCTGGTTCACATCTCCCGGCGCGGGGGCATCGAAGGCGAAGCGGGTGGTGCCGATGGTGCCATCATCGCTGAGCACGCGGAGGAAGTAGGCATTGGTTTCCGCGAGTTCGCGGGGCAGGCCCTTCTCCACGGATTGCTCCACCACGCCCTCGATGAGCTTGGGATTGACATCCACGGGGTTGCCGAAGGTGCGCTCCTCGGCGGCTTCGGGCAGATCCGCGCGCAGGGAGTCAATCACCTTCTGGATGGCCTCGTGATTCTTCGGATCCGCCAGCTTCTCGCCCGGCGGGGCCTGGAACACCAAATCCACATCGGTGGCGAAGCCAGGGGAGACGCCGCCTTCGAAGTTGTGCTCCATCATCTGCCCCGCCTCACTGGAGGGCATATCGGGGATAGAGAAGGCATCATCGAAGCCGTCTTGGAAGGCCACGGCGCTCACGCCGACGGCCGCTAGAATGCCCACCCACAGCAGAACCACGATCCACTTCAACCGAAAACACAGTTTGCCGAGGTGATACAAAAACTTCGCCACAGTATCTTCTTTCCGCTTCTTCTTCAGCGTGGAGTTCGCTCGGCCAGCGCACAACGCGGCGGCACTGTCTCACTCATGGTAATAAACAACATGGACACGTACGTAACAGCACGGTTTTTAGATACGCTGAACACTACGATGACTTCCTCCTCTGGGCGGCGCCGCCGCGAACCCCCTCTGCCCGTCAAGGATGGCCTCTCCCCGTCCCGCGTCCGCCTGCCGGACACCCCGCGCGGGGCGGTGAGCGCCCTCGAGTTCCTCACCGACGTGGTGCTCAACCAGCGCCACCGCCACCCCGAGGACGATGAAGCGGCCATACTCGCCCGCTTCCGCCGCGGCGAAGTGGTCTCCCCCACCGGCCGCGCCTACGCCCCGCAGGACATGGTGAGCGTGGGCGCCGATCTGTGGTTCTATCGCATCCCCGCCCCAGAGCCGCCCATCCCCTTCGACTGCCCTATCCTGCACCACGACGAGAACCTGCTGGTGGTGCACAAACCGGCGTTTCTTTCCACCATGCCGCGCGGGCGCCACATCACCGAAACCGCCACGGTGCGGCTGCGCCGTCGCACCGGCAATATGGATGTGGTGCCGGCCCACCGCCTCGACCGGCTCACCTCGGGAATCCTCATGTTCACCACCCGTCCCGAGGTGCGCGGCGCCTACCAGCGACTCTTCGCCGAGCGGGCCGTGGACAAGCGCTACACGGCCATCGCGCCGCTACACGCGGAGATCACCCCCGGCACGGTGTGGCGCTCCCATATCCACAAAACCCCAGGTGAGATCCAGGCCGTGGAGCTGCCCGGCGCGGCGATCAACGCGATCACCGAGGTGCTGGCCGTGACCCCGCTCAGCGCCGCCGAGCAGCAGCGCCTCGAAGCCGACTATGGCCCCCAGCCACCCCTGGCCCGCTATGAGCTGCACCCCCACACCGGCCGCACCCACCAGTTGCGCCTGCACATGACCGCGGCCGGGGCGCCGATCCTCGGCGATCCCTTCTATCCCACGGTCGCAGCCGATGAGCCCGAGAACTACGCCACACCCCTGCAGCTGTGCTCCACCCATCTGGCGTTCACCGATCCCTTCACCGGCCAGCAGCGTAGATTTAGCACCAGTACGGCGGGATATTCCGCGAGTGAGCGTCGATAAGCGCCGTGAATGACGATCCATTGACCCCGGTAGAGAGCGAGGACCCCATGCCCACCATCCCCGCGGCCCGCGCCGTGAACCTATACAAATCCTATGGCGAGGGCAGCGCCCAGGTGGTGGCGCTGAACCATGTCACCGTGGAATTCGAGCGCGGCCGCTTCACCGCGATCATGGGCCCCTCCGGCTCCGGAAAATCCACGCTCATGCACTGCATGGCTGGGCTCGACGCCCCGAGCAGCGGCGAGACCTATATCGGGGAGACCGAGCTTTCGCAGCTTAACGACGCCGCCCTCACGAATCTACGACGCGACCGCCTGGGGTTTGTGTTCCAGTCCTTCAACCTGGTGCCCACGCTCTCCGCGGCGGAGAACATCACCCTGCCGGTGGGCATCGCCGGGCAGCGCGTCGATGAAGCATGGTTCACCGAGGTCACCGAGCGGCTCGGGCTGAAGGATCGACTGCGCCACCAGCCCTCCGAGCTCTCCGGCGGGCAGCAACAGCGCGTGGCCGTCGCCCGCGCCCTAGTGTCGCGGCCAGATATCATCTTTGGCGATGAACCCACCGGCAACCTCGATTCCAACTCCTCCACCGAGGTGCTGCGGATTCTGCGGGCGGCGGTGGACGAGCTCAACCAGACCGTGGTGATCGTCACCCACGACTCGGCGGCGGCCGCCTATGCGGACCGGGTGATCTTCCTCGCCGATGGCAGCATCCGCGATGACATCACCGAGCCCACCACCGAGAAGATCATGTCCATCATGGCCGGGATCGAGGGCCGGTAGATGGCGACACCGACCATGACGCCGCCACGCATGCGCACGATCTCGCTGCGTTCGGTGGCCGCGCATAAGCTCCGGCTGCTGCTGACGGTGCTCGCCGTGGTACTCGGCACCGCCTTCGTGGCCGGCTCCTCCATGTTCACCTCGACCCTGTCCTCCTCCCTGAACTCGGCGCTGACCACCGCCTTCGACGATATTGACGTGGTGGTCGCCGGCACCGAGCGCTCGCCGCAGGGAATCCCCTTCGCGGAGGTGGATGAGCTGCGCGCCCGCCCAGATGTGCGCGCCGTGTCCATCCAGGGTCGCGACTCCAGCGTGATCCTCACCGACCCGAATGGCGCCCGCATCCAGAGCGGAGCGGTTCCCACCCAGGCCATTGCCCTCGTGCCACCGGAGACTCTCCACGGCGAGGACATCCCCAGCCAGGGCACTATCGTCGAGGGCGCACGGCCCAGCGCGGCGGGACAGATCGCCATCAACAGCAATGCCGCTGAGCGCGGCGGCATCTCCATCGGCGATCACGTGACCGTACTGGTCCCCGATACCCGCCTCGACGCAGAGGTCACCGGCATCTACGAGGCCCCCTCCGACCAGGCGGGCTGGCTCTCCATCGCGCTGCGGGAGCAGGACTATCGCGCCCACTTCACCGATGGGGAGCATGCCCAGCTCGCCGCGCTGACACTGCAGGACCCGGACGCCGCCGAGAGCGTGCAATCCGAGCTTGCCGACGCCCTGCCGAACTTCATGGTCAGCACCGGGCAGCACCTGGTAGACCAAGCCAATGAACGTATCGAGTCCGCCCTCTCCTTCGTCACCTACTTCCTGTGGGCATTCGCCGGCATCGCGCTGCTGGTGAGCACTTTCATCATCTCCAATACCTTCGCCATGCTGGTGGCCCAGCGCAACCGTGAATACGCGCTGCTGCGGGCCTTGGGCGCTTCCGCCACGCAGATCACCCGCTCCGTGGTGGCGGAATCCGTGGTGGTCGGACTGGTGGGCTCGCTGCTTGGCGTTCTCGCCGGCGTGGGGCTCGTGCGGCTGATCACCTGGCTGCTCAATCGCTCCGACGCGGGCCTGCCCGATGCTGGCGTATCGCTCACCCCCACCACCATCATCGCTCCGGTGATCGTGGGTCTGGTGGTCACTGTGCTCTCGGCATGGGCGCCGGCGCGCAAAGCCGGGTCCATTCACCCCGTCCAGGCCATGCGGCCGCAGCCGCCCACCCGCGCCTCCTTGAAGTGGCGCACCCTGGCCGGCGCCGCGGCGCTACTGAGTGGCGCTGTGCTGTGCATCGTCTCGGTTCTCATCGACACCGAGGCCCTGCGCATACCGCTGTCCTTGGTGGGTGCCGGAACCCTGGCGCTGGTGCTGGGACTATGGCTGGCCGGGCCGGCGCTATCCATCCCCCTGGTGGGTGGATTGGGCCGGATCCTCGGCGCTCCCTTCCGCACGGTGGGCAGATTGGCGGCCACCAACTCGCAGCGCAACCCGCACCGCACTGCGGCCACCGCCTTCTCCCTCACCCTGGGGCTGATCATGGTCTCATCTATCGGCATGCTGGCTGCCTCTATGCAGCGCTCCACCGAGGACATCGTGGACGATTCCATCACCGCCGACTTTGTGCTCACCGGCGAACGCGGCGCCGGAATAAGCATGCCGGAGGACACCGCGGAGCGCGTCGCCGCCCTGCCCGAGGTGGACTCCATATCGGTGGTCTCCGCCGGCCCCTTCATGGTCAATGACGTGTCCATGGGCAATGACTTCGGGCCGCCCACCACCCCGGTGGCCGATAATTCCATGCTCGATAGCGTGAAATTCACCGCGGTGGGCGGCGAGATCGACCTTGACGCCCCAGGCCTTATCCTCAGCGAGACCGCTGCGGACTACGTGCAGGTGGGGCTGGGTGAGATGGCGCGGGTGAGTATCCGCGGCCAAGACAGCTACGTGGAGGTGCCGGTGACGGCCCTAGTGGATTCCTCCACCTTGTACGGCGGTGTTCTCTCCCGAGCCAGCGCCGCAGAGCTCATCGATCAGACGGGCCTGGTGCCCCAAGAGATCTATGTGCACGCCGCGGCGGGCTTTAGCCCCGCCCAGGTGCGGGCGGCGCTAGACAAGGAGGTCGATCGGGATCTGGTGACCTCGGTCAAGGATCCCGATGAGGTGAAGGGGCAAGCCGCCAGCGAGGTGCGCGGGATGCTTTCCATTCTCTACGGGCTGCTGGCGCTGGCGGTGATCGTGGCCATTCTGGGTATCGTGAATACCCTCGCGCTTTCGGTGATCGAGCGCCGCCAAGAGATCGGCATGCTGCGGGCAGTCGGCATGCAGCGCCGACAGGTGCGTATCATGTTCTATCTGGAATCCGCGGTGATCGCCCTCTATGGCGCCGTCGTCGGTGCCGTTGTCGGCATCGCCGTGGGCTGCGCCTTCCTCGAGAATCTGAAAGACACCGGGCTTACGGCGATCGTCATCCCCTGGGGCACCGTCGGGATCATGCTCGCCGGTTCCATGCTGGTGGGCGTGCTCGCTGCGCTCTGGCCGGCGGCGACGGCCGCGCGGACGCGCCCGCTCGAGGCGATCACGGACTAGCACCACAACATCGATCAGGGGCCGGACGCGATCGCATCCGGCCCCCTTGTGCTCTCTCTGTCAGGACAGATTAAGAGACGGTGGTCGAGCCCACGGTCGGCAGTACCGTGCAGCTATCTTCGCCATAGGCCATGGTGCCGGCGATGGCGGCAATCACGGGACCGGAGCCGGTGTTCACCAGCGCCGAGGTCTGGGCGTGTACATTCGCTCCGAGGAAGCTTTCATCGAGGTCGTTGACGCCGCCCTTCATGGTCTTCAGGTTCAGCCACGCCACCTTCATGTCCGTGCCCTTCACCGACGGTGCGAGACGCTCATCCGCGGTGAACACATGGAAATAGGCATGCCCAGCGGGGATATACGGCTTCAGGAGATTGCGCTTGCCAAACACCGGACCCGAGCCGTAGTTGGGGCCGGGTTGCACTGTGGCCAGTGCCCCGGTCACCGGCAGATCCCCGATACCGCAGCCGAGGACCGGGGCGGGATAGTAGAACTTGCTCTTCTTGGTGGAGTCCCCGCTCTGCACAGCCTTGGTGTCCGTGAAGGCCTGGGGCACTTCGGAGGACAGCGCCGCGAGGTCAGTATCCTCGGCCTCCTCCATGACCGCCGCGATAGCCTGCTGTACATCCTCGGACTGGCTACTCGCCCAGTCGAGCAGCGTATCGACGCTCACTCCACCCGGCTCCGCCATATCGATGGAGGGAACCTGGACCTCGGCCTGGGCGGGCTGCACCCCGGCGAAAGCGATTCCGACGGCCGCGAGGACTGCGGCGAGGGTTCTGCTGTGTGCCATAAATTAACCTTTGTATGAGGAACCAGCGTCGAGCCATAACAGCCCGCCAGCCGGCGAAAAACGTATTCTTACACCCACGAATGTTACTAGACTTATCTTGTGTAACCTAATGATGTTGCAATGACATAATATAATTGTTGGCGCGGGCAATGTCTGGGCATGCCGAAGGGCGGGGGTGAAGCATCACCTGGTGTGGTGTGTCTTCTCCCCCGCCCTTGTGCGGTGTTTGTAGTTTTAGGTCGGCGGTGACTTACTCTCCCACACCCTCCCGGGTGCAGTAC